>CALURL010000004.1 GCA_944323155.1 Candidatus Gastranaerophilales bacterium
AAGCCTTTTGCTTCAAGTCTTTCAAGCAAGCCTTTGTATTCTCTTCTCAACTGTTCTTCTGATTTGATGTTAACTACAACACCGCCAACATCTGTTTTGTGAGAGGTTGTTTTTGAAGTCATTTTCATTACAACAGGGTAACCGATTGAATTTCCTAGTTCAACAACTTCTTCTTCGTTTGTTGCAAGACCGTATTTGCAAGCTCTGATTCCGTATGCTTGAAGTACATCAATTGATTCAAGAGTTGTAAGTTGAGCTCTGCCTTCTGCAAGGGAGTTTTTAATAATTTTTTCAACTTTAGCTCTGTCAACATCGTAGCATGGAATTTTACCTTCAGGTCTTTCCATCCACAATCTTTGTTGATTTAATCTGTTTAAACCGTCAGCGGCTTCTTCTGCGTACATAAAGAATGGCATATTAACATTCATGTCTGAAAGTTTTGAGAAGAATTCACTCTTAGTCATGAATACACCAATAACCGGTTTTTCAGGATGTTCTGCTTTAATTTCCATCAAAGCTTTTGCAACATCAATGTCTTTCAATCCTAAGAATGGAAGATAGATTGTAATAATCATATCAACATTTTCATCAGCAATAACAGTTTCCAAAGTTTGTTTGTAGTGTTCGATTGGAGCTGAAGCAATCATATCAATAGGATTTTTTACAGATGCTGCTGCCGGTAAGAAACTTCTTAATTTTTCTTTTGTAGCATCAGAAATTTTAGCCATTTGCATACCGTATTCGCAAACAGCGTCTGTTGCCATAATTCCAGGACCGCCTGAGTTTGTGATAATTGCTACTCTGTCGCCTTTTGGAATAGGACAATTTGCAAATACTTTTGCTGTTGCAAATAAGTTTTTCAAAGAGAATTCTCTAATAACACCTGATTGGTGAAGCAATGCTGCTGCTGCTTTATCTGCACCGGCTAAAGAACCTGTGTGTGATGAAGCTGCTGAAGCGCCTGCTGCTGATCTGCCTGCTTTTAATGCAAGAATTGGTTTTTTCTTTGTAATTCTTGATGCTAATTTTCTAAAGTTAGATGGATTTTGTATTGATTCCATATAAAGTAGAATTTGTTCAACGTCGTGATCATTTTCCCAGTATTCAAGAGCTGTTTCTGCGTTAACATCAGCCTGATTACCGATTGAAATGAATTGTGCAAAACCAAGATTTAAGTCTTTTAATATGTTCAAAATACCGCCGCCTAATGCGCCTGATTGAGATACAAAACCGATGTTTCCGCGTTCAGGTAAGCTTTCTGCAAAGCATCCGTCCATTCTGATTTCAGGGTTAGTATTTACAACACCTAAGCAGTTTGGACCAACGCATCTCATGCCGTATTCTTTAATTTTTTCAACTAATTGTTTTTCAAGTTCAGCACCTTCAGCACCTGTTTCTTTGAAGCCTGCTGTGATTATACATAAACCTTTAATGCCTTTTTCATGGCACTGGTCGATTGTTGATAATACAAATTTTGCGTTAACAACGATTATTGCAAGATCAACTTCACCTGGAACTTCCAAAACAGAAGTATAAGCTTGTAATCCTTCAATAATTCCGCCTTTTGGGTTTACAGGATAAATTTTCCCGTTGAATTTGTATTCCTGTAATCTCTTCATAATATCAGAACCGATAGTGTGTTCTTTTGTGGACGCACCGATAACCGCTATTGATTTCGGTTTCATGATTTTGTCTAATAGAGTCATTTTTCTGTCCTTTCTTTTGTTTGAAGTTATTTTATACTCTCTTTTTATTCTTTAATTTCCATTGTTTTTAAAAATTTTTCGCCTGCATTATCAAGGAATTTTTTTACTTTATCTTTAAATGTAGGTTTTGATTTTTGTAAATCTTCATAACTTTGGATTACTTCTTTCGCTGTATCTTCGTAAATATCAGCATCTTTGGGAATAACTGCTTCGACAAACATACCTTTTTTGCCTTGTCTGGCAATAATACTTACTGTATTTTGCTGATGATTTTGTTTTATAAACAGATCAAAATTCTTATCTTTTATCATATTTTCAATAGATTTATATGCTTTTCCAAGATATTTGGCTGGTTCATAGCTTAAATCACCCGGGATAATATTTGTTTTTCCGTTAAAATTTGTTGAAGTAAATTGTGAACTATTCATTTTTTCTACACGCATAGAATTTCCTTTCAAAATTAAATTAGTAACCGTTAACAATCCACTCTCTCACACGGAATTTGGCACCTAAGTCATTTGCGATTTGTTCGCATTTTTCAAGGTCTAAGTGTTTGCCTTTGTATCCTTCCACAACGCTTGCGACAACTGATATATTTTCATCAGCGCAAGATTTTATAAACTTTTTCATCTCTTCATATGCTTCATCAAATTTAGGCTGTGAAAGTTCGTTATATTCTTCTTTTGTTGCTCCGTTAAGGCTTACTGAAAATTCATCAATAAGGCCTTTGAGTTCCGGCACAACATTTCTTTTATATACAAAATTCGCATGTCCATTTGTGTTAACGCGAATTTTAGATTCGGGGTAGTTATTTTTTATATATTTTGCGACTTCTTTTAACACATCAAGTTTCATCATAGGTTCGCCGTAGCCGCAGAATATAATTTCTTTAGACGGGGTTTGTGCATAAATTTTTTCTAACTGTTCAATAACGTCTTTGGCTGTTGAATTTTCATTATCAAGCCATAATTCTTGACCTTTTACATCATTTTTGTCTTTTCTCAGGCAAAAAATACAATCATTTGTACATCTGTTTGTAAGATTTATATAAATTTTCCCGTCTAATGTATAAACTAAAATATTTGCCATGACTAGCCTTTCAACATTAAAATTATGTCATGCGCAAAGTTATTTTACAAGTGATAATTAAAAACTTTCATCATAAATAAATTGTATTAAGTGTAATATTTTCAGAATGAAAGCTGCTGTAAGCAAAATTCGCGCAGACTTATGAATTTCGTTTAATTTATTCAATCCTTACTTCTTTTTCTCACCAGTGTAATCTGCTGTTCCCGGGAATTTGTCCTGTCCTGTTGTCATCTTTGTAATCCAGTATTGCATTTTTGGAATTAATGTAGACAAGAATAATGCTGACACTGCAAAACCAATACCCCAGTTGAATGAGTTTTTGATAAAGTTTTCACGGCAAGCCTTTTTGATAATTTCAGAATTAATTTCTTTTTTACCTTTTTTAGCTTTGTCAATAATTTTTACAACATAATCGTAAACATCATTTTTCAGTTCTTCAAGGCTTTCACGCGGAACGAATTTGTAAGGATCGGTTGAAGCTCCTTGTTTTATTCTTACAAACGGAATATCATCCTGAGTTGCTACCTGATAAATATTTTGAATAAATTCAGGCATGTTAATCTCGCCTTCTCTAAAGATATCTTTCACCTGATGTTTAGAAAGCATTGCAACACCTTCGATTTCCGGCTGAAGTTTTGACATACGTCTTGCAAGGTCGCTGAATTTTGTTATTTCATCTTTGTTGAAGTGACCGCTGTTTTTCAGGTAATCTGTGAATTCATCAAGTGTAATTACTTTATCTTTGAATTTCGCATTTAGTTCCGGTGTAATCTTATAAGTGTTATTGTTATCGCCTAAGAATCCTTTTTCAAAGTCTTCAACACTCATTGAGCCGCCGTTTTCTTTTAAATAAGCTTCCATATGGTCACTTACCTGTTTGGCTGCTATCGGGTCAAGACGTCTTGGTTTTCCGTCTTCAAGAGAATTCAACCATCTGTTGATATTTGGCATACTGAACATATAGAAGTAAATTGAGGTCAAATCTCTGAAAAGTATTTCAGTTCTTTCGTGATCGTTTCTTGCAGAAACTGCACGGCCTCCTGCGATACCAACGTCGGTTGAAAGAAGCTGGTATTTTGAATTATTCTCGAAGTTATTTGCTAGTGTCAATAGTGTTTGAGTATTGCCAATACCGTTAAATGCAACTTGCTGTTTATCTTTGGTTTTATCTGAATTTATGAACGAATCCATATTTTTTTGCGGCACTTGGTACTGCAATGGTTGTTGTGGTTGTCGAATATTATTATTTTGCTGCTGCGTATTTTCTTGATTTTGTGCGTTCTGTTTTCTTTTGGCTTGCAGAACTTTTGTTATGTGCTGATTAATTTTTGGAACAACAAGTCCAACAAGTACGTTTGCAAGAATTATACTTGAGGTTATTTTTAGAAGTTTAAATTTCGCTATTTGTCTTTCTGTTAGTCCTGTTTTATCGGCTTTCAAAAAGTTTTTAAGCGGTTTTCTTAGTGCATCTTCTTCTACATCGAATTTTGTTGTGTGAAGATTGAGAAGTCTTTTGCCGATTTTATCGTTCATTTTGTTGAACACTTTTACACCGGCAAACCAGAAGGCTGCACCTATACTTTCTTCGGTAAATCTTTCTCTTGCTTCTTCATAGCCGCCTCTATTATATGCCTGAATTGTTCTGCCACCCGTTACAAAACATTCCAATAATATAAGCGGAGCTAAGCTTTTACTTGCCATCCCGCGGACAAAACGTCTTCCATAACTAAAATTCTGAATTGTTTGATTTGGAGTAACTTTTAATGTCATATTTATAACTTCACACTACTGTTCGAACATATTACTTAATTGTTCTGAAAAAATTTTTTTGCCTTTTTATTTAACTTTTTTAATATATTGTTACATAGAAAGTGTATTTTTTACACAAATTTAAGAATTGTTAATTTTAGTGCTAAAAATAACAATGTTTTTTATTCACTGTTTTTGTTAAAATGTGGAAGAAGGTTTGTAAATATGTTGATAAATTCTATAAGTAATTATAAAATCCAAAGTTTCCAGGCAAAATCTAATAATAAATCAAAAAAAGAAGATAATTTAAGGCCAAAAGTTATAGCCACAACTGTTTTAGCAACAGGTGCAGCTTTTGCGGCTATTGCAAAAAAACAAGGATTTTCACTAAATCCTGCAAAAGTTTTAAAAACTCCTATAAAAGATTGGGCTTTATTTAAACTATACAATAAAAAAAGACCTGACAGTAAATTGGTAGAACTTGAAGGCCCGCAAATTATTACGCTTGCAGCTTCTTCTGTAGCTGGCGGATTGGCAGGCGGCTTAATTTTCGATGATAAAAAATATGCTAAATCGAAGCTAAGAGAGTCAGTTAATCAGATGTTGGGCAATGTTTTAGTACCTATTTGCTGTGTCTGGGGAGCTTCTGAAATTTATAAAAAATATAAAGCTAATATTTTAAAGGCTGTACCTCAGGTTAGTGAAAAAGGTGCTGTAACAAAATGTTTTAATAAAGTATTGAAGGCTTTGCCTGGCTCTGCAGCGACAATAGCTTCTCTTGGAGTTGGTATTTTAGCAGGAAATAGGGTCTCAAATTTTATTAACGAAAAAGTTTTCCACAAAAAGGTTGAAAGAAAAATTAAAACTTCAGATTTTGCTCCACACGTTGATGATTTAGGTATGGCAGTATCATTGATGGCTGAAAAGTCTGCAGCATCATCATTCATTCAACGAATTGTTCCGGCATTCTTATGTGTGCCTGGTGTTGAAGTTGGTATGCATAAGGATTAACTAAGAATTCTTAAAAATTTATTCTTTTAGAATTTCTTCATACTGACCGAGTTTTTCGATAATAGGCTGGAATTTGTTGTTTAATTCTTCAATTTTGTTTTTATCACCATTTGCGCCAACTTTAAGCATATCAAGTTTTGCCTGAACTGCTATTTTCAAAACTTCTGGAATATTAATTGCTGTCGGGTTATCGCTTGCAAGATTTTCATAATATTTATCAATAAAATCCGGTGAAATTCTTAATTTCCAGTTGTCATCTCTATTTGTTCCGCCAACATTATAAATTACATCATCATCAACGATTCCAAGCAGATCTGCAAATGATATCTGGAATTTTTTAGTTGTTAAAAGTTCTGCAAATTTTGCTTTAACACGTTCTTTGTCATCGTTAGCAATCTTGTCTTTGAAATCATTTCGTTCTTCTATGCGTTCAGGATCCATGTTTAGATATCCTGCAAGGTAATCCGGATTCCAGCCGTTGTTATTTTTAGTCCAGTAATCTTTGTACTCGTTACCGTTTTCGTCTTTTTTAATTGCAAAACGTTTAATCATCTGTAAAGCCGGAATAGAATCGTGGGAGCCTATTAAATACCAATCATTTTCTCCGCCTGCTTGTGCCCTTGCCCATTCAAGTTGTTGTAATTTTGGAAGGTGCAAGTTTTCATAATATACTTTGCTAAATGCTTCAGGCTGGCTGCATAAATCTTCCCAAACAGGATCATTTGGCTCAAGTCCATGCTCTTTTAAAATCGGTAATACAATATCATTCATTATATTAGAATGATATGTTTTGTATCCGTCTTTATGAGTAAAATCGCATGAATAATTTTTGTAATCATCAAGAGGTTTGCCGTCTGGTGTTCGCATATTGGACATATATTCAGCATGAACAGGTGTTTTGTTTGGATCGTTAATGACATTTCCATTTTCATCATAAATTATACTGCTGTTATCGATTACGAATGGTTCTATTAGTCCCATAACGTGATCAATTCTTACATTTTCGCAGAATTCAAGTGCTGTATCGAGTTTGTCTTTCAAAAATTCTCCGGCACGTCCTAATTCTCTGTTGTTTCCTTTAAATAATTTTCGTGGATGTAATATTGGACTATCCCACATTTGAGGATTTTTCATGTATTCATAAGCGCCTATTTGATATCCTTCTATAAATGCGTCACGGTAACGCCAGTGATCCATTTTTGAACAGCCTACAAGCATGTCACTGCAATATTTGAATCCAATTTTATCGCGAAACTCTTTATTCTCTTTAATTTGTTTAGTGGCTATGAATTGCTCAAATTTATATTGTTCTATATCTTTTCTATTATCGTTATAGAGTTCATTATATCTGATATTTGCGTCTAAATCCCCTTTTTTAACAAGTACAATAAGATTACGGTCAAGGTCATTATTCCAGTCCATGAATTCATCTGTTCCGTATTCATTGGAAAGTGCGTTGAATATTCCTTCTTCGGTCAAACGTTTGTCATTGTGACTGTTATTTGCACTCAAGTATGCTTTGAATTCTTTGTTGAGTGCAATAGCTTCAGGCTGCCCTTTTTGGACATTTGCCTTGAAGTTGTTGAATGCTTTTGTCAGGGCTTTATCATAAAGACTGTTAGCAGCTTCAAAATCTGTATATACGTAATTTTTATCTGTGTGTTTTGGAGTTTCTAGATAATCATCAATATCATTATCAGATAAAAGATGCCCGTATTTATCGTTTGTAAGTTCTTCAATATCAATAAATAGTCTGTTTTTTGCAAATGCAGACGATTGATATGGAGAATGCTCACCTTTTACTAATTCCCCGTTTGGTCCTAGTTGATTCCCATTAAAGCCATATAGCGCAAGGAATTTTATATATTCATTCGCAGCTTTTCCGAATGGTGAACCTATATGAGAATCTTTACCTATTGCTGGAAAGCATGAACCATGAGTAATAACCATGCGTTCTTTAGTTCCCATAGTGTCGTATGCAAGATTAATTGTCTTTTGCATATCTTTAGCTTCTTCTTCTGTAGGTTTTCTTTCAAAAGAAGGTTGATTGTTAAATATTCTTTTATCTACTCCTAGTACGCGCATATTATTTTAAAACCCCTAAAATTATTTTTTGCTACTTTGTTTATGAAATTTATGAAATATTAAATTTCTGCAAGAATTTCAATATTGCAATTACAGCCTACTTCTTCCCTTGCTAATACTGTAATATCATTAATATAATTTGAAAGCAAGGTGAATATCAAATGTCTGTATTCCAAAGGTACAAAGATTTTTGGTTTTGTTATATTTAATTGTTTTGATTTCTGGATTATTTTTTTAGCTAGTTTTTCTGCGAAATCAGCATCAATTCTAACTACAGAGTCATCGTCTTCTTCAAAATTCGGCTCAAAATTTGATATTGTTTTTTCTGATATTTCAAAAGCCTGTATAATTCCGTCTTCATTTATATTGTTGCGGCAAATCTGTCTTGACAGTGACAAACGGACTTTTTTTATTACATCGGATTTTGAACTGCTGTCAGCAAAATCGTTTATTTTTTCAAATATATAGGTAATATCTTTTATGGAAATTTTTTCTTTAATAAGGCTTGTTAGAATATATCTCAAATCTGCAAGGGTTATAAAATCCGGAATAATATTTTCGACAAGAAAGACATTTTTGTCATTCACGATATCAACGTATTTGTCGAGTTCTTCGTAATCAAGCAGATCTTCAACGTATCTAATGCAGCAGAATTCCAATGCCCGTGAAATAAATTGTGAACCTGTTAAGCCTTTTTGCCAGAAATCTTTTGCTTTATCTTTTTCTATCCAGATAATTTTTTTACCGGTAATTGTATCAATATCTGTTTGTGCGTTTTTGCATTTTTTTTCTAGATTAATTTCGTCTTCAAAAAACATTATGTAATTTGGGTAAACACATGCTTTAAAGACATCAAGTCCGTGTATTTTTATGCTAAATTCGTATGGATTTAAAGTTTCATCATCATGGAAAATTATTTTTGGTATTATATAGCCAAGTTTTTCAGTTAAGTTTAACCTTGATTTTACGGTTTCTGCAACAAGTTCTTCTTCCGAGATATCCTGTTCAGGGTCTATGTAACCTAAAAGCTCTTCGCTTAAATGGATAGACAGTTTTTCTTCATGAAGCCTTGAATACATTTCATCCGGAGAGGTGGCTTTGGAAAGACTTTGTTTTAATTTTTCCAATTCTTCTAATGCTGCTGACATCTTATCGTTGAGTTTTTTTCTTCCGACAGAAGCAGGTGCTGCAACTTCCAATTCTTGCTTAATTTTTGAAATTTTTTCTTTTTGTGCACGCATTTTGGATTGGATTTCTATACAGCTCTCGTAAGGTGAAAGCTTAGGGGATAACATTTTTTCCATCTTACTTTTAAATGATGAAATATTAATTATGTCGCTGTTTTCATTGTTTGTATCGGATGACGCTTCACTCATAAAAATGCAATTACACATTATTCCATTATCGGTTTCAACCTCCTGCATACTATATAGCTCCCAGCCATTCATAGACATTTCATTAAGCAGGTTTTGAAGTTCCTGTATATTTTCACTGGAACAGGTTTTGATTACATATTGCATTTTTTTATTAAACATCTTTGACTCCTAATTAATTAGCTTTGTCATTTGAAATTAATATTTTTAAAGCTTCTACTGCTGTTTTTATGGCTCTATCTGTATCATGCACAACAGGATTTTCAAGGTTTTGTTTTTCTCTTTCTTGATTTGCTACTGTTAAAAATACTGAGCCTGCTTTTACTTTTAAGGTGCTTGCAACAATAAATAATGCAGCAGATTCCATTTCAGAGGCCAGACAACCTAATTTTTTCCAGGCTTCCCATTTATTAATAAGTTCATAACTTACCGGCATTCTATCTGGGGCATGCTGACCGTAGAATGAATCTTTACATTGAACAACGCCTGTATGATAAGTAAAATTTAAATTTTTTGCTGCTGATACAAGAGCGTTTGTAATATCAAGATTTGCAACTGCAGGAAATTCAATAGGTGCATATTCTTTACTAGTTCCTTCCATTCTAATAGCACCTGTTGCAATTACAATATCGCCGCCTTTTACATTAATATCCATCCCGCCGCAGGTTCCGACGCGGATAAAAGTTGTTGCACCTACATTAACTAATTCTTCCATTGCAATTGAAGCAGAAGAACCTCCTATACCGGTTGAAGTTACGCTGACTTTTTCTCCGTTTAAATAGCCGGTATAGGTAGTGAATTCTCTTCTGTCTGCAATTAATTTTGCATCATCAAAATATTCGGCAATTTTTTTGCAGCGTTTCGGATCGCCGGGCAAAATTACATATTTCCCAACATCGCCTTCTTTTAAACCAATATGATATTGTTCGCCATTTTCCGAATATTGCATGAATTTAATCCTTGCTAATTATTAAAATTTACCTGTTTTCAATTTTTGGATAACAAGATCTGAAATATCAACTCCGCCAACAAAGATTACTCTATAATCTAAAATTGCATCGAGTTTTTGTTCTACAAGAACCTGTTTTGTTGCAGCTTGGATTTTATTATAAACCTGCTCTTCTTTGGAGGCTTTTAATTTCATGTAAGCTTCTTCTTTCATTTTGAATTCTTTAGCAGTTGCTTCTTCAAAATTTTGTTTTTGTAATGGTGTGCTTAAAGATTTATATTGTTTTTCTTTGTCAACCATGTATTGCTGCATTTCTAAGGCTTTTGCATCAATATCTTTTACAGCCTGTTGTGCAAATGGAAAATTTTCTTGTATTTTTTGATAATTAATGTATCCTATACCGCCAGCATAAGCCTGATTACCTAAAGTAATTAACAGTCCTGCTGCGAATGCTAATGCCGTAAATTTAAATTTTTTCATAAAACCTCCTGTTGTTTTTATTTATATTAATATAATATATCACCTACACCAAAAGTAAAGTAACCGTTTCTGGAACCGTTATCTCCCGGATTTGTAAGCGGAATACCATAATCAATTGATAATGGACCCATTCCAGGAATGTACAATTTCAAACCAACACCTGCAGATACTGCATATAATGGTCTATCATACAAATCATTTGTGATAGTCGGATTAAATACCTTACCGGCATCTACCCAAACTGTAAATCGTAAGTTATTAAGGAAATTAATTCTTGTTCTGTCTAAAAACGGTATTGGCGTTGCAAATTCTGCACTACCCATGATAAACGCATCACCTGTACCTACGCCGCTCATTTTAAAACCTCTGATAGTGTAAGGGCCGCCTAATCTATATGCCATTACTTCCGGCATGTTATCACCGTGAATTCTTCCGCCGCCTTTGGCTGTGAATGATAAGGATGATTTTTTACCGACAGGAATATATTGTTTTATCATACCGGTTAATTTACCGTGTGTTTTGTCAAAATCAATCAGTCCGAATTCTTCATCAAATCTTAAGCTTGCCATTGTACCTTTTCTTGTAACAGTTGCGCTGTCACGTGTATCATAAAGCAATGCAGGGCTTAAAGATAGGAATAAGCCGCCGTCAAGTTGTCTTGCACGTTCGGCAATTGGGACATTATATTTATTGTATAAGCTTGAAATTTTTGCAAAATCACCTTCTGACACATCAATATTTTCAACACCTAAAGAGAATGTTGATGTTACATGTTTGTTAAATTTCATTCTATGAGCAACTGTTGCTTCTGCACCAACTCTACGTTCTATTGCAAGCGGGACCTGATAGCTGCCGAAGTCTCTATAGAAAATTTTACTCATCAATGATGTATCTGCGTTATAGAAATACGGTTCAAAGAAACTTAATTCAGCCTGAATATTCATACGGCGCTTGATAGATGCATCATTAAGGATTACACCGGAACCTGCAATACCGTTCAAAGATAATCTTTGATTGCGGCCTCTAAAGTTGTTATCTGCAATACCTAAAGACCCGAATACACCTGTTACAGAATCTATACCGCCGCCGACTGATATACTTGCAGTTCTTTGCTCTTCAACATTAATCGTAATGTTGTAGGTATCTGGATCTTCTCCGGACGGTTCAATTTCTCTTGTAACATCCTTGAATGCCTGAGTAGCATATAGTCTTACAAGGTCTTCTTTAAGAAGGTTTTCATTGTAAATCATGCCGGGTTCACTTAAGACATTTCTTTCAATTACAAAGTCTTTTGTTTTCTCATTTCCGGCTATGAGAATTTTGTTTATACGTCCTTCTTTAATACTAATGTTGACAGTTCCGTCAGGGTCATCGGTTACAGAATCTACGCGGGCTAAAATGTAGCCTTTTGAGGAATAGCATTCTTGGATTTTATTGATTGCGTCATTTATTTCGCTGATATTTTGCGGTTTGCCTTTCATCGGCATGAGGTAGGCAAGAATTTCTTCTGTCGAAACAACAGAATTGCCTTCTATTGTGAAATCGGTTACGGGGGTATTTTCTTCTACAATAATTTTTAAGGTAACAGTTCCGTCATTGTTATTTATTGGAATAGCCTTCATTTTTTCGGTAAAAAAGCCGAGTCTATATATTGCTTTAAGGTCACTTTGCAGCTGTGTTCTATTGTAGTAATCTCCTTTTTTCAGCTTCATTGTATCCAAAATAAGCTGTGGATCTGTGACATTTGCACCTAGAATTTCAATATTTTTAATTTGTTTTTGATTTTTTGTTTCGCTTACTGACGCAGAAGCAGTCGGGGATTCTTCTGTATTTTGGAATGTATTTGTATCTTGCTGTGTTTGAGTTGGAACAGTATAATCGCCTTCAAACTGATAGTCAGGAGCAGCATCTTGTGATGGCTGGTTATCAGCCGGGGTATTTGTTTGAACTTCTTCACTTTGCGGAGCATCTTTTTTATGCTTAAACCATTTCAGGCTAAATGCTTCTGCTGTCGTAGGATAAAATATCATTAATGACAGTACAATTAGTGTTATATACAATTTCTTAATTGTATTCAAGAATTATTGTCCTTAAAACTTTATTAAATACTATTCCAAAAATATTATATCATAAATTAAAAAAAGTGGAATATTTGAAGAAAAATTAATGATTTTAAATGAATGATTTTAACTTTCTAAAACTTTTTTGTATATATCATTTTTATTTAAACCATATAACTCAGAAAGGATTACAGAGATTTCTTTGGCTTTAAAATTTTTATTTTTCAAAATGTTAATTTTTTCTTCAATATCAATATTCTGTTGAGAATTTTTGTCTCGAAATACTAAGCCTACAATTTCGCCTTTGAGAATATTGTTTTTAAAATACTCAATAACATTTTTTACATCATTAATTACTATTTCTTCAAAAACTTTTGTTAATTCACGTCCGACAGCGACTTTTGCATCTGGCCGGAATTCTTTTATAACATCAAGTGTGTTAAGTATTCTGTTTGGAGAATCATAAAAAACTATGTCTGTTGATTTGTATTTTGATAAAAGGTTTCCTATTTGAGTTTTTGTTTTTGGTAAAAAACCTGTGAATACAAAATCTTCATTATCCCGTGATATTTGTGAAAGAAAAGTCGCAACAGCATTCGCGCCGGCAAGGGCAGTAATTTTTACGTTATGTTTTCTCAATTCTTTGACAAGAATAGCACCAGGATCGCAAAATAGAGGTGTTCCAGCATCTGACACAAGCGCCATGGTTTTGCCTGATTGAAGAAGGTCAAGAAAATATGCAACACGTTCTTTTTCATTGAACTTGTGGTAAGAAATACATTTTGTTTTTATATCAAAGTGGTTCAAAAGCTTTTGAGTAACGCGCATGTCTTCGCAGGCTATTATATCGACAGATTTAAGCGTATCTATAGCGCGTTTTGAAATATCGCCCAGATTTCCTATCGGTGTTGGAATAATGTAAAAATCGTATTCTTTCATATTTTGATTTTAGCATAAATTAATTTTATTTATTGTCAACATTTGTTAGTTGAATTTGTATTCAAGTTGTTTTGATAATTTGTCGACAATTTCTTTGTAATTTACTGAAACCGGCGTTGGTTTTGAAGTCTCTATTACATCAAGAAATACTTTTGCATTCTTTGGCGCTTTGTTGTCAAGAAAATATTTTGAATTTGCAACATCTTTTCTTGCCGGAACTATAAGCCCGCTTTCACTAAATTTTTCAATACTTTCTTTTGATGAAAGATATTTTACAAGACGTTGGGCTTCTTTTGGGTGTTTGGTTGATTTTGCTATTGCCCAGCCCGAGGCATCAAGCGGAACTATACTGCCTTTATCTCCTTTAGGAAACGGGACGATATCCCAGTTGAACTTTGCTTCGTCGCGGTATTTGGGAGTAAGCCATCTGCCTGAAAGGTGCATGGCAAGCTTTTCTTGTAAAAACATTTGCGCCATTGTTGCGCTTGCACTTTCTGATTTTAAAGGTGCTGCATGATATTTTTTTCTTAAATCAGAATAAAAATTCAATCCTTTTTGGCTTTCCGGTGTTTGAATAATCTCTTTTGATAAGTCGTCAGAAAGTATTCCGCCGCCTTCACTCATAAGGTACGGAAGGAAAAACATTGGATCTTCCTCAAAACTTATTGCGAATGTTTTTTTATCGGTTAATTCTTTTGAGATTTCTAAAAATTCGCTCATTGTCCAGTTTGCATCAGGATACGGAATATGTTTTTGATCAAAAATGTCTTTGTTGTAATAAATTACAAGATTTGAAACATCACGCGGAATTGCATATAATTTCCCTTTCCAACTCAGTGCATCAAGTGATTGTTTATAAAAAACATCATCGGGGCTCATTTCTTGTAGTAAGCCCGCATTTGCATAAATCGGCAAGTATAAATTATTCACAAAAATTACATCTGGTGCGGTGTTTGAAGCAAACAGAAGATGTATTTTTTGAAAATAATTCTGCGGAATATGCATAAAATCAATTTTTATGTCAGGATTATCTTTTTCAAAATCTTCTAATATCGGCTGCAGGATATCAATTTCTGATTTTGAGCCCCAGCTTGCAAACTGAATTACTGTTTTTGTAGAATCGACTTTTGTACAGCCGCTCAAAAAACAGGTGAGAAATATTAATAACATACAAAAACATTTTTTTATAATGCTTTTCACTTAATCAGCTCTCTTTTATTCAATTGCTATAGTTCTATTAAAACGCCCATTTTATCATTATTAACTTCTACAAGTGATTTAAAGCCATCAGCCTTTACCATATATACATTGTCATTGTCATGTCTTACTTGAATAGGTTTATCTATATTTTTATCGAATTTTTTTAATACAAAAACCTCTTCATTAACTCGTCCGATAAGTGCAGATTTGCCGTCTAAATTTACGATATAAAAGCCTTTGTTATTATCAATATTGAAGCCTGATTTTACAATAAGCCCATTTATGTAAGATGTTTTTGATTCATTTCTTAATTTTTCAATCGGATTTGTTGTAATAGATTGCTGCGCTTCACTTTTTGCTGGCTGAGGCTGTTGAATATGAATATTTTTGATATCTGCTTTTTCGATTGGTTTTGATGATTTTACCGGCTCCATAATTCCAGCTTTAGCATGTTGTTGTTCAAGTGTTTCACGTATTTTTGATGAAATAGGGTTTGTTGCTTTTGACTGTTGTTTTGAGTTGTCAGCCTGTTCTTTGTCGAGTATTGAGAAAAACTCTTCTACAGATGACATTACATAATCATTTTCATTAATATTCATTTTTCTTGCCTTATGTTTTAATGCTTTTACTTCTGAAATATTAAGATTGGAATCTTTCATTCTTCTTGGGTTTGAGTGAAGAATAGAATTTCCAAGTGTGATATTTTCTTGTTCTTGCGGTTTAATTGAAGGTGTATCATATTTTTTGAATCGGCTTCTTATGTTGTCACGATGCGTCATTGCAAGTGAATCAGCAATTCCTTCATGTTCAAAGCCTTTTAGTTTTATGGTTTTTTGAAGTTGTTTGTGAATAACATTTTCTTCATTTTGAACTTCTACAATTTCCGGAGTAATTGCATTTGTTGGAACATTCATATCTTCAACCATTTGTTCAAGCTGCTGGCGTTTTTCATCAACTTCAACTGCAGGTTGTTTTATGAATGTATAATTTCCTTTATTAGGCCCTCTGGAAACTGGTTTGGCAGATGCATCAAGATATTTTTTGTATTTTTGCTGCCAGTTTAATTCCTTATCATTTACTATATTGTTATATTTTAATGTATTAAGTGAAGGCGGTTGAGATGCCAGATGGCTTAAAAATGACTGTTTAAGAAGTTTCTGGTTCCCAAATACAGCCTTAATAATATTTGCAATTACGATTAATCCTATAACAGGAATTAGAATAATCATTAAAATTGTAATCAAGTTTGCCGGCATTTTGTTTCCTAATGTATTTATTGCTGATTTGGCTTGTGTCATTATTGAACTTATCACAAGTGCAGGCGAAGGTAAAGACATTTGTTTTTTAGGTGTATCATTAATATCTTTAACATTGTCTATGTTATTTACTTGTGCTAGTTCTTGTTGAATTGGTTGTTGTACTTCTTGATTTGTTTGAGAATTTTCTATCTGAGTTGAAGCTGGTGTTGTTGGAATTATATTGGCTAAGTTTTCTTCCACTATCGGATATTTATTTTCAACTCTTTCTTTAATTTTGTTTGTTTGTTTTTGAATATTTGATGTAATTTGTTTTACATCATCAATTTTAGATTGAGTTTTTTCTGCAGTAACTGTTTTGGTTTCCTCTTTTTTAACAGTATTGGAAGCTATTTTTTGTTTATCTGCTGGTGCTTTTTTTGTAACTTCTTTTTTTAGAGAAGTTTTTTGTTCTATTTTTTTAGGTTTTTCAGCTTCCTTAATTTTTGTAATAGGAGCTTTATCTACAGTAATATTTGTTTTTTGAGGCTTAGATATTTTTTGTAGAGAATCATTTTTATTTTTACCGATATTATTTTTTATTGTATTAGCCTCTGCGATAAGAGTTTTATACTCCTGTTGTTCAGCAGTAACCGGGCCGGTTTTTGTTATTTTTGTGTTTATGTTAATCGGTTTTGTTGTAATCAGTGTAACTTTTGTATAAGCATTGCCGCTTTCATTAACACTTTTTACATCAACATGAGAAACTAAATCCTTTACACTTCCAAGATCTGGTGCTGTGTAGCCTGAGCTTGTAACTTTTGGCATCAAAACAACATATTTGTTATCTGATTTTTTTCTGACAACAACATTATCTTGATAAGGATTTGTTGTAAAAAATGTTAAATCAACAGCGTTGTTTGATTTTTTGTGCAAGTCAAGCTGTACAAGATTGTTATCTTGTGCCAAAACTCCGCTTAAGCTTGAAAAAGCAAGCCCTAGCATTAAAGCTATTCCAAATATATTGGATTTTTTTACCATTTTCTACCGTTAGTTAATTTTTCCCTATAATATATATAATACTTGTAGATGTAAAAAATTGCCAAATTCTTAATAAATTGATAAATTTGTGTTACAATTATTAAAGAAATAAGGTGAAATATTATGAAAAGCGGATTTACAGCGATAATAGGACGTCCAAATGTCGGCAAATCAACATTATTAAACCAAATTTTAGGACAAAAAATTGTTATTGCCACAGACAAGGCGCAGACGACAAGAAAAAGAATTAAAGGAATATACACAACAGAGCAGGGACAAATTGTTTTTATTGATACTCCAGGTGTGCATAAACCTTTAAATAAATTAGGTGAATTTCTTCTTGATGAGGCGAAAATTGCCGTTCCTGATGCTGATTTAATTTTATTTTTAGTTGACGGCTCTGAACCTGCTGGCAAGGGCGATAAATGGATTGCTCAAAATATTTTGAAAACAGATATTCCTGTAGTAATTGTGATGAATAAAGTTGACAAAATAAAAAAAATGGATAAGGTTGAGCAAAATCTTCTGACATATAAAACTTTATTTGATAAAAACTATCCTGTTGTAAGGGTTTCTGCGAAAACAGGACGTAATATTGATACTTTAATCAGAAATATTTATAAATATCTTCCGGAAGGTGATTTGCTTTATCCAGAAGATGTTGTCACGGAAGAGACTATGCGTGATGTTACAGAAGAGGTTGTGAGAGAAAAAATTCTTCTGAATACTTCAGACGAAATTCCGCATTCTGTTGCTGTAAAAATTGAAAGTTATACAGAAAGTGACGAGATTGATAGAATTTATGCAACAATTTATTGCGAAACAAAAAGCCAGAAAGGTATTTTGATAGGTAAAGGCGGCAGTTTGCTGAAAAAAATAGGTACAGAAGCACGCCAGGAGCTTGAAAAAATTGTTGAAAAAAAGGTTTTTCTAGGGCTTCAAGTTAGAGTTGAAAAAGATTGGCGCAAAAAGCAAAACGCCTTAAAGAATTTCGGTTACGAGCAGGAAAAATAAATATTTTTATAATTCAAGCTTATTTAATAAGTTAACTTGTTCTTTTTCATTTGAAGGAGTTGTTGTAATTATTTTGTTAAGCTCAGCCATTGTCTGTTTGGTATTTTCTCTGTTTGTACGCATTGCAACCAGATAATTTTCTCCGCCAATTTGCTTAAAGCCAAGTTTCATATATTTTGATACGGTGCTGAATGGCCCGTTTAATATCGCAGTCAAATCTATGATATTCGCTTTTCCGGATAAAAAATCGCTGAACATCTGTTTAAATAATGTTTGTCCGGCAAGTGTTACTTTTTTCCCTGTTTCAACAGGCCAGGTGCAAATACAGTCAATATAATATTTGTTTTTACCTGGAAGATAGGTAATTATTCCGCATGGTTTATTATTTGTTGCAGCAATTACACATTTTCTATCCTGTGAATCAGCTTTATCAAGTGCAAGGTTAAGCATTTCCTGCCATCTGTCATATTCTTGTCTTGTGATTTTTTCACTTGGCATTAATTCTTTTACGTTAACACTTTCTCTTAATTGTTTTAAAAATGCCTTATCTTTTTTGGTAATTTCGTATAAATCAATACTTGTTTCTACATTTTTAATGCAATTTGTTGACTTTGCAAGACGAATTCCTGCAAAGTTGGGTTTGGCGTTATACATACTGGTTTTAGGTATTAATTGCATATACTATTCCTTTTTGTATTTAAAAGAAAGTATATGAATACAAAAATTTGACTAAAATTTAAGTTTTTTTAAGATGAATTATTTTCGTTTTTCAAATTTTATATCATAACCTAGTATATCAGCAATTTCACGTACAGTTTCAAAACGAATAGTTTTACTTCTTAATTTGTTTGACAGATTCTGCACGCTTATATCCAATTTTTTTGCTACATCTTGCATCGTGATATTTTCTCTGGCAAGTAGTGATTTTATATCTTCTCGAATGCTCATAAAAAAATTATATATATACATTTAATACTTGACAAATGTATGTAAAAGATTTATTGTTATTCATGTATTTATTTAAAATTAAACTAAATAATGTAAATAATTTTAAGAAAGGTAAAAACATGGATGAAAATGATGTTGTTGAAAAGTTCCAAAATTTATTATGTCTTGTTGAAACATTAGATGATTCTTTGGAATTCTGTTGGAATGAAGGTATGCAAGGATATCACCAATATAAGTTATCTAAAATAATTAAAAGAGAGTTTTATAATTTATTGGAAGAATTAGACCCTGATTATATGACCAGTTTGTAGCCGCCGCCGTAAATCGTTTCTATATATTTTTTCCCGTCTGATATTTTATCCAATTTTGTTCTTAAATGTCTTATATGAACCCTTATTGTTTCAATATCGTCATCCGGTGAATAGCCCCATACTTCTTTTAGTAATTGTGAAGATGATACCATTGTTCCATGATTTTGGAATAACAAATTAAATATCTCAAATTCAATGGGAGTAAGTTTTGCTGTTTTATCCTTTATTTTTACGCTATAAGCTTCCGGTAAAATCGTAATATCTCCAAGTGTTAAAAGTTCTCTTGTTGATGCACTTTCAGGAATCTGGTGTGTTCTTTTTAAAAGCGCTCTTACTCTAACCTGCAACTCTTCCATTTCAAAAGGTTTAACCAGATAATCATCAACTCCGATATCAAAGCCTTTAACTTTGTCATTAATTTGAGAAAGAGCGGTAAGCATTAAAATCGGAATATTTTTAGTCGAATCGTTTTTTCGAATTCTTTGCGCAACAGTATATCCGTCAACTTCCGGCATCATTACATCAAGAATTACAACTGACGGCAGTTCCTGTTTGCATAATGCAAAACCTTTTATCCCGTCAAAGGCTTGTATAACTTTATAACCGCATAATTCAAGATTTACTTTTATAAGCTCATTTATGGCTGAATCATCATCAATAACTAAAATTTTATTCATATCTGAATTCTATATTTAAAAGAAAAAAAATACAATATATAATGTTAAAAAATATTAATAAAAATAGTACGTTCGATTAATTCAATTTGCCTGGCTTTTCGGCATATTGTGTTGATAAGATTTGTAAATTTCTAAATAAAAAGTGTAAATTTTACAAATTTTTGAATTTTTATTGTAATATGTTAATTGCGTAACAGCAATTTGTAGTAGATAAGTATACATTTATAAGGAGGCACATGAATTGGCAATAACTTCACCTTTTACAGCATTTCAGGAAAACGGTAAAAAAGAAATCCACTTAGGACAACATGTTTTAGCAGAATTTTTTGAATGTGACCCAAATACATTAAACAGTATTGATAAAGTAGAAAAATATATGGTGGATGCCGCCCTTGAATGTGGTGCGACTATTGTCCAAAAATGTTTCCATATGTTTAACCCCTACGGAGTTTCAGGTGTTGTAATTATTTCTGAAAGCCATTTGGCTATACACACTTGGCCTGAACTGGGTTATGCAGCGGTTGATTTATTCACTTGCGGCGATAAATGCGACCCGAAAGTTTCTTATGAATTTTTGAAAAAAATGTTTAACTCTAAAAAAGCTTCATTTACTGAATTAAAAAGAGGTATTATTGATGAAGCTACGATGAAGGTTGCTGAAAAACCTTTTGAAATTATGCAGCAACTGGAAGATTAACAAAGACTCCTTTCTAGACCTTGGCTTGTAAGGTCAAGGGCTAATATTTATGATATTAATACGATAATCATCTATTTGATTATCGTATTCTTTTTCTTTGTAAAAACATGTAAATAATTTGACTTTTTTGCATGACAAAATTTCCTGGATAGAATATTATTTTATTATCCAGGGAGGTTATGATGCTGGAAGATATAATAGAAAGAAAATCTAATTTTGATTTGACATCCAAGAGTGCTTTTTCTAGAGAAGATGAAGTCTTTACTTCTCGTTCTTATGCCGCACTTCTTGCAAAAAATATTATACCTTATTCACACAGAAAAATCGCAGATAATTATGTTATTATAAAGCGTGTATTTAAATTTCAGGCTGTTATGCCAAGAATTACTAATTCTGAACGTGCTTTGCTTGCAAAATATGATTTTAATACACTGGAATATACTACAGTAAAGCAGATGTATGAAGAACTTGCTTTGTTACAAAAGTGGGCTGTATCCGGTGATGAAAATCTTAAAAAAGATGCGGATATGCTTCTTGATATCAGAACTAAAGAATTGAAATTTATTGTTGCAAATAGTTATGCAAATATTTCCAATGAAATTTATAAGGGCTATGTGGCTCTTGAAAACTATTTCCAGGAAATAAGCAAGTATACCGAGTAAAACTGAAATAGATAAAAGCGGTCTTTAAAAGCCGCTTTTTTAGTCGTTAATTGTTGCTTTTATTAGTTTGTATATTGTTTCAATTTTTTCTCTGTCTTTGAGATTTTGAATATCTGAAATTATTTCTTTGATTAAATCTTCTGTTGGCTTAATATGTTCTATTGTAAATAATTCTGCACTGGAAACATTAAGTAAGGAAATGATTTTTTCAAGAGTGTCTGCAGTCAAAAAATTTTCACCGGTTTCAATTCCGCTTAGTGTGCGCGGTGCGATATCAATTTTTCTGCAAATTGTTCCTGTGTAAAACCTCTTTTTTGTCTTAATCTTTTTATTTTTGCACCAAGTTGTTTTTTTATATTCACGATATTTAACCTCTAATTTATTGTAAAAGATTAGCTTATGTTTCAAAATGAGATTAAATTGATTAATTCTAATAAATATTGCTATGTAGTTTCATATTTTTGATTAATATATTAATAAATGTAAAGCACTGAAAGTATTATCATAAAAGCTGTTTTTAAAAATTTTGATATTTAATATCTTATTTTATGCAATTTATGAAATTAAAATGTTTTTATATAAATGTGATTGAACTCACAAGAGTAGTATAAAAATAAGGAGGATTTTATGACAATGGATGTTAATGGTGCCGCAGGTAAAGTTTCAATTGGGGCAATAACAGGTATGACTAGTGGTCTAATTAATTCTGATGAAACAAAGTCTGATAGTGCAAAAATAAAAGATAGTATTTTTTCAACTCCAAAAAATGATAAAAATGATCTAAAAATTCAACAGCATAGAGCAGAAGAGGTTGCCAAAGGGGCTGCAGCCGGTGGAATTATTGGCGGTTTGGAAATTCTGACAACAAACAGTAAAGTCAATAATGATGGTAAAAAACTGGATGTAAAACAATAAAAAAACGAGGGATTATATCCCTCGTTTTTTATATATTTTTTTAATTAAGCATTAGCTTCTTCAGCCGGAGCTTCTTCGCTAGCAGCAGCTTCCGCAGCGGCTTTAGCTTCAGCTTCTGCAGCAGCCTTTGCCTCTGCTTCTGCTTGAGCCTTAGCTTGAGCTTTTTTAGAAAGTTTTACTGTTTCTTTTTTAACGTAATTTAAAGTGCCGTCATCGTTGCAGTTTTTAATCAAGTAAGCAACAGTTTCTGTAGGCTGAGCACCTTTTTTTATCCAATCTAAAGCTGTAGCTTTATCAAGTTTCATAACTTTAGTTTTAGGATTATAGTGGCCTAATTCTTGAATAGGTCTTCCATCACGTTTAGTTGTTGAGTTGATTACGATAATTCTGTATGTAGGGTTCTTTTTAGCACCCAATCTTTTTAATCTGATTTTTAACATTTTATTTTTCCCTTATTTTTGTTGTATTCTTATCGGGGATATCATCCAACGCAGCCGCCGCTTTGTATGCCAGCCCCTTGAGCAAGGCTAAGAGGAATTGCCCTGTTCCATTTATATCAAAACATAAATATATTCAATTATCAAGCCATTTTTAAGAAATATATATTGTAACAATTTGATTATTTGGTCAAAATGATTATAATAATTTATATGAAGGGTTTGGATACAAGCAGTTTAGATGATTTAAAATTACGTGTTCATAAAAAACTAGAGGAAACAGAATTATACCGGTTTAAAGGAACTGTTTCCAAACTTTTAGGTTTGACAGTTGAGGTTAAGCTGCCAGGATTAAAGATTGGTGATTTGTGTTATATTGAGACTTATGACGGTAAGCAAAAACCGGCTGAGGTTGTTGCATTTAAAGGCGAAGCCGCGCAGTTGCTTTTGTTATATGATGGAGAAGGCATTGGTCAGGGAAGCTTAGTAACTACTACAGGGCGTCCGATTATTATTCCTGTTGGAGATTTCTTGTTGGGAAGGCTTATTAATCCAATGGGCGAACCAATTGATGATAAGCCTTTAGATACAACAGGAGCAGTTTGGCGTCCTATTGAGGGACCTCCTCCGGGGCCTTTTGAAAGACCTATTATTACGGAAATGTTTTCGACAGGTGTTCGCGCAATAGACAGTTGTATGACAATGGGCTGTGGTCAGCGTTTAGGTTTATTTGCAGGATCTGGTGTAGGTAAAAGTACGCTTTTGGGTATGATTGCAAGAAATTCAGACGCAGATGTAAACGTTATGGCGCTGATTGGAGAACGCGGCCGTGAAGTAAAAGAATTTGTTGAAGATTCTCTTGGTGAAGAAGGTATGAAAAAGTCTGTACTGGTTTGTTCAACCGGTGACCAGCCGCCTCTAATCAGGCAGAAAGCTTTACTTACTGCTACTGCTGTGTGTGAATATTTTAGAGATCAGGGTAAAAAAGTTTTTCTTATGACAGATACAGTTACCCGTTGCGCTATGGCAGGGCGTGAAGTAGGATTGTCAATCGGAGAGCCTCCTACTATGAAAGGTTATCCGCCTTCAATCTTTTCATGGCTGCAAAAAGTTCTTGAACGCGCGGGAAATTCTCCGAAAGGCTCAATTACAGCATTATATACAGTTTTAATGGAAGGTGATGACATTTCAGACCCGATTGTAGATATTGTCCGCGGGATTGTTGACGGGCACATTTTCCTATCAAGAAAAGTTGCCGAGATGAACCATTACCCTGCAATTGACGTTTTAGGAAGTATTTCAAGGCTTATGTCTGCTATTGCTACTCCCGAACACAAAGAAGCTGCCGGTAAAATGAGAAAAATTATGGCAATGTATCGAGAAAATAAGGATTTGATTGATGTAGGTATGTATCAGCCTGGGACTAACCCGAAACTTGATATTGCAATTGAAATGATGCCAAAAGTTAACGCATTTTTGCAGCAGAGAACTTCTGATCTCGTAAGTATGGATACAACAATAAGCACTCTTATTGATATGATGAAAGATGTAGATATTTAATTTGTTCGTGGTAATATTATTTTTGGAGGAATAGTGAAATGGTATTACCACAGAATTTTGGTTTAGCAATGCTAATTACCCTGTTTGCAGGTTTAACAACTGCAATCGGCGGTGCTGTAGCGTTTATTGTTAAGAAAGATAATTTGAAAGCTCTATCAGTCGGACTCGGTTTTTCGGCTGGTGTTATGATATTTCTTTCTTTTACTGATATTATTCCTGAAGCAGGTGAAATGCTTTCCAAAAATTTTCCGAATACACATGAATGGCTTGTGTTTTCAGGTTTTATAATCGGAATTGTTGTTGCAATATTAATAGATTACTTTTTACCTGATCACATAGATCCGGATGAACTTTTAGAACCAGATGCTCCTTGTAAGCATAATCATAAAATAAAAAGAGCAGGATTGTTGACCGCAATTGCAATATGTGTGCATAATTTCCCAGAAGGAATGGCTACATTTTTAACTACTACGCAGAATATAACTTTAGGTTTGTCCGTTGGGCTGGCTATTGCAATTCATAATATTCCGGAAGGTATTGCAGTAGCGCTTCCTATATATCATGTTACAGGAAAACGCCGTTATGCAATGCTTTATGCTGCGTTATCCGGAATTACTGAACCTATCGGGGCTTTAATTGGAATGTTCTTGTTCAGCCTGTTTATTCCACAAATTCTTGTTGGAATTTTACTCGCTGCAGTTGCTGGTATAATGATTTATTTATCATTTGATACGCTGCTTCCGCTTGCAAGAGAATACGGAAACTGGCATTTATCAATGGTAGGTATTGTTTCTGGAATGCTATTTATATGGATAGGCTTAATATTACTGGGTATGTAGTTAAATTGTAGAGGTATGAATGTCTAATTTATCTAATCTATTTGATTTTGGCAGAAATTTATATGCAATGCCATCTTACATGTCAAATTCCGGTAAAGCTATGATACCTCTTCGTTACTTTTTTGAATTAACATACCGGTGTAATTTACAGTGTCCTTATTGTTATGTTGGAAGTGACAGAAATAAAGAAGAACTTACAACTGATGAATGGTTTAAGATTATTGAGCAAATTCCGTTTTATTCATTCGTAACTCTTGTTGGCGGTGAACCGTTAATTAGAAAAGATTTTATAGACATCTTGCTGAAAACAGCTAAAAAGACAATGGGCAAACTTAATGTTGTCTCAAACGGAATTTTGATTAATGATGATATAATCGACGCTTTTATAAAAAGTAAAATGATGCTTTTATCAGTTTCTCTAGATGGTTTCGGGAAAAATCATGACTTCAATAGGGCAAAAGACGGTATATGGGATAAAATTATGAATAATTTTGATAACATGAATTCCCGTAAAAAACGTCCGATGATTGATATTAAGACAATTGTTCTTGAAAATAACCTTGATGATTTGCCAAAACTTTACAAGATGTGTGATGAAAAAAATTTTAATTTTTTATCAATATCGTTTTTGAGAAATAACAATTTAAAACAAAATTCTGTTCTTTTCGATACTTTTGTTCCTGAGTTTAATGCAAATTATCCGATAGAAAAATACTTTGATATGGAGCATTTTAAGGAAGTTTATAAGGAATTGATGAGTTTATCTAAAAAGTCAAAAGTTCAGATACGTTTTTCTCCAAAATTTGAGTATGCAAAAGACCCTCTGGCAAAAATTGAAGAATTTTTTAATACACCTTCTGATAAACCTGTGTCAGAGATTTATAAGCCGTGTATGTATCCGTATTCTAATATGATGATAAATCCTCATGGCGATGTTTATCCTTGTTTATCTCAGAGAATAGGTAATGTTAAAGATATGTCTTTAATAGATGTATTCAATCTTCCGCACTACAGATGTTTCCGAAAAAATCTTAAGGCTGCAAAGGTTTTCGGCGCTTGCCAGATGTGCTGCGAATTATGTGTAAAATAGTTTTTTGTCCATGAAATTGTTGACATGAGTGCATGTATATTTTATTGGGGACTTTTATTATTTGAAAAATAGTTTATACTGATAATGTAAACGGTTAAGGCTCAAACCCTTTGATGGTAAAGCTGTTTGCCGTTTGAATAGGGAGAAGTGTTATTATTATGCTTACACTCAGACCTTAATAAAAGGGTTTTGTGTTAATCTTGTGGAGACATAAATGGGATATATTCATTGCTGTGGTGCTTTGCACAAGACAAGGACATATAAGCTTGCGCCGCAGACAGAATTTTTAGTGTGTGAAGTAGACTATCTTTCAAAATGTCCGGTATGCGGGCATACTGTTGTCCAACTTACAAGAATTGATAAAAACAAAAATTTATCTGTTATAAGAAAGGTAAATACTAAGGCTAAAAAATTTTTTCAAAAACTAAAAAGCCAATTTATTTATGAAATTCGTTCGTATAATTATTCATCAAATTCGAGTAGTGATTTTTACCTTAACTACAATGAATATGGTGTGAAAAAACGCTGTTATTCAAATCTTAGTTCATTGAAGATAGGTTTAACAGAAAATAAAGATTTAAAATCAATAGATGTTATAAATGTCAAAAATTAATCCTTTTACTATCTTACTCATTAGCAGGAAGCTTATGCTTCCTCTTTCTTTTTAATGAAACAGGAAATATTATGAAAGTTAAATAATTCTTTTTTAGTAAGCTAGTATAAGACTAACCAAAATATAAATAAAGGAATTAAGATGAGTTTATCACCAAAGGAAATTCAGGTATTGACTTTGGTTGCATTGGGTTATTCAGATAAAGAAATCTGTAGTGAATTGAAGATTAAATATGGCACGGTCAGAACGTATATTGATAGAATAGTGTTAAAGCTTAATGCAAAAAACAGAACCCATGCAGCCATATTATATATAATCAATCATCCTGAATGGAGTGTAAATTTTTCAAGGTAAATATGAAAAGAATAATAATACATTGGACAGCAGGAGGTCACTATCCGACTGCTAGTGAACTTTTTTATTATCATTTTTTGATTGATAAGGATGGAAAGTATTACCGTGGCAAGTTTAGGCCAAGTGATAACGAAAACTGTAAGCCGGCAAGTTATGCACCCCACACAGGAGGCGGTAATACCGGCTCAATAGGCGTTGCATTATGCGGAATGTCAGGGTTTAAGAATAAGAAGAAAATTGGGAATTATCCTATTACAAAAATTCAGTTTGAGTCAGCTATGAAATTGTGTGCTGAACTTTGTTTAGAGTATAAAATTCCTGTTACAGGACAAACCATTATGACACATTATGAATTTGGTCTTAAACATCCTAAAACATCCAGTGCCGGGAAAATAGATATAATATTTATTCCTCCTTATCCCTGGGTAGAAAGGCAAGAGGCGGGAAGCTTTATTAGAGCAAAGATTAAGTGGTATTTATTAAAGTTAAAAGGAGATTAATATGTCAGAAATATCTTTTTATAATTTATCCGGTGGTATAAACTTAGCCGCGACTAAAACAGAGTTAGGTTTAGATACAAAAAAAATATATTGGTCAGATTCTAAAAATATAGAAATTTTATCAAATAAAGGCATTGTAAAACAAAAGGGTAATGTTATATTTTTTGAACTTCCAGTACCAGAAAAAATAACAAGTATAACAGAGATGGTTTCAAAACCCAATAATAAGCTTGTAATTACAACTGTTTCAGGCAAAATTTATGTTTATAATAATCAAATTGGGCAGGCGGTTTTATTAGACAAAACATTAAATGGTGAAAAGCCAAGGTTTGTTAATTTTTTAAACGGCTTGGTTGGGATTTCAGAATCAGACGGGCTTTTTTATATAAAAGACAACGGGAATAATAATTACGAAGTTTTGGAATGCGACTTAAAAGATTCATCTGATGAACTTGTTACTGATGCTGTTATTACAGTATTTAGAGGCAGAATATTTGTCGCAAAAGATGCAACGATTTATTATTCTGCGCTTGGAACTTATGATGATTTTGAAACTGAAAATGATGCAGGCTATATAAGAAATTTTCATACAGATACTGATGAAATTACTGCATTAAAACCATACAGGGATTATCTTGCAATATACAAAAGGAATAAAGTGTATTTGTTATCAGGAACTACTCCTGAAGATTTTGCAATTCAGCCGTTTGCAGATAAAGGTTCATACTCTGCCGATGCAATTGTAAATGTTAATAACAAACAGTATTTTTTGAGTGACGGAATATTTGCATTGGAGCAGGTTGGGGAATTAAATCAAATCCAGTTAGGTTCTGAAATTACATCCAATATTCGTCCAGAATTTGAACACTTTACATATACAGGTCTGGCAAATGCATTTTGTATTCACTATCCTAAAAAAAATCAGGTCTGGTACTTTTTTCCGTATATGAATGATGAATATTTTCATACAATTTGGATTAATGATTATGTTAATAAATCCTGGTTCAAGCGGGTTTTACCTCAGGATATAACGTGTGCAGCCAGTTATAACGGAGATATTTTAACAGCAGATTCATCAGGCTGCATTTATAAGGAAGATACAGGAAACACCTTTGACGGGCAAGCAATAGAATTTATGTGGAAATCTCCATTTCTTGCAATAACACAGGCTCATCACAGGAAAACAATCGATGAATTTTATTTTATTTTGGATAATTCTTATGATAATGATTTTAATTTTTCTATATACAAGGATTATGACAGTGAGTTTTCTGATGATGTAGAGCACATATATTGTTATCACGAAGAACATTTTATGTGGGGAGACGATACATCTGATGCAAAATCAAATGAATGCTGGCCTGTTGATAATGCAATGTATCCAATATGGGCGGTTAATACAGATGTTATGGAAAAAGCAGAAATCTCAGAAGCCAATTATTCAATACAGCTTTGTATCGAAGGAAATGAAATAACAAGTTCCTGTGCAATAATAGGACTTCATTTTAAAGAAATATATAACGATGATTAATAAAAAAGCCACCACTCATTATTTAAGTACAACAATAATTTAACCAAGAAAGGAAACAAAACATGACAGAAAACGCTTACTCTGCATTTATTCCAGAGATATGGAGCCAAAAACTTAATGCAATGTTGGAAAAAGAATGCGTTATGCTTCAATGTGTAAACAGAAATTATGAAGGCGAAATTAAAAATCAAGGTGATAAAGTAAAAATTATTACACCTGCAGAAGTTGCTATTTCAACATTAAGTACAAGTAATATTTCATATAGTGAACTTGCACCAACATCAATGGATTTGGTAATTGATCAGAAAAAATTCTTTGCATTTAAAATTAATGATGTTGCGCAGGTTCAAGCAAATACTGATATTATGGAAGCTCACTTGAAAAATGCTAAAAAAGCAATTGAAGAAGTTCAAGATGCTTACCTTCTATCACAACATACAAATGTAGATTCAAAAAATATTGTAGGAAGTGACTCAGCTCCAATTGCACTGGATAAGACAACAATTTATGAACAGTTTGTAAAACTTGCTTTGGCATTGAAAAATTCAGATGCCGTATCTGCAACAAAACGCCCGTGGGTTGTAATTAACCCGACAATTGAATCATATCTATTACAAAGCAGTGAATTTATCGGCGCATATAAAGTTGCAGATGAAACACTAAGAGAAGGCGCAATTGGCAGAATTGCAGGCATGGATGTACTTGTAAGTACAAATTTAACTGCAACATCTAATAAATTCTATGTTTTAGCCGGTACAAACGATGCAATTACATTTGCCTCTCAGTTAGCAAAAATTGAAAGCTTAAGAGACAAAGATTCATTCTCTGACCTGGTTAGAGGTTTATATTTGTACGGTGCAAAAACAGTTCAGCCAAAAGCACTTGCAAAAATGGTTGTCAAAGATCCTTCTGCTGCAGCATAATTTGTGAAAATTAAATAAGTTAAATATAAATATTTACCCTGATCAAAATAAAAGTGTATCCTTGAATAATTTTTCAAGGATACACTCCATTTTGAGAAGAAAGGATATACTGATGTTTACTAAACTTAAAAGAACAATAAAAGAACTTGCTAAACAGGCAGTTTATCTGGCTGAAAAAACTCTGAGCGGTGAAGACGGAAAAAGAAAAAAACAGATGGCACTTGAATACATAATATCTAATATTCCGGTATTTGCGCCTTTTAAAAAGATTATTGCAAAACTTCTTTCGGATTTTATAGATGATGCAATAGAACTTTCTGTTTTGACAATGAAATCTTTATCGCACGGATTTGAACAATAAGGAGAAATAATGAATATGCAAGATAAAAAGAATGCACAATTAATGAATACAAATTCTTCAAATATTTCATCAAATGCCGTTTACCAGCAGACACTGGCGGATGCATTACAAACAAGTGAGGCAGCAAAGCCAAATCAAGCTGCTTCTTCTTCAATGTCAGATGCAGAAAACCAGATAAAACAAATGGCGCTAAAGGATATTCAACAAATCGAGAACATGATTAATTCAGGTGTTGTAAGTCCGGAACAAGGACAAAATTTAATGAATTATGTAGTGAATAAAGCGTATAATGAAGTGAAACAACAAAAAGGGCTTTCAACACAGCAACCTGTTCAAAATTCTGTGCCTGCCGCGGGTTATCTTAATAACCTCGACAATCCTGAATTTTTTCAACAGGATGGAAGAAATCAAGTTCTTGAATATTTGAAAAATTCTTATCCCACTGTTGGTAAAGATGAAATGTCTCAAATTATTAATATGATAACAGGAGTTGAAAACTCTGCAATACAGAGATATTTGAGAAAGCAGGAGCACGATAAAGCACTAATGAATGCAAATGAAGCTGCAAAACAGAGATTAATTGCAAATGCGCAAAAATCCAATGCAGGAAACGGAACCGGAGTGATTTTTACTCGTGAGCAAATCGGCAAAATGAGTGGTGCAGAATTTGCAAAAAATGAACGTCTAATTATGGATCAGTTAAAAAGAGGTCTTATTCGTTAGAATTTTGTGAATTTATAATCTTTAAGCGGGCAGCCTTTTTATTAGGCTGCTTTGTTTAAAGATGTTAAAAAGATTAGGAGAAAACATGAATTATTTGGAGATTGTTAATAAATGTCTGATTGAGCTTAATTACAAACAGGTAAATGCTTTTTCGGAATTAATAAAAAATGATCATAAAAAATTAAAAAATATAATAAATGTTATAAATGCAGAACTGTGTAATTTTGATAACTGGAATTTTTTGCTTCGTAAGTCTGTTTTACATCTTTCAAAAGGCGAAACAGAAATTGATAACACAATTGCCGGAAGAATAGAATCTTTAATTGCAGACGGAAATGTTCTTGAATATTATGAAGATTTTGAAAAATTCTTTACAAATACACAGCCTTCTAATACATACAGTATTTTTAACAATAAAATTTTGCTGCCGGAATATGATAGAGATATTGATATAGATGTAATTTATTACACAAAGAATTGTGCTGTAAATGAATCAGGTGAAGAAATTCTCGAATTGACAGATGGAACTGATGAATCTTTAATCCCCATGCCTTTTGCAGAGCCTTTACTTGTGTATGGCGCATGTATGAGATTAAAAGGAAATCCGCAGCATGTAAGATTTAATTACTGGTATGGCATGTATAAAGATGCACTTGCAAACCTTCGTGCAAAGGTTTCAATAACTACTGATGATATTCCGACAATCAAGACTCACAGAAGGTAAAAATCAGAATTTCGGACAAAAAAAACAGGAAGTAATTTCATTTCCCCCCTGTTAAGATTTACACTAGCCGAAATATAAATAGCATGCTTATTATACAATTTTTTTCAAAAAAACACAAATATTTATAAGAAATGTTAATAATTTTAATAAAAGAATAAAACAATAATGAAAAATTTAACTCAACAGCAAAAACAATTTGTATTTGAATATATAAATTCTCTTGATGGAGAGTATTCTGCAAAGAAAGCCGGTTACAAAGCAAAGGATTTGAAATCTGTCGCAAACAGATTACTTTCTGACAAAATAATTGTTAATGAAATTAAATTACAAATCCAAAAACAAATATCTTCGTTAAGAGTTCACAAAGGATATGTTATACAAAAACTTTTGCAGATTGCGGAATTTTCTCTGGAGGAGGAGGATATTCTTGATAAAGACGGAGGTTATACAGGCAAGAAAAAATTACGTGACACATCTGCAGGTCTAAAAGCGCTTGAAAGTCTCTGTAAATATCTTGGATTTTCTTCTAATAACAAAGAAGAGGATGAATACAATCAAGCAAAAATTATAACTATTTCGAATTTAGATGATGAAAAAATTTAGAGGAAAGTTATTATGAAGAATCAGGAAAATGTAGAAAAAATGCTTCTTGAAGGTGCATCATTAGAAGATTTAATAAGGATGAAAATAGAAGAAGAATTTAAAAATGAAGCTGAAAAATTGAAACATAAGCCTCAAAAAATTACTTATACGGAAATATCAAAGGTTCCTGAAAAGTATATTTTTTCTAAGAATTCTGTATTCAAAGTTTTCAATAAAAGAACTAAAAACGAATCTTATATAAACGGAGTTCAAGCAGAAGCCCTTTTAGGAATTCAATATAACGTGCGCGAACAAATATTGAAAGGTTTGCTGAGCGCGTTTATCACAGAAGATGCATATGTAAGATTTGAGAAAGCTGATGTCTGGGAATAATGATTGAATTTTTAAATATAACAATAAAACGTAATACTGGACATTACGAAAATACCAAATATTTTACCGAAGTTATGTTTTTATATTTAAGATATGCGAAATTTTTGGATGATGATTACGCTCTGAACGGACAGTCTTTTTATGAATATTTCTGCGGGCTTGTCGAAAGGTTAAGCCCTTTTTTCTGGGTAATTTTGTATGACGGAAAGGTCTCCGGATTTGTTTTTCTTGACAATATAATCGGCGACAGCAGCCGCCTTCATTCGGCGGAACTTACAACTTGTTTTCATAAAGAATTCTGGGGCAGTTATACAAAATACTGCGCAAAGTTATTTTTAAATCACTGTTTTAATCGTCTAAAATTCAAAAAAATTAAAGCGCTTATTTATCCGCAAAATTTCAGAGTAAAAACACTATTGAAAGCAAGCGGTTTTCAAAAAGAAGGATATCTTAAATCAGAAACGCTAAAAGATAATAAATTGCAGGATATTGAAATATATTCTGTACTAAATCAGGAAAGGTAATTTTTATGAAAATAGAAACTGAAGATTTAACTCAAAAATTAAATGAAACAGATGCAATTTATTTGACAGGCAGTATCGCTGAGAAATATGACAAATTTGAAGATGAGCGTACTGCACAGTTGAATGATATTCGTCTTGTAAGAGATGCAATATATAACACTGACATCCCAAAATTGAACGGCTGGGACAATAAGATTGAACTGCCGGATATTTATGAGCTTGCTCAAACATTAAAATCTCATATCAGCGAGAATTTATATTCACATCCTGATGCAATGTTTGATGTTACAGGAACTACGCCTCAAACACAGGCTTTTGCAAACAGGCAAAAAGCAATGCTTGTCAATACATTCGAGCAGATGAATATTGAAAATGAAATAGAAAAAGTTATTGATGGAATTGTTGAAACAGGCGAGGCAACCTTATTTGTCGGCTGGGAAACTAAAATTAAATCAACAAGGCGTGCAAAAACTTTTGAAGAAGAACTTATGCACCCTGAAACAAAAGGCGGTTTTGTAATTGAAGATAAAGTTACATACGATAATGCAAGAATTAAACATATTAAAGCTGAAGATTTTGTTTTTGATAAATATAATCGTGATAACTGGGATTCTTGCGCAAAAATTTATCGTACTTATGCTTCGCTCGAGGATATATTCTCTGACAAATCAAATAACTGTCTTACTGAAGAAAAAACGGAAGAATTGAAAGGAGTGGTGGCAAATAAAAAATCACGCAGCAGCCTAAGCGCCAATAGAGCTGTTGACGGTAATAAACTTGAAATTTTAGAATACTGGGGAGATATTGAATTATCAGACGGAAAGGTTTTGAAAAACTGGCTGGTTGTTGTTGCCGCAAGAAAAGAAATTATCCGATTTGAACCGAATCCGTTTATCATAAATCCTTTTATCCACGCAAATATTATAGAATCACCGCATACTTTAAGAGGAGTTTCTCCATTACGTGTGGCGTTGATATTAAATAATATAGCTTCAACTATTTTGAATAAACAAATAGATGCTCTTGCATTAATGATGAATCCTCCATATCTTGCGCCGAAAGGCTGTTTTAAAGGTCAGCAGGATGTCAAGCCGGGGAAAATTATTGAATATGATGCCGCTTTAATGCCGACTCAGCCAATTCCTTTATCTTTTGATAAAGCTATGGTCGGCTGGGATTTCTTGAATTATTTCAAATCAACAATAGAAAGCGCTACAGGAATTTTCAAAAATATGGCGGGAAATATTCAAAATGCACAGCGTACGGCAACAGAATTAAATTATTCCGTAAGCGGTCAGGAAGCAAGATTAAACATGCTTCTTGATACAATTAACAGAAAAATTGTTGTTCCTATGGTTGAGAAAACTGCAGAAATTATTTCTTATTTTAAACTCGGTAAAGAGTTAATAGGAACAAACGACAGAGGCAAAACTATGTTTGTTGAAATTGACGATGATGTTAGAAATGCCAATTACATTTATCGTTATGGGGATAGAAAAGCCTCTTTTGAAAGAAAACTTCGATTGAAAGAGTTATTTGAAGTTGTTCAATCATTTGCAAATGTTCCGGAGGTTGAGGAACAGATTAACTGGCTTGAATGTTTCAAATTTGCTTTGGAACAATACGGAATTGAAAACGCAAATAATTTTCTTTTGAACAAAGACGATGAAATCCAAAAGTAAACTGAATCTATTAGTCTATTCTCTGCCGTCCCTTTCAGGTTCTTTTCCGACTCCTCATGCATAAATGACCATTTCTATTCCAAGGGGCGGCTTTTTCTTGCAGGTAAAAAGTTATGGAGTATAAGTTATTAAAAGCGCAGCGGGAATTTTTGGAAATTCCTCATAATTACAGTTTGGATATTGCGGTATATCAAGGCGGATATGGTTCCGGCAAAACTTTTGCAGGATCTCTTCTTGGAATATTGTTATGTTTGAAGTTCCCCGGTGTCCGCGGGCTTGTCGGGGCACAGACTTACACACTTGTTCGTGATACTACTTTGCAGACTTACTTTGAACATCTTGACAATATTGGTTTTCGCGATGGATTTGATTATGAATGGTCATCTTCTTTGCAGAAACTCACGTTCAAAAACGGGTCTGAAATTTTATTCAGACATTTTGATGAACCTAATAAATTAAAATCTTTAAACCTTGGATTTGTAGAGATAGAAGAAATGTCTGATATTCCTTATGAAACATTTAAGATGTTATTAGGCCGTATGCGGCAGAGGGTTAAAAAAACTTGGAAAAATTTTACATACAGAATTTTCGGGCATACAAATCCGGAAATGCACAGGGGTTGGGTTTATAAAACCTTTGTTGAGAATACTGCACCGAATTATCGTTTAATTACCGCTCCGACAACACAGAATATTTATCTCCCTGAAGGGTTTTGCGAAGAGCTTAAAAAGTTATATGATGAACATTATTATAATATTTTTGTTCTTGCGCAAAACGGCGATTACAATAACGGGCTTGTGGTGAAAGATTTTACTGATGAAAATGTGAAATCTATAACTTACCAGCAGGATATGGATTTACATATAAGCTGTGATTTTAATGTTGATCCGATGTCATGGGTTTTAGCGCATAAAACTGATGACAAGGTTTTTTATTTTGATGAAATTGTTTTGGAGAACACTACAACTTCAAAAGCGTGCGATGAATTTTTCAGGAGATACCCCAGTCATAAGGGAAAAATTATTGTTAATGGAGATGCCTCCGGCGACAATAGAAGCTGTACAAGTGAATATACGAATTATGTAATTATCAAGAAAAAACTTCTTCAATACGGCTATGATGTTGAAATTCAAATAAAAGCATTTAATCCTCCGATAAAAAACAGGGTTATGGCGTTTAATTCTAAGGTTCGTTCAGCCGAAGGGGAAGTTTGTCTGTTTGTTGATAAAAAGTGTGAAAAACTTCTTTATAACATTTATAACCTCAGATATAAAGAAGGGACTTCCAAAATTGATATTCCGACATATCAGCAGATTAAGCAGACAAAAGAGTTGAAATTTCTTTCACATCCGTTTGATGCTGCGTCTTATCTTGTTGATTTTTATTGGCCGATAACTTTATAAGGAAAAATTATTATGGAAACAGAATTAAAAAGATTGCATTACAAATCAAATATTTTGAAGCGTCTTTGTATTCATACAAATGATATGTCTGTAGGAAAAATCGGAACTGATTTGCCGCATGGCTGGCATGTTGTGGAAGCGGAATACAATCCGAAAACAAATTTTAAATGTATGATTTACAGGAACAAAAACCAAGTTGTTTTTAGTTTTGCCGGAACTGATAAAAAAAGTATTCTAGATCATGCTGCAAACATTCAAATGTGTTTTGGCACAATTAACAACCAGATGAAAAAGGCAAATGAGTTTTTTCAGGTTATGAAAAGACGTTATGTGAGAATTTTTGATGAGGTTACGCTTGTTGGACATTCAGAAGGCGGAAGCGAGGCAACATTTGCAGGTGTTTTGAATAATATCGAGACAGTTACTTTTAATACTTATGGTATCTCTAAGAAACTAATACTAAAAGACAAAGATTATACCAATTTAATTACGAACTACAGAAGCCCGCATGATATAGTTTCAAAATTACGCATAAATCCGGGCCGAACTTTTATAATCCCCTCAGACTCAGGTTTTTTGCGAGCTCACAGTATAAAAAATATGGGAAATTGCCTTGATGCAATTCCTGTAGAAATTTATAAAAAGAAGCATTTTTTGTTTAGATAAGGAAAATTATGGAAAGTTTATTGCATTATTCACCGATATTGATAGCGATTATGGTATTTTTAATTCAGCAAAGGATTGTTGTAACGCCTGAAATGCTTGAGAAAAAACATAGAGAAATTATTGAGGAAATTGAAGAAAAATTTGTCACACTCAATAGTTTCAAAGATTTGAAATATCAGTTTTCTGAAGTAAAAGAAAAAATTGATAAAATGTATGATTTGCTGATAGATTTGAAATAATGTTAACAAATGTAACATGGATGTTTTATATATTAAAGATTTCTCTATAAATAGCCGTAGACATGAATATCAGGAATATATGTTACTAAGAAATTAACGAAAGGAAAGCGGCAAACAATGGGATTGGCAGCTTCACAAGCAAGATTTTTAGCCATAACTGCAAGAAAAGCAAGTTGTGAATTTCAATCTATGCAACTCGCTCAAGAGAAGCTTTCCCTTACTCGTGCCTTAGCTAACGCTACACAGAAATACCAAAACTCATTAAATCAAACAAAATTAGTTTGGGATATGGATGGAACAACGGGTACTGCAGCTGCAACCGGACAAACATATGATTTAACATATGATGTTATGATGACACCGTCTGCTCTGAATAGTTATGATCCGTATTTTATAACATCAAGAACAGGTAAGATTGTTCTTAATTCTGCAATGGCAAAAGCTGCAGAAGCCGCAGGTATAGCCCGTGACGGTTCTACTATTCCTGATGAGAGTGGTTTTTATAAATTTTTGGAATGTATGGGACAAAATGGTGCTATAGCACCTTCAACAGTTACAACTTTGTCTGCAGGTTATGATATTGAGGGAACTCATCATTCCTATTACATCCCTGATGCAGGTATTGGCGGTGAACCTATTGATAAGACTGGCGCAAATGCTATGACTATTGGTACAATGTTGGTCTATATAAAGGATAAATTAGAAGAAGAACCTTATGATTCCAGCTGGACTTCTGGTGGAGGTACGGCAGAACCATTTGGTAATAAAGCAACGTTTAAATTAGAAAATCTTTACGCAAGTTATGACAGCTCAAATGCTGATAAACAAGCTATATTTATAAATTCAACAAAATATAATAAAGCAGATGACAGCTTTGATTTATTGGATTTGCTAAGCGGTAATGTTACTTATGTCGCTCAGGAAGGACTTGGTGAACAAGAAGCCAAAGATGCGATTATTGCTGTTGCTGATAAAGTTATTGATTCTATAAAAGGATTATTTGCTGATGATATTCAAAATAGTCAGGCTATGGCTTCTGCTGAAACTCAGTTAAAAGATCTTCTCAATGGTACAATTATAGATTTAGGCGGTACAAGAGGCGGTTATACTAATGATGCAAGCAAGATTAATGATAGCGCAAATGCATATAACGTAATTGTAAAAACTGACGGAACATATGGTATAAGTTTATCTAATATGGCAAGTGCATTCTTGACATATTATGCGCTGATTTGCGGTGAATATGATGTTCCTTATAATGTTCGTAACAGAGTTGATGATTCTGATTTGGTAACAGAAGATCCTAACTATTATTACGTTCTGAGAAACGAAGATGCTGTAACTGAAAAAGATATGTTACTCGGAAACTTTTACAGTATGATGTACAACAATATCTGTAAAACAGGCTGGACAACAGCATCAGGTAATGTTGATGATAAAGAATATCTTTCTCATGCAATTAAAAATGGTCAGTTATTCATATCATCTTTGAATACGGATAATACATATTATCAAGATCCATATACATTCAATGGTCATGTTATTGAAGTTACTGATGAAGATGCGATTACTCAGGCAGAACTTGAATATGAACAAACAAAATCTACTCTTAACTATAAAGAAGAACAACTTGAATTAGATATGAAAAATATTGATACCGAAATATCAGCCCTAACAACTGAATATGATACAGTTAAGAACTTGATAAGCAAGAATGTAGAAAAAGTATTTACAATGTTTAGTTCATAATAATAAAGATTTCCTTAAGATATATAACAAATTTTCCTTGTCCATGCTAGTATTGTAATAGAAATACCAGTTACGGAGAGGAAAATTTTTTTATGATAAGTCTATTATTAAAGTTGTTGGGCGATCCTAACGAAAAAAAAGTTAAACGAATAATGCCGATTATTGAGCATATTAACGCTCTTGAACCTCAGTTTGAAAAATTAACTGATGAAGAATTGAGGGCTAAAACTGATGAATTCAAAGAAATTCTTGCAAAACGTCCAACATCAAAAGACTTTAATACAGATAGAAAATTAGAAAAAGAAGCGTTGGATAAGATTTTACCGGAAGCATTCGCAACAGTTAGAGAAGCCGGAAAAAGAGTCTTGAATATGCGCCATTTTGATGTACAGTTAATTGGCGGATACTTCTTGCACAACGGGCATATCGCAGAAATGAGAACCGGTGAAGGTAAAACTCTTGTTGCAACTTTACCTGCATATTTGAATGCCCTAACCGGTAAAGGTGTTCATGTTATTACCGTAAACGATTATCTGGCACAGCGTGACAGCGAATGGATGGGAAAAATTTATAAATTCCTCGGACTTTCTGTTGGCGTAATTCTCTCCGGCGGCAGAACAGCAGATGATTTTGAAAAGAAAAAACAAGCCTATAATTGCGATATTACTTATGGTACTAACAACGAATTCGGCTTTGATTACCTTAGAGATAATATGGCTAGCAGTATGGAAATGCTTGTTCAAAGACCTTATAATTATGCAATCATAGATGAAGTCGATAGTATTTTGATTGATGAAGCCAGAACCCCGCTTATTATTAGCGGCAGACTTGAAAAATCCGCTGAAACTTATCAAATGATGGCAAAAGTTGCTCCTCAGCTTCAAAAGAATGTTGATTATGAAGTTGATGAAAAAAATAAAAATATTATTCTCACAGAAGAAGGTATTGACAGAGCGCAAGAAATTATCGGCGTAAAAGATTTGTTTGATATTAATACTCAATACGCACATCATCTTTTGCAAGCTTTGAAAGCAAAAGAATTATTCGTTAGAGATACAGATTATGTGATTAAAAACGGTGAAGTAATGATTGTCGATGAATTCACAGGACGTTTAATGGAAGGCAGACGCTGGTCAGACGGACTTCATCAGGCTATTGAAGCTAAAGAAGGGGTTAAAATTCAGGACGAAACTCAAACTCTTGCCTCTATTACTTTCCAGAATTTATTCAGACTTTACCCGAAACTTTCAGGTATGACTGGTACTGCAATGACAGAAGAAGCTGAGTTCGGTAAAATTTATAACCTTGAAGTTACAACAATTCCGACTAATAAACCTGATATCAGAATAAATTACCCTGATGTAATCTACAAAACAGAGGTCGCAAAATACAATGCAGTTGTAGAAGATATAATACAAATGCATAAAATTGGCCGTCCTGTTCTTGTTGGAACAATCAGTATTGAAAAATCTGAATATGTTTCATCATTACTTACAAAACGCGGCATTAAACATAACGTATTGAATGCAAAACATCACGCCAAAGAGGCATACATTATTGCACAGGCAGGCCGTGTTGGTGCTGTTACAATTGCAACGAATATGGCAGGCCGCGGTACTGATATTCTGTTAGGTGGTAATGCTGAATATCTTGCTAAAGAAAAACTCGATTCTTTAGGTTTGGAAGAAGATTCAGAAGAATATAACACGAAAAAAGATGAACTTTTGGCAGAAGCACGAAAAGTTACAGAAGAAGAGCACGCTAAAGTCGTAGAACTTGGCGGTTTACACGTAATTGGTACGGAACGCCATGAGTCGCGTCGTATAGATAACCAGTTAAGAGGCCGTGCTGCACGTCAGGGGGATCCCGGATCAACAAGATTTTTCTTATCTTTACAAGACAATTTGATGAGAATTTTCGGAGGCGACAAAATTACAGCATTAATGAACATGCTCAATGTTGAAGAAGATATGGCGATTGAAAATACGCTTATTACACGACAAATTCAATCTGCTCAGAAAAAAGTTGAAACTTACCATTTTGATATAAGAAAAAGCGTTCTTGAATATGACGATGTTATGAATATCCAGCGTGAAAAATTCTACGCTCAACGCCGTAAAGTTCTTGCCGGTAAAAATTTGTCGGAAGATATATATTACATGATTGAACGTGAAATCGACAGGCTGCTTAGAAGTTATATTTCGCCGGAACAAGCTCCGGAAGAGTATATTTATGAGGATTTGGAAACTATGATTAAAGAACTTCATTCTATAATTCCTCAATTGTCGTTCTTTGAAGTAAAAGATGTTCAAAATATGCGTTTTGAAGCTGTTTATAACAAATTGAAAGAGTTTGCGATAAATGCCTATAGAACTCATGAACAGGAAGTTATAGACTTTTATAATGACGTTGTTTCTAAATACGATCCGAATTTTGAACCTCAGGTTGCTTTTTCTGATAACAATGTAATTCGTAACCTCGAAAAAGATATTTTATTACGTGTTGTTGATAACAAATGGATTGACCATCTTCACAATATTGATATGCTAAGAGAAGGTATAGGTTTGCGTGCGTACGGTCAAAAAGATCCTTTGATTGAATATAAGCGTGAAGCATACGATATGTTCAATAAAATGATGTATGAAATTCAAGGTGATACCGTAAAACATCTATTCAGAACAAAATTTGGTATTCAAATAATGAACGGCCCTGATGAAGAAATGGCATAATGAACTTTTATACTCTTGAAAATTATTGAAGAATCTTCTATAATTTCACTATCAATAAAAGAGAGGAGCGAATTTATGAAAAGATTTAACTTGAAAAACCTAGTCGGGGGGGGGGCACGCGCCTAGCGCGGATTCCAGCCACTTGCCAAAAATATAACATATGCTATAACGGTGATATGGTACATCACTATTATAGCAAAAAAGCATTTACTTTAGCGGAAGTCTTAATTACTCTCGGTGTAATCGGGATTGTTGCAGCCTTAACACTTCCGACGCTTATTGGAAAATATCAGGAAAAACAATGGGTAACCGGTTTTTTGCGTATATATTCAATGTTAGATAACGCATATCGAATGGCTCAGATAGAAAATGGTACTTATGAAAATTGGGGAGCGGGAGTTACTTACAAATATGATACCAATGGACATATTTCTGGTAGGAGTGGAGCAGACCATGTTGCAGTTTATAACACAATGATAAAACCTTACTTCAATATAAATCAGGCCTGGGAAAAAAGTGGCAGAAAGAACTGTATGCCTGAAAAATCATACACATTGGATGGGAAAGAGTATACGTCAAATTTCGATAGTTCAGTATCTTCTGCAACTCCTGCAGTAAGTTTAGTTTCCGGTGAGTGTATTCTTATATCATCAGCAGCACATGGCGGAGAGTTTTTTGTTGATATAAATTCTAAAAAAGGACCGAATACTTTAGGAAAAGACCAGTTTTTATTTTCATTTGATTTATTCACTCCGACAAGAATAAAACCCGGTTATATAGAGCCTTGGTGGACTGATAGAGCAAGTTATTGTGATTTCAGAGATGCACACGGCTGGAATGCTGGTTTATCTTGTGGTTTTTGGATTGCAAGAAATAAAAATATGGATTATCTGCATATGTCATATGAGGAATTAGAAGATGCCTGGGGAAAACAAATAATGCAATCTTATGGGCCATATTATGGCTGGTAATTGTAATAAATATAAATTTATAATTAAAACCTCCCTATTTTTATAGGGAGGTTTTTTAAATAAGATTTGAAATTAATTAGTCTCTATGTCTCATCGTTGGAAATGCAATAACATCTCTGATAGACGGAGAGTTTGTTAACAACATAACTAATCTGTCTATTCCAATACCAAGACCGCCTGCAGGAGGCATTCCGTGTTCCAGTGCACAGATAAAGTCTTCGTCAATAGACATTGCTTCTTCATCACCGTTTACTTTAGCTAATGCTTGTGCTTCAAATCTCATTCTCTGGTCAATCGGGTCAGTTAATTCTGAAAATGCGTTTGCAATTTCCCAGCCGTTAACTCTTGTCTCAAAACGTTCTGTTAATCTGTCGTTGTCTCTGTGAACTTTTGCAAGAGGTGATATATCACGCGGATAATCAATAATATGAACCGGCTGGATTAGGGTTGGTTCAACTTTTTCTTCAAAAATCAAGTCGATAACCTGTCCCCAGTTATCGCATTCATCAGCGTTAACTCCTACTGATTTTGCTTTTTCTTTTGCATCTGTTACTGTGAATACTGTATTAAAATCAATTCCTGTAGCTTCTTTTACCGCCCCCAGCATTGTTTTTCTATCCCATGGAGGAGTCAAATCTATTTCATTATCTCCATATTGGATTTTCATTGTGCCGAGAACTTCTTGCGCAATTGTACTTACAAGGTTTTCTGTAAGCACCATCATTTCGTTGTAATCAACATATGCCTGATAAAGCTCCATCATTGTAAATTCTGGATTGTGACGTGTATCAATACCTTCGTTGCGGAAACTTCTGTTAATTTCAAATATTTTTTCAGATAATCCGCCTACCATAAGTCTTTTTAGGTACAATTCCGGCGCAATTCTTAAATACATATCCATATCAAGTGCGTTGTGATGTGTGATAAACGGTTTTGCGTTTGCGCCTCCTGCCTGCGGGTGAAGCATAGGGGTTTCTACTTCTAAAAAGCCTTGAGCAGTTAAGTAATTTCTTATTTTTTGAATTATTAAACTTCTTTTTCTAAAAGTATCGCGGACATCCTGATTAACAATTAAATCAACATATCTTTGGCGATATTTAGTTTCAACGTCTGTTAGGCCGTGAAAGTTTTGTAATTCTTCCATTTTTTCTTTGCTGATTTGTTTGTTAGGCAAAGGAAGAAGTGATTTTGATAATAATTTTAGAGATTGTGATTTTATAGAAAGTTCTCCGCGCGGAGTTCTTCTGATTGTCCCTGTAAAACCTACGATATCACCGATATCAATAAGTTTCAGAATTTTCATTTGATCTTCCGGCAAATTTTCTTTATGTGAAAAAATTTGGATTTTACCTGAAGCATCCATCAGGTCAATAAACATTCCTGTATTACGGATTGCCATAACGCGGCCTGCTACAGAATATTTGTCATCTGTTTCAACACCAGCTTCAAGGTCTTTGTATTTTTCTTGCAAATCTGCTGCATCAATATCTTTGTCAAACGAATAAGGGTATGGATTTACACCTTTATCCGCGAGGTCTGCAAGTTTTTGTATTCTTGTTTGTCTTATTTGTTCTTTAGAAGAACTTGCTTCATGAGTTTGTTGTGCCATTTTTACTTCCTTTATGTTGTAAAATCTTATACTTAAATTTTATCATAAACAAAACACTTAACAAGTTTGCATTAATGTTTAAAGTCTTGCAAAATGTTAAAAATGTTTTATAATAAGGAAGTTACCAAATTGAAAGGAGAGAAAATGAAAAAAATTAATTTTAAACACGCTCACGGGGGGGGGGCACGCGCGTAGAGCGGTTTTTCACCTTTAAATGGCCGGCATTTACCCTGGCGGAAGTTTTAATTACATTAGGAATTATTGGGGTTGTTTCATCGCTTACAATGCCGACGTTGATAGCAAGTTCTAGAAAAAGCGAGTATTCTGCAAGACTAAAAAAATACTTTAGTACAATGAATCAGGCAATTATAATATATAATCAAGATAAAAATATGCTGCCTGAAGATTGGATAGTACCGGACGAGGATTCCCTTGAAACTTTTTGGAATACACATTTCGCACCGTATTTTAAAAACATTGTATATACAGGAACAGAAAAGAGTGATTTTACATCAGGAAAATCTGGAATAGTTGTTAAATTTGGAGATGGCTCAAGTATGTCAATGGTTAGAGGAGGTGCAGCTGTTGATATATTATATGATGTAAATGGCGATAAGGCGCCAAATCAATGGGGAAGAGATATTCATAAGTTTATTTTAGAGAAAGGAAATTTTTCGGCATATGGCTGGGCTGCAGATATAGGTGAAGGCGGTTTATATGACGAAGATGAAGATGGTAATAAATTTACTACAGATATGGATGATAGAGATAATGTTTTACGTCTATGCAAACAATCAGGCAGTTATTGCAGTCGGTTGCTGCAGCTAGATGGCTGGGAATTCAAAGATGATTACCCTTATAAGATATAAAAAAGTCCCCTTATTAAGGGGACTTTTTTTATTGCATTAATCGTTTTAACTCATCCGGTCTTGATGATCTTGAAAGAGCATCTTCTATTGTGATTAATTTTTGTTTATAAAGGTTTGCCAATGCCATTTCAAGAGTCTGCATGCCTAAGCCCTGGTTCATCTGAATTGTAGAATAAATTTGGGCTGCTTTTGCTTCACGAATAAGGTTTGCAATAGCAGGTGTTACAAGCATGATTTCCTGTGCCATTACACGGCCTTTTTTAGTGCCGTCAGGTTGTACTTTTTGTAATAGCGTTTGTGAAAATACTGCAACAAGTGAGTTCGCAAGCTGTACACGAATCTGCTGTTGTTGACCTTCCGGAAATACGTCGATGATACGGTCGATAGTTTGTGCTGCTGATGAGGTGTGCAATGTTCCGAATACTAAGTGACCTGTTTCTGCAGCAGTCAGCGCTAAAGCAATTGTTTCGTGGTCACGCATCTCACCTACCAGAATGATATCCGGATCTTCACGAAGTGCTGATTTCAATGCGTTTGCAAACGATCTTGTATCCATTCCTAACTCACGCTGGTGAATTATACTTTGTTTTGACGTGTGAACGAATTCTATCGGATCTTCAATTGTTAGAATGTGTTCAGCTCTGTTTGAGTTTATATAGTCAATCATCGCAGCAAGTGTTGTTGATTTACCTGAACCTGTAGGACCTGTTACAAGAATTAAGCCTCTTGGTTTGTCTGCTGTTTTTCTTACAATTTCAGGCAAACCGAGTTTATCAAATGACGGAACTACTGATGTAATCGTTCTGAATGCCGCTGCATAGTTGCCTTTATCTTTGTAAAAATTTACCCTGAAACGGCTTAAACCTTCAATACCGTATGAAAAGTCAAGTTCCCAGTTTTGTTCAAGAGTACGTCTTTGTTCATTTGAAAGCATCGGGAAAAGCAATGTCTCAACATCATCCGGACTTAATGGCGGATAATCATATCTTTGTAACTTACCGTCAATACGTGCTGCAGGTGGTAGTCCGCTTGAAATGTGTAAGTCGGAACCGCCGTCTGCTACTAATTTCTCTAATAGTTCTTCAATCAGCATAATTCTTTACCTACCTATTCTTTAAAATTCATAATTGCATCAGCATCTTTCATTGCCATTTCTATAAGAATATAAGTCATATATGCACCTAATGCTACAGCTTTTGGATCTAAGTCCGTATTATTTGCAGCTTCTATTATTGCAGTGTTTATCTCCGGATTTTCTTCTTTAAGATAATGGATCATTTTTTTTCGCCAGGCCGGCATATCTTTAAAGATTTCACCAAAGACCATAGCTGCATTCTCTTCTGAAATTATAGGTATCATATAATTATTCCTTATATATCCAACTGTATATCCGTTATTATATAAGAAATTTTAATAATAGTCTATAGCAAAACAATAAATCATATATTTGAGGTATAATCTTGATATGAGATTAAGGGATTTAAGGCTGAAAAATTACAGGAACTGCAAGGATATTGAGCTTAATTTTGACTCTGATAAAGTTCTTATTATAGGTAAAAATGCTCAAGGGAAAACTAATATTTTGGAAAGTATTTATTTTCTCTCTGCTTTAAAAAGCCCGAGGACTGCTAATAATCTTGAATTAATTAATTTTGAGGCTGGCGGCTGTGAAATTAATACTAATATGATTAAGGCAGAAACCGAAGTTGAACTTGATTTTTCATACAACAAAGAAAAGAAACGCGAGCTAAGGATTAACAGAGTCAAGACAACGCCTAAAAATTTTAAATCAGTTTTAAAAACTGTTCTTTTTTCAACTTCTGATTTGCTGCTTTTGCGCGGAAATCCTTCTGATAGGCGTGATTGGCTTGATAGGGCGATTTCTCAAATTTATCCAGCGTATGATGAAAGACTTTCAAAGTATGATAAAATAAGAATTCAAAAAAATAATTGTCTTAAAGAGTTTTTGAAAACAGGGGTTTGTAATGATACGCTTTTAGAGGTTTACAATGAGCAATTGGTGATTACAGGAAGTAATATTATTTATCTTAGAAAGAAATTTTTGAAAGAAATTGAAAAAATTGCTAAAGAAAAACATTTGATAATCAGTGAAACTGAAAATTTGAGAATAGCTTATGATTGTTCATTTTTAAAGGGTGGAGAAAACGAAATCGAAGAAATTGCTGCTGCTTTCAGATGTTCGCTGGATGAAAGACATCTTGAAGAGATGCGCAGAGGGCAATCTTGCGTCGGACCTCACAGGGATGATGTTATTTTTTATATAAATGGCAATGAGGCGACAAAATTTGCTTCTCAAGGGCAGCAAAGAACTGTTGTCCTTGCTTTAAAACTATCTGAACTTGATATTATTACAGAGAAAACCGGTGATGAACCTGTTTTGCTTCTGGATGATGTTCTTGCAGAACTTGACGATATCAGGCAGAATTATCTTTTAAAGTCTATTAATAACAGAACGCAAACTATTATCACTTCTGTTGATACAATCCTTTTTGAAGACGAATTTTTGAAGGATGTAAAGATTTACAAAATAGAAAACGGGCATATTTTATAAATAAACATTTTTTAAATGTTCTATTTTTATTTCAGGTTTTAGAGTAATCCCTATAACATCAATTCTGTAATCTTTTATTTTGTGTTCGGTTGTGTAATTTAGTGCTCCCTGTCTGATATGTTCATATTTTGTTTTTGTAATTGCTTCAAAAGGAGTTCCATATGCATTGTTTTTTCTTGTTTTAACTTCTACAAAAACGGTGGTATTCTTATGTTTTGCAATAATATCAATTTCGCAAAATCTTGAGTAATGTTTGTTCCGTTCAAGAATTTCATATCCCTGCTTTTCTAAGTACCGGCATGCAAGATCTTCTCCTGCATCGCCCAATTTTCTGCTATTCATTATTGTTTAATGCTTCCTCTTGCAAATTTTGTTGTATCAATTAAGTTATAAACATCATATATTACACAATTCTTACTCCATCGCGCAGGACAAATATCAATCCCGCCTCGCCTTGTATATAAAGCGGTTATAAATATTTCATCGTCTTTGTCAAGTATGTCGTAAAGCCTTTTGTAAATCATTTCACAGCATTCTTCGTGAAAATGGAATTCAGAACGAAATGAGCTTAAGTATTTTACCAAACTGTCCTCTAAAATATGTTTAGATGATTTGTAATAAAGGAATAAATCTCCAAAATCCGGCTGATGTGTAACTCTGCAGTTTGAACGCAGCGAGTCGAATTTTAAATAATAACTTTGTTTTTCTTCGGTTTCTTTTGTTTCTAAAAGTTCGGGTGCTTCTTTAAATTTTTCGACTTTAAGAGTTTTTTCATCAACAAAGTTCATTATGTTTGAAAAATCGCTGAAAATATCAATCCGTTGTGTGTTATTTTCAAAAAAGTTTGTGCTAACTTCTGTATGAAGTTTTTCGCTTAAATCATTTTCAATAATATTTTTGCAGATTTCGAGGCATTCGTTTACGGTTGCGCCAAATTTTGACATGTTGAATGAGTTTAAATAAAGCTTGAGAGATTTTGATTCTACAAGGAACTCGCTATTGCAATTATATTTGAGTTTCAAAAGCCGTGTAACAGGAATTCCGTTTTCGCTCATCGCAGAGAATTCGTAAGCGTGCCAAATATCATAACCGACAAATGGCAGATTATCGTCTAGAATTTCATATTGTTTTCTGTTTTCACACCTTGGAATTGCAACGAGAAGTTTAGGGTTATAATTTTCACTTCCTTCAGATTTTTTCCCGAGGTGCGTTGATGCAAGTTTATCTGTTATATTTATCATTTTTACCTTTTTGTTTTAATGTTAACAAAAGCATGTGAAGCTGTAAATATTAAGATTTATTTCGTCTATATAAAAGTTTAGGAAATAAATATTTTTGTTTTGTGTTTATATATGTGTAGGTTAAAAGTAGGAAATTTATGTCTGTACAATCTCCATTTAATTCTTTTAAACTGGTTGATTCACAGCCCGCAAATAAAGCGCGGGAAAATAATGCTGTTCAGACAAAAATTGAGACACCAAAAATCGCTAATACTAATAATCCCAATAATGATTCTTTTGTAAGTCCTAAAAATAATGATAAAAGACAGGCAAATGTGTTGTGGTATATAGGAACAGCTATTGTAACTGCCGCTGCTTTAGGGATTTTAGGCGCTAAAGGTTTTCTTGGCAAGAAAGTTCAGGGCTGGTTTTCAAAACTTAAACCTGAAGATAAAAGTAAGATTGGAAGTTTTGAACGTGTAAAAACGGCTTTTGGTAAAAATTACGAAGATACATTGAAAGAATTAAAAAAACAGGGCTATGAGGTTCAATTTTCAAATTTTAACGGATTGTCTGTAATTGCTTATAAAAATAAAAAAGGTGATAATATTTTTTTAGGTTTTGCGTCCGAAAATAAAGGTGTCCTAAACGCAGTTACGGTTTTGCATAAAAACTCTTCAACCAGAACTGATATGTCAATTAAAGACGGTAATACTATTGTTAAATCAACACACTGGTTTGATGGATTATTTACAAATAAATCTTATAATACAACAAAACAGGGTTTTGAAGAACTTCAGACATTCCGTATTACAGATTTAGGACAACAGGTAAATCCTCTTTATGCAAAAGAATTTCGTAACGGAGGATTTATTGAAATGGTTTGTCCTGATAATGGAGTAAGGTTTGTTCATAAATTTGTTAACGGTGAACATAAATTCTGGAAATTCCATCCGGATATTATGCCAAAAACATATATTTCAGAAGATGATTATAAAATGGCTTTATTTGATTTGTACACAGCAACCGGTAAAAAGCTTAATATAAAATTAAAATAAAAAGACCTGACATTTATCAGGTCTTTTTTTATAAAATTAAGCTGCTGTTATGCAATGTCTTCATATTTTGTCGGATCATTGAACAGTTCATAATTAATTTCGTTTTCATTATCTGCAATTGCCGCAACAACTACTGTGTCTGATGTTACATTAACCAATGTTCTCATCATATCTGTAATTCTTTCGATTGTGAATAGGAATGCAAAACCTGCAACAAGTTGTTCCGGACTCAAGCCCATTCCATTAAGAATTAAGGCAATAGTGATTAATCCGGCACCTGGAATTCCTGCACAAGTTGATGATGCAATCATTGCAAGCAGGCAGATTTGAATTAATAAAAATGGAGTGAGTGTTACGCCATATGCCTGAATTAAAAATATTACGGCAACTGTTTGTAACAATGCTGTACCATCCATATTCAAAGTTGCACCAAGCGGAAGTACAAAGCTTGATATTTTGTGAGAAATTCCTCGTTTTTCACAGCAGGCTATTGTCAATGGCAATGTCGCTGATGAACTTGCTGTTCCGAATGCTACCATCATTGCTTCTGCTACTGCAGAATATAAAGTTACAATTGATACTTTTGAGAAGAATTTCAAAAATAGCGGATAAACCACAAATAATTGAATTGCAAAACCTAATGCCAATACAAGCAGATATTTGGAAATACTTGCAAAAATATCAATTCCAAAACTTGAAACAGCACTTGCTGTCAGGGCAAATACACCAGGAGCGGCAAAAAACATTATCCAATCAGTAATCTTCATTGTCGCGGCAAAAACTGATTCAAAGAAAGATACAATCGGTCTGTTTACGTCGCCGACTTTTGCAAGTGCTATTGCAAACAATAGTACAAATACAATTATTGGCACCATATTGCCTGAGGCAAATGCCTGAAAAGGATTATTTGGTACAAAACTTAGGATTAAATTTAATGTATTCTGCTGTTGAGCCATTGCAGTTGCAACAGTATCTTGTACTGCGGTTGCAGTATGGGCATTTATATAATGTGCTGCACCTAAGCCTGGTTTCATTAACAATGCAAGGATGGCACCTATTGATACTGCGGCTGCGGTGATTATTGTATAGTAAACTATCATTTTACTTCCAAATTTACTAAGCTGTTTGTTATCACCAATACTCGTAATGCCTATTATTATTGCAGATACTACAAGCGGGATTACAACCATTTGTATTAGTCTGATGAATACCTGTCCTATAAATGTTAATATAGCCGATACATATACGTAATCCCGTCCATGTAAAAATATTCCGACTATAATACCTAAAATAATCCCGAAAAATATATGCCAGTTTCTTTTTATCCCAAGTCCCAGAGCTATCAGGATTTGCATGTGTAATTTCATATAAATAACCTCTTATATCTTTTTCAGTATCGTAACTTGTTTAGTATACTACTTTTTTTATTAAATATCAAATATTTTAAAGAAAAATCGTAGGTTTGAGGGAGAAATATCAGTGTTTTATTGTGATGTTGTTTGTGGTAAGATAATCTTAAGTTAAATAGTAATTGAAAAAAGGAATTGATATAATGTTAAGAACAGGTATTGTAGGATTGCCTAATGTTGGAAAATCAACTTTATTTAATGCTTTGACAAGCGCCAAAAACGCACAGAGTGCAAATTATCCTTTTTGCACAATAGAGCCGAATGTCGGTGTTGTAACTGTCCCGGATGAAAGATTACAAGTTCTTTCAGATTTATGTAAAGCTAAAGAAATTATTCCCACCGCAATTGAATTTGTTGACATTGCAGGGCTTGTTAAGGGGGCAAGCAAAGGTGAAGGGCTTGGTAACCAATTCTTGCATAATATTAGAGAAGTTGATGCAATAATTCAGGTTGTTCGTTGTTTTGACGATCCTAATACTATTCACGTATCAGGAAAAGTTGATCCTATTGAAGATATCGAAATTATTAATACAGAATTGGCGCTTGCAGATTTGGCGTCTGTTGAAAAAAGAAAAGGACGTATTGCAAAACAGGCAAAAGGCGGAGATAAAGATGCTGTTTTAGAAGACAAAGTTCTTGATAAATTGTCTGAACTTCTTTCTGAAGGAACATTTATTAAAATTAGCGACCATTTTGAAGGCGATGAAATTCCGCTTGTAAAACAGCTTAATCTTATGTCTACTAAACCTGTAATTTATGCTGCTAATGTTTCTGAAAGCGATTTGAAATCTGGTAACAATTATACAAAACTTGTTCAAGAATATGCTGACAAGCACAATGCTGAAATGGTTATTATTTCTGCAAAAATTGAAGAAGAACTCGCTGAACTAGGTGATGAATCTTTAGAATATCTTAAAGAGTTAGGTGTTGATGACAGTGGTATTAACAGAATGATAAAATCTGTTTATCATCTTTTGAATTTGAGAACATTTATTACTGCAGGCGAAAAAGAAGTTCATGCCTGGACTATCCCCGCAGGTGCAAAAGCCCCGCAGGCTGCCGGTGTCATTCATACTGATTTTGAAAAAGGGTTTATCAGAGCTGAAATTACACCTTATGAGGAATTTGTTAAAAATGGTTCCTACGCGGCTTGCAAAGATAAAGGTGTAACAAGGCTTGAAGGCAAAGATTATGTTGTCCAAGATGGCGATATTGTGCATTTCAGATTTGCCGTGTAATTTTTAATGACCTTTACAGCTTAAATTTAACCCTATTACTCCTGCAATAATAAGAATTAATGAAAAAATCTTAAGCAGGCTGATATCTTCATGGAAAAATACAATTCCGATTGCTGCAATTATTGATAAGCCAGCAGCACTCCATATTGCATAAGCTATACCCATATCAATAGTTTTCAATGCAAATGACAAAAGTATAAAACAGGTAATGTAAGAAATTGTTGTTCCTATAGTAGGCATTAATTGAGAAAATCCGTTAGAAAGTTTCATAAATGTTGTGCCTAATATTTCAAATAAGATTGCTAAAAATAGATATAACCAGCTCATTATTTCCTCCGGTATCTCTTTCTGCTGTAATTTCTATATTAATTATAGCAGAAAGCATTAAGCGGTAGAGCCGTAAAACTTCTGTTTTTGTTAATAATTTTTTACATATTAATGTGCTAAAAAATTTATTTAGATGTTAACAAAAGCTTTGTTCCTTGATTTTCTTTATTTGATTTATTTTCATAAGGTTTAGACACAAAGTTATATTGCGGATTATACAATACACGTCTGCCGTTAAAGGATGGTGTATATTCTTCTTTTTTACCAACTTCCATTTCAGGCATATGGTAAAGTACAAGTATTGTATCTTTAAATTCAATATTGCCGTCTTTTGTATTCGGTCCGTAATAACGTTTCAAGAAATATTTGCCATTGAATTCTCTAACAACATATTTCTCATTTTTATCATATCCGTTTGCAAATATTAAACCTGGTTTCAAACCTGCTGCAAGTCCTACTTGAGCATTTTTAGTGCCTTCTGAAAGGTCAATTCTTTCAAGTTTAATCTGCTGAGGATCATACTTATCTTCATAATTTCCGACTATGCCGGCTGTACTGAATAATGATATTGCCATTGCACCGTCTGGACTTTGTCTTAAGACTCCGTTAATCTTTTTACCGTTTTTGTCTGACATCGGATTCAATGTATATGGAGCACCGTCGTTAAGTGCGTGCATTTCATGACGTTTACGGAAGGCAAACAACAAATCAAGAGCCTTTTTCTTTTCATAAATAAAATCTTTGTAATCTGCTGCTTTATCATTTACCCAATCGTGGTGCAGGAATGCACGGTTTTGTAAAAATATGTTTTTCGTTTTGGTTTCATAACCTGTTGCACCGAGTTCGTCACCTGCAAATAATGTCGGGTTACCAGGCAGTGCTACAAGGTATTTCATTACTCCAAGCAACTTTGTATATGCAGGTTCAAGTATTGTTTCAAAAGTTTCATTTATAATTTCTTTTCTTTCATTTGGATTAAGTCTTAAACCATGAGCATATTCAGCCTGTTCCATAACTGCTTCTATTGTTTTATCAAAAGGTTTTACCCCAAAAGCTTCCGGTTCAATCCTATCACCTTTGAACTTACCTTTGGCTAAATCTGCAACCGCAAGTTCTATTTTAGACCATAACTCTTTTTGTTTATCAGATTCACCATATTTTTTTACAAGTGTTTTACCAAAGCCGGAGCGTAAAGATTCTCCCATTGCAATGGCTTTGCTGTCAATATCATGCCAATTGTAGTTATTTATGTCAGCCTGTTCATTGTGCAATACTTTTAAGGCTCTTTTTCGGAATTCATAAGTTTCGCCCTGTTTTTTTGAGTCTTGATTATTCAAATCTGCATAGAACATTGGCATATCTACTGCCATACAGTGAAGTGCTCTCGGTACGTCATGGTTGCCTAGTACAGTGTAAGCATACATAATTGAAGCTAAGCTGCCTGAGCGTAAGTATTCTTTTTTCTCATCATTAACTGTTCCTATCAAAATATTGAATAATCTTGTGGCATCGCCTATAGCACCTCCATATCCGCCATATTGATCATATTCAAATGTTTTGGTGAATATGCCCAAGATATCTTTGAAGAAATATCCATAGTTTGCCATTGTTGTAAATCCTGTTTTATTAAGGATTTGTCTTTCAGATTCTTTGTGCCAAGGATATTTTGATGTTTCAGGTGAGCCGCTTTCGTGCTGGATAGGATAAACATCTGTTATTTCGGCTGCTATATATGAATTTGGATTTTCTTGAAGAACTCCTTCATTAAATCTTTTCCAGAAATCAATAACAGTATCCCAGGTTTGTTCAAAGTTCATTGACTGACCGCGTAGTGCATTGATATCTGCAATATCTTTTGTTGCATCAATTCTCCAGTCCAAACCTGCTTGAGTTCTATCTATTATCATTTCTGCAAGTTTATAACTTTCAATATTAGTCCCGCGAATTGATTTGATTAAAGCATTGGTTAATTTTGTTTTGTCCTGTCTTGAAAATTTCGGAATATTTTTTTCTATACGATTTAATAGTTGATTTGCTTCATTTGCCGGACTATCTGCAATTATGTTAATTTCTTCAAGAGATGTCTTTTTCAATTTCTTATAATTGTAACTTATTTCTCCAGTATTTTCATCTACATACATTTCTGCATCAGGATAGATTGATTTAATAATAGCAAATTTCGCAATTTCCTGAGTTAAAAGAGGTATTAGGTAGCGTCCGAAAGTGGTTGAATTTACATCATCTCTTATTGGCGTTCCATCTGGTAATTCTTTTAATTTTGTATTTATAATATCTAAAATTTCTTTTGCGAAATTACTCATTTCATGTTTGTAGATATGATTCATTTTCTTAAAAGTAGCTTGATATTCAGGGGCTACTGAATATTTGTTGTTTATGAAATCAAATCTTGATAAACCTAATTCTTCAGGAGAATCTGCTCTTTTGCTTATATATGGTGAAGCTAGAACAGCAACAATATCGTCGCCTAATTCTACTGAATCTAATGGCATATCCATTAAGCCTGCTTCTACTATTTCATCAAAACTGTTACGTTCAAATGTTTTTGGCGTTTTTAAATCATATTCGTTATCCAAAACATTAGCAACAACGTCTTTATTCAATGTAAGCATTAAATCTTTAGGGAATATTTTTCCATTGCTTTTATTCATTATAAGTTTATAATAAGCATCTGCAGGTGTTTTTACACTTGGATCATTTTGTAAAAGAGCTTTTATTTCTGATTTTTTGAGGTTTTGCGCAATATTGGTCATTAAAATTTGTTTAGTTTTCTTTGTCCAGTATTTGCCTGATGAAATTACATAGTCTTGAACTTCGTAATTTTTCTTCTCAAGAAGACTCATCATTTCATTACGCTCTTTGGTTGAAAGAGTTTTTTTAAGGTTTTCTGTATCTGTGTGGGAGTATGCATAGTTTAATTTGATAATATCTGCATTGGCATCCCAGGTTTCAATACCACTTTCGAATTTTTCTTCGAATTCAAAGTTTTCGAATTTCGTAAGCATTCTTGTTGCTTCGTAACTGTCGAGTTTTATAGGCTTTTTAGCATGTTTATTGTATTCCATTAAGTTTTCCATATTTTGTTCATAAGTTTTTTCATTTATTGGAAAACTATATGGAATGATTGTATCGTTGTGATTATTTAGTTCAAAGATATTATCTGTATTTAATTTGTCATAAGATTTGATTAACTCATTCGGGTTTAGTTTTGAAGGGTCTTTAATTAATCTTCTGTCATAAACCTGAATATATGTTGGTTTGTGTGGGTCTCTATGGTTTCTTTTCCTTTTAATTTTTCCATTTTCCTGATAGTATGTATATTCTCCGTTAACTAGTCTGTGAGCAACGTTTGGATTTTCTTTTTTATCGGTCATATTTTTCCCGAAGATACCCAGGGTAAACGGGCTGTCTTGGAGTGCATATACTCTGAACCAATAGAAATATGGAGATCTTTCACCCCATTTAAGAATATGTTTAAAGTGAATACCTTCTAAACCTTCGTTTACAAACGCACCGTCTGATACGAAATTTATACCTTTAGCGAACATTTTTCTTTGTAGTGACGCATAATTATTTATGCTGCCAAGAGAAAGAGCTGTCTGCATACAGTTTTTATTCCAGTAAGCGTGTGCAGTTAGACTATCATCTGTGAATATTGGAGTAGATATAATTCTTGAATAGTTATCAAACTTACCTGCTTCTACATCTTTTTCCAGACCTGCAAGTGAGCCGCCCATTTTGTTTACGGCTGTTTTTACTGAGCTTTTTGCCTCTTTGTAGTGTTGATTTTTTTCAATTTTAGTTTGTTCAGAATCTCTGTCGTTATACGTCCACATTACGTTATAGTTATCAGGAAGCACAAGTTTCATTGCACCGCCTTTAGCCACTTTTGAACCGTTTCCGTAGACGATATTGTAAACATCATAACCCATTTTGGATTTTGACGTATTATCTATTACGTTACCGGCATCAACACGGAAAAATGTATTTCCTGGATTATTTTTTTCAACAAATTTGTAATGATATGCAAAAGACGCACCGTCGTTAAGACCGAATTCATCAGCAAGGTTAATTTTATTTAGGCCTGAAGTGATTTTAAAGCCTTTTTCTCCATTGTAGTTTTTATTTTTACGGTAGTTTTTTCTAAATTCTCGTGCTGGGGCAATATCTTTTATATAAGGATATTCGCTGTTCGGGTCAGATTTTACACGGTAAACTTCAAGATAACAATCGTATCTGTTATCATCAAAAGGATAACTGAATTCATATTCTAAACCGCCGAAATCATTTTTTACCGGTTTATAACCTTCAAAGTTTATCTTGTTCTGTTTTTTGTTGTGTAATTCCGAATTTAAATTTAAATTAACCTTCACTGCCACACTCCTTACTACTTAATTTATAACTCAAGTGAAGATTTATTTTTGTCAAAATATGGGATTTAATTAACAATTTTTTACAAAAGTTCAAAGTCTGTTTACAAAATATTCAGGTTTCTTGATATTTGGAATTTATAATTTATAATGTTTTTCGTGTAAAAGATACAATTTATAAATTAAAGGTATCAAAAATAGGAGAAACCGAATGCTAATGACCGAAATTAAATGCGATATTAAAGATATTAATCTTGCTGAACAAGGCAAAAATCAAATTGAGTGGGCATTTAAGGACATGCCTGTTTTGAAAAAAATTCAAGAAAGATTTATAAAAGAACAGCCGTTTAAGGGCTTAAAGCTTTCTGCCTGCGTGCATGTTACAAAAGAAACTGCAGCATTGTGCGTGGTTATGAAAGCCGGCGGCGCTGATGCTGTTTTAGTTGCTTCAAATCCGCTTTCTACACAGGATGATGTTGCAGCAGCTCTTGTTAAATATTATGGAATTCCGACTTTTGCTATTGCCGGAGAAAGTGTTGAACAATATAAAGCTCATATTAACGAAGCTTTAAATCATAATCCTGATATTGTTATTGATGACGGTTGTGATATTGTTTCTACTATTCATGCAGAAAGACCTGATTTGGCAGCAAAGATTATCGGTTCTACTGAAGAAACAACAACCGGTATTATCAGACTTCAGGCATTGGAAGCTCAAGGTGTTTTGAAATTCCCTGCTGTAGGTGTTAATACAAGTTTGACAAAACATTTATATGACAATAGATATGGTACAGGTCAAAGCTCTCTTGATGGAATTTTAAGAGGGGCGAATATTCTTATTGCCGGTAAAACTCTTGTAGTTTCAGGTTACGGCTGGTGCGGAAGAGGATGTGCTTTACGTGCAAAGGCTATGGGTGCTAACGTTATTGTCTGTGAAGTTGATCCTCTTAAGGCTCTTGAAGCTGCTATGGAAGGTTATAGAGTTATGCCTATTGCAGAAGCTGCTAAAGAAGGTGATATATTCTTAACGGTTACTGGCGACAAACATGTTGTTGATGTTCAACATATTTTGAATATGAAAGACGGTGCTTTTCTTGCTAATGCAGGGCATTTTGATTGGGAAATCAATGTTGCAGGATTGAAAGAATACACAACTGAAATTAAGCAAATCAGACCAAATTTACAAGAATTCAAATTGAATAACGGAAAATCAGTTTATGTATTTGCAGAAGGCAGATTGGTTAACCTTGTTGCTGCAGAAGGACATCCGGCAAGTGTTATGGATATGAGCTTTGCAAATCAGGCTCTTGGTATTGAATTCCTTGTTAAAAATAAAGGTAAATTAGAAAACAAATTGTATACACTTCCTCATGAAGTTGATGTCAAGATTGCTGAGTTGAAACTTGAATCTATGGGCATTAAAATTGATACATTAACTGCTGAGCAGGAAGAGTATTTAAACAGTTGGAAAATTGATTAAATTTTCGTTATTTGTTTAAATATATAAAAATACGATAAAAGTACTGTCAGGAAAAGCTTGGCAGTATTTTTTCTGCCGAATTTTTCTTCAAAAACTTTTCGTTTGTCTTTTATAAATTTCAGAGTCAACGGACGGATTTTCATGTTATTTTTTATATTTAATTCTGTTGTGAAATCATTGTTGTATCTTTTGTTTCCGCAAACGTATGTTGAATGTCCTGCATTCATTTTGTGCCTTCTATAACCCACAAGTGGTGCATAAATTATTGCAGAACCTCCGATTAAATTTGCAAGATTGAATAAAAATTTATCAGGACAAATCCGCCAATCCTGCGGAGTCGGATAAGACAAAAGTATTTCTATTGAAGCTTTTCTAAACATCGCAGAACTTGAAGGCGACCACCACCAGCCTCCAAATGGCGCATTTTTTGTGTTTAGAATTTTGTAATTAAGGCTGTCAATATCTGTGTTCAGTAATTCGTCAATTGATAAATCGCAATTGTTATTTAGTTCAATGTGATTTTTCTCTTGCGGGGATGATACCGAATACATTGTATGAATTTCGTCGTTTTCGCCAATTTCTATAATTTGCGAGGATGTAAAAGCAACAGATGTCCTTAAATGTACGTTTATATGAGCTTTTGTATAATCTTTTGTTATTACATCATCAGAATCTATGAAGCTTACAAATTGTCCGTTTGCAGCGGATAAACCAGTTTGAAAAGCTTTTAACTGACCAAAATTATACTCATGTTGAATTAATTTTATATTTAAATTCGGATTTTCTTCAATAAATTTATTTACTATTTCTACCGAACTGTCACTTGACCTGTCATCAACAACGATAATTTCGAAATTCTCATAAGTTTGATTTTTAATACTTTCAAGAGTTTTAAGAATGTATTTCTCGTAATTATATGATGTGACAACGAATGTTACAAGCGGAAGGTTAAGCATTTTCACCTGTTCCTTTTTCTTCTGCAAGAAGTCTTTCCATTTTTTTGTTGTGCATAATTGATGATATAAATGCCGCAACAATAAACGCAAGCCCAATTAAACCTGTTACAACTTCAGGAACTTCTTTTACTGTAGATACAAGCATTAGACAAGCTAATGCACCGATTGCCCAGTGTGCTCCGTGTTCAAGGTACAAAAATTTCGCCAGAGTTTTCTTTTCAACGAGCATTATAGTTAAAGATCTAACAAACATCGCACCTATCGCAAGTCCGATTGTAATAATTATAATATCTTTGCTTAATGCAAAAGCCCCAAGAACCCCGTCAAGTGAGAATGATGCATCAATAAGTTCCAGATAAATAAAGCTTACCAGTCCCGTGCACCCTGCTGATTGAGCAGAACACTTTAAAGCTCTCATTTCTTCGTGTTTTTCAAGGTAATGTGTGAATCCGTCTATTAATAAATATGTTATAATCCCGCAAATTCCTGCCAGAGTTACGTGAAGTTTGTAATCTTCGGATACAAAGTTTTGTGTCACAAGAAGCATTAAAAGAGAAATAACTATTTCAATACCTTTAAGGTGATCTAAATGGGAAAGCCAGTTTTCAAGCGGTTTAATCCAGTGAACTTCTTTTTCGTGGTTGAAGAAATAATTTAAGAAAAGCATAATCAAAAACATTCCGCCAAAAGCTACGATTGGTGCGTGCGTTTGATGAAGATAATGTGCATATTGATTGGAATCGCTAACTGCAATTCGTGCAACTTCTGCCATGCTGATTTTGGCAAAAATTGATACAACCAGAAGCGGGAATAAAAATCTCATACCGAAAACTGCAATAACAATACCCCATGTCAGGAATCTATGACGCCAGACATGTGACATTTTTTCTAGTTTCATTGCATTAACAACTGCATTGTCAAATGACAAGCTGACTTCTAAAACACCAAGGACAATCGCAATAAAAACGCAGGTTAAACCGCTTCCCATATGAACATGTTCACCCCACAAATATGCGGTTATGAGTCCGAATATTGTTATTAAATAAGACCCTAAAAAGTATTCTAGCATTTATTCCTCCAAAATTTTTTTTATCTTTTCCTTATTAATACTATAAAATATTGTTTTTAGCAATTTTATTGCATTTTGCAACAGAATAGTTTATAATTTTTGTGTTCATAGAATTTATAAGGAGGGAGATTATATGCAAAATCAACATAGATACGCTTACGGGGGGGGGGCAAAGGCCTAGAACGTGTTTTAGTTCATAAGAGTTGTAGCAGGGGCTGCACTTTATACGCAATAAAAGAATCTAAAAGAAAAACAGCATTTACCCTGGCAGAAGTCTTAATTACATTGGGGATTATTGGAGTAGTTGCTGCTTTGACTTTGCCTGTTTTAATTGGTAAATATAGAGCAAAAGTTTTAAGAGTAAAGTTTTTACAGGCAAATACAATTGTGCAGGATAGCGTAACTAGAATGCGCGGTGACGAAGTTGACTTAAATGCAGTAATAAATAAACGTGATTCTTCTGTCATAAAAAAATATTTTAAAAATGGCGATTGTGTTTTGCCTAAAGATGTAAAAGAAGTAAACTATAAAAATTATTATGAAACACGATTCGCTGTGAACGCTGTTGGAACACTATTAATGCAGCCATATTGTTTGGCAAATGGTATGACTTTGTGGTTTGTACAATTAAAAGAACTAAGTATGCCGGGGGATTGGACTTCTGAGTGGGTAGACACTAATTCTTCTCTCATTGCGGTTGATATTAACGGCTGGCAGCAAAGACCTAATGTGTATGGGAAGGATGTTTTTTTCTGGTTTTATAATGGTAATACCGGTGCAGTTGCTCCAACTGGAGAGGCATTTAATATTGTATCAAATGTTTCCGATTTTTATAAAGATTGTCCTTCCTCTGAAAGTTTTGCTGAAGCTGGAGCAGGTTGTACTTCCACGGCATTGAGCGATCCGTATTATTTTGATAAATTGAAATTGTGATTTAAAAATTGATGTATAGAAGAAAATTTTTAACTTTTGTTCAAAATAAAGAAAATATCTGATATAAATTTATATCAGATATTTTTTATTTTTTAGTGTAAATTTATATGCACATCTCAGATTACCTATATTTGAAAAAAATTTTGTTCCTGTTATAATCGAGTTATGAAAGATATGTTAGACAAAATTCTTCAAATTGAGAAGAAATATAATGAATTAGGGATTACACTCTCAGATCCTGCTGTTATTCAGGATTATAACAGGTTTAAAGAGCTTTCTAAACAGAGAAAGTCTATGGAAGAAACCGTAGAATTATACTATGCCTGGAAAAAAGCAGTTGACGCTATTGACGAAGCCAAAGAATTGATTAAAGGCGAAACAGATGAAGATATGAAGGCTTATCTTAAAGCTGAAATGGAAGCTAATGAAGCCAAACTTCCTGAATATGAAGAAAAAATGAAAGTTCTTCTTCTTCCGCGCGATCCGATGGATGATAAAGATATTATGCTTGAAATCAGAGGCGGTGCAGGAGGCGATGAAGCAAATATTTTTGCAGGCGATCTTGCAAGAATGTATATGAGATACGCTGATAAGCAAGGCTGGCAAACGCAAGTTCTGTCAAAGACTGAATGCGAAGCCGGCGGAGTTTCTGAAATTATTATTTCAATGAAAGGTGATAGTATATATTCTAAATTGAAATATGAATCAGGTGTTCATAGAGTTCAAAGAGTTCCTGCAACAGAATCTCAAGGACGTGTTCACACATCAACAGCAACAGTTGCTGTTATGCCTGAAGTTGACGACGTTGAGGTTGAACTGAATATGAACGATGTTGAAATTACAACAGCACGTTCAGGCGGTGCAGGCGGTCAAAATGTTAATAAAGTTGAAACCGCAGCCAGAGTGTTCCACAAACCTACAGGAATTATGATTTTCTGTACAGAAGAACGCTCGCAGCTTCAAAATAAAGAACGTGCTTTACAAATCCTTAAAGCCAAACTTTATGATATGGAAGTTCAAAAACAAATGAAGGAAATTACAGACCTTCGCCGCTCACAAGTAGGCACGGGCGACAGAAGTGAACGTATTAGAACGTATAATTTCCCGCAAGGCCGTCTGACTGACCATAGAATTAACCATAACTTAAATGTTTGGACTGTTATTGATGGTGATTTGGATGAGCTGATTAATTTGCTTATGGAACACGATCAGAAATTGAAACTTGAAAAACTTGCACAGGTGAATTGAGGTTTTAGTGTCAGAACGTAAATGCGTGGCATGCGGTCAAATTAAAAATCGCGATGAAATGATAAAAATTACAAAAGAACATGTTCACGGAAACGTTATTCTAAACCCGAATTCTAAAACATTTGGCAGATCTGTATATCTTTGTTATAATAAATCTTGTATAGAAGCTGCTTTGAAAAAAAATAAACTTCAGAAAATTCTAAAAGCAGAAATTCCTGAAGAGTTGAAAGGGAAATTACTAAATGAGTTTTGAGACAATAAGAATAAATGAAATAGCAAAAGAATTGGGTATGACAAGCAAAGAAATTATTGAAAAGCTTGCCCAAATGTCAATTACAGGAAAAACTCATTCTAGTACAATTACAATGGAGCAATATAACAGATTGAAAGATTTTATTAAAAGTGGCGGAGTCAAAGAAGTTAAGAAGCCAAAAGCTTTTGTTGTAAAAAAAGCAAAAGCTCCGGAAGTTCAAGAAATTCACGAGAAAAAAGAAGAGGCTACTGCCAAGGTTGAAGAGAAAAAAGCGACTGTTATTGAAAAACCTAAGCGTCCTCAAATAGAAATTGTAAAACCTCAAAACAAGTTAGAAATAGTTAGACGTGCTCCTCAAAAAACTCAAATTTCTGATACAAAAACTCAATCTTCTGAAAAGAAGCCTTTTGTTAAAAATGAAGAAGGCAGAAAATTCCCTCCGCGTCAGGATAGGGCTGAAAGAGGAGAAAGAAAACCTTTCCCTGCAAAAAGACAGGGTGCTAAAGACGCAGATGCTCCTAAAAGACCTGCGGCATCAACAGAAAAGAAACCAATTCAGCGTCATATAATTTCTCAGGATATTTATGAAAATAAAGGATCTTCTAGAAAACGTACAGGCGTAGATCCTAAGAAAAAAGGAAAGGATTTTAACTCTAAAAAAGAAGAGCAGGAAAGAATTTCTTTAGAAAAAGCAGCGGCTCAAAAACATAAAAAACGCGTTCATAAAGAAGAGGAAGTTCAAGAAGTTAAACAGATTGTTGTTAATCATCCAATGACAATAAGCGAGTTGTCTGAAAAAATCCAAAAAACTCCGGCAGAAATTGTTAAATTTTTGATGTTCCAAGGTATTATGGCAACAGTTAACCAGCTTATTGATGTTGATGTAATTAAAAAGATTTGTGCTGAATATGACCTTGAAGTTCTTGAAGAAGATTTAGATGCGTTTATGGAAGAGGAGCTTGAAAAGGAAGAAAAGAAAAAAGCACTTAGCGAAGTTGACAAAAAATTGTTAAAAAGACGTGCGCCTGTCGTAAGTATTATGGGGCACGTTGACCACGGAAAAACAACTTTACTCGATAGTATTCGTGCTTCAAAACACAAAATTGTCGCAACTGAAGTTGGTGGTATTACACAATCTATTGGTGCATATACCGTATATTTAGACAATGATAAAGAGAAAAAAATTGTATTTGTAGACACACCTGGTCACGAAGCGTTCACAGAAATGAGAGCGCGTGGCGCAAAAGCTACTGATATTGCTATTCTTGTTGTGGCTGCGGATGATGGTATTATGCCGCAAACAATAGAGGCCATTAACCACGCAAAAGCTGCGGAAGTTCCGATTATTGTTGCTGTTAACAAAATCGATAAGCCAAGCGCTAATCCGGATAAAATTCTACAGCAATTGACAGAACACGGACTTGTTCCGGAAGCATGGGGTGGAGATACTATTACTGTAAAAGTTTCCGCTTTGCAAGGAACCGGTATTGATGAATTACTTGAATATATTCTTCTTGTTGCTGATATGGAAGATTTGAAAGCTAATCCAAAAGCAGAGGCTTCAGGTGTTGTAATTGAAGCAAATCTTGATAAAGGAAAAGGTCCTGTTGCAACACTTCTTGTTCAAAATGGAACTTTGCGTGTAGGAAACTGCATTGTTGTCGGTACGGCATGCGGACGTGTTAGAGCTTTGCTTTCAGATTCCGGGGAAAGAATTCAAAAAGCCGAGCCTTCTACCCCTGTTGAAATTCTTGGCTTGACTGAAGTTCCTCAAGCCGGAGACTATTTTGAAGTCGTTAAAAATGAAAAAGAAATGAAGGCTATTGTTGAAAAACGTAAAGAAAAAGAACGTAATAAACGTTTAGATGCAATGCTTCCTGCACATATAAGACGAGAATCAGCAGCGGGCGATGATGCTATTCCTCAATTGAATTTGATTATAAAAGCGAATACTCACGGTTCAGCAGAAGCTGTTTCTCAAGCTATTGCCCAATTAGAGTCTGATCAAATTACAACAAAAATTATTCACGTTGGTGTGGGTGATATTTCAGAAGCTGACGTAATGCTTGCTTCTGCATCAAACGCTTTAATCTTAGGATTTACTGTTAAAGAGGACTCTAATGCTTTAGCGGCTGCTGAAAAAGAAGGTGTTACAATTAAGAAATATGATATTATTTATCAAATTCTTGAAGATATTGAAAAAACAATGCTTTCACTTCTTGAACCTGAAATTAAAGAGGTTGAGCTTGGAAAAGCTGAAGTTCGCCAGGTATTCACTATCGGTAAAACTACAAAAATTGCAGGCTGCTATGTTACAGAAGGTAAGATTGTAAGAAGCAAAGATGCTGTTTTATATCGTGACGGAAAAGAAATCTTCAGAGGCGCAATCGACCAGTTGAAACGATTTAAGGATGATGTAAAAGAAGTTGCTCAAGGCTTTGAATGCGGTATTTCGTTCAGCAAATGGAATGATATTGAAGTCGGCGATATTATTGAAGTTTCTACAAAAGAAGAAGTCCAGCGCCAGAGTTTGTAGTAAATAGATATTTATAACTATGATGCAGCTTGTTGTCGCATTTTTAGCTGTTATTGGAATTTGGTTGATTTTGACGAAATCAGGCTAGGAAAGTAATGTCTTAAATATTATACTTTTGTTCATTAAATTTGTAAAATTTTGTGTTATAATTTTTGTAGCAAGGAGAAAATTATGACTTTAAGAAATGAACGTGTAAGAAAAGAATTAATGAGAGATATCTCTGATATTTTGAGAAAAGAAATCAGAGGTCTGGAAGGCGTTGTATCTGTTATAGATGTAGAAGTTTCACATGACAATTCATTTGCAAAAGTCATATATAGTGTTTTAGGTTCTCCCGAACAGATTGAAAAAACTAAAGATATTATTGAACGCAGTACCCCGAAAATTAGGTATGAAGTTGGAAAAAGGATTCGTTTGAGACTTACTCCGGAATTAAAATTTGTGTACAGTGATTCTATAGAAAAAGGTTCACGTGTGACAGAACTTATTGATAAAATTTCAAGAGGAGAAATTTAAAAGTGTCCTCAAATAAGGATGTTTCATGTAATTGCGGTATGCAGACATCGCTTTTTGGACTTTTAAATGTTTATAAACCGAAAGGTATTACCTCTCATGATGTTGTATCCAGACTTCGAAAAGTGACAAAAATTAAACAAATCGGACATACAGGAACTTTAGACCCGTTTGCCGAAGGTGTTTTGCCTGTTTGTATTGGTAAAGCTACAAGATTGATTGAATATCTTAATGATGACAAAGAGTATCTTGCAACAATTCAATTTGGGGAAAATACAACTACTTACGATATTGAAGGTGAAATCGTAGAAACTTTTGATAAGCATGTAAGCGAAGATGCCGTTATTAATGAATTGAAAAATTTTGAAGGTGAGATTTCTCAAGTTCCTCCTATATATTCGGCAATTAAGGTTAATGGTAAAAAACTCTATGAATATGCGCGTAAAGGTGAAGAAGTCCAAATTTCTCCAAGAAAAGTTTTTATTGAAAAAATTCAACTGGTAAGTTTTGATAAAGAAAATCAGTCAGCGCAAATTTTGATAAAATGTTCTAAAGGTACTTACATCCGCTCAATTGCTTATGATTTAGGCAAAAATTTGAGTTGTGGCGGATATTTGACAAAACTTGTCAGAACGCAGGCCGGAAAATGTTTTGTAGCAAATTCAATAGATTTGCAAGAAATTGACTGTCTTGAAAAAGTTGAACAAAATTTGATTAACCCTGTTGATTTAATTGATTTGCCAAAAGTTGTTATTTCTGATGATGAGCACAAAAAAGTTATTCATGGTATGCCTATAAAAAATCATTCAATCAAGCATGGTGATTTTGTAATTTTGATTTATAATGATTACATAAACGCCGTGGGTGTGGCATGTAATGAAGAAATAAAAGTTAAGAAAGTGTTTTGATAAATGAAAAAGTCAATAGTTACCTGTATTTTAGGATTAGGTTTTCTTATTGGAATGAATAGCGCGCAGGCTTCTTGTGAAAGTTACGTTTGTCCGCAAAATTTTGAGTTAACTTCTTCTACTTCAAGATTTTTCAGCCATGTTACAGGACAGAATTTCCTCGCTGAAAAGATTGGTGAAAGTGCTATAAAAAAGGCTATTAAAAAAGATACTCAAGGGGATTTTAAAGTAAAATTAGGCTCTTATAGCGCAAGAGATTTGAAATCAGGAAAATTTAAGTCTCTTGAAATCAGCGGTAAAGATATAGTAGTTGATGGTGTTTATATTTCTAAGGCTGATATCAAAACTCTATGCGATTACAATTATATTGTCCAGCAAAAGAATGGTGATGTGACTGTTATGGAAGATGTTCCTGTCGGAATTTCTCTTGAAATGAGCGAGGCTGATTTGAATAAAACCATGATGTCAAAGGATTACAAACGTCTTTTGAATGATTTGAATACGATTGGCGGTGCTTTTAATATTTTTACGATAGATTCAACGTATATAAAAATCAAAAATAATAAAATTTATTATGTAATGAAAATAGCAATTCCATTTATCAGAGGAACTCAGGAGGTCGTAATTGCAGCCGATTTAAGGGTTAAAAACGGAGAGATTACGTTTGCAAATGCTGAACTTGTAAACAATCACCATTCCAATACTGATTTGAGTAAAATTTCATCCATGCTAAATTATATTAACCCACTTGATTTTTCTGTTAAAATACTGGAAAATAAAGATGCAAACTTAAGTATTCAAAATGTGTCTTTAGAAGACGGAAAAATTTTGATGGATGCACATATGTTGGTGTTGAAAGACGTTAAATAACAAGGATTTGACTTATGAAACAAAACGAACGAGTATTTATTGGTGTTACCGCAGTTATAATGGTGGCTGTTTGTGCGTTTTTGGGTATGAAATATTTGTACCACAATGATACAACAGCAAACGGTCCATTGATTCCGGTATCAGAGCCGGAAAAGACAGTTCCTGCTGATGATGAGAAAGTTCAAAAACCGGAACCAAAAGAAAAAGTTTATGTAACTGTGTATTTTATAGGCCAGGACTCTTCAAATTCAGAAGTTTATAAAGCTGTAAAACGTGAATATGACGAAACAATTGACGGGTCAAAAATTAAATATGCAGTGAAAGCGCTTGTGGCTGGTCCTACTTCATTTGAAAAATCAAAAGGTGTTTATTCAGAAATTCCTTCTGGCACAAGTGTTATTTCTGTTAATGAAGATGCAAGCAAGGTTATTGTTAATTTGAATGCAGCTTTCGAAGGCGGAGGCGGTACTGATAGTACTTATAAAAGAATTTATCAGTTGATTAAAACAGTTAAACGTAATACAACAAAACCTGTATATCTTTATATAGAAGGGCAAAAAGCCGATGTTATAGGCGGAGAAGGTATAATGATCACTCAGCCTTTGGACGAAAACTCTCTGGATGGTTAATTTATTTATGGCAGAAAAAGACTTAGACTATTACCTCAATTTAAACTGGACACTAATTGAAGGCGAGGACTTGGATTTTGAGGGCAAACCTTACCATTATATCGAGATAAAGGAAATTCCAAGCTTTGTTTTTTGTGCAAAGACTATTGAGAAAGCCCGTGCAAATTACAAAGAACAGTTAAAATTAACGCTGACAGTCATGCTGGAAAGCGGCGAACATATTGTTGAACCGGATGAATTTGAAGACGAGCCGGACTGGGAAAGCTTGTGTCCGTAATTAATTCTTATAAATTTCAGCATATTTCGGGTTAACTGCAAGCCATTTGAAGGTTTGTTCATCTGTTTCAGGAATATCTATTACAAATGTTCCGCCGTAACGTCCTCTTGAAAATGCAAGATAACCTTCTTTTGCCAGGTTATGGAATGCTTTTCTTATTGTATTCGGGCTTAAATCCAGTTCTTTAGACAATTCTATAATTGAAGGTAATTTTGAACCGATTTCGTATTTTTCAGCAATCATTTTCTTTATATGATTTTGTGTTTTTTCGTAGAAATAGAATGCCGTATCTTGCGCTGGTGCAAAAATAGAAGTTTCTTTTTTTATTGTAATATTTTTATCGTATGGCATTTTTATAACAGTTGTGCCGTAGCGGCCGCGTCTTGCAAGCAAAATCCCTTCATCTATAAGTGTTTTCAGTGCATCATGAATAGTTTTAATACTTACTTTTAAAATTGAAGATAATTTTTCATGAGGCGGAATTCTATCACCTAGATTTAAATTTTCTACAATGTAATCTTTTAAATCATTTTCAACTTTTTCAACAAGAGTTTTATTTTCGGTCTTATCATTTTTGCTATCTATTTCAAAATCTCTGGTTTTCAATATCCAGCCTGATTCATTGGAATTTTTGAATTTATGTTCAATAATTCCCTGAGTTCCTAAAAATTCCAGTGCAAGCCTTGTGGTATTTGAAGAACAGCCGATTTCTTTAGAGATAGCTCTTGAAGATGGTAAAGGCTGTGATATTTTAAATTTGTGTTTAAGAATATATTTTTTTATAGAATTTATTGCCAATTCGCGTTTAGATGTAAGTTTTCTTAAAGTCGGCTGAGATTGTTTTGGATCTTTAACCAGAGTTCCGATACATTGTTTAGATTCTACATATCCAAGGTCTTCAATGTAGCGCAAAGAATTCTGTATTGTACCGATACTTACCCCCAAAAGATATGCTAAATCAGGTTTAGAAGGCAATAAATCATTAATATTTATTGCTCCTGATTCTAAATCATGTTTTAACCATCTCATCATCCAATTTGCTATTGCTATAGCCTTTGATTCTGAAATATTTTTTAAATCAGGAAGTTCAAAACTGATGTCACTTACTTTAATTTGGTTAAGCTTAGCTTTTTGCGGAAGTATAAAATTATCTTTCATACACACATACCTCTTTGCATACTAATAATACACTATTTGTAAAAAAACATCAAATAAAATTTTGCTAGTTTGTGAAGATAAATTTACATTTGAAATTTTAATAAATGTGGATTATCTACATCTACCTAAAGAAGTTGTTCAAAAAATGTGGGGTATTAGTAATCCATATGGTTCTGATTGGTAAAAAATAAGACCGTTTATTAACGGTCTTATTCTAAAAGTGTTTCTAAAAGGTCTGCGTTTCTTGCTGCTGTTGTTGATTCGCGGACTTTTTGTTTGTAAATGTAAGTTCTCAGTGCTTCTCTAATCAATTCGCTTCTTGAACGATTTTCTCCTTCTGCAACCTGGTCAATTCTGTTCAAAAATTCTTCGGGCATAGAAATCAATACGCGTGCCATATATTCTCCTTTTCATTTAATGATTAATTGCTCTGATATATTTATAAAAACAATTTGATTTAAAAAAGTGCTAAATTTTATATAAAAAATATATCCTTATTTTATAAATTCCCATATGGTGCGTGTTTTAAACATTAAATATCTGTTTACAAAAGTTAATAAATCCCTCAAAATATGCTAAATTTTCACTTTACATTAGAGTTATTTTAAGCTAGGATAAGAAAAAGAGGTATCCGATGGAGAATGTAGACTTGAAATATAAACGAATTTTATTGAAAATAAGCGGAGAAGCACTTTTAGGAGATCAACAGTTTGGCATTGATCAAAATCCGGTAAAACGTATTGCTGAAGAAATTAAAGCAGCCAGAGAATTAGGCGCAGAAATTGCTGTTGTTGTTGGCGGCGGTAATATTTTTCGCGGGATGAAAAATAGCGCAAAACTCGGAATGGATCAGGCTTCTGGTGATTATGTAGGTATGCTCGCTACTGTTATGAATGCTATTGCTTTGCAAAGTGCTTTTAATCAAATGAAAGTTCCTTGCAGAATCCAAAGCGCAATCGCAATGAACCAGATTGCAGAACCTTATATAAGACATAGAGCAATCAGGCATTTAGAAAAAGGAAGAGTTGTGATTTTTGCAGCCGGTACAGGTAATCCTTTCTTTACGACTGATACTGCTGCTGCTTTAAGAGCATCAGAAATTAATGCAGAAGCTATGCTTATGGCTAAAAACGGTGTTGATGGGGTTTACACTGATGATCCTAAAATTAATCCAAATGCTAAAAAATTGGAAAAAATAGCTTATGATGATATTATAAAAAATGGCTTGAAAGTCATGGATACTGCGGCTTGCGCATTATGTAAACAAAATAATATCCCTATTGTTGTATTTGATTTTGATGCAAAAGATGGTATTGTTAATATCTTAAAAGGACAAGAAATCGGTACTTATATTAGTTTATAGACTTAATATTGATATATATCAGAAAGAGGTTAGAAATGTCAGAAGCTTTAGATGAACTATTTTTGTTTGGTGAAGAAAAAATGGAAAAAGCCATTATTCAATTAAGAAAAGAATTTGGCTCAATTCGTTCAGGCCGCGCTAATCCTATGATTTTGGATAAAGTTATGGTTGATTATTATGGTGCTCCTACTCCTTTAAGACAAATGTCTCAGGTGTCTGTACAGGAAGGTACTACTCTTGTTATCACACCTTACGATAAATCAATTTTGAAAGAAATTGAAAAAGCTATTATTAAAGCTGAAATTGGTATTACTCCAAACAGCGACGGCATTTGTATAAGACTTACTTTCCCGCCTTTGACTGAAGAAAGACGTAAAGAAATTTGCAAAGATGTTAAAAAATTAGGCGAAGAAGCTAAAGTCGCAGTAAGAAACGTTAGACGTGATATGACTGATGATTTGAAAAAATTAGAAAAATCAGAAAATCTTCCTGAAGATATGGTAAAAGATAATCAGGATAAAATACAAAAGGTTACTGATAAATACACAGGAATTATTGACAGTGCAGTTGCTGAAAAAGAAAAAGAGGTTCTTACTGTATAATGGAAACAAAATCAGGCTTGAATAAAAACGCAACAAGAATGCTTACAGGTTTTATCATGGGGACAATTACAATGGCCTGTATTATGTACGGCGGAATTGCCCTGTTGATACTTCTTGCTGTAATTATATTTTTTGCTTCGAAAGAATATGTAAAAATTCTTGAACATAAAGGTTTTTATCCAAGTTTGAAAATAATGATTTTAGGAGAAGCTTTACTTGCTGCAATAGCTTATTTCCAGAGATTTGATCTTGTCGCAATTGCTTTGACCTTTGGCTGTATGTGTTCTTTCTTGTGGGTTCTATTCAGAGGAAGGCAGCCATATATTGCAAATGTTTCTACAACTCTTTTGGGATTTGTTTATTGCGGCTGGTTTCCGCTTCATCTCTTTTTCTTAAGAGATTTAAGTTCTGCCAGATATCATGATGGCTTGGGATTTGTTGTTATGATGTTCACAGCTATTCTTTTAACAGATATTGGTTGTTACTATTCTGGAACTCATCTCGGCAAACATAAATTGGCTCCTGTTATAAGTCCTAATAAGACTATTGAGGGTGCAATCGGTGGTGCAATTTGTGCTGTTATCGGTGCTTTAATAGTTGGAGTATTTCTTGGTGTTGAGTGGTATTTATCTTTTATTGGCGGGCTTTTGTGTACAGTGTGCGCGCAGTTAGGTGATTTGTCTGAATCTTTAATAAAACGTGACGCAGGGGTTAAGGATTCCGGTAATAGTTTGCCAGGACATGGCGGTTTTCTTGATAGATGTGATAGTTTTATTTTTACAATCCCTGTTATGTACTATTTCTGTAAATTCTTTATCTTTGAAACAGGTAATGTAAAACAAATTTTTGATTTTCTTAAAGGGTTGTTTTAGATGAAAACATTGGAAGATATTTTTGGAATAAAAATTGAAAATTCTGATATTTTTTTGAAAGCCTTAACCCATCCTTCATACACCAAAGAAAAAGAGCTTAGTTATGTTGAAAATTATGAAAGATTAGAATTTTTAGGTGATGCTGTTTTGAAGCTTGTTATTTCTGATATTCTTTACCGTAAGTATCCTGACTATGCTGAGGGTGAATTATCTAAAATTCGTTCAATAGTCGTTTCTGATAATACTTTGTTTCATCTTGCAAATGAGATAGGACTTTCTGATTTGATAAGGTTAGGCAAGCATGAAGAAAAGCAAGGCTGTAGAAAGTTAGAATCAGTTTGTGCTTGCGCTTTTGAAGCTGTTTTAGGCGCGTTTTATCTTGACGGAAAGCTTAATGAATTATTGGCGTTTTTACAGAACTTGTTCATGCCGTATATTGCAGAAGTTGACAAAAATGTTGAAAAATATAATGCTAAAGCTATGTTACAAGAATATACACAAGGAATAAATAAAGATTTACCGGTGTATGTCATGAAAAGTGAAACAGGGCCTGCTCATAATAAAACATTTTATGTTGAGGTTGAGTACCGTGGAGAGATTATAGCTTCTGGTGAGGGAAAATCTAAGAAGGAAGCAGAACAAAAAGCTGCTTATGAAGCTTGTAAGAAATTCGGAGTTATAAAATGTCAGGAGTAATTATATCGCCATCAATACTTTCAGCGGATTTTGCCAATCTTGAAAGAGATATTAAACTTGTTGAAAATGCTGGTGCGGACTGGCTTCATATAGATGTAATGGATGGACATTTTGTCCCTAATATTACGATAGGAGTTCCAGTTGTCGACTCTATAAAAAAAATTGCGTCTGTTCCTTTGGATGTCCATTTAATGATTGAAAATCCTGAAAAATATATCGAGGCTTTTGCAAAAGCCGGTGCAGATATTTTGACATTTCATTACGAGGCGGTGAAGGATATAAAAGAAATTATTAAGTTGATAAAATCTTTTGGAGTAAAGGCCGGTATGTCTATAAAACCAAAAACTGAACCTGATGTTGTTTTGCCTTATTTAGATAATTTAGATTTACTCCTTGTAATGACTGTTGAACCAGGTTTTGGCGGACAAAAGTTTATGCCTGATTGCGCAGAAAAAATAAAATTTATCAAACAACATTGTCATAGTGATTTGATAATTCAGGTTGATGGAGGAATTAACGCAGAAACAGCAAGAATTTGCACATCTAATGGCGCAAATTCTTTAGTTGCTGGTAGCTATATTTATAAATCAGATAATGTTGCTGATGCAATTAAATCTTTACGTTAATCCTTTACGTTCTTTTCTTCTGATAATTTCATCGGCGTCAGTTGTCATAGAAGAATCAGCAAGTGTCAATTCTTCCTGTTCTTCAGCACGTTCTTGAGCTTCTGCTTGCGAAGTTTGAGCTGTTGTTAATGGAATCTCATATTCAGAATTTGGATTTTCTTCTTCTGGAATTCCGGTTTGAGCAATGTTTGGTTCAGTTTCTTGTTCTTGCTCAAACATATTTGTTTCATTTTGTGCCAATTCGTTATTCTCTTCAGGAATAGCTAATTCCGGATTTATTAATTCGTTTAATCTATCTATATCTGTTTCTCCTTGAGCTATATCATATGTTACATCATCTGGAACATTTGACAATTTAGAAACTTCTTCAGCCCATTTAAGGATTTCAGTTGGCGCTTGTTGTCCTTCCTCACCTCGTTGTACTACTTCTTTTGCAGTTAATTGTTTCCAGTTTACATAAATCTGTTTAATATCCGGATTTGTTCCTGCTGCATTAATTGCGTCTGCCATTTTTTCTCCTTCATAATTGCATAAGTTTACAGATTATAAATGACGGATTTTTATATTTAGAACTTTAACAAAATTGGAATATGTTAACAAATGTAACAACTTTTATATAAATTGAATATAAAAAGTCAATATTTTTTTAGAAAAATTTTTTATATAAGTACGAGAGATAAATAAAAAGAGAGGTTAAAGCTTATGGCTACTAAATTGTTATTTTCTAACAGTGTAACAGATTTATATAAAGAAACATCAGATGCAGTTAATACAGTAAAATTGAATGAAAAATTCGTAATAAAAAAGACTTTGGTAGAAATGATGAGACAATCATTTTTCCATGGTCCAAGCAGATTTGGCACAAATTTTATTGCATAGTGCTAAAGTAAAAAAAAAGTCGTTTGGAAAATCAATAGGTAAGGAAATAGGATAAAATTAAGGATAGGATGGAATATTTATGCAAAGATCGGTTTTATTATAACCGGTCTTTTTGTATTAGTATTAAGGATTAAGTTTTACAATTGCCAAGTTAAGTGCACTAGCTAATATAAGCCATATTAAATATGGTATCAAAAGAAGTGCTGCTATTTTTGATATTTGTGCAAAAAGTATTATCATAAAAAGTACTGTAACCGTCAGGGTTATGCATATGAATAGTGCGTTTTTTATTTTATGGTGAATAAAAAACATAGGTGTCCATATCAAATTTAGTACTAGTTGGAGTAAAAAAATCGAAATTGCAGCAGGTTTTAAATACACTGGAGTATTTTTGCCTACAATCACAATAGACGCAAACATTAAAATATAAAGAATACTCCACACCGGTGCAAATACCCATTTGGGCGGACTAAATACAGGTTTATTTAATTTGTTATAGAATTGGCTGTCAAATTTCATATAATTATTTTTTACTATTTTTTATAAAAAATAATTATACCTTTTGGCGACAGATAAGGATTGTCAGATATATGTAAATAATTGATTAATTTTAACTTTGTTTTGTAGTATGCCGGATTTACTAATCCGACATTTTTTTGTAAATAATAATAGCTAAACTGGTTTGTTGTTGGGCAGGTATGCCCAACCTACTACTTACATAGAAATAGATTAGTATAAAACGTAACATAAAGTTAATAATTAAACAAAAAATATCTTTTTTTATTATAATGTAAAAACTAAGGAGTTAAGTATGGCTAAAATTTATGGAATTTCCAGATTTGTAAATAAAAAAAATACATCCGTTCAAAGAACTGTAAAAATTTTACCTAAAACTGGTACTCATATTATAAAATTTACGAATAACGGAGAATTAATTTCCAAAGTAGTTATACCAGGTTCTGGGAACAGCTCATCAAGAGAGATAGAAAATATCGTAACAAATTATAAAGACCAAAGACCAAGCCGTATTAGTGTAAGATGTAAAGAAAATTATAACTTCATGTATCATGGGCTTTTTAAGAATTTGCAAAATGGCTGGAGAATATTTGAAAATCTAAATGTTTGGACTGCCGAATTCAAACCAAAATCCATATGTGAATATATGTTAATGTTAAGAATATAGCTAGTCGGTTTGGCATACTTGCCCTACCTACATTTTTATTTTATATACCACAACCGGACATTAAAGTATAAATTCACTAGAAGTTTTCTTGTAATGTTTGGTCAAGTTGCTGCTTGCCTTGTCTATCAGATTCTCTAAATTTTTTGATAGTTTTTTCGTTTTTTATTGCATTCATAGTATCATTTTGTACATCAGTTTTCAGGTTTGCAAAATCAATGTTGAAATATGCCCATACTGCTGCAGCTAATAAAACAACTATAACTAAAAATTTCATATAAACCTCTTGTTCATAATTTATTTCTAACTAAAAAGACCCCATTCTAGCGGGGTTCTTTTAAATGGCGGGAACGACGAGGCTCGAACTCGCGACCTCATGCGTGACAGGCATGCGCTCTAACCAAACTGAGCTACGCTCCCTTATTCTTTTGTAATTGTCATTCGACAAGTTTTATTATAATATGCTGAAAATTTTTTTGCAATACTTTAGCAAAAATTTTTTTTTACGTTTTTTTTTGATACTATGATTAACAATTATTTTATTTCAAATTATAATTTTACATCTAGAAATTTTGAGATTCGTAAGGCTGATAATTTATGTCGTGAGCTAAAACAAAGGTTACCTGTTCAATCCCCATCTAAGTTATTTAAATTTAATAAAATTAATAATTATGCCCCGCTACGTAGATTGGATAGACAATTATCTACAAATAGAAAAATTTTTGATAATGCTACGTCTGATATTGATTATTATAAAAGATTAATTGCTATGACTCTTAAAACTAATGTAGCTAATTGCGGAGAACTTGGAAGGCTATATAATGCTTTTTTTGCTATTAAAGGCTATAAAGATTGCTATTTGGCTGATTTATATCACTTTATCCCAAGTATTACTGAAAGTTATGATTTAGATCATTCTGTTCTTGTTTTAGGTAATGCTAATAAAAGGAAAACTATTATTGTTGATCCCTGGAGTGGTTTTTGTGATTATATTGATAATGCAAAGGTCAGATTTAAAACAGAGTTTGCTAATTTGTTAAATTTTGCTTATGAACCAGATTACGGAAAGATTATATTTAAGAAAAATGATAGAAGAGTCTTTCCTCAATATGGCAAAGACATTTTAGCTAAAGAATTTGAAAAGTTAAATATAAGGGTTTGATAAATAAAAAAGACCTATTTTATAATAGGTCTTTTTTGTTTTGATTTATAGTCTGTTATTGATAGAGTGGTGCTAATTTTTTTGATTGCTGCGGTATCACACCTTCTTCAATAGACATGTATACTCTGTAATCAATTTCAGGAAAACAATTATCTATTGCTTCAATATCAGTTAGAACACCATCGTCAATATTACCGCTTTCTATCATGTCACATATTTTTTCAAATCTGTCAACGTGTTCTCTGAATCTATCTGTTGCATAATCTTTTGCCTGCCATGTTGTAATTAAGAACGGCCAATCTGAACTTTGCAATAGAAGATTTTCTCTAGCCATTTGATTTAAGGCTCTATGTAGAAGTTTATCTTCTGGAATTTCTGGATATTTGTCAGCAATAGAATTAATACGTTTTTCGCAGGCATGGATTATCGGCCACATCCATTCTGTTAAATGGTTATTCCATACATAGAAGTGTCCGCCTTGTCCCCAAGAGCTTTCTGGAATTTGAATTGCTTCTTTTGGCGGATATTTGTGAATATATTCACCTGCTGTCATTCTTTCAACTTCTGGTAAATAAGTCGCAAATTTTTTGATAACCTGTTTGATGAATTCTACACCTTCAAACCACCAGTGTCCGAATAATTCTGTATCGAATGATACCATTACAAGACCTTCTTTGCCATGAGCTTTTTTGTAATCATTTAGCATGTGGTAAATAAGAGTTGTGTAGTGGTCTGAATTTTCGTTAATTTTGTTTAATGCTAATACCGGATCATAAAGCATTTTGTCACCTAAATCTGTTGTAGGTGAAGTTATTCTCCAGTAATGCATGCCTGATTTATCGTCTTTTTTGTGGAATTCTCTGAAGCAACCATCACCAGGATATCCGTCAGCGGCAGACCAAACTTGATATCCTGCTCTGTCATTTCTTCCCATAACAGCAACCTGTGCATCAGGAAGCCAGTATGCAGAATATGTATCATAACCGGTTGCTGGACGGTCTGGTAACGGAATATACTCAATGTTTCCGTAAACTCCGATTACACGTCTGTTACCGATAGAATTACCGCCTTCAATTACATGTGATTCTGTAAAGAAGTATTCAATGTCATTGTTTTGAAGAGTAACTTCAATTGCCGGTCTCCAGTGTTTTTTGCCGTCTTTGCCAACGTATTCGTAACCTTGTCTGTAAGCACATTCTGGAAGCCAGCAGCCACAAGCTTTTTTGCCAAAAAGTCTTTTGGTTGTATCAGAACCTACTTTGAATTGTGCATTCAAGTTGCTGTCTGTTGCAAGCAGCGGTGAAAATCCGTGAGTTGCACCGGATGTTGTTATTTCAATACATCCTAGATCCTGATATTTTTTGAACTCTGCTATTAAGTCCATATTATATTTATTTATAAAAGAGTCTTTTATGTGGTTAAACCAATCAAAATAGTATTTTGCAAGATATTTTAAGTGCTGAGAATGAGCAACTTTCGGGTCAGGATATCTTTCTAAGTCTTTAGAAACCTGTGCAATTCTGGAATCAAGATATTTGACAAAACCATGTTTTAAGTGTTCATCATTTAACTGTTCTGCCAAAATTGGTGTAATACCAACTGTTAACTTAGCCTTAATACCTTCATCGTATAGTTCTGAAATTGCATTCAACAATGGAATGTAAGTTTCAGCCATACATTCATAAAGGTTTTCTTCCCCGAAAGGCCACATGCCGGCTTTTCTATAATAAGGAAGGTGGCTATGTAACATAAATACGAATTGTCCTACTGACATCTTTGCCTCCATATCTTACTTAACGAATTATTATATAACTATAATTCTCTTCTATAATATTTATATACCACAATTGGTTAAAAAATATAATCCTTAAGAACTAATTCTAACGCATACTGTTACAAATTTTAACAGTAAAAAATACACTTTTTGAAAAGTATTGAGCGACGGGTGTTTTTGGGGATATATATAATATATTCAAATATAGACTAAGAACTTGAAAAATATGAATTTATATTTTACAGAGAGGAAATGGCCTAGAAGCGTGTTTTATGTGTTATAGAGAAATCAAAAATCTTGTTTATATCATAACAAAATAGATTATCGACACAAATATTAATAAAAATATGCATTACTGTTGCAAAATAAAATTTTTTTGTTTAGTATAATTATACTCACATCCTCGAGTATGGTGCCTTCATTAAGCACCGCAAGTAATAAAAAGGAAAATAAAATGGCAAATATTAAATCCGCTAAAAAACGTGTATTAATTGCAGAAAGAAACAGATTAAGAAATGTTGCAGTTAAAACTTCTATCAAAACAGCTGTTAAGAAAGTTTTGGAACTTGCTAACGGAGATGATAAAGATGCTTTGAATGCAGCTCTTTCAAAAGCTTATCAACTTTGTGATAAAGCTGTTTCTAAAGGTGTTTTGCATAAAAATACCGCTGCTAGAAAAAAATCTAGATTAACTAAAGCTGTTAACAAATTACAAGCTAAGTAGTAATTTATTTGTGAATAAAAAATGACTGTTTAAAAAAACAGTCATTTTTTATTGAAAGAAGATTTGGACTATGTTAATATAAAAAGGTGTTATGAACAATAAATAAGGAGCTACTGCGATGAAAAATTTATTAAATTTAATTCACGGGGGGGGGGCAAGCGCCAAGAGTGCATTCTAGCGCCTTGCAAAGAAAGAAATATATGTTATGATAGTGATAGGCTACATCACTATTTAAACGAAAAATCAAATGGTTTCTCAATTTTTGAACTTGTTGTGCTAAAAGCGCAATTTACTTCTGCAAATTCTGGAGAGTTTTCTCGTTGCCTTGAGGAGATGGCTAGAGAGAGGTACTACTCTTTAAATTCAACAAAAGAATCTAAAAGAAAAATTGCCTTTACTTTAGCTGAGGTATTAGTAACTTTAGGAATAATCGGCATTGTTGCAGCTTTGACTTTACCTAATTTGATAGCAGATTATAGAGATAAAGAATTAGCCACGCGTGCGAAAAAAACATATTCTTTGATAAATCAGGCATTGCAGCGTTATCAGGCAGATAATGAATGTCCGGGTGATACATCGGGATTATTTGACACTTCAAAATCTTCAGAGGAAGTCTTAACCAATTTTTCCAAATATTTTGATGGTGCGAAAATATGTTTAAAACAATCAGATGTCTGCAATAAGCATAAGCTGTTATATGCAAAACCTTATTATGATGAATCTGGTTTAAGCAGAGGGGCAGAATTTGGTTATCCATTTATTATATTAAAGGACGGTTCTCAAATTTATATTAAACAATATACGTCTTGTTTGTGGGAGAATACAACTCCGGCTATTGATTCAAATGGATACTATATTTTTGATAATGACGGAAATCAGGTTATGAATACATATATTGAACGTCGTTGTGCAACAATGATATTTGACACCAACGGGAGTGCTGCACCCAATCAATATGGTGCAGATGCTTTTGAGTTAGTAATGTTTGCTGACGGGACTTATAGTCATGGTTATGACGGAGCCGGTAAGAATAGTTTGGATAATATATTAAAAGGAGGTGACCCCATTTATACAAAATATAAACTCGGGGAAAAGAAATAATTAATTAATAAAAGTTCATACAAATAGCTTATTTAAGTTGCAGTTACTGTTAAAAAGTGGTAAAATATATATATGATATTGGTCGCTTTCATATTATTTCTGCTGGTAGTCTTTTTTTCTTATCTTGTATATCTTGTGTGCAAAAAAGTTATTTACAAGTTGAATAAACGTGTGCTAGCGCGTAATCTGGCTATGCTCAGAAATAGCGATGCTTTGAAGTATTTTGATAAGCTTACTGTTGAACAAAAACGTGATAAGCTTATAGTTCCATTTTTCAGGGCTTTGGGATATAACACTTTTGACAGAAGAGAGTTTAAAAAAGCTGTGAAATTTAATGATTTAGCAGCTGATTATATTACGAAAAAATGGAACAAGTCTAAGCTTTGCAAAAGATCTTTCTATATAAAATATTTTGATTTTACAGAAATTTCAATTGACACTGATAAAAAATTGTTCAACAGTGTTTATAATATTGATGAACTTATGGATGAAAAGTATTTTGATGGGGAATATTATATATTGACTAACGGCTATATTTATTTATTCTTCTCTAAAAAACATTTTAATTCTAATAAAAAGTATGATTTTTATTTCAATATGAAATCATTCTCTAAAAATGATATTAGCGGGTTAGCACGTTTTTCAAAACAATGCATGTTTTTCCAGGTGGCTGATATTTTTATATCTTAATTCCATTTTGTTCTTGTAAAATTTCTTCCGTTAAATTTATGTAAAGATTGTGGTAATTAATTATTTTAGAAGTATAATTAATTCATTAATAGTTACATATTTTATAAGAAAGATTTATATGCAAGATACTTTAGAGAAAAAATCAATAAAAAATATAGATTTTAACTGCGATTTAGCACAGAGTTTCGGGATATACAAAAATAATTGTGAATTTGAACTTTTAGATTATGTAAGTTCAGTGAATATTTCCTGCGGCTTTCATGCAGGAGACCCGATGACAATTAAAAATGCTTTATTGAAAGCAAAAGAAAAAAATGTTGTGGTTGGTGCGCATATTGGTTTTGATGATATTCAAGGGTTTGGGTACCGGCCGATGGAGCTTTCTGATGAAGAAATTGAAGCTCTTGTTATTTATCAGGTGGGTGCTTTAATGTCATTTGCAAAAACTTTTAAGCTAGAAATTGAACATGTACGCCCGCACGGTGCTATGTATAAAATGGCGGCTGAAGATTTTAACTTTGCCTGCAATATTGCAAAAGCTGTAAAAAAATGTTCTCAATGGCTTGTGTATTATGGTGCATCAGGTGATGTTACTGCAAAAGTCGGTGAATATATTAATATTCCTGTTGCGCAGGAAGTTTATTTGGAAAAAATGTATAATGTTGATGGTACTGTTAATTCTGTTGCAAAGGACAACGAAAATACAGATATCTCAATTCAACGCTTGAAAACATTGTTAAATTATTCTCAAGTTTCAAACGTAGAGGGCGGAAAAACTTTTGTAAATGCTGATACAATTCATTTTTCAAGCAGACTTTCAAATGCTGTGGAATTGGTTAAGCGTGCTAAGGATATTATTACCCCTGTGCCTGTAAATTATAAAAATGTTTATGCATCAGGCTGGGTTGAATAGATTTTTAATAAGGTGAATGGTGATGAAAAATTTTACAAATAATATGAAAATACCTGAAGAAGCAAGATGGCTTGTACCGGGATTACAAGTAAAGCGTTGGTTTGCTTTAATCTTTTTGGGTGCAGTATGTATGACTTTGGGAGTCTTAATTCTTTTTGATGTTAAGCCAGTATTTTATACAATGGAATTTATACAAAAAATAGCAAGAAATGTTTCAACAGAATGGATTGCCTTTTCAATTGTAATGTTTGGTGCAGCATTGTTTTTCAAGGGCTGGACAAAAACAAATCTTTCAATAATTGATGGAAAAGATAATCAGACTCTTTTAGAAGCTTTATATCGTAAAAGAAAATTAAATCGCGGGCCGAGAATTGTTGCTGTTGGCGGCGGTACAGGACTTTCTATGTTGTTAAAGGGAATTAAGCATATTACAAATAATATTACTGCAGTTGTTACCGTTGGTGATGACGGCGGAAGTTCCGGCAGATTGCGTAACGAAATGGGAGTTTTACCTCCTGGGGATATTAGAAATTGTATTGCTGCTTTAGCTAACGATGAAGATTTGGTTACGAAGCTTTTTCAATATAGATTTAAATCCGGTGAAGGTTTAGAAGGACATAGTTTTGGAAATTTGTTCCTTACTGCATTGTGTTCAATTACGGGTGATATGGTAAGAGCAGTCAAAGAGTCTTCAAATGTTCTTTCTATAAGAGGCAGAGTACTTCCATCTACACTTGATGATATGAAACTTGTCGCAGAAATGGAAGATGGAAGAATTATCCATGGGGAAAGTAATATCCCGGAAGCTCACGGAAAAATTAAAAGATTATTTACAGATCCTCAAAACTGTAGTGCTCTTGATGATGTCATTAATGCTATAAAAGATGCTGAGCTTATCATATTAGGACCTGGAAGTTTATATACAAGTGTAATTCCAAATCTTTTGATTAAGCAGATTGCGCAAGAAATTGCAAAATCAAATGCTAAAAAGATTTATGTTTGCAATATAATGACTCAGCCTGGCGAAACTGATGGATATACTGTTTCTGATCATATTAAAGCTTTGATGAAGCATGCTAATAGCAGAGATATTATAGACGCAGTTCTTGTTAATGATACTATGCCTGCTAATTTAGCAAAAAAATATCAGCTTTCAGGTTCATACCCAGTAAAATTGGATGTTGAAAATGTTAAAAAGCTGGGTGTAAAAATATTCCCGAGAAAGCTTATAGAAGATAACAGAGAAGGGCTTGTAAGACATAGTTCAAACCGTGTTGCAAGAGCAATTTATTACTGGTTTAGAAAAGAACATAAAAATGTCAAAAAAAATCAAATAGTTACACAACAAGATATTCAAAGGCAGGATTGTAAACTATAATGCTGAAAAAGGTTACAGTTAATACTATACAAAAAATTAAAGAAGCAGGTGAGAAATTTTCTGTTTTGACGGCATATGATTATTCTACCGCAAAATATATTGATGAGGCAGGTATTGATATAATCTTAATTGGTGATAGCCTTGCAATGGTTGCTTTGGGATATGAAACAACTCACAGCGTTGGTGTTGAAGAAATGATAATATTCACAAAAGCAGTTTCAAAAGGTGTACAAAGGGCTATGGTTGTTACAGATATGCCTTTTATGAGTTATCATTGTGATATTGCGTCTGCTATAAGAAATTGCGGTGAGATGATAAAAAACGGTGCAAATGCTGTAAAAATTGAAGGTTACAGCACTTATATTCTGGAAGTCATTAAACGTCTTACAGAATCAGGAATTCCGGTGATGGGACATTTAGGGTTTACGCCTCAATTTTTGAATACTTTAGGCGGTTATAAAATTCAGGGAAAAACTCAAGAAGCCGCTGAAAAAATTCTAAATCAGGCACGTGAACTTGAAAAAGCCGGTGTTTTTTCTATAGTTCTTGAAATGGTTCCTCAGGAGGCTGCAAAATATATTTCAGAAAATTTAACAGTTCCAACAATTTCCTGCGGGGCTGGTAAATATTGTTCAGGACAAGTTTTAGTCTCAGATGACGTGTTTGGAAAATTTTCTAATTTTAAACCAAAATTCGCAAGAAAATACGGTGATATGAAAGCTTTAATATATAATTGTGCGAAAAAGTTTGACGAAGACGTAAAAAACGGGAATTATCCATCAGAAGATGAAGTTTTTTAGCGTCATTAAAGATTTTGGAAAGAGAGAGAAATGATTATAAATACAATAGCTGAATTGAGAGAAAAAGTAAAAGAATGGAGAAAATCCGGTTTAACCATAGGACTTGTGCCGACAATGGGAGCTTTGCATAACGGACACAAAAGTCTTATTGATAAAAGTGTTTCCAAATGCGATAGAACGGTTGTTTCGGTGTTTGTAAATCCTATTCAGTTTTGTCCTGGCGAGGATTTAGATAAATATCCGAGAACGCTTAAAGAGGATGAAGCTTTGGTCGCAGAAGCCGGTGCTGATATTGTTTTCGCTCCTACTCCAAAAGAAATGTATGGTGAAGGGCATATTCTATCTAATGATTTTTTAACTTATGTTGTTCCGCCTTATTTTTATGTAGACAAGTTATGCGGGAAATCCCGTGTTGGCCATTTTGACGGAGTATGTACTGTTGTAAATAAATTATTTAATATAGTTCAGCCTGATTATGCATTTTTCGGAGAAAAAGACAGGCAGCAGTTAATAATTCTTAAGAAAATGGTTAAAGATTTGAATATTCCGCTAGAGATAATTTCCTGTCCAATTGTCAGGGAAGAAAGCGGCCTGGCGCTGAGTTCCAGAAATAAATATCTTAATGAAGAACAGAAAAAAGATGCGCTTGCATTAAGTAAAATTTTATTTAATATAAAAGCATGTTATAATAAAGGTATAACTGATACAAAAGCTCTGGCAGAAACTGCTTATGCTTATTTGAATTCAAATCATTCTTTGGAATATCTTGAGTTTCGTGATGAAAATGATTTGGAAGAAAAGAAAATTGCAGATGATAATACTATTGTATTTATTGCATTAAAAATTGGAGATGTGCGTCTAATTGATAATATTAAATTAAGTTAGTATGGAGAAATATGGTTTATATATATAAATTATTTCAAAAATTATTGCATATTTTAATTAACTCTATGTTTTTTATTCAAATAGTGTTGATGATAACCGTGTTTTTAACTGCTACATATTGGTTTTTATCATTGTTAGGCTTTACGGCATTTGATTTTGTATCTCCGCTGGCAGACTTAGTTTCTGATTTTATGCATATTTTTTACAATCAAGAGGTTGAAATTGGCGGAGTATATGTAGATGGTTCTTTATTATTGTTTGACTTAATTGCTGTTGGTATTGTTTATGCTGCAACAAAATTCAAAGTTAATTTGCTAAGATTTGAAGAAATTTTGCTTAAACAAATTGCTAGTTGTGAAGCAAAAATTGAAAATAGATTTAATGCAAAACTCCAAAGAGATGTAGAGAAACAAATTGCTCAATGGAATAATATTGCAATATTAGTACAATTCTCTGCTAAAAATATGCTTGTAGACGCGTTCTGGGGCGGCGATGAAAAAGCCGGTGTCAAAGAAAAGGAAGACGAAGCTTTTAGGGCTTTTTATTCTTCTCTAAAAAATATTAGCGGTTGTCAGTTTGCCAAAACAGATAACAGAATGGTAATTCTTTGTAATAATTTTAATGATATTGATAGTATTCTCAAATATATTGATGTTTCAATCAATAGAATTCGTATTACTCTTGCAAAAAGAAAATGGCGTTTATATGCATACACAGCAGTGGATGTTTATGATAACAAAACGTCTTTAAAAGATGTTTATCCTGTTTTAGAAAAACTTCTAACATTGAGAATTCATGATGAAGCAATTTGTCTTGGAAATTTTTGCATGCGTTATGATTTAGTTCCGGATAGTGAATACGAACCTGTACTAAAAGGAAAATATATTATAAAAGATGAAGATACTGAAGTGTGGTCTTTGGTTAAGAAAAATTAACTAAACTCTTGATTTTAGAATTGTTTTTTGTTAATATCATTTTACAACCGCAGACAATTAGCGGAATAATTATTCCTTAAATGTTTAACAGACGGCTAATCGAGGTTACACCAGCGAATATAAATATTATAGACTTGTGTAATTTTGCGGTAAAAAATACTAAAACGCAAAATTTTTTAGTATTAAAACAGGTCGAGCCGGGGCAGAGGGCAGACACAAAAAAGATACCTTTGAAAACCCGAAGTCCCAAAGTATTACACAGTAAAGGAGCTAACAATGGCAACAAAAGCTTTTAAATCCGAAAAAATTGATGAAATAAAAGCAAAATTAGACAAAGCCCAGGTAGCAATCGTAACTGAGTATAAAGGTTTATCAGTAGAAGAAATTACAAATCTTAGACGTGCTCTTCAAAAAGACGGCGGCGACTATATGGTAACTAAAAATACTCTTGCTAAAATTGCTGTTAAGGGTACTGATTTTGAAGTCCTTACTGAAACTTTCAAAGGCCCAATCGCTTTGGCTTTTGGCTTTGAAGATCAAGTAAGCCCTGCAAAAGCAGTTGCAAAATTTATTAAAGATACTAAAAAAGGTGTTATCCTTGGAGCAGCTCTTGATGGCAAATTATTATCTGCCGATGAAACAGAAGCTCTTGCAAAACTTCCTTCAAAAGAAGAACTTATTGCAAAAATCCTTGGATCTATCAACTCACCGGCTTCTGGTATCGCAAACTCTGTCAATGCAGTTATGGCACAACTTACACGTGCTATGGCAGCTGTTAGAGATCAAAAAGCTGCATAGTGCTTTAGCATGATGCAATCAAGTTATACTTACAACTTAAATCGTACAAAAATTTAAAACCATAAAAGGAGAAAATCAATGAGTAACGTAGAAACTATTTTAGAATCAATTGAAAAATTAACTTTATTAGAAGCAGCAGAATTAGTAAAAGCTATGGAAGAAAAATTTGGCGTATCTGCAGCAGCACCTGTAGCAGTTGCAGCAGCAGCTCCTGCAGCAGCTGGTGAAGCAGCTGCTGATGAACCTACAGAAGTTACTGTTATCTTAGCTTCTGCTGGTGCTAACAAAATCGCTGTATTGAAAAAAGTTAAAGATATCACAGGTTTAGGTTTGAAAGAAACTAAAGACTTAGTTGACGGCGCACCAAAACCAATTAAAGAAAACATCAAAAAAGAAGAAGCTGAAGCTATCAAAAAAGAACTTGAAGAAGCTGGCGCTACTGTTGAAATTAAGTAGTTTTCTTTATCAAAAATCATTAAACGCCCTCATTTTTGAGGGCGTTTTTAATGTAATATTTTTCAAAATATTTTCTTGCAAATTAATACACAATCTTATATAATCTGAATGTAGATAATAAAGGAGGTTTTTGATGAAAAATTTATTTAAATTAGCTCACGGGGGGGGGGCATACGCCGCGTAGTCTCCTTTTTTAACCCGTGTAATGGCTTTACTTTGGCAGAAGTTCTTGTAACTTTAGGTATAATTGGTGTTGTTTCTGCAATGACAGTTCCAACATTAATGCAAAATCATCAGCGAAAAGTTTATGTTACTCAACTGCATAAAGTTTATAGCGAGTTTCAACAGGCTGCAGTTCAATATATGACTGACAAAAATGCACTAAATCTCAGAGAAGCGGGTTTGACAACTAACGCTGCTGTTGATACATGGGTCAAAAATTCTTTTAAAGTAATTCAAGATTGCAGCGCTGCTCCTGAAAATTGTTTTGCAATAGGTGAGTACAGATATATGAATGGAAATGCTATTGACATTTTTGGAAATAAAGTGAACCAATATGTAATTTCTGATGGTACAGCGTTATATGTAACTTCTGTCGGTGATGGAAGAGTAAACGTTTGGGTTGATTTAAATGGTAAAAAAGGGCCTAACATTATAGGCAGAGATGTTTTTGCTATGATGTTATACAACAATGGGGTAATGGACGATAATCCATGTGACAACAATACTACAACAGCACCTCTAACAGAAGAGCAAAGAGAAAAAGCTTTTCAAGATTACTGCGTTGCGGGTACAAATAAAGGAGCCTGCTGGTGGGGCTGTTTTGGAAAAATTCTGAATGACAACTGGGAGATGAATTATTAATTCCTAGATGCAGATTTTTCTATACTCACAGAATTCACAAATTTTTGAATGCTCAATTTCTTCCGGAAGTTGGGCATTTGAAATTTGTTCGCAAATATTAATTAATTTATTTTCATATTCTTCTTTCTTTTCTGGTGTAAAGTCTATTATGCAATTTTCGTTATTTTTCAGGTCAATATATATGAATTTTAAATTGTTATATTCCTGCAGTAATTTGTCAGCGCAAAGAAGATAAACCATTGTTTGATAATCATATTCTGGATTTTTCGGTACTGTGCCTGTTTTATAATCAAGAATGTAGTAGTTGAAAGAGTTATTGTCTTGTAATTCTTTCATCAACGCATCAATTCTTCCGCCAACCCAGTAGCTGCCAACTTTACAGGAAAGATTATATTCTGAATTAACATATGTTTTTTGAAAATATGGATTTGTTTTTAAGTTTTGCCAGATTTGTTTTTCGCTGCTGCTTAACGCCTGTTCAAGCTTATCTATATTGTCCCCTCTCAAATAATAATGTGCAAGTGCATGAACTTTCTTCCCTTTTTCGAAAATGCTAGATTTTTGTGGCACAGAAATGCGGTCTATATATTTAAAATGAAACTTTATAGGACAGTTGTCAAAAGTTTTAAGCATATTAGGAGAAAAATTATTCATTGACTTCTACCTCATTATTTAAAAGTTCTGCAAATATCAAACTCGGTTCTTGATCAACTATTTTTTCAAAAGACTTTGATTTCCTGCTTACAGTAAAATACAAATGTCTTTTTGCACGTGTTATTGCAACATATAAAAGCCGGAGATTTTCTGATATAAGTTCTTCTTTAAGGTCGAATTCTGTTTTTTGTTTGTAATTTGGGTTAAGCGCACGAATATTTTCCATAAAATCCGATGATTTAAGTTTAATCTGGTTAAAATCCAGCGTCAAATTCTTTTCAGCCATTTCAGGAAGAAAAACATAATCAAACTCATCACCTTTTGATTTATGTAATGTCATAATCTGAACTTTTCCGGCAAGAAATTCTTTATCACTTTCCTCTTCTTCAGAGAAAAATTTGAAGCCGCTTAATGAAGGTTTTTTCGCAAGTTCTGCAAGCCTTTCTATAAGAGTTGTAAAATGCTTATTGTTAATTGCCAGCCGTTTAATTAGTGTTGCAATCAAGTAAACGTTTGATTTTTCAATTTCAGAAGAATAGTAGTGAAGTCCAATTTTAATCGCAAGTTCTTCCGGCGCAAGGTGCGGAAAAGAAAGCCAGTAGGTTAAATCCCAGTAAAATTGTGCAAGATAAACATTTTCAATACTGTCACAATTAAGCCTTATAAACGGAGTTTCATATTTTCTGATTTCAGAACCCAGACGCTGCTTATAAAGTCCGAGTTCTGCTAAAATCTCATAATTATCTGCAATAATATTATTATCAAAAGGGTATGCAATCATCTGCATTATCGCAAATATTGTTCTAAAAATAGATTTTTGTTCCAGACATTCGCTTCTTGTTATGCTTTTCAATCCGCTGTCGTTGATAAAATTCATCCACTGCGCAACCTGAAAGTTATTTCTCAGAAGAATTCCGACAGTGCATTTTGGATTTTTTTTGAACGCATTTTTTATTTCTTTCAATACATAATTTCTTTCTTCAAGTGTTGAATTAAAAATTTCTGCATGAAGTGCATTTTCAGATATTGGATTTTTCCCTTCAACAGGGTGCATAAATATTTTGTAAAACGCATTTTTTGTTTCATCCTGGTTATCAGCCCATAAAACAAGATTATTTGCAAGTGACCAGACATCTTTTGTACATCTTTGCGAGCAATCCATACTTACATCGGTGCTTTCTGTTATGAATTTTCTGAAACCTTCAACATCAGCGTTTGAAAATGTGGTTGTAATAGCTTGATTTATATCGCCGCAGCGGATTAAATTTTTATACTTGCCGCTCAAAAGATTAATCAGCCGCTGCTGTATAAAAGAAGAATCCTGTGCCTCATCTTCTATAATGTAGTGGCATATCTCTTGATAATATGCTAAAATATCCGGATTATTTTCCAAAAGTTTTACGGATGATACCAGCATATCATCATAATCAATTAAGTTTGATTCTTTTAGAATTCTTTGATATTCGCTGAAGAATTCAAGAAATTTAGCAGTTTTTTTGTCCTGAATTCTTTCTTTATCAATGGAAAATCCGTTTTCATTAGTATAGCATCCGATTTTGAATACTGATACTGCTCTGTCAAAATCATCTGTTTCTGTTTTTTTTAGTTTTAATTTAGAGGCAATTTCTCTGACAATTCGTGTTCTTTGAGTGTCGTCACAAATTTCAAAATCAGACGATAGCCCGAGCCTTTCAAAATTGCCGTTTTCTTTTAGAATTCTTAGAGCCAGTCCGTGAATTGTACTTATATTAGGTAATTGTGCTGAATTCTGTCGGATATTTTTAATTCTGTCACGGAAGTTTCTTGCTGCTGACTCCATATATGTCATTACAAAAATATTTTCAGGAGTTATTCCTTGATCAAGAAGTTTAACAATTAAAGCCAGAAGTATTGTTGTTTTTCCGGCACCCGGTACGGCTGATATTGCCATTTTGCCGGAATTATATTCAAGAACCGGCTTTTGGTCTGGACGCGGAATTATTTCAAATTTTTTTGTTTCTTCTTTGGTTTCGGAATTTTCTTCGACTGTAATATAATTTTCAATTCCGCCGAAATTTTCAATTCCATTGCCGTCAAATAGGCTTGAATATGTGTAAACTGCTTCGTCTGTGCAAAGCGTTAATTTTCTGAGAATTCTTGCGGTTTTTTCTTTTGAAAGCTCAATATTATCATCAATTGTGAACTCATCCTTGCTCCATCCGCGCTGGAACACCCAGGCATTGTACAACGGCCCTGTGTCACTTTTTATCCATTCGTCACTTGAAACATCCAGCCAAAGTTGATATTTAGTCCTTATCTGATTGTCGATAATTTTTTGAGGCGTGCCGACAACCAGATTTTTCTCTCCTATTTCAAGTATTGAATAAGGATTTTCTGCAATTATTGAATTTTCTATTTGTGTGATTATTTCTGCTTCACGGGATTTGAAGTTTTCTTTGTATATATTTTCAAAATCCTGAAGTTGTTTTACAAAAAAGTTAAATTTATTTAATTCATTAGGATTAACGCATGTGAAGTCTGCAAGTTCATGATAAATGTCGCAAACTTTTTCTGATAATTTATCGTCGGAATTTTCAAGCTGAAAAACTAATTTTACAAATTTTTCATACTTTTCTTTATATTCTTCGAGCGGGAATTCTTCATCAATGAAAGTTTTATTCTCATCGAAGTTTTGTAAAATATGCATACAGTATTTTACAGGAATTCCAAGGAATTCTGACAGCACAACACGCAGGTCAAATTCTGATAGATTATTTTTTAATTCTGTATTAAGTTTTAAAATTGTCAAAACTGATTGAACAAGTTTATTTTGGATAAGTTTTTCACTCCCCGATAGAAACATTAATTCTGCGCCGTTTTTAATGTTTTCTTTCAGAGAAAATTTAAGCATGTCATCTATAACCGGTGTAATTATTGCAATTTCGTGAGGTTTAATGTTTTTTGCAGTCAATTCATTTATCTTTTTACTTACCAAATCTAGCATATCCGCTCTTTTAGAAGGTGACTGAATTGAAAAATGTTTTAATTTATCAGTTTTATTTTCTGTAATGTTTGTAAAAAGTGTTTCTGCGTCATACGTAAGCTGTGTGGAAGACGGTAAAACTACAGCCTTTTGCTTAAATAAATCTTCAAATTTCCAAACAGCAGTTCTATCTGCACTTAAGTAGCCTGTTCTGCTGCCTCCTTTTATATCAAAGGCGATGAATACGTCTTTCAATTGCTTTGATAGGTATTCTATAAAGTCATAACAGATGGGTGTAATTTCGTCTCCGTCATCAAGAATTAGATATTTGATATTTTTAAAGTAGTCTGTATTTTTATATATATAATTAAATACAAGGCTTTGGCGAAGATAGTCAAAATCCCGTAAGCACAGCGTTTTTGCAAGAAGCTTTTTTAAAGCTGATTTTGCATCTTCAGCAAAGCTTTCTCCTAAAATTCGTGAACGCCATTCTACATCCTCATCTGTTAAATTATTTTGAACAATCAAAGAGTATCTTCTAAAAATTTGATGAAGCAAAGATTTTTTAGAATTGTATCCTTTAAATTTAACATCTTTTAAAATATCTTTTAATATAAATTGTGAAACCTCAAGCCCTGCAAGGTTTGGAAGTATCGTCGGATTTTCATAAGGGTTTATATTCTCTAATTTTGCCCAGTTATCTTGAATCGTGTTATATACAAGTGAAAAAAATGAATGTATTTGCAGTTTTTCACAATAGTTAACATTTAAAAGTGATAGAGTTTTCTCTAAAAATTGATTTTTTTTATTGGAATTCTGTACAATTACCAGAATCTCAGATGCGTTAATCCCTGAATTAAGCAGTCTGGCGTACTCTTTAGCCAATAATTCTGTTTTTTGTGATGACAGGTCTCCAGCAAAAATCAAATTGTTATACTCCTTCTTATTTTCCTACAATTGTACCATGAACAATTATTAAAATTTAAATGTCATCATACGGTTATACTATTGCATTTTTTTGAAAATTATTCTATTATATAACCATAAACGGAGAGGTAAAAGATACATTAAAACGCATGGAGGTTAGTTATGCAAGAATTACAAGAACAAATCGGACAATCAGCAGGTAGAATTTACGATTATTTGAACAATAATGGCGAATCTACTTTTTCTAAAATGAAAAAAGAATTAGATCTTAAAGGAAACTTTGCAGATTTAGGTCTTGGCTGGTTAGCTAGAGAAGACAAAGTTGAAATCTCTAAAAAAGGTACTTCTGTTAACGTAAGACTTAAATAGTCTTTAGTTAATTAAAAAGAAAAAGATTTAAAAAAGACATCTCTTTATGAGATGTCTTTTTTTTATAACTCAGATAAGATAATTTTACAAATAAAAAGAGCTCCTAATATTTTTAGAAGCTTTTGGAATTTTTGTTTGTAATTCCTCGTGTAAAAGGTTAGTAGGTAGAAGTTAGTAGTAGGTAAATGTGTATTTATAAATTTTGTATCTCGTGTTTATTTCTTACATATTAATAAAGTATATATTAAATCTATAATTGCTAAATATTAGTTATTTTGTTACAAAAGTTAATAATAGTTTGAATTATAATGTATCACGTATTTAAAAGAGGTATTTTATATGAAAGTTGCAATTTATCCTGGTAGTTTTGATCCTATAACTAAAGGGCATTTGGATATTTTAAAGTCCGGAACAGAAATTTTTGATAAAGTTATCATTGCTGTTGCAAGAAATTCTGAAAAAAATCCGTTTCTAACAGTCGATGAAAGAGTCATGCTTATAAAAGAAAGCATTAAAGATATGCAAAATGTAGAAGTTGATAGCTTTGAAGGGCTTACAATTGATTATGCAAAGCAAAAAGGCGCCCAAATATTGTTAAGAGGCTTACGCGCTGTATCGGATTTTGAGTATGAAATGCAGCTTTCACAGACAAATAGTGCCCTTTCAAAAGAGGTTAAGACTGTATTTTTGATTACAAAACCGAAATATAACTTTATTTCTTCAAGCACCATAAGAGAAATATTTTTGAATAATGGTGATATATCAATGTTTGTGCCTCAGCCTGTGTGTGATTATTTAAAATCTAGAAACCAATAAATCCTAAAATGCGTAAAATATCTTAAAATACCTTGTATTTATATAGAAATTGTTTGACAAACATTTTTAGCTTATGTAGAATGTAAGTATTATTAAGAAAGGTATAGGGATTACATGCAACAAAATGGTGTATATGATTTATTAAAAATGTTGGAAATTTCTTTGGAGGAAGGTTTTCCTATTATCCCGCGAAAATTTACTGTCGTAAAAACAAAAGAAATTGAAACTTTAATTGATAGAATTTATGCTTCACTTCCTGTAGAAGTTCAAGAAGCACGTGCATTTTTGAGACGCAGAGATGAACTTCAAATGGAAGCACAGCAAAAAGCTGAAAAAATTATTGCTGATGCTCAGATGGAAGCTGATAGAAAATTATCAGAAGCTGACTTTATAAAAGCACTTGAAAGAGAAGGTATTAGAATTAGAACTCAAGTGCAGGAAGAATGTGAAGAAATTAAACGTAAAGCTATGGAAGAAGCCGAAAATATCAGAATGCAGGCCACTGAAGAAGCTATGAAAACTCGCGAAGGTGCAGAGCTTTACGCAGAACAGGTTCTGACTAACCTTGAACATGATTTGACAAAACTTCAACAGGTCGTTAAAAATGGACAGGTTTATATGGAACAACTTAGAGCTGATAGTTACAAAACAACTTATAGTGTTCCGCCAAATAGTTATAGGTCAGAAAAAACTCCTGTAAATTTTGATTTAAAATAAAATAAAAATAGTTCGATTCCTATAAGAGTTTGATCAAGTGGTCAAACTCTTATAGTTTGTTTACAAAACGTTTGCAAAATTTTTTGTTTGTTTTATGATGTTTATATAAGCCGAAAAAATTAGAATGTGAGTTATATCACATTCTTTTTTAAAGAGGACGTAAATTAAATTTAAGTACAAAAAGGAATAAAAAATGGGTATCAAAGGAAAAAATGACAGAATGGTAGTTCTAGCTTGCGAAGATTGCAAAGAAAGAAACTACACTACTACTAAAAACAAAAAAAATATTAAAGAAAGATTAGAATTGAGCAAATACTGCCCAAAATGTAAAAAACATACTAATCACAAGGAAACAAAATAAGTTGAATGGTTGAAGGGTTTAAGTGTTAAAATTCCTTTTAACACCTAGGCTAAACTGTTCAACCAACTTGCGTCCTTAGTTCAGTTGGTAGAACGTCGGTCTCCAAAACCGGATGTCGAGGGTTCGAGTCCTTCAGGGCGCGATTTTAAAGAATTATAAGGAAATAAAATTATGATGGGATCAGAAGATAATGCTATGCAAGCATGGTTTACAAATTTAGTAAATGGAATTAAAACCTATTTCAGAGGTGTTCGTACTGAGTGGGGAAAAATCAGCTGGCCCGAAAAACGTCAGGTAGTTGCAGAAACAGTTTTTGTTGTTATAATTGTTTTTGTATTTACTGTCGCAATTTATTTAATGGATATAATCTTTAAAGGTTTACTGGGATTGATAAAATAGTAGGCTTTGAAAACGTAAAGGTGGCTTATGACTAAGAAAGAAAAATCAATGGAAGAACAATTGAACGAAGATAAAGCTTTAGAAGCTGCTGAAGCTGAAGCTCAGGCTCAAGCTGAAGAAGAGAAGAAAGAAGCTAAGAAAAACCAGAAACGTTGGTACATCGTTCATACATATTCAGGCTATGAAAATAAAGTAAAGGTTAACCTTGAAAAACGTATTGAATACATGAATATGGGTGATAAAATCTTCAGAATTGAAGTTCCGCAAAAAACAGTTACCCAGCTTAAAGGCGGTAAAAAACAGGAACGTGAAGAAAAAATCTTCCCTGGATATGTCTTAGTCGAAATGATTATGGATGAAGACAGCTGGTATGTTGTAAGACATACATCAGGTGTTACTAAATTTGTTGGTTCCGCTAAAAAACCAATCCCTGCACGTGACAGCGAAATTAAGAAAATTATTAATCGTTCTTCATCTCAATCACAGAAAATTGAACTCGATGTTAAACCTGGTGATAAAGTTAGAATTACCTCTGGACCATTTTCAGACTTTATCGCAGATATCATTGAAGTTTATCCAGATAAATCTAAATTACGTGCGAATGTTTCAATCTTTGGCCGCGAAACTCCGGTTGAATTGGAATATAAACAAATTAATAAACTTTAATTAATACACAATACAAATAGTATAGTACAAAGATGTGGAAGGAGCCTCTCGCTATAAAAGGCTTTGTAGCAGAAAGACCGTTAATACCACAAAAGGAGAAAAAAATGGCAAAAAAAGTAGTAGGAAAAATTAAGCTTCAAATCGAAGCAGGTAAAGCAAATCCATCACCACCGGTTGGTCCTGCATTAGGTCAGCATGGTGTTAATATCATGGATTTTTGTAAGCAATTTAATGCTAAAACTGAATCTCAAGCAGGATACATTATTCCGGTTATTATTGATGTTTATGAAGACAGAAGTTTTTCATTTGTAATCAAATCACCTCCGGCTCCTGTTTTAATCAAAAAAGCATTAAATCTGCCGAAAGGTTCTTCAGTTCCTAACAAAGATAAAGTTGGCGAAATTACTCAAGAACAGTTAGAAGAAATCGCTAAAATAAAAATGAATGACTTGAATGCAACAACACTTGAAGCTGCTGTAAAAATGATTAAAGGTTCTTGCAGAGCTATGGGTGTTACAGTAAAAGAAGGTTAGATGGAAGGAAAATTATCACACATTTTATCCTGAATTTATATATTAAAATTTAGGATAAATACTGAATAAAGTCAGTACTAATTGTTGATAATTTCCGCTAATACCACGAAAGGAATTAAAATAATGGCAAAATTAACTAAAAAACAACAAAAAATGCAGCAAATGTTAGAAGGTTTTGTTCAACCTGCTACTGCTGTTGATACAATTAAAAAACTAAAAGAAATTTCTAAAGAAGTTTCTAAATTCAATGAAACTGTTGAATGCCACATGAGATTAGGTATTGATGTTCGTCAGGCTGATCAGCAAATTCGTTCTACAGTAGTGTTACCTGCTGGTTTAGGTAAAGCTGTTAGAGTTTGCGTTATTGCAAAAGGTGCTAAGGCTACAGAAGCTAAAGAAGCAGGTGCTGATTTTGCAGGTGCTGAAGAAATTATCGATAAAATTTCAGATGGCTGGTTCGAATTTGATACATTAATCGCAACTCCAGATTGTATGGGTATGTTGGGTAAATTAGGCCGTGTATTAGGGCCTAAAGGCTTGATGCCTAACCCTAAAACAGGTACTGTTACTATGGATGTTGCTAAAGCTGTTAAAGATGCAAAAGCTGGTAAAGTTGAATTCAGAGCTGATAAACAAGGTATGATTCACTGTCCTATCGGTAAAATTGAATTCTCTGAAGAAGATTTACTTAAAAACTATGCTACTTTAGCAGATGCTATTTTAAGAGCGAAACCATCTTCTGCAAAAGGTACTTTTGTTAAATCTGTTTACCTTGCAACAACTATGGGACCTGGCATTAAGTTAGATCCTAGAGTTTTTGCAGCAGAAGTTAAAGAATTAGTTGCTTCTTAGAAAAAATTCAATTGAGGCGTGGGGTTGCTCACGCCTCTTTTTTAGTGTAAAAAAAAGGGTTAGGTTTTGAAAAAAGGTTTATTTATTACATTTGAAGGTGCTGACGGGTGCGGAAAAACAACGCAGTTAAATCTTCTGGCTGAATATTTGAAAAAACAGGGTTATGATGTTGTTGTGACAAGAGAACCGGGGGCAAAGGGGTTAGGAGAGAAGATTAGAGAAATTTTATTGAATTATGATGGGGTTGTCTCTGATAGATGTGAGGCATTTTTATTTTTGGCAGATAGAGCGCAAAATATTGATGTGATTGTTAACCCTGCTGTTAGTGAAGGGAAAATTGTTCTTTGTGACAGGCATATTGATTCTACAGTTGCATATCAAGGGTATGGCAGAGGGCAGGATATTGAAAGAATTAACAGTTTGAATAATATTGCAACAAACGGTAGAAAACCTGATTTGACATTTGTTTTTGATATTGATGTGGAAACTTCTCAAAAGAGAGTCGGTTCAAACAAGGATAGAATGGAACGGGCTGGAATTGATTTCCACAATCGTGTTAGAAACGGTTATCTTGAACTTGCAAAAAATGAACCAGAGAGAATTAGAGTTATTGATGCAACAAAATCAATCGAGGATATTCAGTTTGAAGTCCGTAATATTTTAGATTTAATTCTTTCTACTTAATATTTCTTAAATTAATAACAAAAATTTTTTTTAGATGTTTTTCAATATAAAAATAATTTTAAATTTAGGAAAGCAGGTTTAGAAAATGAGTAATTATGATGTGGCATATCCTCCAGTACAGTCCCCGCAACCGAAGAAGGTTAAGAAACTTGGCGCTGCACTTTTGGGTGGATTAGCTGGAATGACTGCTTATTATATTCCTGTTACTAAAAATAATTTTGTTGATGAAGCTTTTAAAGTTCATAGAAGATATGTTACAAATGATATAAACGGTCTCAAGCAAGCAGCAGGCGAGCTTAGCCAATCTACTCCAAACTTGTCTAATGAAAGTAAATTACTTTTAAATAGACTCGGGGTAAGTGATGATATTGATGATGTTTTTCAAAAAAGTAAAGATTTGGAATTTGAAATTACTGATTCTTCATCAGTAAAAAATATAAAAAATTCTTTTGCAAACGGTTTTGATACATTCAAGAAAAATGCCAGCACAATGGATAATGTTGCAAGTGAAGCTATGAGTAACATAAAATGGCGCAACTTTAAATGGGGTATGGGAATAGGGGCTGCCTTGACTCTTGCTTTAAGTTGTATATTTCAAAAAGACAACTAATTTTTAGTTTTAAACAATTTCAGCAAACTTTTTAGGATTTTCAATAACATTAATCACATTAGTGTCTTTAAATGTAGCGATTGTTTTTATGTTATTTGGTCGTTTTTCGTTTTCTTTTGCAAGAATTGCCCCAACTATTGCTTCAAGTTGTGACATCGGCATCATATTTGCAGGCAAGTCAATTCCCCACTCATTTTTAAGTGTTTGCTGTAAGAATTTACAATCAGCAGGAGAACGTTCTTTATAGCAGGAATTTAAATTCAAACTCTGACGTGTGAGATAAAGTTCAAATCTATTAATTTCAGCTCCTTTTTCTTTTAAGCTGTTAAAAAAGTCCGCCCCCCTGAAACTGTAGCGTTGTGTCCAGTGATCTTGATTCGGCATAAGCGGATTTGTTGCAACAAGCTGGTATGGTTTAGAAAGAATTCTCCATTTGCCGTTAAGCATTGTTCTATCCCAGGCCATTGATATACAGATTTTTGATTGCTTTAATGATGAAAAATTCTCAAAAAAATGTATAATGTCATTCATTGTATAAAGTTTGTCAACAAGAATAAGCGTATTATTTTCGTCCATAATCGCCAATCCTGAATCCATACTTGAGCCTGAAGCAAGTGCTAATCCGACGTAATAGTTCATAAGTTCTCCATATTAGGCCATAAGTTGTGTTAAAATAAGCGGTTCGTCTTCTGTAACAAGAACAGAATGTTCAAAGTGGGCAGAAGGTTGTTTGTCTGCAGTGCTTACAGTCCATTCGTCATCTGCTACAACAACTTCATCACAGCCTAAATTTAACATCGGCTCAATAGCAATAACCATTCCGTGTTTAAGCGGTGTTTTGTCGCCGACTCTATAATTAAATAGGAAAGGGTCTTCATGCATGTTATGCCCAACACCATGACCGCCGTATTGACGAACTATTCCGAGTTTTTCTCTATTCGCAACCATTTCTATTGCACCTGAAACATCATCAAGAACATTTCCGTCACGCATTTGAGGTATTGCATTCATCAGGGCTTCTTCTGTCGCGGCAAGAAGTCGTTGTTTTTCTGCATCGATTTCCCCGACAGGATATGTCCAGGCTCCGTCACCTACCATGCCGCCGTATGTTGCTCCAACATCAATACTTATAATATCGCCTTCTTTTACAATACGATCTTCATGCGGAATTCCGTGGACAACTTCTTCGTTAATTGATGCGCAAATACTTCCCGGAAATCCATGATAACCTAAAAATGTTGGTATCGCACGGTTTTCTTTAATTATTTTGAAAGCTATATTATCAAGTTCTTTTGTGCTTATGCCAGGTTCTATTACTTCTCTCATTTTTTGATGAACAAGAGCGACAATGTGGCCTGCATGGCGCATGCGTTTAATTTCATCTCTGGATTTTCTATTTATCATGATATTTATTTGTGAAGGTTTATAATTTATTTTATAAACCTTCACACCTTTCTTTTTATTTAATTACTTCTAATAATCTTTCCCAAACTTCATCTATTGTGCCGTTTGCATTTATTGATTTTAGTGCGCCTTTTTTAGAGTAATAATCTATTAAAGGTGCTGTTTCCTTGTTATATGTGTCAAATCTTGATTGCGCAACTTCTCTTGTATCATCTTTGCGTTGTGTAAGTTCGGCACCATCTTTATCGCAGTGTCCTGCAACTTTTGGAGGCTTAAATTCAAGGTTATAAATTTCTCCGCAAACAGGGCATGAACGGCGGTTAACAATTCTTTCAACAAGTATGCTTGTGTCAATGTCAAAATAAACTGCTATAAATTGAGTTTCTTTACCGTTATCAATTTCAGCATTCATTTTTTCTAATTCTTCAGCCTGTTCTACGCTTCTTGGAAAACCGTCTAAGATATAACCGTTTTCGCAATCTTTTTGTGCAAGTCTGTTTTTAATAATTCTTGTAACGAGTTCAACTGGAACTAATTGACCTTTATCTATGTATGATTTTGCTTCTTTACCTGCTTTTGTTTCATTTTTAATTTCGGCTCTTAAAAGTGAACCTGTATCAATATGCGGAAAATTTAAATATTCTGCTAATTTGTTAGTTTGAGTTCCTTTACCACAAGCCGGAGGTCCTAAAAAAATAAGTTCTTTTTTTGTCATATTAAAATCTCTCTTTCTGTTTTGCTATAAGATAATTTTACATCAATAATGATTTGAATTCAAATAATATTGCATTGCATATTAAAATTTGCTATAATTTATTAAAAAAGGAGGTTTAAATCAATGAAAAATCTATTTAAACAAGCTCACGGGGGGGGGGCAAGCGCTTAGTCTCCTTTTCCAATAGCTTTAGCGGGTTTACATTAGCAGAAGTGCTTGTTACGCTGGGGATTATAGGGGTTGTATCTGCAATGACCGTTCCGACTTTGATGCAGAATCATCAGCGAAAAACTTATGTTGCACAGTTGCATAAGGTTTATACTGAATTACAGCAAGCATTTATTCAGTATATGAATGATCACAACGCGGTAAACCTTTCCGAAGCAGGACTTACGGCTGCCAATGCAAACAGTGCTAAAGACTTTTTGCATACTTATTTTAAAGTTATTACAGATTGTTCTGATGGTTATCATCCTTGTTTTTCTGATGATTACAGATCGCTTGATGGTACAAAAACTGATTCTCTTGATGATAAATTAAGTGGTAACGGGCATTGTTCTGTAATTGCAAGCGGGGTTTCTATTTGTATTTTTCCTATTGCTCTTCAAAATGATAATGATTTGGAATTATCTCTCGGGAAAATTCTTGTTGATACAAATGGAGTGCAAGGTCCTAATATTGGCGGCAGGGATACTCATTTTTTTAGATTTTATGCCGACGGAACAGTTGATATCTGGCGCGGAAAATGTGATTTGAGCGATAAAGCATGCTTACAAGAACTTCGTGATAAAAGATTTGACGATGAAGCAACATGCAAATCGTCTCCAGTTGGTGATGATTGTATTGGAAAGTTGTTGAATGACAATTGGGAAATGAATTATTAATTAACAGATAAAAAAAGAGGACTTTTATAAGTCCTCTTTTTATTATGTATCAATATTTGTTGCATAAACTGCGTTTGCTTCAATAAAGTTTCTTCTCGGATCAACTTTGTCACCCATTAATATATCGAATAACTGGTCACAAAGCATTGCATCTTCGATATTTACTTTTAAAAGAGTTCTTGTCGCAGGATCCATTGTTGTTTCCCATAGCTGCTGCGGCATCATTTCGCCTAACCCTTTGAAACGCTGTATTTGAAGCCCTTTTTGCCCTCTTTCGTCAATTATTTTTTGTAATTTATCGAATGAATGAATTTCATATTGTTCTGTATCTGTTTCCAATATTAAAGTATCTTCTTCTTCAATTAAATAATCTCTGATTAAAGGATATGAAGCTTTCAAACGCTTAAATTCAGGACTCTTGATAATGCTTTGGGTAATAATTACATGCTCTTCTTCATTTAAGTTCAATTGAAGAGAATATTTTGCATTTTCAGGATTATATTTCAACTCTACATTGTAACTTGCAGCTTCTGAAATATTGTAATTTTCTGCGTGGTCTTTAAGGTAATGGTTGAGGTATTCAATAACTTCGTTCATCTTAGCTTGATCTTCAAAATCTTCAGGTTTAATTTCTGAACGTACAAGACCTCTTAAAACTACTGCAGGATAAAGGTTTAAAATCGGGTTATTGTACGAATTGTAGAAGGCTGCCATATTTTTGACTAATTCTAATAATTCATCGCCTGTTTTAACTTTATCTTTGTGTTTGTCAGAAAGACTTAAATTTTTAATTCCGCGTTCTTTTAACATTTTATCAAGAGCATGTTCATCATATAAATATTCTGATGTTTTGCCTTGTGTAACTTTAAATAGCGGCGGCTGCGCAATATAGACATATCCGTTTTCAATCAGCGGACGTGCATATCTAAAGAAGAATGTTAATAAAAGAGTTCTAATGTGTGCACCGTCTACATCAGCATCTGTCATGATAATAATTTTGTGGTATCTCAATTTTTCAATATCAACTTCGTCCTCGTTTTTGCTTATGTTGATACCGAAAGCCTGTACCATTGATTGAATTTCGTTATTACCGTAAATTTTGTCTAATCTTGCTCTTTCAACGTTAAGGATTTTACCTCTCAAAGGTAAAATTGCCTGAAACATTCTGTTTCTGCCCTGTTTAGCAGATCCGCCAGCAGAATCACCCTCTACGATATAAATTTCACATTTTTCAGGTTCTCTATTTGAGCAGTCTGCGAGTTTCCCCGGAAGGGTAGAATTTTCAAGAACAGATTTTCTTCTTGTTAATTCTCTTGCTTTTCTGGCTGCTTCGCGGGCGCGTTGGGCTTGTAATGTTTTTTCCAAAATCATTTTTGCTATTTTTGGATTGAATTCTAACCATTCTTGAAGTTTTTCTTTTACCGCGTCTTGAACAGCACCCATTGCTTCTTGTGACCCTAATTTTTCTTTTGTCTGCCCTTCAAATTCAGGGTTTGGAATTTTTACACTTACGATTGCTGTCAAACCTTCTCTGACATCTTCGCCTGAGAGGTTTGCATCTGAATCTTTCAGGATGTTATTTTTTCTTGCGTAATCATTAAGTACACGGGTGATTGAATTTCTGAAACCGGTCAAGTGAGTTCCGCCTGAATGCGTGTTGATGTTATTTGCAAATGATAAAACACTTTCTGTATATGCATCTGTGTATTGCATTGCAACTTCAACCTGCATGTTATCAACTACTTTATCTATATAAATAGGTTTGTCATGCAAAACGGTTTTATTCTGGTTTAAGAATTCAACATAGCTTGCGATACCGCCAACGTAGTGGAAAATTTCTTCTTTTTCATCATCGTGCCTGTGGAATATTATTTTTAAACCTTTGTTTAAAAAAGCCATTTCACGAAGTCTGTTTGCAATTACATCGCAATCAATTTCAGTTGTTTCTGTAAAAATTTCAGGGTCAGGCCAGAATGTTGTTTTTGTTCCTGTTTTATCAGTGGCTTCGCCTTTTTCAACAGGAGCAACCGGTTCGCCTCTCATGTATTCCTGACGCCATACATAGCCCTGACGTGAAACTTCTACAATATATTTTTCTGATAATGCGTTTACAACAGAGGCACCTACACCGTGAAGTCCGCCTGAAACTTTGTAGCCGCCGTCGCCGAATTTGCCGCCAGCGTGAAGTACTGTGTGAACAATTTCTAATGCAGATTTATCTGTCCCTGGTTTTATGTCTACTGGAATTCCACGGCCGTTGTCTTCAACAGTTACACTGTTATCTTTGTGAATTGTTACATGGATATCTGTACAAAATCCTGCTAATGATTCATCAATTGAGTTGTCCACAATTTCATATATACAGTGATGCAGACCTCGTTGTGAAGTTGACCCGATATACATCCCGGGACGCATTCTTACCGCTTCTAAGCCTTCCAAGACACGGATGTTACTTGCATCATAATGTTGAGAAGTCTTTGTTTCAATAGCTTCATTGTTATCAGGCAGGTCTACTACTTCAATTTTCTCTTCAGGTTGTTTGGTAGATACTTCCTGTGCTGCATCTTGAATTCCTTCTGACATATATTACTTTCTCCCCTTAATTTCCATATTTTAATCTTTTTTATATCATAGCATAAACATTCTTTTATAGCCAATTTATGACAAAAGGTAACGCTTTTTTTATATTGTTGAATAATTGTTAAAAATATTTTATAATCATTATATGATGTTTGACGTTACGCTTAAAAAATGTGCTTTCACTCTTGCAGAGGTCTTGATAACTCTCGGAATTATCGGAGTTGTGGCTGCTATGACTTTGCCTACTGTTATAAATGAAACTCGTAATAAGCAGCATGTGGTTGCGTTTAAAAAACTTTATTCAAATTTTTCTAATGCGATTATTATGTTTAAGGCTGAGCAAGGATGTGAAGGGCTAGATGTTGCAAGTTGCATAAGCTCAATGGGATATGGTGATAATAATTGTGAGGCGTTTGCTAAAGTCGCTGACAAGATGAAATACATGTATATGGCAAATTCTGGTGCTGCCGCAGGAACCTGGGTGCCTGATGTAAGTTACAACTATTATGGTGATGAACTCTCTAATGGGTATGGTATGGTTAATAAAACCGGGACGGGATGTTTTTATGCATTGCCTGATGGTATGGTTTTGAATGTTGACGTTGATCCGGATGCGTTTAAGGTTCTGGTTGATACTAACGGCAAAAAAGGCCCAAATAGAATGGGAAAAGATGTTCATGCTTTTACTGTCGGATGTGGTGATATTGCTGATGAAACAGTTAAGATGACATGTTTAAATTCTGCAAAAGATTTTTATCCGTTTATAAGCGGTACTTTCCCTGAAGCTTCACGCAAGGGCTTATGTACTATGGAAACATATCTGGCAGGAGGATGTGATGAAATTAATATGTTTCCTGATCAAGACGGTGGTGCTTCTCCAACATTATATATTTTGACAAATGATAAACTGCCTGATTACCGCCAAATAGCTTCAAGAGTTGCAGGATTTAAACCTTAATTAATAAAATTATTTTTAATCTGTAAATTTACTCTTTTGTATAATTATAAATTTAAAAATCTCTTATATACTACTTTTGTACAAATATAGGAGATTTTTTATGGGTAAAAATTTGATGAAATCTATAAGTAAAATTATTGAAGAAAGCGGTACTAGTAAAATTACAATTTTTACAAGTCATTTAAAAATTGATGGTAATGTATATGAACCTGATGGACGATGTGAAGAATGTCATGATAGTTTTATTACTCTTGAAAATGCTTTGATATGCAGGCTTGATGATTACTGCGCCTGCGATGAAGAGAGTTGCGAATGTGATGATTACATATGTTTCAGATATGATTGGCTTAATGTGAATATTTGTGATATTGTCGCATTTAGCATAATTAAATAATTTAAAAGCCCTTAATTTTAATTAAGGGCTTTTATTTTTATATAACTTTTGAAAGAGCTTCTATTACAATCGGATCCCATTTTGTTCCTGCTTCTTGTTTCATAATTTCAAGCGCTTTGTTGTTATCCATTGCTTTTCTGTAAGGTCTGTCAGATGTCATTGCAGAAAAAGCATCAGCTACTGCAATTATTCTTGAACCGAGAGGTATTGAATTGCCTTTTAAACCTTCAGGTGTTCCAGTGCCGTCTATCCTTTCAGATTTGTACGTTATGTAGGGAACTACTTCTGAAAGAAAATTGATATTCATTAATAAGTGTACACCTGAGTTATTATGCTCTTGTATTTGTTTTAATTCTTCCGGTGTAAGCTTGCCGTTTGTTGCAAAGATTTTTTCCGGTAAAGCAATTTTCCCGATATTTTGCAACAGGCCTGCGTAATATATCAAATCTGTAGTTTTTTCGTTTAATTCAAGTTCTTTGCAGATTAATCTTGCTAGTTTTGCAGTGTTTTTAGAGTGTGATACTGTATATTGATTTTTAACATCAACTGCGTTTGCCATATTTTCAACGAATGCCTGCTGGTAGTCGCATAAATCTCCGATTAATGCGGTTAATTCTGCCCTCATGTGTTGAAGATCTCCAACAGTTGAATGTTCATCTTCAATAAGTTTGTTTGCGTCATCAATTTCTTTTTGTAAAGCCATTGATGTCGCAAATAGTGAAGCAATACTTTCAACAAGGTCGATATATTTTTTCTTTAAAGGTTTTTCTGATGTGTTAGTTATAACAATTACACCTGCTGCTTGAATATTACTGCACATTGGTACAACTGTTAGACTACTGTCGGTTTTAGTATCTTTTTCTATAAAGGCTTTTACTATAATGTTATCATCGTCAAGATTGAAGCCTGTTGTACTGTTTTTATCTGATGAACCTGCAAGGATTAAATCATTATCTGATGTTGTTTTTGAATATTCATATGATAAATAGACCTGACAGCTTTTAATATCAAGCATTTGTGAGATTGATTTTGCTATTGATGTATAAATTGTGCTTTCTGCATTTGAATCAAAACTTAATACACAAAGTGTTTGTTGCAGAGAATATATAGAAACAAGTTCTTTTAATTGATTTTTTAAACTTTCTTTTTTGTTTTTTACATTTGTTCCTATCTTTTTGGCCAAATCTTCAGAAATAAGATTTTCTGCAATAAAATCTCCAAGATTGAGTGCAAAAATTTCTTCAATCGGATCCTGGCCGATTAAAGCTTCTGATTGGGAAAAAAGTGATACTCCGTTATTATTTTCTTCTCTCTTCATTAAATTGCACCTTTACCTACATACATGCTTTCTCATGTATATCTACGGCATGCCATGCAAAAAACTTTAATAAGATTTACAAAACTTCATACTTTGGTATGAAAAAATCTATACTTTAGTTTCAAAATTTAATATCCGATAGCCCAGTTGAAGGCTGCAGAGGCTTGTTTTTGTTTATCAATCTGTACTGCAGCAGGCTGTTTTACAGCTTGTACTTCAATAACTTTTGCAGCTTTTTGAAGTAAATTGTATTGAGCCATTTTGCTATCTACGTTATTAAATGATTTTAATCTGTCTAAATTATTCTGTAATTCTGCGTTTTCGTCGTTGAGTGTTGTAATTTGACGGCTTAATGTATTAAGAGTAAGTTCATTAGACATTGAAAAATAATAGCTTATGAATGCGACAAAGACAAATACACCTAAAAGCATACAAAGTGTTCTATTAACTTTTCTTATTGCCATTTCCTTCATAGTATTTTCTCTTTGAAAATATCCTTCAATGACCGGCGCATCCTCTTTTATAGGAGCTTCAACATAACCATGATTACTGTAACTGTAGTATTCTTCTGTTCTTACTCTTACTGTATTCAATTCTCTTTCCCCAACTACCTTCTAAACGAGTGAAAATAACTATCCTAACTAACCCTTATACATTTAGCAATTCTTAATTTTGCACTTCTTGAAGGCGGATTTTCTGATATCTCCCTATCGCTCGCAATGATTGGTTTCTTATTGATTAACTCCAACATTGGTGGTGCACAGTGGCAAATCATTTGATTTTTATCACAATGGCACTTTTGTGAGTGATATTTAAATAAGTGTTTCACTAACCTGTCTTCTAAGGAATGAAAACTTATTACACTTATTATAGCACCAAACCCTGCTAAATCCAACACATCGTTTAGAGTATTTTTTACATTTGTTAACTCATGGTTTACTTCAATGCGAATTGCTTGAAACACGCGTGTTGCAGGGTGAATTGAGGATTTTATATGAGGTGTGCAGTTTACTATCAAATTCGCCAATTCTGTTGTTGTTTCAAGCTTTTTTATTTTTCTTTGTTCTACAATTTTTTTTGCAATACGTTTTGAAAATCTTTCTTCTCCGTATTCTGAAAAAATCCTGACCAAATCGTCTTCTCTGTAAGTATTTACGACATCATAGGCAGAGAATTCTGCATCCTGGTCAAATCTCATATCAAGCGGGGCTTCTTTAGAAAATGAAAAACCACGTTCTGCCTTGTTGAACTGGTGGTATGAGGCGCCTAAATCAAATAAAACTCCGCCTGTAATTTTTTCTATTCCGAGTTCTTGTAACACTTTTTTAATATTTGTGTATGAACTTTTAACAATTGTTAAGTTTTTGTAATTTTTTAAACGTTCAGATGCTGCTTTTATTGCGTCCTCATCAATGTCAAAGGCTATTAATCGTCCGTGCGGCTGAATTCTTTGTAATATTAATTCAGAATGCCCGCCGCCGCCTAACGTACAATCTACATATATTTTCCCATCTTCGCAATTTAATGCGTCAACGGCTTCATGCTTCATTACTGTATAATGTTTAAATTCTTCCATATTAGAATTTTAACATAAAATTATTGTGCAACTTTATTTAAGCCATATGTGTCATATGTGCTGATAAAGCGAGCGTATGTTAAAGTATTTACAACTCTGTTTGAATGTACTTCAATAATATGGATTATGACTTTGCATTCTTCAAGCACATTTGGGAAAAGGCTGTTAAATACAATTATGTAATATAAAAAATCTGGTATTTCGTTTTCTTTAATATGCAGTTCGACCATTATTCTAATCCCAATACATGATTAACGTATTTTTTGTATCGGAATGGAAAGCTAAAAACTTTAATAAAATTTTGATAAATATTAAAAAATGTAAAAAATAGCGAATTAATACTAATTCGCTATTTTCTTAGTTGTTGTATTTAATTTATTTTATAGCTGCTTTAACCCTTGCAAGTGAATGTTCTTTGCCTAAAATCGCAAGGATTGCAGTCATATCAGCGCCGCAGGTTCTGCCTGTAACAGCAGCTCTTATTGCCCACATTGTAACTTTGGGCTTAATTCCTTTTTCTTTGTATTCTGCACGGAAAGCTTCAAGTTTTTCATGCAGTGTTTCTTCGTCGAAATTCCAGTCTTGAGCTTGTTTTAAGAAAGTTTTCAATACATCTTGTGAAACTTCTGTGTCAAGAACTTCTGTTTGTGCTTTCTGTTCTATTTCAACTTTGTCGCCGCCGAAGAAATACGGTACAGCATCAGTTATATCAGAAAGAAGTGTCAAAGGTTCACGTGTAACTTCTACCATTCTTGTATATTGAGCGTCTGTAAGTTCTGACAAATCATATTTGGTCAAATATGGTTTTAATCTTTCTTTCAAGTCTTCAATCGGAAGCATTTTGATGTAATGACTATTCATCCAATTTAATTTATCGTATTCGAAAATTGAATTAGATGAAGAAACATCTCCGATTCTGAAATCTTGTGCGATTTCATCTACTGTTTTAATTTCCTGTCCGTCAGAAGGCGACCAGCCTAAAAGGGCTACAAAGTTAATTAATGCTTCTGTTAAGTAGCCTTTTTCAACGAATTCAGAAACAGCAGTTGCACCGTGGCGTTTTGACAGCTTGCTTCTGTCAGGCGCCAAAATCATTCCTAAATGGCCGAAACGCGGAACTTCTGCTCCTAGTGCTTCAAATATCAAAATTTGTTTGAAAGTATTTGAAATATGGTCTTCTCCGCGAATTACGTGTGAAATCTTCATTAGCATATCATCAATTACAACAGCAAAGTTATAAGTTGGTGTGCCGTTGGATTTCATGATTACAAAATCCCCGAGAAGATCTGTATCCATATGTAATTCACCTTTTACAAGGTCATCAAATTTTAATATAGAAGAATCATGGAATGCTTTTTGAGCTTTTGCAATATTAAATCTCAAAGCAGGTTTTCTTCCTTCTTTTCTAAGCTTTTCTTTTTCTTCTTCTGTTAAGTTTTCGCATTTTTTTGAATAAACATAAGCTTTTTTATTTTTAGTAGCTTCTTCTTTTTCAGCTTCTAATTCTTCCGGTGTGCAGAAGCATTCATATGCAAAACCTTTATCAAGAAGAATTTGAGCGTATTTTGGATAGATATCAAATCTCTCAGACTGAGTATAAGGACCATAATCTCCGCCGACATCAGGGCCTTCATCCCAGTTGAGTCCTAAAGCTTTTAAGCTGTCAAATATATTATCAATATATGCTTGGCTTGTGCGTTCGGCATCAGTATCTTCAATTCTCAGAATAAATTTTCCGTTATTTTTTTTAGCAAATAAATAGTTAAATAAAGCAGTTCTAGCCGTTCCAACATGTAAATTCCCGCTGGGTGACGGCGCTATTCTAACTCTAACTTCTGACATTGTCATATCCTTCTTTTTGTAATTTAGGCTGGTGCGCTTATATATAAAGCAGGTACATCAGTTACACTTAACCACATTTTGCGAACCGCCAATTCTAAACTTATGATGTACCATAGCGTGGCTGCGTTATAACTTTAGCACGCGCAAGTTTTATTTTCAAGATATTATTAAGCTTTTCTTATTCTAAGATATACATTGGAGAACATCCCCAGCCTGTGCCATGCAGGCAGTCTTCTTCATAGTTGTCTTTTGTTATTTCTGTCGTAAATGGATTACTGCATCCATTTACATTGGTATTGTTGTCATTATTTTCAAAAAATGAAGGAGAAACTTTATTTTTAGGTAAGGTGAAATAAAATATATCACGTCCTATTGTGTTTGGTTTTTGAATACCATTAACATCTATAAAAATTTGTCTGAAACAATTAAAATTTACCCACGTTCCATCTGCTAAATACAATGTAAGATTCTTATAACTGGGATTTATCATCATATATTGTTTTTGTTTCGTAAACCATTCTCCATCTGGCAGAAATTGAACTTTTTCATTAAAAATATCCTTAGAATATTGGTCTGATTCATCTATAATAATACTTCCGGAATAGATTACGTCACATTTAAGTCCGGAGCTAACAACATTAAGATGTTTTGCAATTTCGCAAACATATCTAGGCATTTCTTGCCAGCTGCTTGTATTTATTTCTTCACCGTAATCTAAATATGCCAGCTGCATTGCTTGAGCAATTGTGGAATAAGCTTTTTTAAATTTTGCTTTGAATTGTTTGTCTTGAATGTTACTAATCACGGAAGGTAAAGTTAAAGCCGCTACAATTCCTATAATTCCAAGTGTAACCAATACTTCTGAAAGAGTAAAACCATTATAAGTGCTTGTTAAATAAGGCTTACGGGGGGGGGGCAAGCGCGTAAAATCTTTTGTTTTCTCATTTTGAGCCTCCTTTTTTATATTATTATCTAATTATCCTAATTAATTGTCAAGAATGTATGAAATCCTTTAAAAAAACGATTTGACCTTACGGGTTAAAGGGTTAAAATGGAATTATGAAGAGGCTGCTATTTTTTATATTTTTAATGTGTTTTATAGCAGTGCCGGCACTTGCTGCTGATACTGATGTCAAGCTGCAGAAAATTTTTATTTACACAATTCCTGATGATGATTCTGAAAATCAAGAAAATCCAGATGATTTTGATGCCACAGAAAATGATTACGTTAATGAACTGCCGCAAAATGAAGATAATTCTTCAAATGAAGATGTTATCGAAGAGATTAATTTAAATATTGATGAGCCTGAACCTATTACAACTGCTACAGTATTAAAAGGCTATGCAGAATACGTTGAAGATTCTGAAGCAATTTACCTGAAAGATGATAATGATCAATTTGTATTAAACCTTAAAGTCCCGCAGAAAATTACTAAAGATGAAACCTTTGATTTGAAAAACAAAATTACTTCAAAACGTATTCAAAATTATTCAAAATTCGCAAAAGAAGAACATACTGTTGCAGATAGAAATATTCAATCTTCTGCAAAGGCCGGTAATTTTTTGTTTGGTACAACTTTCGGGCAAGAGGTTGATGATATTTCTATGCTCGAAAATTCAACATCTTTGTTTACAAAGTATGAAAGAGAAAAATTTTCTCTTAGCTCAAAATATTCAAAAACTATGAATACGACTATCGGAACTTATTCTGATGAATTATCGTTCGAACCTGAGTATAAACTTAATAATTATATTTCTATAAAAGAAGTTTTAAAAAGTAATTTTTCTAAAAACCGCCGCAGTAGTGAACTTGTGCTTTCTATTTCTCCTTTTGGTAGGCACAAAGGTGACAGAGTCAGGTTTGAAGTCGGCGGTAAATATACAATAAATCAGGATAATTCTTTGTATGGCACTCAATTAAATTTCTCAACAAAAATAAAATTGTAAACTTATAAAAATATTGTTGTCTAAACTATCTATTTTGTTTATAATTATATATAACTAATGAGGTTTAAGAGCGTGGAAGAAAATAGCAACGGCCAAAATTCTGAAAATATAAATGATACAGAAATTGCTGCTTCTCAACAGCAGGAAACTCTTGTTAATAAATCATTGAAACGCTCAAAAAGACATAAGACTAAAACAAAGTTTTATTATTCCTTTTTGACTGTTGTACTTTTGCTTTGTCTCATTCAAATTGGTTTCGGGGTAATTCTGAATATCTCAAAAACTATTTCTTATAGAGCTAAAATTGGTACTATGGAAAAAATTAGAGATGCTGCAGAAGCACATAATCAGGATTTGAAACAGGAAATTAAAATGTTTTCATCTATGCAAAGTCTTGAAGGAATTGCTAGAAATAATCTTAAAATGGCTGGAGAGGACGAAGTTCTTATTCTCATTAACAATAATAATCAAGATTTGAAGAAATCTAAAAAACATCATAAGAAAAAGCGTAATAAAAAGTAGCGGTGAATAAATGGAAAACAAAGAAGTTTTAGACTATATAAAACAGGCATTTGATTTGAGGGAGCAGGGCTGTTACAAGCAGGCAATTGAAATGCTTTACAAGGCTTTGGAAATTGAAAGCGATAATATAGAAATACTTTTTCAATTAGGCGAACTGTACTTTTTAATGAAAAATTTTACAAGAGCCTGTCAGTATTTGGAAAAAGTTATTGCAAAAAATGAAACACATATTGATAGTCTTAAACTCTTAAGAAAAATATATTCGCAACTGGATGATTATAATAAGGCTTATACTTATGCCCAGAAATGCTTTGAAGTAGAGAAGAATTGTGCTAACCTCGGCGAATTAATCAGACTTTCTGCTAAAGTCGGGAAGTTTGAAATTATAAATGATTACGAAAATGACTCTTTGATGTCTGATGATGTTATGTATATTGCGGCAAAGGCTTATTATGAAAATAAGGACTTGAACGCTGCAAAAAATATGCTTGAAAAGGCTTTTGAAAAAAATCCTGATAATGCTGACATTCAAATTCTGCGAGGTAAAATTTATTTTGATGAAAACAATTTTGAAAAATCAAAAGAAATTTTTGCAGCTCTTTCAAAAAATTCGCAAAATCCAGAAGTTTTGAACTATCAAGGATTATTCGCTCTGGAAGATATGAATTTTATTGAGGCAATAAAATGTTTTTCTAAAGCGTGCAGTATCAATAAATCCAATTCAAAGTATTACTATAATTTGGGTAATGCATATTTCTTTAACGGCTGGCATGATGAGGCAATTAGTGCCTATTTAAATGCAATAAAGTTAGAACAGGATAATCTGGATTACAGGTATTCTCTTGCGTATCTGTATTTTGAGATGAATGATTTTGATAAAGCTAAAAAAGAAGTAGATTATATTCTTTCTCATAATTCTTCATACAGTCAGGCAATTGTATTGAATGCTCTGTTAAAATTTGAAAATAAAGATTTTTTAGGCGCTCAAAAAGATTTGGAAGATAATTTGAAAAAAGGCTTTGATGATGATTTTACACTTTTGTCACTTGCAAAAGTTTATAGTGAATTAGGATTGTTTGAAAAGGCAGAGGATGCTGTAAAAAAGGTTATTGCAAGAAATCCAAACAATCTAAATTATTCTCAAGAGCTTGCTGAAATTTATATAAAAGAGAAAAAATCACAGAAGGCTTTAGAAGTTGTTGATTTAATTATCAACGAGAATGAAAATTATATTTCAGCATATTCTCTTGGCGCAAAAGCCGCTTATGAATTGGGAGATTATGATAAGACAAAGGAATTTGCACAGGAAGCTATTTCTCTTGATATGAATTACGCCGGAGGATATTATTATCTTGCACTTGTACGCGCAAATGAACAGGATTTTGATGAGGCTATAGAATGTATGAAACGTGCAATTATGTATGATGTAAATAATGCTGAATACTATGCTAAGATGAGCGATATTTATAAAGATTCAGGGGATATAAAGACCGCATTGGATTACATTAAAGAAGCTGTTAATATTAATGATTCAACAGAATACAAAATTAAGTATTCAGAATTGGCAGCTTTAAATAGAAAATTAAAAAAAGATTAGAGAAAATTTGTCCTGTAAAAAAATATAATTATAATATAAATTATTACAATGGATAAATTGGGAGATTAGGGATAGTATGAAGTTTAAAAAAAGTATAGCAGTAATTGCATTATTGATAGGATTTTATTTTGTAAATCCTGTTGTTGCCGCAGAGGACAATGAAGTTTCTGCAACGGCTGTAAGGAAATTTTACCCCAAAAAATATACAGAGCAATATATAAAACAAATTACTCCAACTTATAAAGATGTTGGCAAAGATGATGTATTCTATGTAGCGCTGGATATGTTAATCGGAACAAATGGCGAATTCTCAAGAAATGCAATTTTAGGTAATAATCTTTCTATGCGCCCTGTGAAAATTGAATTTAAGGATTTAGGATTAATAAATCCAGATTATGCAAATTTTGATGCTTTGGGGTGGAAAAAAGGGAAACAGCTTTATATTTTTATAAACCCTCGTCACAAAGATGCACCTCCGGGGGCTATTGCTGCATTGCTTTCACATGAAGCTCTTCACCAGGACGAATACAATTCTCTCGCTGAAGAAACTTATGCTTGGACAATGGAAGCGTCTGTATGGACAGAGATTGTAAAGCTTTATCCTGAAAGTAATGATGAAATTCATCCGCTTGTTGACAGAGAAAATAAATTGAAGAAACTCTTTGAAAAAGGAAATTATTCAAACAAATATATAAAAATGACCGTAATAAATAATGAAGGCTACAAAAATCTTCCGCAAACATCTCCGGGATTTGAAGATTTATAAATAATTCTGTTATCTAGGAAGGAAGTATATTGATTATGAAAAATCCTTGATGTTAAATATTCGTATGAGAAAGAAACAGCTCTTAATTTTCATATTTTTGGTTGCGGTATTGTTTGCATTGAACAAATTTTTAATGAACTCAAACAATGTTGCTATAGATGAAATGCCTGATATGGTTAACAAAAGTCATGTTTCTTCTCAACGATTATTTGACAATACATGGGATACAATTCAGGATAACTATTTTGATGCCTCAATGAATCATCAAAATTGGCACCGCTGGAAAGAGCATTACCGTGGGAAAATAAAAACTGATGAAGATGCTAAAGTCGCTATAGATACCATGCTTGCAAGTCTTGATGACCCGTATTCGAAATATATGTCGAAAAAGGAGTACAGTGAGCAAAATACTTCAATTAGTTCAAAAATCACTGGTATAGGTGTAAATATATCATCAATTTCCGGCAAAATCCATATTATCAATGTTATGGAAGGTACTCCGGCACAGTTTTCCAACCTTTTGCCTAATGATATAATTCTTTCAATTGACGGTAAAGATATTAGCGGAATGCAGCTTGCTGATGTCGCAAATCTTGTTAGAGGCCCTGAAAATACATTTGTGCAGCTTGTAATTTTGCGCAATAAAGATAAACTTGTAAAAAATGTCATGCGCAAAGAAATTAAAATTAAAACAGTAAAAAGTAATATTGTTGACAAAAATATAGGCTATATTCAAATTGCAAGCTTTATTGGTTCTACAACTCCAAATGAGTTTATGGATGCTTTAGAAAAAACTAAAAACACTAAGGGGCTGATAATTGATTTACGCGGCAATACAGGCGGTTTGCTTCCAAATGCAATATTTGTCGCAAATTTATTTATTCCTGAAGGCAATATTGTTAGTATTGTCGGTAGAAATGGCTATAAATATGATATCTTTGCTCAAGATACCGAATATGGAATAAATAAGCCGACTGTTGTGCTAGTGGACAGTTCTTCTGCAAGTGCAAGTGAAATTTTGTCAGGAGCTTTGAAAGACTACAAAAAAGCAACGCTTGTTGGTACAAAAACCTACGGAAAAGGTATGGTACAAAAAATTATTCCAATGCCCAATGAAACAGGGCTGAATTTAACTATTGCAAAATACTTAACTCCAAAAGGTACTGATATCAATAAAAAAGGTATTAATCCTGATATAAAAGTTACATTTACTGTTAATGATATTAAAAATCATAACGATGCACAGCTTCAAGTCGCGAAAAATGTATTGTCTAAAATGCTGTCACAGAAATAAAAGATTATGCTTTGATATCAATATTTTTTTGCTTTTCTTCTAATTTGTGATGCTCTTTTATCATTTTATCAACGGTTTGTTTTGCTTGGTTAATTTCCTTTTTATCTTTATTTTCAAGTCCTAAAAACTTCAGTGCCGGATGTATAAAAGCATGGCTCAATTGCGGCGCGATTATTGCTAAACCTAATACAGAACCGATTAAATTACTGAACTCTATTGCACCTTTGACATCTGCAAATTTTTCTGGAGTTTCTTTTTTCAATTCGTCAAGCAGTGTTTTATCGTACAATTCTGAAACTTTTGTTTTGTCAGCCAGTTCTTTTTGTAAAGTTGCCTGTCTGTTTGCCACTGAGTTTTCTGCAAGTTTTCTATAGTGCAAATAGTGATTAACATCTTTAAAATGTTCAAAACCGTTTGTATTTTTAAACAATTTTTCCTTAGCAAGTTTAAAACCGCCATGTTTAAATATCGGAACTATTGCCGCTAAATATATTGCAAGACAGGTTGCTTGATACAAAAACTCTTTTGCTGCTGCATACTGCTTTGTATCCGGATCAATATCTTTATCAATAAGAATAAAACCAGGTCTGCCGATTGATTTTAATGTTGTTTCAATACTTACTGACGCAGATGTATTTTGCGCAAGATTTGCAAGTGTGGAGTTTGAAGCAAGATTTCTAACTATTCCTATCATAATCCACCTACCCTGAGACCCATTTGAGGTCTTGCCATATAAGTATTAACATAATAATTATTGTTAGCAGGTTTTACTTCAGGCTTAACAACCGGTTGTGGTGCTACTTGTGAGATTGCATCTAATTTTTGCTGCATTTGTTTTTTCTTTTCAGGAGTTTTCAACCCGAGTTTGTCCATAATGGGTTTAATTACAATTGAGCAAACAGCAGGTATTACAAATAAAGCAGCCGTGCAAACACCAACGAACATAAAATTAGTTTGGGCTTTTTTCAACGCAGGATTAATAACTTCTTTGGCATTTTTATTCTCAAATAATTTTTTTGCAGCCTTTGCAGAAAGTTCTCCGCAAGCCCAGTATGCTGGTATTGCTATAACTTCAGTTAAGCCTTCTCTTAAAGCCGTATATTTTTTAGTTTCTGGATTTTCAGTTTTATCCATCATGGTAAATGTAGGTCGAGCAATACCTTTTACTGTAGCAATTGCCATTACTACGTAGGTTGGTTTATTATTTGTCCCAAGTTTATGACATACTTTTTTTATGCTATCTGCTAGTCCCATTATAGTTTTCTCTTTTCAATATGTTTTAAAAACAAACATAAAAAAATTTGCTATTTATTTAAAAATATCTAATATAATATTACGAAATGTTTCAAAAATCAAATTTTGTGTTATGATAAAATGAACTTTTTTATTTCTGTATCGTTTTAGAGGTATAGAGGTTAATAAAATGACAGAAAAATGTAATAAATACGAAGCTTTATTTATTTTCGGTAATGATGAAACATTGCAAAAGCACATTGAAGAATGTGAAGATTGCAGAAAAGAGCATGAAAAAATGCAAAAAGTTTCAGAATTGTTGAAAGAAGTAAGGCCGTATTACAGACAAAAAAGAAAAAATATTGCAAAAATGAAAATTGCATGTGCAATATTTACAATCTGTTTTAGTAGTGTAACATTAGGTGTTATAAATCTCAATACAGATATTTCTGACACTATAAAATATGGTTCTACTTTGACAGCAGAGGATTTAGGACTTCCTGTAGATTCCTACGGGTTTATCATGGTGGAATAATAAATGGATTTTAGAGAGCTTATCAAAAGCAATCAAAATAATGTAAGAAGCATAATAAAACTTATAACTAAAGAAACTAATGAGGACTTGGAACAGGAAGTCTATATCAAAGTCTGGAAAAATTCAGAAAAGTACATTGAAAAAGGTTCATTTAAAACATGGATTAATACAATTGCAAAAAATGTTTCAAAGGATTATTTGAAATCTTCCTACAAGAAACATCAAAACAATTCAGTATCTGATGATGAGGTTTTGAATGTAATAAAGGATAAGAAATCAACACCAGAATTAAAAGTAATATCAAACGATCGTCAAAAACGAATTTCACAGGCAATAGAAAGTTTACGCCCGAAATTCAAAGAAGTTATCCTCTTATGTGAAATACGCGGGTTTTCATATGAGGAGTGTGCACAAAAATTAAAATGTCCGGTAGGTACAGTTAAATCCCGTTTATACAACGCAAAGAAAGAATTAGCAGTTCTTTTGGAAGATCTGCTTTAGAAAAAGAAAGGATAAGAATATGATGAAAAAAACTCTTATTTTAGCAAGTGTAATTGCATTTACAATGTCTACATCTGCTTTTGCAGCAACAACAGCTGCTACAGAAGCTACAGAAACTAAAACTCCTGCTGCAGTTGAAACTCAACAACAGCCTCAAATGCATAAACCTCCTAAACGTCCTGATTTCCAAAAGAAACATGAAGAATTTGAAAAACGCTTAAAATTAACTGACAAACAAAAAGAACAAGCAAAAGAATTAAGACTAAAAGGTCAGGAGCAGATGAAGCCTATTATGGAACAAATTAAGGCTAAACATCAGGAAGCAGATATGGTTAGAAAATCAAGAATTGCTCCTCAAATGCAGCAAGAAAAATTAGAAAAAATTAACATGGAATTAAAAGAGTTAAGAAAACAGGCTCATGATGTAAGAATGCAAAATATGAAAGATTTTGAAGCAATCTTGACTAAAAAACAATTGAAAGAATTTGAAAAAATGAAACAAGAAGGTAGAGAACGTTTTGAAAAAGCTCATAAACATCATAAAGGCCATTATCCAGCAAAACCTGGTTATAGACCGGAATTCCCTGTACAAGGCGGCCCTGGCCCAGTTGTACCTCCAACAACAACTCAACCTCAAACCGAAACTAAATAATTACTTCCATAAGTAAAAGCGCGGCTTGAAAAAGCCGCGCTTTTTTGTTATTATTAATAAATATAGAAAAAATATAAGGAGGATTAATGAAAAATTTATTTAGATACGCTCACGGGGGGGGGGCACGCGCCTAGAGCGGGTTTGTGCTACGCACGTAGATACTTGTGCCAATGTTCGAGCGCCTTTAAAGATTTATGGTAGGGGCAACTCTTTCAATTCAAGAAGAAAACCTGCCTTTACTCTGGCAGAGGTATTAATTACTTTAGGAATAATTGGCATTGTTGCAGCTTTGACATTACCCAATTTAATAGCAAATCATCGGGAAAAGGAAACAGTTGTTCGTTTGAAAAAAGCATATTCAACTATGTCTCAGGCCTATACAATGATATTGAATGATTATGGTTCTCCGGCAACTTGGAATTTCCCTTCATTTGAGGAGGATTCCTGGGATGATGTCGCAATTTTGTTTAGTAAATATATAAAAAATGTTCGCGTGTGTACAGAAAAACAAAATACAAACGGCAAGTGTTTTCAAAAAGACCTGAGAAAAGATTTGCGCAATAACACGGTTAATGAACTTTCAGGTTTTTCTTCCTTAATTCTATCTGATGGAATGGTGTTTGGTATTAGTCATCAAGTAGGTCCAAAAGAGGCAATTGCAGAAAAGGGGAATATCTGTGGTGATAATGGTACATATTGCTTTAATATCGATGTCGATATAAACGGTAACAAAGGCCCAAATCGCTGGGGAGTTGATACATTTACGTTTCAAGTGAAAGGTGATAGAATTCTTCCTCGAGGAGCTTTTGGCGCTCACGGGCAACTCTGTGATCCAAATTCTGATTCAGGTTCTGCGGGCTGGTGGAATGGTACAGGTTGTGGTGCATGGGTGTTACAGGAAGAAAATCTTGACTATTTAAAATGTGTTAAAGGTAATCAAAAATATTGCAGTCAAAAATATACTTTTAATTAATCTTGAAGTATAATTATTCTATGAAAAACTTGGTTGAAAAAGCAAAAGAGAAACATATTTTGTCCGCGGATGAAATAGTTTCTCTTTTGTCAGATAACAGCATTAATAATTCTCTTTTTAAAGCTGCTGATGAAGTTCGTGAGAATTTTGTCGGAAATGATATTCATTTGCGCGCGTTGATTGAGTTTACAAATATATGCAGGTGTAATTGTCTTTATTGCGGGCTGCGTGCCGAAAATAAAAATGTGGAAAGATATAGATTATCAAAAGATGAAGTTCTTGATATCGCGCAAAATGCTGTTAATTCCAGATATAAGACTATAGTTTTGCAGGGCGGGGAAGATTTATTCTTTTCTGCTGAATATCTTGGTGAAATTATAAAATGTATTAAAGCTTTTGATGTTGCAGTTACTCTTAGTATTGGGGAACGCAGTTATGATGAATATAAACTTTTGAAAGAATGCGGGGCTGAAAGGTTTTTGTTGAGAATCGAAACTACTGATAAAGATTTATATTCAAAAATGCACCCTAATATGTCTTTTGAAAACAGAAAGCAATGTCTTTATAATTTAAAGCAGCTTGGTTATGAGACTGGAACCGGCTGTCTTGTTGGTTTACCCGGGCAAACTTTGGAATCTCTTGCTGATGATATTTTATTTTTCAAAGAATTAGATGCTGATATGATTGGAATAGGCCCTTTTATTCCGCATCCGCAGACTCCTTTGAAACAGTGTGATAGTAATAATTTTTGGCTTTCACTAAAAGTCATGGCAATAACAAGATTGCTGCTTCCTGATATAAATATTCCTGCAACAACCGCTATGGAAACTTTATATGAAAACGGCAGAACTATTGCTTTGCAAAGTGGAGCAAACGTTGTTATGCCAAATGTTACAGATAGTATCCACAAAAAATTGTATGAAATTTATCCGAATAAAGCGTCGGTTGATTATTCGCAATTACAAAATGTTTTAAGGTCTATAGGAAGAAGGATTTCTAAAGAGAAAGGTTTCAGGTGTAAAAGATGAATATTGCAGAAAATATGTTAGATTTAATCGGTAAAACTCCTCTTGTTAAAATAAATAAATTAAATCAAACAAAAGCCACAATTTTAGCCAAAATAGAGAGCCGTAATCCTGCCGGTTCTATTAAAGACAGGCCGGCTTTAAAAATGTTGGAGCAGGCTGAAAAAGACGGAATTATACACAATGGTGCAACTATAATTGAACCCACAAGCGGCAATACTGGAATCGGTCTTGCAATGGTTTGTGCTATAAAAGGATATAAGGCAATTTTTACTATGCCTGAATCCATGAGCGTAGAAAGAAGAAAGCTTTTACAGGCGTATGGGGCACAAGTTATATTGACCGATGCATCAGTTGGAATGAAAGGGGCTGTTGATAAAGCAATTGAATTAAGAGAAAATACACCGAATTCGTTTATTCCAATGCAATTCAATAATCCTGCGAACCCTCAAAGTCACATAGAAACAACAGCACAAGAAATCTGGCAGGATACAGACGGTAAAGTGGATATTGTGGTTGCAGGTGTCGGTACTGGAGGCACAATTACCGGAATAGCAAAAGGGCTTAAGAGTAAAAATCCTTCAGTAAGAGCAGTCGCTGTAGAGCCGTATTCTTCTCAAGTTCTTGCCGGAAAACATGCCGGTGCGCATAAAATTCAAGGAATAGGCGCAAATTTTATCCCTCAGAATTTTGATAGGCAAGTCGTTGATGAGATTTTCCCTGTTACTGATGAAGATTCAATAAACACCGCAAGAAATCTTGCAATAAAAGAAGGAATATTATGTGGAATTTCGTCAGGTGCAGCAATGTATGCAGCGCTTGAGATTGCAAAACGCCCTGAAAATTATGGTAAATTGATTGTGGTAATTTTGCCAGACAGCGGCGAAAGATATTTAAGCAGTGATTTGTTCAAATAACTTAACAATGTGATGTGATAGTTCATAATAAAAAACTATTTTGTAAAGAATTGTAAATGTGTGAAAAATATCTGAAACCCTGTTATAATCTGCTATATGATATGATATGATATGATTGATTGGGGATTTATACAAAAAAATATATTTTATATGGCCGCTTGTTTTTATATAAATACGAGAGTAATAAAATGAGGTGTTTTTATGGTTGATGGAATCAACAATGTTTTTAAGAACGGTCAGAAAATAGAATTGAAAAACAGAGGCGTAAATTCAGGTATTACTTATGAATTGAAATCTGTTTTTGATGAACTTGCAAAAAGTGGTGTTATAAAAGATAAAGACGGTAAAGGACTTTCTAAAAAGGATGCTTTAAATCTTTATAATGCATTAAATAAAATTCACAAAGAAACAAATCGTGCAACAAATTATACAAAAATGCAAGTCGGGCAAAACTTCGAATATACCGCAGATGAGATGAAACAATTGGCTCAGGCAGCAGGATACGATATTGTTGAAACCGAACAGAAACCTCCAAAGCCTGTTGTGCAGTCAAAGCCATCGCTAAGTGTTGAAGCAGATATTCCTGGCAAAATAAATCTTCCGGGAACACAGCCAAAACCAGTTGAACAAGAACAACATTCACTAGCGGTAGAGGCTGATATTCCTGATAAAATTAATTTACAAGAGAATAGTGCCGCAGAAATGTTAGAAAAAGCCGGCATTAACACATTATTCCCTAATGGTTTACCTGAAGGTGTGACTGTTCAGACAATTAATATTAATGGTACTCCAACTCTTATATTTAAAAAAGACGGACAAAATCTTGATATGGCACAGCTTAAAGAATTAGTAAATTCCCAGCAATTGCAACAAGCTGAGGAACCTGTAAAACCGGTGACAACTAGTCCTTCTGAGGGCGAAAATCCGGTTTATGATAATGCTGTTAAACCTAACTCTGCACCAATTTTGTCAGAAGAACAATTTTCTAAAATGGTTGATGAGTTAATTGACGTAAACGATTGTCGTGGCTCCGATTTAGATACCTCACTTGCTATAGCAGAAAAATATTCTTCTATTCTTGATAATACTTTAACACCTGAGCAGCAAAGTAAAGCAGATGCTTTATATCAAAAATTTTTGGATAGTCCAATATCATCATTTGAAGACGGAGCTTTAGGTATTTCTTATAAAAAAGGCGGCTTTGTTATGAATAGCCCTGATGATGCTGAAAAAATTAAGCCTATAGCACGTAACCTGTCTAAAGTTTTGGTTGCTAGTCAGGACAAATATGAAGAATTATTAAATGGTAAAGATTATAATACTGTAATTCAAGATGTCGCTGATGGAAAATTGAAATTCAATCAATCTGATTGGAGTTTTATACTTGGGCATAACTTCTTAGCAGGTACACTATTGGGTGAATCTGGCAACACTGTTCCTGATTGAAACATTGAAGACTCTGATTTTATTCGAGAATAACAATAAAAATTTAAAAAGGTGTCAACATTAGCGTTAACACCTTTTTTTACTCTTTTTGAAAAAGAAAAAGCGATTACATCATACCGCCCATTCCGCCCATACCTGGCATTGCAGGTTCAGGTTTTTCTTCCGGAATATCAACAACAGCAGCTTCTGTAGTTAACAGCATTGAACCTACTGATGCAGCGTTCATCAATGCTGAACGTGTAACTTTTGCAGGGTCAACGATTCCTGATTTGAACATATCAACATACTTGTCATTCAATGCGTCATAGCCGTAGGATGCTTCATGAGATGTTACCATATCAACTACAACATCAGCTTTAGCACCGGCATTGTATGCGATTGCTCTTAGAGGAACATCAAGTGCAGCTGTTAAGATTTTGAAACCGATTTTTTCATCGTCTGATGAGAATTCTGTTGAATTAATCATTTTTTCTAATTTTTGTTGAACTCTGATTAATGCAACGCCGCCGCCTGGAACGATACCTTCTTCATTAGCTGCACGTGTAGCATTAAGAGCGTCTTCAATTCTCAATTTTCTTTCTTTCAATTCAACTTCTGAAGCTGCACCAACTTCGATAACAGCAACGCCGCCTGAAAGTTTTGCAACACGTTCTTGTAGTTTTTCTTTATCGTATTCAGAATCAGAGCTTTCGATTTGTTTTCTAATTAGGCGAACTCTTTCTTGAACTGCTTGTTTTGTTTCATCACCGACAACGATAGTTGTTTCGTCTTTTGTAACTGTAACGCGTTTTGCTTTACCTAACATTTGAGTTGTAACATTTTCAAGTTTAATACCAAGTTCTTCAGTGAACATTTCGCCGCCTGTAAGAATTGCGATATCTTCTAACATTGCTTTTCTTCTGTCGCCAAATCCTGGAGCTTTAACAGCAACTGCTCTTAAAACTTTTCTCATAGTGTTAACAACTAAAGTTGCTAAAGCTTCACCTTCAACATCTTCTGCGATTAACAATAAAGATTTGCCGTCTCTTGCAACCTGTTCAAGTAATGGTACTAAATCTGAAATCAGGTTAATTTTCTTGTTGCAGCAGAATACATAAGCATCTTCTAAAACAGCTTCCATTCTTTCAGCATCAGTTACAAAGTATGGTGAAAGGTAACCTTTATCGAACTGCATACCTTCAACAACTTTCAAGTTAGTTCCGAAAGATTTGCTTTCTTCAACGGTAATAACCCCGTCATGACCAACTTTTTCCATAGCTTCTGCAATAAGTTCGCCGATTTCTTTGTTGTTGCCTGCTGAAATTGCTGCAACTTGAGCGATTTCTTCTTTTGTATTAACAGGTCTTGACATGTCTTTAATTTCTTTTACAGAAATATCAACAGCTTTGTCGATACCTCTTTTCATAGACATTGGATTAGCGCCTGCTGTTAAGTTTTTCAAACCTTCTCTAACGATAGCTTGAGCTAAAACTGAAGCTGTAGTAGTTCCATCCCCTGCTACATCGTTTGTTTTTGATGAAACTTCTTTTAACAATTGAGCACCGGCATTTTCTAAACCGTCTTTAAGTTCAATTTCTTTTGCAATAGTAACACCATCATTAACAATTTGTGGTGCGCCAAATTTCTTTTCTAAAATTACGTTGCGGCCTTTAGGTCCGAGTGTAACTTTTACGGCATCAGCTACTGCATCTATACCTTTTAGAAGCGATTTTCTTGCTTCTTCGTTAAATACTATACGTTTTGCCATTTTTTATATCTCCTTATCATCTTTATTCAATAATTGCCAAAGCATCTTTTACAGAAAGAATTTTGTATTCAACGCCGTCCATTTTAATATCGGTTCCTGCGTATTTAGCGTAAAGAATTGTGTCTCCAACTTTAACGTCCATTGGTTCTCTGTCGCCTTTGTCGTTAAGTTTTCCTTGACCAACTGCAACAACTTCGCCTTTTTGCGGTTTTTCTTTCGCGCTGTCTGGAATAAAGATTCCGCCTGAAGTTTGTTCAGTATCTTCAATAACTTTAATAACAATTCTGTCGCCTAGTGGTTTTAACATAAAAAATCCCCTTTCTTCTACACTGAGTACTAACTACAATTTTATTTATATAACAGATTTTATAAAAAATAATAATTCTTAAGGAAATATTAATTATTTGATTTAAATATTAAGTATATTAAAACCGGATTGTTAAGCAAAGATTTTGCTTAGTCCTCTCTCCCCCTTGGGGAGAGAGTTAGAGAGAGGGGCTAATATGTTTAATTGTAAGTTGGGGTTTCCACCCCAACAAGTAAAACTAATGGGAGAGGGTGCCCGAAGGGCGGGTTAGGTGTGCTACGCACGTAGTTACCTGTATCAATACTCGAAAGACATTAGATATCTTGTACCCTCTCCAAGGGAGATGGCTAGGGTTAGGGGTACTACGTACGTAGATACCTTTGCCAATATTTGAGAGACTTTAAAGGTTTTGGTGAGATTTTGTAGTTTGTGCATCCCCCCCAATTAAAATTTATAAGTTGCATTTGGTTAAAAAATCTAATATAATTAAATAGGAGTTACACAGAATATAGAGAGGTAAAAAATATGAAAAGAATCTTGCGCTTGTTAAGCGGGGGGGGGGGCGATAATAAGCTAGTCTTCCAAGGATTTCGGCGGTCGTTCGGGTTTACGTTGTCAGAAGTAATCATCGTCATGTTGATTATAGCTGTAGTCGCTGGAGTTTGTATAAAAATCACCCGCACTAAGTTAGACAAAGTTGTCACTTATACATATTTTGCCGCCTACGACACCTTAAACAGTGTCTCAGCGAATTTAATCGGCAATTCATATTCAATTAAGAAACAGGACACCGAGCACAAAGAAGGCACGTGTAGCACAGAAAAACAATGTCCAGACGGTTACGCCTTCGACAAAAGTGTTTGCGATTGTGTCTCAATTTCAGTGACTTTGCCCACAAACGGAAATGATTTCTGTGAGGCCGTCGAAGAGTCTGTGAATACAGTTTCTTCAAACTGTAGTGGCAACAACAAGTCTGAGATATCACAAGCCGTGGCCTCAAAGGATTTTTCAGGTGTACAGCCAGATATTGTTCTACGCAATGGAATGAAATTATACAACGTAAAAAATGACTATGTAGAAATACCTCAGTTGAAAGGCAATATGAAAACGGGTAATGTTTCCGGCTTTAAGTTTGCGAGTATTCTGCAAAAATTTAGTGGTTTTCTGACAGGTGTTATGAATAATCTTACACCACCTGTAGAAGCTAAATATTATTGTTTTGCTATTAATCGTACTTATTGTCAAGGCTCGGGTGGTACTTTTGTACAAAATGGTCATGATTGCTATTGTTCTTGTCCGGATAATTATAAATTATATGATCTCGGTGGTAGTTTTAATACTCAGGAATGTCGTCCTTGCACTGGCAGTTGTGGCAGCGGCTGTAGCAATTGTGATAAATGTACCGGTCAATGCCGTTCTTGTTCTAGTGGTTATAAACTAGTCGGCAGCAGTTGCCAGCTATGCAATACCTCCTGTAGTGCAGGTTGTAGCAATTGTGACCGTTGTACCGGTCGTTGTAGTAGCTGTTCAAGCGGTTACCAGTTGTCCGGCTCCTCCTGTGTAGCTTGTAATAAATCCTGCAGTGCCGGTTGTACTAATTGCGATAAATGTACCGGCCGTTGCAATTCCTGTTCAAGTCTTTATAACTTAGTTAATGGCAGTTGTACAATGAAAACTTGTGATTCAGGCGCGATAAGTACCTGTACTTCAAGTGGCGGGACTATGACTTCATATCCAGATTGTAAATGTACCAACTGTCCTGCAGGTTATGCCAGTGACGGCAGTAAGTGTGTAGAGTTAACCTGTGCGACCGATGTTGTCAATGCTTGTGTTTCCAGCCATGGCACAATGAGCACATATTTAGAAGGCTGTTTATGTAAATGCTCGGAACCTTATGAAAGCACCGGTGCAAACACATGCAGACGCAAAACCTGTAATGCCGACTCTATCAGTCAGTGTGTGGATTCCGGCGGTAATATGACGGATTATCCTGATTGCGGTTGTTATTGCCCTGCAGGAATGTTCCTGGCCGACGGTAAATGCGTCACCATGGATGAAGGCGGCTACATAGTTTATGTTGATGTCAACGGTAATTCTGGCGACTCAATTTTATATGAGGATGTTTTCCCGTTCTACTTAACTTTATCCGGCACCGTCGTACCAGGTTTTCCGGAAGACGGCAGTGAACGTGGCGGTAACAGTAAGAGTGATTTGGAGGTAAGCCTTCAATATGACGATTACAGCGGCCAAGCCCGTGTAGTCAAATGGTTACTAAAGAGTACAAGTTTCCGTGAAGCAGCATGTAAGAGCGGCTATATCCAAACAAGTTCTTACTGCGGCGGTATGACTATCGATGATAAATGTAAGGTACAAGATGCGGATTGCCGCATTGTACCAATCCGACCAATTAAAATGTAACTCCAAAACAAACATTTAAATTGGTTAATTTACTGAGCCTGATAAATCGGGCTCTTTTTTTATCTTGTTGGGCAGGTATGCCCAACCTACAGTTATATTTTCACCAAAACCTTTAAAGTTTTTCGAAGATTGGTAAAGTTACCTACGTGCGTAGCACCCCTCACCTGTCCTTCGGGCACCCTCTCCCATCAGGAGAGGGGATTTGTTTTACTTGTTGGGGTGGAAACCCCAACTTACAATTTTTTTAAGTCTCTCAAATATTGACACAGGTAACTACGTGCGTAGCACCCCTGACCAAAAACTTTAAAGTCTCTCGAATATTGATACAGGTTCCTACGTGCGTAGCACCCCTCACCTGTCCTTCGGGCACCCTTTCCCATCAGGAGAGGGGATATTTTTCCCTTCTCCCACCGGGAGAAGGTGGCTGTAAGCCGGATGAGGGGAAGTATCAATGTTGTTTATTTATTATCATCTTACTTGTTGGGTAAGTATGCCCAAACTACATTAATCTCATAAGGTGAGAAGGATATGTATTATTTGTTTGGGAGAAACCCCAACTTACAACTATTGTTTACCTGTTGGGTAGGTATGTCTAACATGCAACAATTACAACAAAATCTTTTAAGCTAGTATTAATGGATGATTTATCTTAACAATCTTGTTTAATATTTTAATTTAGTTTATAATACTGCTATTAGTTTTAGTATCAGTGTAACAACTTAAATTTAGTGAAGGAGAAATCATGATTAAAAATTTAGCTTCACCAAAGGCATTAATGGCATTTTTTGCTGTTATGTTAATGGGTATTTCGCCTGCTTTTGCAAGCGAAGCGGATTTAGTTGTTCCAAGTATCAAGTCTGCTAGTCCTGATAGTTTTAATTTACTGCTAGTCGGGATGGTAATCTCTGTTATTGGTTTGATATTTGGTTTTATTGAATTCGTAAGAATTAAAAAGTTACCTGTGTTCTCAGCTATGGCTGATGTGGGTAACACTATTTTTGAAACTTGTAAAACTTACCTTATTCAACAAGGTAAATTTTTACTTGTGTTAGAAGTATTAATCGGTCTGTGTATTGCATTTTACTTCGGTTATTTACAGCATATGAGCTTATCTGAAGTGTTGACTATTCTTGCTTGGTCTGTAATCGGTATTTTAGGCTCTTATGCAGTTGCTTGGTTCGGTATTAGGATGAACACTCTGGCTAATTCTAGAACAGCTTTCGCTTCTTTAAAAGGTAATCCTTTAAATATTTTGAATATTCCTTTGAAAGCTGGTATGTCAATCGGTGTTTGTCTTGTATCTGTTGAACTTATTTTGATGTTAACAATTTTATTATTTGTTCCAGGACACCTGGCAGGTGCTTGTTTTATCGGTTTTGCTATCGGTGAATCTTTAGGTGCTTCTGCTTTACGTGTTGCCGGCGGTATTTTTACAAAAATTGCTGACATCGGATCTGATTTGATGAAAATTCAATTCGGTATTAAAGAAGATGATCCTAGAAACCCTGGTGTAATCGCTGATTGTACTGGCGATAATGCCGGTGATTCTATCGGACCTACTGCCGATGGGTTTGAAACTTACGGTGTAACTGGTGTTGCACTTGTTTCATTTATCTTACTTGCTGTTGCAGGTGCTGAAAATCAAGTTCAATTATTAACTTGGATTTTCGTAATGAGATTCTTGATGATTGTTACTTCAGTTGTTGCATACTGGATTAACGGTGTTGCTGATAGAATTTATGCAGCAAAAACTGAAAAATTCGACTTTGAAAAACCGTTAACTAACCTTGTTTGGTTAACTTCTATTTTATCAATTATTATGACTTTTGGAGTAAGCCACTGGTTATTGGCTGATATGGGCAATAACTTATGGTTAGTATTATCAATAATCATTTCTTGTGGTACTTTGGGTGCTGCTTTGATTCCTGAATTTACTAAAATATTCACTTCTCCAAAAGCAAAACATACTGAAGAAGTTGTTACTGCTTCAAGAGAAGGCGGTGCATCTTTAACTATTCTTTCTGGTATTGTTGCAGGTAACTTCTCAGCTTTCTGGATTGGTATGGTTATTGTATTGTTAATGGCTTTAGCTTATGTTGCTTCTACTTATATTCCTGAAGCTACTATGATTTATCCGTCTGTATTTGCATTCGGTTTGGTAGCTTTCGGATTCTTGGGTATGGGACCTGTTACTATTGCTGTTGACTCTTATGGACCGGTTACTGATAATGCTCAATCAGTTTACGAATTATCTTTAATCGAAGAAATTCCTAATGTAAAAGAAGAAATCGAAAAAGAATTCGGTTTTGTTCCTGATTTTGATAACGCAAAACAATACTTAGAAGAAAATGATGGTGCTGGTAACACATTCAAAGCAACGTCAAAACCGGTACTTATTGGTACTGCTGTTGTTGGTGCTACTACTATGATTTTCTCATTGATTTTGGTTATCAAATCTACTTTGGGTATTGAACCTGAAATGATTTTGAACGTATTGAACCCATACACATTACTTGGTTTCTTAACCGGCGGTGCTGTAATTTACTGGTTCTCAGGTGCTTCAATGCAGGCTGTTACAACAGGTGCATACAGAGCTACTGAATACATCAAAGATAATATCAAATTAGATGATGAAGGCTGCAAGAGTGCAAATGTTGCTAATTCAAAAGAAGTTGTTAAAATTTGTACATTGTACGCTCAAAAAGGTATGGTAAATATCTTTATTGCATTATTTGCTTTTGCGTTAGCACTAGCTTGCTTGTCAGCACCATCTTGTGCTACAAGTGCTCCTGTAGCATTTTTCGTAAGCTACCTGATTGCAATTGCTGTATTTGGTTTGTTCCAGGCAGTATTTATGGCAAACGCCGGCGGATGCTGGGATAATGCTAAGAAAATCGTTGAAGTTGATTTGAAAGAAAAAGGAACTCCGCTTCATGAAGCAACTGTTGTTGGTGATACAGTTGGTGATCCGTTCAAAGATACTTCTTCTGTTGCTATGAACCCGATAATTAAGTTCACAACATTATTTGGTCTACTTGCAATGGAAATAGCTATTTCTGAATCGTTCAGATGTATAGCACCTACTGCTGGCTGGATATTCTTAATTATTGCATTGGTATTTGTTGTACGTTCATTCTATGCAATGAGAATTCCTACTAAAAATCAATAGGGAAATGAGTATTATCTCATATAAAAGCAGCCGGGCTTGAAAAAGTCCGGCTCTTTATTATTATTAATTTTGCAATATTTTTATTTTTTTGTGTTAATATAAAAATATATTGAAATATTAATAGAGGGAAGGATATGAGTTTAACAGTATATTTAGGAATTGACGTAGGCTCTGTAACTACGAAACTTGCACTAGTTGATGAAAAAGGTAAATATGTTGATAGTTACATGCTAAGAACTGCAGGGAAACCTGTTATGGCTGTACAAAAAGGTTTGAAAGAACTTTACGCTAAAAAATTAACTGATTATACTGTTATGGGAGTCGGAACAACCGGTTCCGGCCGTAATCTTGCAGGAGCTCTGGTTGGGGCAGATATTATAAAAAATGAAATTACAGCCCATGCCGTTGCCGCAAGTATTAATGTGCCTGGAGTTCAAACTATTCTTGAAATCGGCGGACAGGATAGCAAAATTATCCTTCTTAGAGACGGTATTGTTACTGATTTTGCAATGAACACTGTTTGTGCTGCTGGTACAGGCAGCTTCTTGGATCAACAGGCTAATAGATTGAACGTTCCTATTCAGGATTTCGGGGCTACTGCTTTGAAATCAACTAATCCTGCCCGTATTGCAGGCCGCTGCGGCGTGTTTGCAGAAAGTGATTTGATTCACAAACAACAATTAGGTTACCCTGTGGAAGATTTGTTATATGGTCTTTGTCAGGCGTTGGTTAGAAACTATCTTTCAAACCTTGCTCTCGGGAAAGAATTACTTCCTGTATTTTCATTCCAGGGCGGTGTTGCAACAAATTCCGGCATGGTAAAAGCTTTTGAAGAGGCTTTGGGACATAAAGTTGTTGTCCCTGATAATCACCAGACAATGGGAGCAATAGGCGCGGCATTGCTTGCTATGGAAAACCATCAATACACTGAAACTCCTACAAAATTCAAAGGCTGGGAAGTTGGTGATATGCATTTTCATTCAATTACATGCGAATGTAATGGCTGTTCGAATAATTGTGAAGTTATCACAATTGTTGAAGGCGGCGATGAAATCCAGCATGTTGATAAGATTAAAGACATTAAAGGAAATATTATTGCCCGCTGGGGTGGAACTTGCGGCCGCTGGGATATTTCATAATTTTGCATTGTTAATTAGAGCTTTATTTGTGCTAAACTGTAGTTATGGATGATTTGTCACAATCAATTACAAATATGCGCAAAAAATATCGAGAAATTTTTCTAACAACAGTCGATGCAATAAAGCAGCGAATTGATGAAATAAAGCCGGAAAATTTGGACGGAGATATTTTCGACAATTTTGAAAGCGGTACAAGCGGCGAAAACTGGCAAAAAGCTGTTTTGAAAATGTTTGAGGAAGATATTTCAAAAGAGATTTTCAAAAAGTGGACAGAAATTCTTGCCTATCGTAAAAATTTTCACTGTAAAGGCTGCGCGACTTGCTGTAATCTTGCTTGCAGCGAATTTTCACCGGAAGAATTACAAAAGAAAGCACAGAATGGTGATAATTTTGCAACTCAATTTTTAACTATTTTTGTCCCCTATAATTCTAAATCAGAGGCAGAAAAAATTTATCCGGAATATATAAAACTTCTCGATGAAACAGTTGAAGAACCTGTCTACTTTTACCATTGCCCAAAACTTAATGAATGCAAGCGTTGTTCAGATTATGAAAATAGACCTAATATTTGCAGAGTTTTTCCTGATAATCCGTTGAGTATTCTGCCTGAATCCTGCGGGTATTACGAATGGCGTCAAGAAGTTGAACCTGTTGCACTTATGCTTCATTCTATGGTTGAGATAATCGATTACTACAAAAGTAAAATCCCGAATACAAAGGAATAGTTTTTTATGGAAATTTTATCTGGCTTAACTTTAAAGGAAATAGAAAAAATAACAGATACTTTGCATGCTTCAAAATTTCGAGCAAGACAAATTCATAACTGGATTTATCTAAAATCCGTGAAAAGTATTGATGAAATGACTGATTTATCATTAAAATTCAGAGAAGAATTCAAAAAGGTTGCAGTTGTAACTGATGTGAAAATTAAAGTTAAACAGGTAAGTTCAGACGGTACAATCAAATATTTGCTGGAATACCCTGACGGCGAGTGCGTAGAAACTGTTTTAATGCGTTTTGATAATCGTGCAAACCTTACAGCCTGCGTAAGTTCTCAGGTCGGGTGTGCCGTGAACTGTTCTTTTTGCGCAACAGGTAAACGTGGATTTATAAGAAATTTAACTTACAAAGAAATTGTCGAACAGGTTTTAACAATTCAGCGCGACACCGGTCTAAAGGTTACCAATGTTGTTTTTATGGGGCAGGGTGAACCTTTATTAAATCTTGATAATGTGCTAAAGGCTATGGAATTATTTAATGAATCATTCCAGATAGGTGCAAGACGCTTGACTGTTTCAACATCAGGAATTATTCCTCAGATAAATAAATTGGCTGAAAACGATATGCAATCAACTCTTGCAATATCTCTTCATGCGCCAAACCATGAAATTAGACGAAAATTAATGCAGATTGAAGATAAATATCCAATGCCTGATTTAAAAAAAGCTTTAAAGAATTATGTTGCTAAAACCGGCAGGAGAATTACTATTGAATATCTTTTGATAAAAGATTTGAATGACACGCTTGATAGTGCAAAACAGCTTGTTGAATATTTGCATGACATAAAATGTAATATAAATTTAATTCCATACAACCCGACGGAAAAAAATGATTACCAAAAGCCTTCAGGAAATTCTATAATGCGGTTCAAATCGCTTCTGGAACAATCAGGCAAGAAAGTAACTGTTCGTCTTGAGCGCGGAGCAGATATTGATGCAGCCTGTGGTCAGTTACGCGGAAAAGTTGACTAGAACTTTAGCTATAGAGAAATTATACACTTAAAGGTGATTAATACTTTTCTATTTCCAAAGAGCTAAAAGATTAGTATTTGTTATATAATTAAAGTATGAAAGCATTAATTCAAAGGGTAAAACGTGCATCAGTAGCTATCGGCGGGGAATTATTTTCAAGTATAAACGCCGGACTTCTTGTTTTTGTCGGTGTTGAAAAGGATGATGAAAAAGAAAATGCCGAAAAACTCGCTCAAAAAATCCTGAACTTGAGAATTTTTGAAGATGAAAACGATAAAATGAATTTTTCTGTTCTTGATAAGCACGGTGAAATTCTGATTGTTTCTCAGTTTACCCTGTGCGGAGATTGCAAAAAAGGAACCCGGCCGTCTTTTGACAAATCAGCTCCTTTAGACAAAGCAGTTGACTTGTATGAATATTTCGTTAAATGTGTTAAGCAAAGCAATTTAACTGTTAAAACAGGCAAATTTCGTGCTATGATGGATGTTGAACTTGTTAATGACGGCCCTGTTACATTCTTCATAGAAAAATAATTTAGCGAAACCCCTTGCCAATATTTAAAATTCATGTTATTATTTAAATATTAATATTAAAGTTATAAAATCGATTATTAGTGAGGAGCAATTTAATTTAAATTTGTTAACCCGAAATAAATTACCTAAAATTACGTTATTATTATTTTTTAATTAAGAGGCTTTTATTATGTATGTAAACAAGTGTATCAAATGTGGTCGTGAATTTGAAACGAAAAACCCCAAACGTGTAATTTGTCCTGATTGTTTGTATCCGGATAAAAAAATGGCAGTATCATCTTCGACTGACGTGCCTTCAACATCACAGCAGGCCGAAGCAGCGCAGCCATCTCAGGAACCATTAAGAGGTTATAGCGCAGGACCTGAAGAACCTGCAAGATATTACAGTGCGGGAGGAAATGACCAAGCACGTTATAATAGGCCTCAAAGACAGTATAATCAAGGCGGTTACAGTCGCCCAAATAACAATTATAACAGAAATAATTACAATCGTCAGTCTAATAATCGTCAAGGCGGTTATAATAGACCGAATAATAACTATAACAGACAGGGTGGTTATCAAAATCGTTCTCAGCAAGGCAATTTCAATCGTCAAGGAGGTTTCCAAAATAGAAGACCTCAACAAGGCGGCTTTAATAGAGGTCCTAAACGTCCTGTTAAAAATAGGGCTCCAAAACAATTACTTGTTAGCAGAGAACAGCTAGAACAAATTGAAATGCTTTATAAGGCAATGCTGCCTTTGCCAAACCCTGATTGTCATGAAGTTATCGGTGAAAAAATCGGTCTTGAACCAAGAAAAGTTTTCTTTGGTATAAATTTGGTCAGACAAAAAATGATGCTTCCAAAATTGCCGTTTCCTAAACGTAAATTGGCGATTTCTCCGGATCAGTTGTTTGCAATAAAGAATTTATATGAACCATTATTGCCGTTACCTCCGATTGGCTGTCATAAAATTATCGCAGCACAATTGAAAATGGATGAATGGAGAGTGCACGTTGGTATTGGTTTAATCCGTTCACAAATGGGCTTGCAGCGTTGGAACCAGGATAGACCTGATGCCCCTGAGGAATTCAGAAATCAGAAAAATGAAGAGTTAAAAGCTGCTGAAGATGTTAAAGAAAATACAGCTTCTGTTGATGCTGAAACAGCGGAAACTCCTTCTGAAGAGGCTAAACCAAAGAAACGCGGTAGAAAACCTAAAAAGACAGAAGAAGAAAAATCTGAAGAATAGTTATTATGACAAAATTTATTTCTGTCGGGAAAATTTTAAACTTTCATGGAATTCAAGGAGAAGCGAAAGTCGGTTTTTCAAAGAACCAGCAGGATTTTTTCTGTAGTTTGAATGAAGTTTTTGTAAAACACGACCATGATTATATTCCTTTAAAGATAAAAAATGTCAGACTTCACAAAAATTTTGCGATTGTGAAATTTGAAGGAATTAATTCGATAAATGTGTTAATGGAGTACAAAGGCTGCTTGCTTTTTGTAGAGGAGAAAACAATAAGAGAAAATCTTGAAGAAGATGAGTTTTTGATTGATGAACTTGTTGGTTTAGAGGTTTTTGATGAAAATGGCAGCAAAGTTGGATTTGTGGTTGGGGTTTCAAATAACGGTGCAAACGACTTGCTTTCTGTAAAAGCCAAAAATAAAAAGATTTCTCTTGTTCCATTTGTAAAAGCAATTGTAACAGATGTAAACATAAAAGAAAAGCGGATTACTATCAATAAATTGGAAGGGCTTATTGATGAGGTTTGATGTTCTGACGCTTTTTCCGGAAATTATTGAAGGCTACTGTTCATATAGTATTATGAAACGTGCTAGAGACGCAGAAGTTATCACAGTAAACGCTGTAAATCCCCGAGATTTTACGTTGGATAAACATAAAAAAGTTGACGATACCCCATACGGCGGCGGGGCAGGAATGGTTTTGATGGCACAACCTTACGTTGATGCTTACGAAAGTGTAGAAAGAATAGAAAATTCGCTTACTATAATGCTTTCCCCGCAAGGAGAACCATTAAATGATTCTATTGTGAATGATTTAGCAAATTATGATCAAATAATTATGCTTTGTGGACATTATGAAGGTTTTGACGAGCGTATAAGGGAAATAATTAAACCACGGGAAATATCTTTGGGAGATTTTGTTTTGACAGGCGGAGAATTACCTGCGCTTTGTTTAATAGATGCAGTTAGCCGCAAAATTGAGGGTACATTGGGGAAAATTGCATCTGCAGATGAAGATAGTTTTTCCAATGGGCTTTTGGAATATCCTCATTATACAAAACCAAGAGAGTTTCGTGGTTTAAGAGTTCCGGAAGTTTTGTTAAATGGAAATCATAAAGATATAAATGAATTTCGTATGCAGGAAAGTTTAAACAGGACAAAACACAGGCGTCCAGATTTGTATGAAAAATGGTTGTTAAATCATAATAATCCTACATGACGCCAAGTTTTTATAATAAATCTCAAACGAGATAGAACGTTTTAATTCCTTTTCCTAGAATGTCGGTTGTGCATACCTGCCCAACAATAAAACTTTAGAGTTCTTGTTCCCTCTCCAAGGGAGAGGGTAAGGGTGAGGGAACGGTCTTATATTGTTTTTGGGGGTGGGGCTTATAAAAAATGTCATCCTGAACTTGTTTCAGGATCTTACCTTCTATAAAATAAAGAATTGTAGGTTGGGGTTTCTACCCCAACAAATGAAACTTACTTTTTTTTTCGCACCCCTTGCGGAATATTCTTTTATTCATTGTGACGTGTGAGTTACTACCAAGATAAAAAGAAATTTTTTATAATAACAAGTACTATGTCACATAACTTGAAAGGTGGGAAAATGAAGAGATTTTTAAGTGAGTTAAGGGGGGGGGGCGATAATAACCTAGTCTCTCAAGGGTTTCGACGGTTGTTAGGATTTACGTTATCCGAAGTAATCATCGTTATGTTGATTATTGCTGTAGTTGCAGGAGTTTGTATAAAGATAACCCGAACCAAAATAGATAAAGTCGTTAATATCACTTATTACGCTGCTTACGAAACATTAAACACTGTTTCTGCTACTTTAATAAGCAATGCGTATACAATCAAGAAAAACAATTTGGAAACCTATCCAGGCGGTTGTACAGTAAAAGAGTGCCCAAATGGTTATGCATTTAACAAGTTGAGTTGTACCTGTGAATCAATTTCTGTGACCTTGCCGACAGCAGGTAATGACTTCTGCAGTGCAATTGAGGAGTATGTAAATGTTCAAAGCGCAAATTGCAGCGGGAATAACAAATCAACGATTGCACAGGCAGTAGCATCAGGGAGTTTTGCAGGCGTAACCCCTGATATTGTTTTGCGTAACGGAATGAAGTTATATAACGTAAAAAATGATTATATAGAAATCCCACAGTTAAAAGACAATATGAAATCAGCTTCTGCTCAAGGTTTCGATTTTAAAGTTAAATTTGCTAATCTTTTCAAAGAATATAGAGCCAATTTAGCAAATATGTATAACAACATTGTAGCAGCGCTTCCTGCTTGGGCAACTTCTAATATAGTGCCGTGTGGACCAGAAGCCAAAGAAAAGTGTATGAATTCCGGCGGTCACTATATGCAACCAGCTTTTGACTGTATTTGTGAATGTCCGCCTGAGCATTTACTTGAAAATCTGTATTGTGTACCATGTACTAAAAACTGTAAAACAGCATATTGCGCTGATTGTGATATTTGTACAGGAATATGTCGTGCTTGTGAAAGCGGCTATCATTTTGGAGAATTCAATAGGTGTATTTCTGATTGTAATAAAACTTGTGTTGCGAATTGTGCAAATTGTGATACTTGTACAGGTACTTGTAATGCGTGCAAAAGCGGTTATCACTTATCCGGCAACAGCTGTGTACAAGACTGTAACAAGAGCTGCGGCAGTAACTGTGCAGACTGTGACACTTGTACCGGAAAATGCCGAGCTTGTAATAGCGGTTATAACTTAAATAATGGTAGTTGCGGTGCCTGTGATAAGTCTTGTGGTGCAGGTTGTACCGACTGTGATGCTTGTAGTGGAACTTGTAAATCCTGCTCAAGTGATTATAACTTAGTCAACGGCAGTTGTGTAATGAAGACCTGCGATTCCTCTGCTTCCAATACATGTA
>CALURL010000005.1 GCA_944323155.1 Candidatus Gastranaerophilales bacterium
AATATTTAGTGTTGTTGGGCAAGTATGCCCAACTGACAGTTTATTATTAGTGTAACAAACTGGACGTTAAAGTATAACAATAAACTACACTGAGCTACTAAAAAAAGAGCCTTTTGGCTCTTTTTAAATAATGGTGGGACCAGAGGGATTCGAACCCACGACCAAGGGATTATGAGTCCCCTGCGCTACCGCTGCGCCATAGTCCCGTAATTTAGTTATATTACTAAATTAACATTAAAATTTTTAAAAATCAACCCTGTATTTTTGTAAATTCTTTATGTATTGACTGGTTTGCTCCAATTATCTGAGAGTACAAATCCACTCCAACCGTGCAATTGCTGGAAATCACACAGTCTTTTATAACAATATTATCTTCAATTGTTATGTTATCCCACAAAATACTATTTTCTATTACGACATTTTTACCAACTTTACAGCCGTCACCAATTGTTGAATTCCCAATAAATTCGACTGTAGAATCTATTTCACTGTTCCCGCTGATGTATGATCCTTCTGGAAATTTTACAATTTCGCCATGCGCAAAATGACATAAATTATTAAATACATCCTGAGTTGAGATTTTATACTGCTCCAAAGTACCTATGTCACTCCAGTATTCGGAAATATCAAAGGTATTTATTGCCCGCTTTGCAAGAAGCTGAGGAAAAACATTTTTTGCAAAATCATAAAAAGTATTTTCAGGAATATATTCAAAAATTTTATAATCAAATATATAAATTCCTGTATTTATAAAATTACTTTTTGCAAGTTCCACAGAAGGTTTTTCCTGGAATTCCGTAATAAATCCTTCTTCATCTGTTACAACAACACCAAAATGAGAAACTTCTTCTAATGGAATTTGTTTTATACCTATTGTTGCTATTGCATTTGATTTTTTATGAATTTCAATGCCTTTTTTTAAATCCGCATTAGACAGCCCGTCTGCTGAAAGTACAAGAAAAGTTTCTCCTTCTTTAAAAAAGTACTGGCATTTCTTTAAGCCGCCTGCTGTACCTGAAAGCGACTCTTCTTTTATATAATTAAAATTTATACCAAAATTGTTTACTTTATATCTGTCAATAATTTGTTCTGAAAGATAATATGTATTTGCGATTACATCCTTTACACCCACAGCAGAAAGGTTTTCTAGCAAAATATCCATAACAGGTTTATTTGCAACCGGAACAAGTGGTTTTGGCACAAACTGAGTCAAAGGGTCTAGCCTTGACCCTACTCCTGCGGCCATTATCATTGCTTTTATATTATCAGACACTATAAAAATCCTTGATTTCCCTAAACATTCTTTTATTCTGACATAAATTTTATAATAATGCAATTATTTTACATTGTATTATTATTTATTAAAAAAATCATAAAAATTATAAAATTGATAAGGATATTTTTTTGTTAAATCTTCTAAAAATTGAACATATTCGTGTTCTAAAGCAGCTAATTTGTCTGAGCGGTTGCCTTCGAAAACAAATTTTTTTAGATGAATTAAAGTTTTGTCATGTTTTTCTTTAGTACAAACAATAAAATATATAGGCGCACCCATTACCAGAGCAAACTTGAACGCTCCTACAGGAAAATTAACTTCGTGCTCCAAAAACTTTTCGGTAAAGAAAGCATCTGAATTTTCCGGTGCAATTCTGTCTCCGGCAATAAATAAAATTTCACCATTATCAAGTTTTTCTTTCAATTCTATTGAAGTTGTAACATCAATATTTTCAATCGGATAAGTTTGTATAGGATTATCTTTTGTTATTTTGGATAGAAAATTTTTAAAAATTTTACATTGTCGCGTTTCTAAAAAAAGATTTACTTTTATATTTTCTATTTCCGTACCTGATTTAAAATATGCCCTCATTGCATCAATATTACCCAAATGCGAGCACAAAAAATATATACCTTTATTATCTGCCAAATCCTTAAACAATATTTCACGGGCTTTTTCATCAGCAAAGCTTATATTTTTTACATCGTAATTATCAGTAAAATATTCCATCTTATCAATTAATGAATAAGAAAATGAAAGGAAATGTTTGAAAGAATTAATCAAAGATTTTTGGCCGATAATTTCAAGATAATTCAAAGAAAAATTTCTTATAGATTTTGCAATACAAAAAGTTACTAAAGTTACAAAAAATACAATAAACTTTACAGCCCCTTTGCCAAAAATATTATATACATACCACAGAAGTAATAATCTCTTTTCTCCTGCTGACTGTTCTTTCACTTCGTACCAGTTCATGCCTTTACGCACTCCAGTAATGTGTAATCATGAACTCCTATATCCTCATATTTGCAGGAAAGTTTTAGGCCGGCTTGTTCAATAAGCTCCAGCATTCGGCTTTCTGAATACATTTTGCTCTTGCCGTTTGCCATGCAGGTAAAATACAAAGATATATGAACAAGAGAATACGATGCCCCAGGGAATTGTTGAACATCTGTAAACGGTTCAAGAATATAAATTTTTGTATTATCAGACATGGATTTTCTTATATTAGATAGAATATATACAATCTGTTCTTCTGAAAAGCAGTCTAAGAACTGGCTCATAAATACAGCACCTGAAATTTCAGGAAACTCTACATTTTCGGAAATCACATCAATTCCATGAAACCTTAAACGTTCATCTGATAAATGTTTTTTAGCTACAGCGATGTTTTCAGGCAAATCTATCATATTAACTTCACAATCTTTATTAAATTCAAGACAAGCACGCTCAAATTTACCGGTATTTCCGCCGATATCAAAGACTTTTTTTACCGGATTTTTAAATATTATCTCCAACGAATCTTCAAAACTTCTGTCAGAATACAAATGATCAAACTCAAACCAGCTCTTTTTTATATTTTCAGGTAAAAGATGTAATGCGTTGTAGATAGTTTTATAATCGCCTATGAACTTTCTAAGTCCTTCCGGCTCACTATTAATAAATGATTTTTTTAACTCCGATGCCCCAAGGTAACAAACATCTTTTACAAAATTGAAATTTTTTATTGTCATTTCATTATTTAATAAAGCTTCGGCAACAAGCGTATTAGAATATTTATCTTCAACTTTATTTACTATATCAGCAGCCACACAAACCTCAAGAAGTGTTTCTGCTGCATATTTAGAGATATGGCACGCCTCCATAATCTCGCTTACATCAGCATTTTTACCGTCAAGAAACTTCAAAATTCCAAAATCCAAAGCTGCAGAAACTGCCTGAAAAGTTAAAGGTGCAAAAGCTATTTTTTGCGCATCAGCCAGTGCTTTTATTCTTGGAGAAACGGTTTTTCTTAATCTTCTATACTTCATACCCCTGATTATATCATCCTTTCTTTATACAAACAAGACTCAATATATATGAAACAATAAGCCCGACTGATAACACAAGCCCGAGAGAACTTATTAGTTTAAAACTTACGCATGCAAGCAGTGCAAACGAAACAACTGTTGTTAAACAGGAAATCAATACAGCTTCTCTTGATTCTTTTTCACCGCCGTATCTGAATACGGAATAATCAAGCCCGAAACCTATTATCAAAAATATTGCCATTATATTAAACAAATTTACAGGCTGATTTAATATTCCTAACACTCCAAATACAAAACCGGTTGCTAGAAATGACGGCATAATAATTTTTACAGCACCTTTTAAGTTATAAATCCACGACAAAATCAATAATAGGATTACAAAAATTGGCAGCAACAATTTTACGCATAAAACCCTGCATTTTGAAATCTGTGCGGAAATATCACGCTGCAAATTTAATGCGCCATCTACATCATCAGAAACTATAATCACAGATGTATTTTTATCAAGCAAAAATGACTTCAAAAACTCAAAATCACTATCCAAATGTAAATAACCATCTTTAAAATCAGTATTCAACAAGGCTTTTTTCTGTGAATTGTTCAAGAACTGCGCATAACTGTTTAATTCTGACTCGTACAACCTGTGACGCAAAATTCTATTTTCATTTTGTCTTTTTTCAGATGGTATAAATTTACTTAAAGCTTGATATTCTATTCCTTTTTTTTCTAAATCAGAAGTAATTTTTTCTTCATTTTCTAGAATTTCTTCAATATTTTTACCTTTTACTATTAAAAAAGAGGTTTTATTGTTAGCTTTTACAACTTCCGCAAATAATTTCTCTGCCTGCAGCAATGCCTTTAACGGAACATACATATTCTTTATGTTATCGTCAAACTTCACCCTTAACAGCCCGAAAATGCTCACTAATATAACAAAACCTACAATATATTTTTTCAGTTTTTCTGCAACATCAAACGACAAAGCCCGTATTTTATAAGGTTCTTTTATAAATAACGGATAAAATAAAGTAACAATTAAATATACGCAAACAAGTCCGGTTATTGTAAACACAGCAATCTGTTTCAATAGAACAAATTCAGAGAACAAAAGTATAAAAAATGCACTTACTGTAGTTAACAAACTTACAGTAAGACTCTTAAATATTTTTTTGCCGCCGGCAAAGTAATGAAGCGAGTAGTCTACACAAATACCTATTAATGTTGTTGAAAATACAAATGTTAATATATGAATACTTTTAAAAGCTTCCGTTGTAACAAAAAATCCCGCAAGGATTCCAAGTCCAATACTTATAGCAACAGGAATTACCGGCTTTAAAGATTTAAAGTAAAAATATATTAGCCCGATAACAAATAATGCTGATATAATACACATTATGTTAATTTCGACCATAGCCCTGCTGCTTGCGTAATATGAATGAACTGGAGTTCCTGTCATATAAACCTTTACATCCGAATTTGAAAATTCTTCTTGTAAGTCAATAAGTTTTTTAACTTCATCATTAAGCAAGTTTGGCGACAGTGCAAGGTCAGTATCAACCTCAAGCATAACAATATTATAAAATTTACCGTTATAAAAAACAGACCCGTTAACCTGTCCGCCATTTGACAAACTCATTATATAATCCGTCAGCAGCAAAAATGGGTCATTCTCTAAAGACGCAAGCGGAGTCATTACCGGATTATAAAGCATTTGCAGGCTGTTTCCCGCGACTTTTGAATACTCTTTTTGCTTTAATAGATTATATGTGTTTGACGACAATAAGTTATTTTGATATTTGTCATATTTTTTCAGAATTTGGGCAGGATTTGTGCTGATAACCTTAAAATTCTTAACTGATTTTATAAATTCATCAGCAGTCTTCTCAGCAAGCTCTGCATCATCACTTTCAACAAGAACATTTATGCGTGAAGAAAATTTATTGCTCAAATCAACCAGAACATTTTCTTCCTGCCCGAAAACAGCCTTAAGAAGATTTGTTTCTGTTTTTACAGGTCTAAAAAATACGACAAGTAAAATTATTGCCGCTAAAAAAAGTATTCGAAATATAAAAACTAATTTGTCCCGCATTTAAAAGAAATATCCGTAGTTCCATTTTTTACTGTAGAAATTTTTATTCTTTTAATATCCTTACCGCCGTATATTACAATATTATGAAGCTGTCCGTGGACAACTGAACTTTTCTTAGGCTGTAAACCAATAGTCCACTGACCGCCTTCTTGCGGAAGAAAAAATAAATCAAAATTCTTATCAAGATATCCGTAATTTTTATTTGAAACAGCCAGAATTACATTATTTATCTGCTTGTTTTGCTCTGATGTGTATGAAACTGTAGACTTTATAGGATAAGTTGTTTCAAAAATTGCACCTTTGTTACTTATAAATTTAAAATCTCCACCGGAATTTAAAACCGTACCATTAATATTTTTTTGCTGTGTAAACTTACATGCTGCATCATGTAATTTCGGCATTTGAGATGAAATATCTTTGCTCGTTGAAGGATGAGAAAAAACACCTTCTGACGCCGCAACAACAGAACCAATTAGCAATAATGATATTAAAAATAAAAATCTATTCATACAACCTCAATTTTTCTAAAAATCTTTCAGGCGGTTCATAAACACTTGTACCTGACTTTACATCATAACATATTTGCATACTTTTTGCCTCGAAAATCTTTTCGCCATTGTTATAATCAAAAATTTCATATTTTATATTCAAACTCGGCTCATACTCTAATAATGTTGTTATAATTTTCAATTTTTGTTCAAAATAAGCTGACTTAATATACTTCAAATCCATTTTTGCAATCGGATATGTAACCCCGTCATTCATCATATCAGTGTAAGTATAGCCGATTTTTGTGAGTAAATCACAACGCGCTTTTTCCAAAAATTTTATATAATTACCATGCCAGACGACATTCATCGGGTCAAGATCGTAAAACTGGACTTCTATTACTGTTTCTGAACTAATCTTTTTCATACATAATATTATAATTCAAAAGTACCGCAAGAAAAAATTATTTCATCTTTTGTAAATTTATATTCTATTCCTCGAGACGTTTTTGTAAGCGTAATCGTTATTTCGGTATCAGGTTTAATGATTGATGAAAATTTAACTTTCTTAACTTTTTCCGGCACAAAATCTATATGAAATGCGTCTTTTATAAACTCTTTTGCCATAAAAAGCTGAACCACTCCCGGTAAAATAGGCATACCAGTAAAATGTCCTTCAAAAAAGTTTGAACTTTTCGGGAAAATGACATTAAATTCAGCATAATCCTGAGTCATATTATAATTTGTAACAAACGGATATGACAAATTTGTATTAAATATTTCTTTAATTCTTTTCACATTAACCTTGCCGCGTTCATCAACAGGTATTTCATACAAAAAACGCCATCTTTTAGGTGAAATGTCGTGGAAAATTTTCTTTAATTCACTAATTAGTGACAATCTACATTGATTAATGAATATATTCTTTCCTGCAGCACTCAGTACAACTGCTGAACACAATTTGTCATCTATCTTCAAACAATATGCATCCTCAACCAGATTGCTTGACTTTAATTTTGCTTCAACTTCCGGTAAAGATACCCGTTTTTCTTGAATTTTTACCATTCTATCACAACGAGCGCCGACTCTAAAACCATTATCTAAAAACTCTATTTCATCTGTTAATGTTAAATTTTCACAACAAGCATATGGAGAACAGATATTAACTCCATTTTCTGTTAAATTATATTGTATTCGGTCAAAAAATTTAAAATTATCTGTAGATTTAGTGCGATATCCAACAACTCCAGCTTCTGTACTGCCATAAATTTCTATAACTTTAGACTGCTGTTCCAAAAATTCAAAAACATCATCTTTTAATTTTGCACCGGCTGTAAAAATATATTTAGGAGGATTTTTAAACTTTTCTTTGTACTTAAACATTTTTTCAAGAAACGAAGGAGTAGAAATCAATACATAATTATCATAATCCTTCAAATCTTCAGGATATTGAACCCTATCAGTGTCCACAGTACAACCCAGCTCCAAAGGCATCATTATCTGAAAAGTAAGTCCGAACATATGTGCAGGAACTGTAGTTGAGACAACTACTAAATCTTTATCTAAATTAAAAGTCTTCACCATATCTTTGGCCTCAAGAATTAAACTTTTTAGACTCTTTTTTATAACCTTTGGTTCAGCAGTTGAGCCGGATGTCATGATATATATACCGTTTTGGCCGGTTAATTCAGGTTTTTTATAACCTTCAGGCACAATATAGAGTTCTTTTTCACAAACTGCTAAAAAATTTACAAAGAAATCAAAACAATTATTTCCATCCAAATAAACTTTTTTTTCACAATTTTTTGCAAGTTCATAAGGATTGTTATATTCTATGCCATTATTAATCAACTTTACGGTCATATTTAGCTCTCAATATAATTCTCACAATATATTCTACACCGAACATCAAGCCAAGTGCAACATAAGAAATACATGCATTGTATAATTCCCAGATTTTTGCCGGAAGAAATACAGTAACAATTGAAATAGAAAGGTTTATGAATAAAAATACACACCACACATAAGTAAGTTTTCTGGTGTAATTCCTTGCAAATTCTGTTAATTCGCCCTCCATCTTTTTTGCAATCTTCTGTATAACAGTTTCTTTACAAAAAAGAGAAGAGAAAAATACACAAAAGATAAATGAATTAACAATTACAGGGTAAAACTTCAATGCATGCAAATGGCTGAAATGAAACAAAAAAACAATCAAAACAGTTCCGATTACAGGAAAAATAAACTTAATTTTCTTTAATAAGTTTTTCAATAGCAATTACCACATCATCAATTGTCTTGATTTGTTTGAAATTATCAGGAGATATTTTTTTATCAGTGAAATATTGAAGTTTCACAGCTAAATCAACAGCATCAATACTATCCAGCTCCAAATCCTCAAAAAGATTTGCATCTGGAACTATTATATCTTCATCTATTTCAAAATCTTCAACTAAAATCTCTTTTAATTTTGCAAAGATTTCTTCTTTAGTAAATTGTTTGCTCAATTTTGAATACCCTGTTCTCTTAAATAGTCTGCAATTGTTTTTACGGAATAAAAATATTTTTTATTATCTTCTTTATCTGAACTCAATTCTACATTATATTTTTTCTTTAATGCCATACCGAGTTCTAAGGCATCAATTGAATCTAAGCCCAATCCGTCTACAAACAAAGCCTCATCATCTTTAATATCGTCTGCTGTAATATCTTCCAGCTCTAGCGACTCTATTATTAAATTTTTTAAATCTTTTTCCAAACTCATCTTAATCACCTACCTATAATTTAGCTTAATTAATCACTAAAGTCAAATTTTATTTTATCAGAAATTGCTTTTCTTAACTTTATATCAGACTCCTTGCTAAAATCTGCCAGTTTTACAGGGTTAAGCAGTTTAATATTATAATTTATTAATCTATCAGCAGCATCATAAATAGGTTTGCCTTTCTGCAAAAAAGGATAATCACAGTCAATTTTTACAGGCAAAATATCTGCACCTGATTCAATTTGAAGCATTGCAAAACTTTTGTGAAGTTTTAATTTTTCACCTTTGACCGTACGTGTTCCTGTTGGGAAAATAATTATATTAAAACCATCTTGCAATGCTTTTACAGCTTCTTGTTTAAAATCGTCAATATCAATATCGTTTGTTATATATACATCTCTAATAATTTTCCCGATAAAAAAGTTATTCATCAATTTTTGTTTTGCAAGACATAAAGAATCAGGGAAAAGTGCGATTAAAATAAGAATATCTATTAAAGTCGGATGAGTCGCAACAATAATTACCCCTTTAGGTTCATAATAATTTTCAATATTAATTTTTATTAGCCCCAAATTAACAAAAAATCCAACATATATTTTCCAAAGTTTATGAATAACATTCACTAAATGATGACGTTTTTCATTTTTCTTAATAAATAGAGAGGCTAAAGGAATATAAATAAATCCCAGAATTAACGATCCTATCCCGAAGATAATAAAAACCAAAACAGTTAAAAGGCCTCTGTAAAACCTAATCATTATATCTCCTTAACAAATACAACGGACAAGCATAAATGCTTTGTTTCCCTTCTAAAAAAGATATAAAATCAGGCTGGTTTAATTCTTGTAAATTTGATTCGCAAACTACACGTATAGAATTTTCTTTATATTCAGTCCCGATAAGCATTGAACAGCTTTCGTATCTGTCAACAGATTCTGCATAACAGAACAAAGTTTCTTTTTTGTTAAGAATAGCAGCCAGCAAACCTGCTGAAAAACTATTTTCACAAGCTGCAATAGAATTATAATCATTATGAATTTTGTTAATTAATGAAAACAAGCCTATTGTTGAATTATGAACAGAAAAACTAAAATTTGCCGGAGACACTTCATTTTCTTCCAATTGCTGTTTAATAAGTTTCACCATTCTTTCAAGTTCACCATATCGTGAAGTATAAACAAGTTCTGGTTCTCCGGCTTCATAACATTGCAAAAGAGTATACATCGCAATCTTCCCGGCTGGCGAAAGTTTTCTTCTGAGCATCATCGGAATTGAACTTAAATCAATATTATCTCCAAAACTATAAGAATATTTATATATGAAAAATTCCAAGCTATTCATGCTAATATATTATCATGGATGAAATTGTTATTACAAATGCTGTTGGTTTATGCGCAAAAGAACTTAGTATTGACTCTTCAATAATAAAAGGGAAATCGTTTTATTTCGGCAAAATTGACGAACAATTACCTGAACAAAATTTACGTTGTAATAGTATTTTACAATATCTTGCAGACAAACTTGATTTAAGTAAATACAACAAATCAGATATAGGAATAGTTATTGCCACTACAAACGCTGGTATTGAAGAATTTATTACATCTTCTGACAAGCACGACGCAGAACTTGGAAATCCTGCAATGTTTTTAAAAAATTATCTTGGATTAAGTAATTACGCAGCAAGTGTTTCTACAGCGTGTTCTTCTGGAATAAAAGCTTTTTCACTTGCAAGAAAGTTATTACTTAATAACGTATGTTCTGCAGTAATAGTTGGAGGAGTGGATTCTGTCGCAAGTCCGGCATCTTATGGTTTCCATGCTCTGGAAGTATTTTCGCAAGAAAAAACAAATCCGTTTTCCAAAAATCGCTGTGGAATGAATATCGGTGAAGCCGGTGCATTATTTATTGTTGAAAAAAATAAACAGGGTGTAAAAATTCTAGGTATTGGAGAAACTTCTGATGCGTATCATTCAGCGACACCTGATCCAGAAGGCAAAGAAGCTATAAGAGCTATTCAAATTGCATTAAATGAAGCAGGTTTAAAACCAGAAGATATTGATTATATTAATCTTCACGGAACAGGAACTGTGTCAAATGATCTTATGGAAGCAAACGCTGTTTACAAAGTATTTAAAGATAAAGTCCCTGCAAGTTCAACAAAACCAATTACAGGGCACTGTCTTGGTGCTGCAGGTAGCATTGAAACTTTTTTCTGCTATAAAATACTTAAAGGAGAAATGCAAGTTCCAATGCACATCTATGACGGTCAATACGACGAAAATTTACCCAAAATAAAACTTGTAGAAGACAAATTCGACAAAAATATTAACATTTGTATGAATAATTCTTTCGGATTTGGCGGGACTAATGCTGTTATGATTTTAGGAAAATAAAAATATGGATATGGAAAAAATTCTACCACACGACAAACCAATGATTTTTATAGATAAAGTTCTTGAGGTAAACCTTGAAGAATCTTATACAACTTGCGAAGTGACAATTCATGATAAAAAAATCTTTTTTGATAAAGAAATAAATGGTATGTCACCTCTTGTAGGCATTGAATTTATGGCGCAAACAATCGGATGTTACTCTTTCTATAAGTCAGGACAGAAACCGCCTAAAATCGGATTTTTATTAGGAACAAGAATGTATAAGAATTCTTTAGAAAAATTCGAAAATGGTGAAAGATACACTATAAAGGCAAAAGAAGTTTATACCGATAATGAACTTGTTTCATTTGAATGTTTAATTTATAATAAAAATAATGAGGTTGCTAATGCTGTAATTAATGTATATCAACCTGAAAATGCTGAGGAATATGTCAAATGAAAAAGATTTTGGTAACAGGTTCCAGTAGGGGTATTGGAAAAGAAATTGCATTATATTTAGCACAAAATGGATATGACATTGATGTCCACTTTGTTCATAACGAAGACAAAGCTCTTGAAGTTGTCAGCAAAATTAAATCATTTGGTAGAGACGCTCAGGCTTTGAAATTTGATATTAAAAACCGTGAAGAATGCAAAAATATTCTCGAAGGAAAACTTTATTATGGAATTGTTCTAAACGCAGGAATAGCAAAAGATAATGTTTTTCCGGCTCTTGAAGGAGATGAATGGGATGAGGTTATAGATACAAACCTCACAGGTTTTTATAATGTTTTGAAACCGCTTGTTATGCCAATGATTTCAAACCGCATAAAAGGTAGAATTATCACATTATCTTCAGTATCTGCACTTTCCGGTAACCGCGGTCAGGTTAATTATTCAGCCTCAAAAGCTGGTATAATAGGCGCAACAAAGTCACTTGCCCTTGAACTTGCAAAAAGAGGAATTACAGTCAACTGCATAGCGCCAGGCGTTATTGATACTGATATGATTAAAGAAATTCCTGCTGATGAGATTAAAAAATTAATCCCTATGAAAAGAATAGGAAGTGCCAAAGAAGTTGCAAGCCTTGCGAATTATCTTATGAGTGAAGACGCTTCATACATTACAGGCCAGGTAATTTCTGTAAACGGAGGGTTATATCTGTGAAAAGAGTTGTTGTAACAGGAATGGCGCTTGCAAGCCCTTTAGGATGCGATATTAATACAGTTTTTGAAAATCTTTTAAAATACGAAAACTGTGTTGAATATGACAAAAACCTTGATCAGTACGAACGTCTTAATACACGGCTTTCTGCGCATGTAAAAGGATTTGAAACCCCATCTACTTACACAAGAAAAGTTATGAGAACAATGGGGCCGGTTTCTGTTATGTCAGTTAGAACTGCGGAGCAGGCACTGGAAGATGCAGGGTTGCTTGGCGATGAAATTATTACAAATGGTCAATGCGGCGTAAGCTATGGAACATCATCAGGCTCTTTAGACGCATTAATTGATTTTTACGGAATGCAGATTGATAAAGTCGTCCGAGGCTTAAATTCCGGCTCTTACGTAAAAATGATGCCGCACACAACCGCTGTAAATATCTCATTATATTTTAAGACAATCGGCCGCTTAATATCAACATCAACAGCCTGTACATCAGGCTCTATGGGAATAGGTTATGCCTATGAAGCAATTAAAAATGGGTATGAAACAGTTATGATTTCAGGCGGTGCAGAAGAAATGCATGCAACTGAAATAGCTATTTTTGACACGCTTTATGCAACAAGTCTAAAAAATGATACTCCAAAACTTTCACCTAAACCATTTGATAAAAATCGTGACGGGCTTGTAATTGGTGAAGGTGCAGGAACTTTGATATTAGAAGAATATGAACACGCAAAAAAACGCGGAGCAAAAATTTATGCTGAAGTTTTAGGCTTCGGCACAAACACAGACGGAACACATATCACTAATCCCAATAAGGATACAATGAAAAATGCACTAGAGTTAGCCTTAAAAGACGCAGGCATATCTCCTGATGATATTGGATACGTAAGTGCTCACGGTACAGGAACTATTGCCGGAGATTTAGCTGAAAGCAATGCGACAGAAGCTATATTCAAACGGAAAGTTCCAATAAGCTCTCTAAAAAGCTATACAGGCCATACACTAGGTGCATGCGGTTCTATAGAAGCAATAATTGCAATAGAAATGATGAGAAGAAACTGGTATCATCCGACATTAAACCTGAACGAAGTCGATCCTGAATGCGGCAAACTTGATTACATACAGAATGAAGGCCGTGAAATAAAAACAAACCTTATAATGTCAAATAATTTTGCCTTTGGCGGGATTAATACAAGCTTAATATTTAAGCTTATTTAAAAGAATTTAGAAAGTAATTTCAGTATTGACATAGATTATTGAATTTGCTACGATTTAAAGGTAAAAAGAATTGGACTTATAGCTCAGTTGGTAGAGCAGTTGACTCTTAATCAATTGGTCGAGGGTTCGAGCCCCTCTGAGTCCAGTTTTTTGCATTTGAAAGGCATTATTCGTTCTGCCCTAAATGTCAATAATAGCAACTATATTTGTCACATTTGTATCATTAGGACACAAATATATAAAGTAAATTTTATATATTTTGAATACTTCGGATATAAATGATATAATTATTGTTGTTGGGCAGGTGTGCCAAACCGACAATTCAAGCTGCAAACTCCTTTAAAACTCAGAATAATACCGGTTTACACATTGTCTTTTGGATTTTTTGTATCCAGCAATAAAAATATCTGCAGCTAACTCATTATCTCCATAGGAGTCTTCCTTGATTTTTTTCATTCTTTCGTATAATTCAGGCCTAAACTTTGCGACATCCGTTTGAGCATTTGCTATTAAATCGGCATCTACTTTTGGTCTTTTTATTTCATTATTATTAATTTTCTTTAAAGAGTTAAACAATAATTTCAGATTTTTAGAAAGATTCTCAGGATTTAATATGAATCTTAAATCTTTATTGTTATCATCTTTTATAATTTGCTGACTGTCTATATCAACAATGTTTATACTGATAGATTCATTGTTTTCCGGCATAACATAAAAATCAATATCTTTCTCGTTAGCGTCTATATATTCGTCATTAAGCTCTAATTCCATTGAAAATGAATCATAGAAATCATATTGATTCTTAGTCATTTTTGAATAATTTACGTAAGTTTTACCAAAAGACGGAGAAATTGCGTTAATTTTCATTTTTACTCCATATATACTACTAAAGTACTATTTTCATGTATTCTAATATTATCAATAACGATTCTCAAATGAAATAAATTATTAAATTATCTTAAAATAATATCTTCTGTAAAACATTACTTATTCAATTTATATACAAAAACAAGGAAGATTATTATCTTCCTTGTTGTGTTTAAAACTATTCAGTTGTCCCTCTTTGACCTCCTTCTTTTTCAAGCTGTATGAGTGTACTCAGTGATACTGGAACTATTTATTACTTAATCCGTATTACGCTTGAGGTTTACGTTTTGTACCATCAGGATTCCAGATATCAGAGCCTTGCTGTGTTGTTGATCTCAAAATTGTTTTATCATAAGTACCTGAGTTTTTGGCGTCACGGCTATTGTATGCAATTTTTTCGTAATCTGTTTTTTCGACTTCTCCGTCTTTGATTAATTCTATATTGTCGTGTCCTGCGGCGATTACGTCACCTGGAATCCAGGCTGGCAAGTTATATTCATCACCGGTTGGAATTTCGCCGTTTTTCAAACCGTTAGCTGTTTCTCTGACGTATTTAAGGATAGCTTTGTATTCAGGTGAGTTGAATTTTACGCCGTATTTACCGCAAATAACAGCTCCTATAGTTTCTTTAGCTTGTAATTTATATCTTTCTTGTGGAATTTCTTCTTTAACGACTTTACGTTCTATAACAATTTTTTCATTGAGCGCTTTAACAGGGTTCTTATCTTCTGCAGGGACAGTAACTGTTTGTTCAGCTTTTTTCTCATAACCTGTGTTGGATCTGATGGCATCTTTTACGTTGTCATCGCTTACATAATCCGATTTTTCTTTGCGTTTAAACAGATATTTTAGTCCCTTAAGTCCAACACCTGTTGCAGCACCAATTACAGTACCTTTAGCAATATTGCCCCAGTCAAATTTATCTTTAACATTACCTTTGTACTCTGCTGGAACGTCTTTTTGTTCATAAGGGATATCAACATTTTTCTGATATTCAATATTTACATCTTGAGAATACGGAATGCTAACATCCTGCTGATATGGAAGACTTACATCAACATGATAAGGAATGCTTACATCCTGAGAGTAGTTCAGAGTAACATCTTTTGACCAGCTTACAGGTATTTCTGTAGTCTGATGTCCTACTGTTATATATTTTCCAGTATTTGGGTTATATTTTTGAACAATTGATTCATGTATAGAATTTACTGTTCCTGATACTGTATCTGAAACAGAGCCTGTAACAGTTGTAGACGCAACGCCATCAACAGAACCATGTGCAACACCGTTCACAGTACCATTAGCCAAACCGGTGACTGTTGTACTTGCTATACCATTAATTGTAGTACTAGCTATACCTTTTGCAATACCATATGCAGTACCATTGTAATTCAATCTTTTTCCGGCTTCAAGAAGTTCTCCGCCTAGTGCTGCTAAAAAGCCAGCACCAGCACCGGCCAAACCGGCTTTTGTCATTTCTTTAGCACGCATTGCATAAGTTTTGTCCGGAGCTACCTGAATACCTGCTGCTGCAAACATTTTCCTTGCATCACGTCTTTCACCCATAGTTGCAGGTCTGCCCTCGCCTTTTTTAGCATATTTGTCTGCAAAGTCTGCCCATTCTGATGTTGATGCATAGTAATCTCCATCTATTTTTGTATCATCATAACCAGCCTGACTGTTAGCGATTCTTAGCATTTCCTTTTTATACATATCGCTATTTAATTTCCAATAGCTTTTTGTACCATCCTCATTTTCTGTAAAGAAGTCTGCTTCGGCTTCTGATACAGAATCACAATAAGCACTAGGGTTCTTTTTGATGATATTTTGTGCATATTTATTCAAATGAGTATTATTAACAGCAGGATCTTCTTTTTCTGCCTGTTTTGCATCCTTTTCATCCCAGTGAACTTTTGTATTTTCAAAATTTTGTTTATATGTTTCAAATTCAACCTGAGCTTGAGCTTGATCTGCAATACGGCCTTTGCGGATATCTTTGAGCATTTTGTCTTTATTGGACATTAGAGTTTTAATACTCTTATCGATCTTTTTCAATTCTTCAGGATCTTTTGTCAGTGAACGCTTAGTAGATAATTCTATTATCTCATTTTCATGAGTAACAGCTTCTGTCATTTTTGCTTTAGCTAACTTTTCTCTCTGCTCTGCAGTAAGTTCAACACCGCCAATCTGCTCTTCAATAGCCATCATTTTAGCCAAAGCATCCAGTTTCTCATAAGCAGCTTTTTTAACTTCTTTATTTTGCACTTTATTCAAATCCCAGAGATGTTCATTTTCTCTAAATGCCTCATCTTCAGGGAATTTAGCATTAAAATCACTTTTATACTTTTCCAACTTGGCTTTTTCATCGGCAGTTAACTGATTTTCAGGTTTCTTAATCAATGTCATCATTTCATTACGAATTTCATTTGAACGCTTGTTAACTGCATTTTTCTCATCCTGAGACATTGCCAATTGATAATATGTATTTTTATTTGTTGTGGGTAATTCTTTTTTTATTTCATCAGCAAGAATTTTAACCTGCGGTTTTAAAGATGTATTTAATGCTTCATTGATAAGCAATAAATCTTTTGCCCTTGTTTTCTGTTCTTCAGTTAGCTTTGTATTGTTATCAATAGCGGCCAATTGGTCATCCATTTGTTTTTGGAACTGGCCTTTTACAGTTTCAAATCTTGCCTCAACGTTTTGTTCAATTGGTTTGCCGTCACCGTCAACTAAAGGCAATTTTGTCAATTTAGTTGAAAGTTCAACACCGCCCTCTTTTTTAGTGAAGTTTCTATTACCAAAAACATTTTCTCCATTAGAAACTGTTGTCGTTTTATCAGGGAAATATTTTTTGTCAGAATAATACTGCATAATAACTTCTTTTTGTTTAGCTTCATCATTATTTGCAGCATAATAAGCCTGCTGATATTCAGGCGGTAATTTATCTATCTGCTCTTTTGCAAGTCTGGTAGCCTGTTTTTCTACAGCAGCAGGCGCTTGTTGCTCCTGAGGAGCATTTTCAGCCTGAATTCTCTGCATATATGCATTAAAAATATTTTCTTTTTCTTCTCGTGTTTTTGCTTGAGACAACTCATGTTTTAATTCTAATTGTTGTTCCGCATTAAGCAATGGGTAATTACGCACTTCACTCATAATTGAATCCTTTCTTCTGAATTTATGATTTTATTTTACATAAAAACAGAATTTTCTTTATACTTCTCTATGTACATATAAAAACATTTTGAAACGCAAAATTGCGCACCATGAAAGACTTTTTTTATTTATCCTACCCAAAAGCCACACCAATAAAGGAATACAGATAGTTAACTTTTCTTAATATTTCTTAATATTATCAATCTTTTTGATATATTTAAGATATAAAAAGGAAATATAAAAATATGGAACCCTAATATATACTTTATACAAATTATGAACTTTTGTAAATCTTATGAGAAAATCAGTAAAGTTTAACGGGAATAATTCGTTTATATATATATGTTTTAAAACTGGAAAGTGTTCATGTGCTAAAAAAGATTATACGAGGTGTACAAATGAAAAGGCGAATTAATAAGAAAAAGATTACAGCATTTATTCTAAGCTTCCTGTTTATTATGCAGCAATCGCTCGCATATCAGGTTTTGGCAGCATCTGAAATTATTGATGGCGCAGGAAATCCTATTAATAAAACTGATGGAGATTTTAATATTAGACCAGACGGCTGGCATGGTTCAGTTGGTTTTAAAGAATTTGATAAAATCAACCTTGAAAAAGGTGATACTTTGAATTTTATCTATCAATGGATGCAACAAAATCAAACTGGCAGTGGTAATGATTCTATACACAATTATACCTATGGAGATATCAGTACATTTGTAAACCTCGTTAATAATGGAGTAAATATAAACGGTATTATCAATACATTAAACAGTGATTTCGGTTTTACACCGGGAAATCTTGTATTTATATCACCAAATGGTATGGTTGTCGGAGCAAGCGGAGTTCTTAACGTTGGCTCTTTATCAGTATTAACACCTGAAAAGAATTCTTATGAAAGTTTTAAAAATTCTTTAGGTTTACCCAAAGGAACACAATATGCAATAGAAAAAGTTGATGCCGAAGGTAATCCTACATATGCAACCAGTTCATTGTTAACAAATGCTAAAGAACTTAGCGTTGGATATGATCCAAGTGGTTTAGATTTGCAAAATGGCACCGGAGTAATACAAATCGATGGTCGTATAGCTGCAAGAGGAGATGTAAATCTTCAGGGGGCAAGTGTTAATATAGGCGATAATGCTAAAGTCTTAGCAGGTGTAAAAGGCCCTGCTACAAATCCTGATGGTTCCGATCCAAATGTTTTACAATCCGGACCTACTGGAACAGCTGAACAAAAAGCTGATAACTTATTCAATCTGTTAGTTAACGCTGACAACATGGATACAGGTAATGAATTCGCTAACTCTGACGGTAATATCATAATTACATCAAATGCCGGAACTTCTGTTGGTACAGGCGCTCTGGTTAGAAATTACGGTCAAAAAGGCGATATTACTATTACAAACACAGGCGCTAACGGAGTCACTATAAAAGGCGAAGTTTCTAACCCGAATGGAGAACTTACTATTGACAACTCCGCAGGCGGAATTAATATTGCCTCAGGTGCTGAAGTATTGAATAAAGGCACAATGACTATTAACAACACCGGATCTAACGGTATTGTTATTGCAGGACTTGCAGACAACAATGGCACAATGAATATTACAAATTCCGGTACAAACGGTATTAATATTAATGGAACTGCCTCTAATAACGGTGATCTAAATATTACTAACAAAAACGGCGACTTAAATATTAATACTTCTGGTAGAGTTACTAATACCGGAACAACTGATATTATAAATCAGGATAGCGGTAAAGGTATTTTAATTGCCGGAACTGTTGACAACAACGGAACTTTAAATATTACAAACGAAACTGGTTCAAAAGGTATTGATATTTCAGGTACTGTTGAAAACGATACAGGTATCGCAACTATTCTTAATAAAATTAATGGTATCGACGTAACATCTAGCGGTAAAATCGTTTCAAATGGAACTGAATTAAATATTGAAAACCACGGCTCTGATGGAACTAATATTCAAGGTCTAATTCAACAATATAACAAGGGTATTATTAACATTGACAACTATAATTCAAATGTTGTTATAGGCGACAATACAACTAATGATAACTATATATCATCAAACGGTACTGTTAATATTAATGTTGAAAACGGAAACCTCTTAAATTCCGGAGTTAACAAAACATTAGTAAAAACAACCGAGGATGCTGACCTTAATATTACTGTTGCAAACGGTACAATCGGAACTGATCCAGCTGCTACAAAAGGCAGTATTGGTACTGATGCCAGAGATTTAACAAAATCTTTTAACGTATCAATTGACGGAAAAATTACATCTTCAAATACAGGAAGTAACGCTCTTACTAATATTGCAAGCTTAAATAAAGATATGCATGTTAACCAGATTACTTCTGATGGACAAGTTTACCTATTGGCCGATAATTCCACAAATAAAGGTCAAACAGCATATAGTATATTGAATTCTGCCAACGATAAAGCGCAGCCAAATGTTAAAGGCGCAGGAATTTCTCTAATCGCAAGCGGCAATATTGGTGAAGACAATAATGCTTTAACCTTCGTTCAAACAGACGGAGCATTCAATGATGCTTCCTGGAACTCTGATAAATTTAACTATCAGCCGAATGCAGGCCACAAAGTAGACATGCTTGCAATTGGAGATATAAATGTTAAAGGACTTGATAATAACGGCGCAAAAAGTGATACTAACGTTGGTGCTATTATATCAAGAACAGGCTCTGTAAATGCAGAATTTTCTGGAGATACTTCAATAAATGAAGTTACAGCCGCTAATGAAATCAATATTATTACACGCGGCAAAAATATGAATATTGAACATCTTGGTGAAGTTCCAAATTATCCTGAAGATTACTATGGACCTAACGGTAATCCAGTACCTAAAAAAGTTACTATAGGAGCATTGGATTTAGGAACATCTTGGCCTGATAACCCTGCTGATTCTACAATTGTTATCAAAAACGGTCAAATAGCTGGTGAAGGTGCAGGAAGACCTTCTCATAACCAAGACTTAACATTAATCGCAGATAACGCTTACGCTGGAGGCTACTACTTCAACATGGGTAAAAATCGTGGACAGGTAAGTGATGATCCTCTTAGATTTAATCCATCTACAGTAGTTGAAGATAACAGAACAAATAAAATCACAAATCCAAACGGTGAAGATGTTACAATCAGAGCAAAAGCCGTAAGACCTGATGATGTAACAGCAATTGGCCGTGAAGAAGATGAAAGAAATTACTACTATGGCGGAAGCTCTCAGGGCGATGATGAAGGCTATGATGGCACAACTGACGAAAATGGTGATTACATCGATGATCCAGACAAAAAAGGAACAGAAGATGATGATGACAACTTAGTTGTTCCAAAAGAAGATGAAGAACCTGCTGATACAGACAGTGACAGCGATGCTGATGCAGACGCAGATGCAGATTCAGACAGTGATGCTGATAACGATGCTGACGCTGATATGGACGCAGACAACGATGCCGACTCTGATGCAGATGCCGATGCGGATGCGGACAGCGATAATGACGATGATGCAGATAGCGACGCTGACGCAGATGCGGACAATGATACAGATGCCGACGCTGATGCAGACGCAGACTCTGATGCGGACGCAGACAGCGATGCTGATGCCGATGCAGATGATGATGCGGATGACGACGCGGATGATGATGCAGATGATGACGCTGATGATGATGCGGATAATGACAGTGACGCGGATGATGATACTGATGATGACGCTGATAACGATGCAGATACAGATACTGATGACGATGCAGACAACGATAATGACAATGATGCAGATAATGATAGCGATTCTGATACAGATAATGATAGTGACTCTGATGCGGATGCCGATGCGGATGCCGATGCCGATAACGACGCTGATTCCGATGACGATATCACTTCAGATGATGTATACAAAGACCTATGGCATCAAAGAGTATTAGAAGATAATATTCAATCCATCGATAAACGTCAATATATAAGATTTGACATTGATCAAGTTGAATATCCTGTAGAATTTGAATCTCCAGTATCAGGCGTTAATTCAATAATAAACATATCAAGAGGCGGTGTTCAACTTACAACTGACGGAAATGTAAAAGTTGGAGATGTCGTACCAGTACACGTAAAATATGGTGATTTAGAATTCGATGCTCAAGTTAAAATTGTAAGCGCAAATGATAAAGTCGCAGGAGGTCAATTCGTTAATCTTGACCAGGCTACAGCAAATAAACTTCTATATATGAACTTACTAATGGAAGATTATGTTAATGCACAAAATGAAAGTAATTTGACAAATGATGCAATAAATCTTGAGTAATCACAAATATTTTAGCTAGAAACGCGCTGGTAATTAACTTTACTGGCGCGTTTTTATATTAATTTGCATGACTTTAATATCTGAGATATAATTAAGAAGTCATGCAAAATTTTTTGGAATACAAAGTAGAAAATAATAATATTTTATCAAGTATTGATAAATCTATTAAAAAAGCAAGGGAGATGGAAGCCGGGAAATATCCTTATGCAGTAATAATCAGCAGTCAAAACTCAGGAAAATTCAACCTTGAAAACTTAACCTACCTCCCCAAAGACGGTTTTAAAAGTATTCCAATAGTTAAACATCCAACAGTTGCTCCTAACTCTATTAAACTTGCATACAATGAAGAAAGTTTAATTCAAATACTAGAAAGTATTCACTAAATAATGACAATATTCATTATAAAATGACTATTTAAAATCATGCACTTTGCTTCATTTCTCTATATGAACGCAGTCCCTCTTTCCAATTATCTTCAAATTTTATATCTTTTTCCACGATAAATTTTGGGAAAGTTGCATGGTGAATTTTTGGCAAAAGATAGTCTTCGGGATATTCAATAGGGCCAAAATAGTCATCATCAGAATCATTACATATAAAATAAGTTTTACCGTCTTTGTCCTGACGCGCACCGACTATAGTAATTTCATGCCCGCCGACAATTTTATTTGTATCATCTGTAAATGTATAACCTATAATAATATTTTCTCCGGCCTTCAATGTATCAAGAATTTGCCTTTTAAATGTTCCAAAATCAGACTCATAACCGGCTAGAAAACCATTATCATTAATTTTTTGGTTAGTAATAGTAATTTTATTCTTGTCATCAACAACAGATTCAGTAAATGTTTTTTCAAACTCTATTAAACCAGTATCTTGATCGCTGAATTTCCCTGCACGTTTATCAGTTAGAGAATCATAAGTCTGCTGGGAGCCTACATTCATAAATGTTGATTGCATTAAGACATCAACAACAGAACGCTCATTCCCGTTTTGATATTTTGTTTGAATTTGCGCTCTCAAAAGTGCATTTTTATCAGGAGCGAATTTTAATTCAACATTATCATAATCTTTTATTTCATAAGGGATTTCAAATGCATTTAACAGCCAAACAGCGTCGAGGGTATTATCAGCAAGGTTTGACAATTTAATTCCTTTATCAACAGACATATTAACAGAACTCAAACCTTCTACAAATCTTGTGAATTCAGCAGGAGACTTCTGTGCCATACTGAACTCTATACTTGCAGCAGGGCAAGAACCTGAAAGTTCTACATTTATATCCTTTTCAGCCTTTAATCTGTCTACAAGATTTGTACTTCCTTTTAATTCAGTCTGAATAGCTTTTTCTTTGAATTCCTGAGGAATATCACCGAATGTTTGAGTTGATTTAAACGGATTATCTAATATTTCGATAGTAGATTTTAAAATATTTTTGTTATCTAAACCTTGAGCCCTCTGAGTTGTTGCGATTTTATACAAATTATCCAAAACACTTGTTTTGTTATATGAATTCGAATTTAATAAAATACCTCTTTTTAAAAGTGATTCTAATTGTTTTCTTGAAGTTTTATCCAGTTCTTTTTGCAAAGTTTTATATAATTTTTCTTCCTGAGAATTAAGCCTTGTACGGATAATTGTCGGTTGAGCGGCAGCGGAAGACGAATTATTTGCCGGTGCAGATGTAAAATTAACCTGATTTTTCAAAACAGCAGGTAATTTTTCCATACTTTTTAATGATGGAACATACATATTTTGATAATAATTTACACCAATACTGTTAATCATATCTACTACCATATATATAAAGTAATAAATACAAAAAAAATTGCGGCTTTTTTAAATAATGTTACGAAAGAAACTCTAAAAAAGTTTATATTTAAATCATTTTTTTATACAAAGTCTTTCCAAACGCCTAACAAATCTTACGACCGGTTTTTCAATATCCGCAGTAATTGAATCAACGAGAATAGTTTTACAGCCTAATTTTTTCCCGCAAAGCACATCAGTAAGCGGTCTATCACCGACAAAAGCGGTCGTTTCAGGTTTAATATTATGTTCTGCCATAAAAACTTTTGCTATTTTACAATTCGGCTTTTTTGCCTTGAATACTACAGGGAAATCAGAGACTTCTTCAACTTTTTTTATATAATCCGGATTATTGTTATTGGAAACAACGCCGATGAAAAAATCTTTTTTAACATTTTCAAGCCAATCAAGTGTTTCTTTTGTGTAATAACCGCGTTTAGAACCCATAATTGTGCTGTCTAAATCAAATAGTAATGCATTTATACCAAGATTTTTAAGTTCCGTCAAATCAATATCGTAAATACTTTTTAAGTTATAATCCGGTTTCAAAAACACTTATCTGTCTTCTCCTTTAATACCAATTGTACGTGCAATCGCATATTTAGAATCTTTAGGGCTCTGTGAAAACTTTATAAACACTTCATCATTAGTATTACCAAGTTCAACATTTTCGCCTTTGTCATTTTTAATTTCTTCCACAATTGTCCTGAATTGTTCATCCGGTGTAATTATTTCTACCTCATCGTTCAAAAGCATTTTATTTTTAATTTTTACAAGGAAGAAATCTTCTGAAATTTCAGGCATTTCTTTGCCATCAGAAAGAGAATTTCTGAATTCGCACAGAAAATCCGCACCTGCCAACCCTTTTGAAATATCATAGCTGTAGCTTTCACCGTTATTATCACCCAGCGCAAAACCTGTTGTATAGCCTCTATTACCGACTTTTTTCAATTCCTGGAAATATTTATCCAAATCGGCTTGAGGATTTTTCAAAACTTCATCAATTGCGCCCCTGTAGGCTTTTGCGACCGCAGAAACATAGTATAAACTTTTTGTGCGACCTTCGACTTTGAGAGAATCAACTCCTGCATCAATCAACTGCGGCAAGTATTTTACCAGACACAAATCCTTTGGGCTTAGAATATGCGAGCCTCTATTATCCTGATGAATTTCATAATACTGCCCCGGGCGTGTTTCTTCCACAAGTTTGTAACTCCAACGGCAAGGCTGCGAACAGTTTCCGTGGTTTGCTTTTCTTTCCCCGTTTGAGAAATAATCACTCAAAAGGCATCTTCCTGAAAAAGACACACACTGAGCGCCATGAACAAAACATTCAAGTTCAATATCAGGCACTTTTTTACGAATTTCCGCGATATCTTTAATCGGCAGTTCTCTTGCCAAAATAACTCTTGCAGCACCCAAATCCCACCAGAATTTAACACTTTCATAATTCAAAGTATTTGTTTGAGTACTAATATGAACAGGAATTTCCGGCATGTATTTTCGAACCAGATTAAAAACACCGAAATCGCTTAAAATAATTGCATCAGGCTTTGCATCTTTAAACTTTTCAATACAAGCTTCTAAATCTTCTATATCTTTATTAAAAGCAAAAATATTCAACGTAACATAACTCTTAGCCCCAAGAGCGTGTGCTAAATCAATTGCCTGTTTAAGATTATCCAAAGTAATCAATTCGCCTTTTCTCATCGCTCTGAGGCTGAAATCTACAACGCCCAAATAAACAGCATCAGCGCCGTAGCGGATAGCATATTCAAGTTTTTCCAAATTGCCCGCAGGCATCAAAAGTTCTACATCTTGCATAACTGTATATTATCCAAAAGATGATAAATAATCAACCGATTAGGTGATGTCGATTTTTGATAATCGTAGAGAATAGAAATATAGAAAAAGACACATTGAGGTTAATGGAGATAAAAAGATTATGCAAACAATAGAAAATGCTGCGACTACATTAAAAGAAATTTGGGAGTATCAACACCCTGTAATGCACACTTGGTTTGTACTTAGTTCTTTGTCACTCTGTTTAATGTTTGCGCTGATTTATTTTGTAATCTAAATTATAAATACTAAATATAGTATTGTTTTAGCTTTAGATAATTCGGATTTTGCCGCATATCAAAAATTATATACCAAATAGAACTTGCATCTTGTTTTTTTACAAATTTTTCAAAATCACTATCCGAGATTGAATAAGTCAAACGCAAAATTTCTTTAAACCCTAAAATGGATAGTCCATCCTTACAGATTAATTTTCGTAGACAAATTAACCATTCAATATCATTATAACTATATAGACGTACATTATTTTTCCCACGAAAAGGAATGACAAGTTTTCTTCATCGTACGTTCTAAGGCGGTCAGCAGAAATACCTATTTCTTTTGCGACCTGACTTACTTTTAATATAGGTTTATTTAAATCGAACATTTGAACCTTTTTATTTATAATACATATTTTTTTAATATGTTTCAATTTAGATTTAAAAATATTAAGTAATAATAAATATAAACTTATTTAAAATTAGGTATTAAAATATTAGTTTTTATGCTATTCATGTAACGAATATTATAAAATTGAGGTTGCATGAATAAGACAAAAATAGGTTATATAAGTTATCTGCAGTCATTTGCATTATTTATAACTGTCTTGGGACACTCATTTCCTAAAAATCCTATAACCGAAGAAATGTCACATTTAGGAAATGTACTTGTCCCAATAATTTATTCTTTTCATATGCCTTTATTTTTTACAATTTCTGGATTTCTATTCTATTATTCAAAAAATTCTAATTTTAATTTTAAACAATTTTTCATAAAAAAATTTAAAAGATTAATTATTCCATATGTAAGTCTTGGAAGTCTCGCATATTTAATAAAAGCAGCTATTTTTAACAAAGTTACTTATAAACCTATAGAATTAAGTATTGATGCATATATAGAATCAATTATTTATCCACATAAAAATCCGGATGGTTTTCTATGGTTTTTGCCAACAATTTTTATAATTTTTATAATTTCATATTTTGTACTAAATAAAAAAGAACATATTAATTTTGCATTAGCTGCATCAGCTATTCTTTCGCTAATTTCCAGATTTATAGATATTGAATTATTTAATATAAAAGAAGTGACATATTATTTATTCTTTTTTATCTCAGGCTACTTCATTAATAAAAATAAAGATAAAATATTTCAAATTATTATGAATAGAAAATTTATATCAGTAATAATATTAATTTACATAAGCTTATACTGCTTGCATAACAAACTTTTGAGACTTCCCTTAGCGCTCTGTGGAATAGTAATATCTTTTTATATTGCGTTAGTTTCAACAAACAATAACAAAAAATTTTTATGGGGAGTATTAGATGATAAGTACTATCAAATCTATCTTCTTTCCTGGTTCATGCTGGTTATTCCAAGACGTTTGTTTCAGTCTGGAATTACAAATTACTACACAAGTGTTGCTCTAATGTTTTTAAGCGGATTATTTTTGCCAATCCTAATAACTTTTATTATAAAAAAATATTTTCCTAAGTTAAAAATTTTAATTGGGTTTTAAATTTATGATAAAATTTATCTATGAGAAAATTCAGGATATTTTTGGGCTATTTTACATTAATAGTTATTGCAATAAGCATGATATATCCGTTTTTTGCAATGCTTAACTTGTCATTCGTTAATGATAATGAAATATTTTCAAATGCAGGAAAAATCATACATACAAACTTAACACTCAGCAATTACAAAAATGTTTTCTCTGAAATTCCACTAAGCAGATATTTTTTAAACAGTTTAATTGTTGCATCAATTACCACTTTGGGGCAGGTAATATTTGCCTCTCTTGCAGGATATGCTTTTGCCAGAATGGATTTTAAATATAAAAATGGTTTATTTTTAATAATACTAATTACAATGCTTATACCGCCGCAGGTTAATATTATTCCATTATTCTTTTTGATGAGAGAATTACATATGATTGACACCTATCAGGCGCTAATTTTGCCGGCATTATTCGGCGGTTTCGGGGTATTTTTGATGAGACAGTATTTTCTCGGATTACCGAAAGATTTGGAAGAGAGTGCAAAAATTGACGGCTGTAATTTATTTCAGACTTTTTTCAAAATTGCGTTACCTCTTGCGCTTCCAACTGTTGCTACACTTGCAATATTTACATTTGTCACGACCTGGAATAGTTTTATGTGGCCTTTGATTGTTACAAATTCTGAAAGCATGCGGACTTTACCTGTAGGGTTAGCTATTTTTAAAGGAAGTTTCAGAGAAATTACTTTATGGGGTGAACTTTTGGCATGTTCTGTAATATGTACTGTGCCAGTAATAGGTGTATTTCTTTTAGGCAAAAAATATTTTATATCTGATATATTACAGGGCGGGGTAAAAGAATAATTTATTTTGTAAACAATAGAATAGGATGTGTTATTAAAAACAAGAATGAAAAAACGAGAGGAATTACTTCCTCTCGTTTTAACAATATATTGTATTATCAAACAAATTATTTACCATACAATACAGCTTTAGCAGCATCAGTTGCAGGAACAATAGTTTGATCATAGAATTCTACTGGGTAGACATCTGTTGGGCTTGTAACTTCACAAGCAGCACCTGTTGTACCACCTTGACAAGCTACAACTTTGTTAGGAGCTTTTTCACCATTTACGTCGATGAAACCACGACAATTTGTTTTATTAAAAGTACCTTTTGTTGAATCTTTTGTACAACTAACAGCTGTTGTAGGGAATGAGAATGCTATACCATCGTTAAAGAACAATGTATAGTTAGAAGCACCTATCTTGTCATAAGCACTACCATTTTCGCCATATATAGTATAACCTAGTGCACCAGAAGCTGTCTTAACAATGTTCATACGATTTTTAAACATTGTATACATACTTTGAGCATCAGTAGTATTTGTACCTACTGTATCTGCAAAGTTGTAATCATCCAAAGCTACGTTAAGAGTAACTGCTTGAGAAATTGCAGATAATGCTTTTTTATAAGCAGCTTTGTACTGAGCACCTTGAGTTGAGTTCATCAATGATGGCATTGTCATTGCTGCAACTACACCAATAATACCAAGTGTAATCAACACTTCTGCAAGAGTAAAACCGAAACGTTTTGTCATAATCTTTTCACCTTTCTTTCTGTACTATGTACTTTTTATACCTCATGTTTAGATATTAAAAAACTCTATCTTATATCAAAAAATCATAGTTGTACATTTATTTTAAATTATTTTCCGCCTATTGTCAAGTAGTTACGTATAATTTTTTTATAAAAATTATTGTAAATTTATATACACCTCTTTAGTTGAATTATTTTTGACATTATGATAACATCAGCTTGTTACAGTTTTGAAGAGGGGTATTGTAAAATTATGGTTTGTACTTTAGAAAAAAAAGTTACTAATGTTTTAGACGAAAAAGCTAAAAAAACTATAAGAAAAGCTTTAAAAGCTCTTGGGAAAAAGAATTTTGCTTTCATTATGCATAACGGAAGTTTTCCGTCTGCCGAAGGACAAAATACAGGATTTGGCAGTATTTACACCGACGGAGGCAAAGAATTTATTGAATATGCTTCTGGTTTGTTTGATGCAATACAGCTTGGACCTGCAGGCAAAACTAAAAGCTGTGATTCTTCTCCTTATACAGGAACAATTTTTTCTGAAAACCCGCTGTTTGTTGACCTGAAAGAATTAACAACTAGAACTTGGGGCAAAATCCTTTCTGTTGACACTTATAACGAAATTGTTGAAGGGAACCCGAATAAAAATATTAACAGAACTGCATATTCTTATATATATAAAAAACAAAACGAAGCTTTACAGGAAGCATGGAACAATTTCAAAGCAAACCCTATAAAAAAATTACAAAAAGAATTTGAAGCATTCAAAAGAGAAAACAGTTTCTGGCTTGATAAAGACAGCTTATACGAAGCATTATCAATTGAGCATGGCAACGATTACTGGCCTTTATGGGAGTCTGAAACAGACAAAAATCTGTTCAACCCGAAATCAATTGAACAAAAAATGGAATTTGCAAAACGTATAGAAGAAATCGAAAATAAATACGCAGATGAAATTGATTTTTATAAATTTATCCAGTTTATTCTTGCAAAACAAGGCGAAGAAGCTAGAGAATTTGCAAAAAAACATGACATTAAAATGATTGCCGATAGACAGGTTGCTTTCTCTGACAGAGACACATGGGCTTATCAATCTTTATTCCTGGAAGGCTGGATGCTCGGCTGTCCGCCTGATTACTTCTCAAAAGACGGTCAAGCATGGGGATTCCCTGTTATGGATCCGGAAAGATTGTACAATGCAGACGGAAGCCTCGATGAAGGCGGTCAATTATTGAAAAATCTTTACAAAAAAATGTTCCGTGAAAACCCGGGCGGTGTTAGAATTGACCACATTGTAGGATTGATTGATCCATGGGTATACAAAGCCGGCAAAAAACCTAAAATCGAAGAAGGTGCTGGCAGATTATATTCTTCACCTGAACATCCGGAACTTGCTAAATATGCAATTGCTAAAATTGAAGATTTAGACATGGAACTTACTGCTGACAAAGAAAAAAGAGTTAAAACTCTTTCTAAAAAGCAGATTAAAGATTACGGAAGACTCATAGAAAAAATCGTTATAGCAGCCGCTAAGGAAGAAGGCTTAAACAAAGATGCAATTGTCTGCGAAGACTTAGGTACTTTGACAAACCCTGTTGCTGCTGTTATGGAAGCTTACGGGCTGCAAGGCATGAAGCTTACACAATTTGTTGAAGCCGACGAACCGGAAGATCCGTACAGATGCTGCAATATTAACAAAAAAACCTGGGCTATGGTCGGAACCCATGACAATGAACCTATAAAAATGTGGGCTGATAAACATATTCATTCGCATGAAGGGTATTTACATGCCAAAAACCTCGTTGATGATTTGTTTAAGGAAGAACAAAATAAAGACGATATTATTGTAAGATTAACTAATGACGCAGAATTCCTTGCTCAAACTAAATTGGTAGAAATTTTTGCATCGTTAGCTGAAAATATTCAAATCTTCTTTACAGATTATTTCAATGTTTATGATGTCTACAACAAACCAGGAACTTCAGGTGATAAAAACTGGAGTTTGAGACTTCCTGATAATTACAAAGAATTAACTCCGATTAATCTGGCAAATATACTTAAACTTGCAATTATCGCAAGAGGAAGCGAATTCGCTGAAAAAAATGAAAAATTAATCAAACAATTGGAAGAAATTCAATAATTTTACCTTATAATATAATCTTATTATAATGGTAAAATGCCCGCTCAGACGCCGTCTGATGGGCGAATGAGAGGGATTAAACATGAAAAAATTAATAATTATTTTATCTTTATTAATACTAAGTACAGGTTGTGTTTCTTATGCAGAAACACAACCTTACTTTCCAAGTACTGACGCAAAGTTAGAATATAATGCAGGTATTGATTTTTACAAACTAGGTCAATATGACAAAGCAATGTCATCTTTCAGACATGCCATTGAACTTGATCCGAATTATATTGATGCATATTATAATCTTGGCTCAATTTTAGAATACCTGAAACAATATGATGCAGCTTTAACAGTCTTTAAACAGATAATTGTCAGAAAACCTGACGATTATGAGTCTGTATACAAAGCCGCAGTTTTGAGCGTAAAACTCGGACAACCGGAAAAAGCGAAGTCCTACCTGTCTTTAATTCCGGCAGATACACCGGCATCTATAAAAGCACAGGAACTTTTGCAAAGCCTAAATACTTCACAAACTGCTCAAGATAAAAAAGCAGCAAGCACACAAAAGCCTGCAGCTCAAGATAAAACACAAGCTCAAGCCAAGCCTCAAACACAAAAACAAAATACAAATTCAGCACAAAATTCATCCCAATCAAACGGGATTTACGAAAATATCATCAGCCCAACAGGAATTACAAGTGATAAGGAAGGAAATATTTATGTAGCCTGCTTTTCAGACAACTCAATCTATAAAATTACACCTGACGGCAAAAGAATTATTTTCCTCAAAGATAACCGCCTAAACGGCCCGATTGGTATGATTAGCGATGAAACAGGAAATATTTATATCTCAAATTACAACAATAACAATGTGCTTAAAGTAAGTAATTCCGGAGCTGTTTCAGTATTAATTTCGAATGTTCAAAAGCCTTACGGAATGCATATTACAGGAAACATGCTCTATGTTGCGTCCCAAGGCACAAATTCCGTTTTAAGATACAAACTGTATTAGCTCGCACGCAGGATTTTTTTATAGGAAGAAGATAGAATTCCCTCTCCTGTGGGAGAGCGTGTCCGAAGGGCGGGTGAGTGGTGTTACGCACGTAGAGACCTGGCCAATATTCGAATGACTTTAAAGTTGCAAGTGTAGGTTGGGGTTTCCACCCCAACAAAAAAAATGTAGGCCTGGCATACATGCTCAAAAAATGATATAACAATATAAATAAATAATATTTGTAATTCCCCTCATCCAGCTTGCAGCCACCTTCTCCATTGTGAAAAGGAAGTAATACCAATCCCCTCCCCCTGTGGGAGGGGGTGCCCGAATGGCAGGTGAGGGTGCTACGCACATAGAGACCTGTGCCAATATTCGAAAAACTTTAATGATTTGGAAAAAAGTTGCTACACACCTAAATACAGGCACTATGTTTAAGAATTAGGAAAAAAGGAGGTAAGCACCTTCTTCACTATTAGTCCTCAAAAAATTTATTTAACAGTGTCGGAACAAATTTGGCATGCAGTGCACTGAAATCGAATACAAATTCATTAACTCCCGCTTTTGCAAGTTCGTCCATCTTATCAAAATTTTCAAGAATTGTGTCCTCAAACATATGCATTCTACAAAAGCCATCGCAGGTAAAAGGAAAAACTTTATCCAAAGATGGATCATGAAGTGCAAAACCGCCTCTGTGGCATGGTGCCTGACAGGATAAACGTGATATAATTGCACTGTCATTATTTAACGGGCACAATCCAAGGCTCGGAACCCTTATATTTCCGGCTATTGTATATTTTTTATTCGGGATATCATGCTTAATCTTTTTTATAGTTTTTATGGCACTTTCCATATCGTTAAAAGATGTAAAGTCAACTGTCGTAATTGGAGATAAATTGTTAAGACACTTGATAGAAAGACTATTCAAAAGATTAATTCCCTGTCCTATCTCTATCGGAATATGATTAATCTCCGGATCATTAATTGCAGCCCAGAAATAACCGATATTATTGATTATCAAAGAATCAGGAGCCGGAGATGAAAGCAAAATTTGTTTTTCATACTCATAAACCCTGTCAAAATCCCTTTCTATAAGAATTCTCGGGGTTGATAACTGGAATTTTATATCATGCTTTGCACAGAATTTTTTTACTTTCATGATAATTTCATGGAAACTGCTTTTTGCAAGGTCGCAAGTTGATAAAATTTCTCCGTATTCAATTGAATACACAGGATTTACACCGGTTTTTTTTATAAATTTTTCTAATTCCTTAAGCTGTGCAAGTTCTGAGAGTCTAAAATTTATATGGTATTTATCTTTTTTAGAATAATCATTGTCAGCTTTAATTCTAGGACTTTTTATATCCCATTCAAAGTTTTGAATGTTTTTACTGAATTTAAAGTCCTTCCCTTCAGCACTGACGACCTCACCGGAAAAATGATTTGTCTGGTAAATACTTTTTCTTACATGCTTGAAAGGAAGTTTCTGATTTTTAAACAATTTAGGCTTTTCAAGAATTTTTTGAACCAGTTCAATCCCTTCCAAAATTTCTTCAGAATTTGCAAATTTGCCTTTTATTACAACACTGTCTATTGCTTTAAGTTTTTTTATATCCTCAGCACACCACGGAAGATTATCGCTGTCTATTGCAAGTGGAAGTTTGGTGTACTTCTTAATTTTTGCAATATTTTTCATATAAATTTCTTCTGTAATAATTATTTCATCCACTTTATGAAAATTATTTATAAAATCAATACCTGACAGGTTATGAATATCAAAATAAGAATCTACAATAACCTTGAATGGCAAATTAAACACCTTTATAGCCTCAAGAATGGCAAAACTGTTTATAAAAATCCCGTCAATATCTGCTGTTTTCAAAAAACGTAACATTTTTTTTATTTCAGGAAGATTTTCCTCAGTAATGTCATGTTTAAAATTTATATATACATGACAGTTGCATTTCTTTGCAGTATCAACGAATTCTGTTACATAGTCAAAATTATTATTTAAAAACTTTTTGTAATAAACATAATAATGGCGGCATTTTGTAGCTTTTGCAAAATTTTCAATATCCTCGGGCTTTTTTACCGGTGAAATTATTTTTATATTTTCCATTTAAATATTGTATCATATTTTCTAATAAAATATTTAATGTTTTGTAAAGTTATATTAACAATCATTGAAAAATTAAGCAATTTTGTGGGAAAGAAATACTTAGTATATATATAAGGAATATTTAGGATACTTTAAAAACTTTCTATTATTCACACGGAAAATCATACACAAATAGGAACACACACAATTGAATTTGGGAGGATACCATGGCAATAGGTGCTGAGGATTACATTGACCAGCTGCTAGTCAAAAAATATGCAGACGAAAAAGTTGACAACCATGAAAATATGGAATCAATGGTTGATCCGGACAAAATGATGGGCGCTATGAATGATTATGCAACCATGTACAGAAATATGATGACTTTAAAACAACGTTTGAATATTGCTTGCTATGCAATTAATGCCCGCACAGCAAGATATAACAAATCTGCACAATACTAACTGATAATTGTGCAGTTTGTGCTGCTTTCCCACAGCAAAATAAAAGTTTTATATGTCCTCTTTTTTTGATATGATAATCAGGAAAAGCAATGAAAAAAGGACAGGAAATGGGAAAAATTATACTTGCCTCTTCATCTCCCAGAAGAGCGGAAATTATGAAAAAGACAAAGTATGAATTTCGGGTAATTCCGTCACCGTATGTTGAAGAACACACGACGACGGTTTTTTCTTATGATTTTGTAGAGAATTTAGCTTATAATAAAGCAAAAGCATTAGTGCCATTGGTAGATGAGCCTTGTCTTATTGTTGGTGCAGACACAATTGTCGTTTTGGACAATGAAATTTTAGGCAAACCCGAAAACAAAGAAGATGCTTTTAATATGCTAAAAAAACTTTCCGGCAAAACACATTTTGTTGTTACAGCAATTGTTGTAATAAATACTGAAACAGGCAAGGTCAAGAAAAATTCAACAACAAGCTATGTAGAATTTGAAAACCTTACTGATAAACAAATTTGGGATTATATAGAAAAATTTAATCCACTAGATAAAGCCGGCTCTTACGGTATACAAGAAATACCTCCGGGTTATATAAAAGAATACAGAGGCAGTCTTGAAAATATAATCGGTCTTTGTCCTAAGGCTCTTGAAGAGTTAATCGGTTAATCAAAATAATATTTTTGACCGCAATAATCCTGATTGCCTTTGACGCACTTGAGATAATTCAAATTTTCTTTTTGAAGAACCCAACCAGTACAGCCGCTGCCATTCCACCAGCCTCCGGATTCTCTGGTGGGGTTACATGTAGATTGCCTGCCATGGGTGCCTATCGCACCACGGGGAAGAATTCTATCTTTATTTACAACAAAAGTGAAAGTATCAACGCCCCAACGATTGGGGGCTTTATCTCCATTTATATCAACATCTATCTGGAAACATTGAGTTAGCTGCGTACATTGTAAAGAATCTTCGATACCAATTTGATTACCTATACCAAAAACCATTCCGTCTGATAGAATTAAAGAAGATTCTCCAGACATTGTATTTACTGTATTATTTTGTAAATCTTTTCTTAGAACATTTTTAAAACACTTGCTTTTGGTACCAGAATTTAAATTTTCACTACAAACTCGAACATTACGTATATATTTTGCAAACATCTCTGCTATATCATCCCATGACTCAACTGTCCAGGTTGTCGGATCACCATATTCGCTTAATACTCCGATATATGCATTCGACATGGTTGTATAAGCTTTTTTCAAACGAACAACTGTTTCTTTTTCTCGATGATTGGCAATTAAATTAGGTAATGTCAAAGCTGCAACAATGCCGATAATTCCTAGAGTAATTAAGACCTCTGCTAGAGTAAAGGCAGATTTTCTTTTAGATTCTTTTCTTAAATTGAAATAGTAGCCCCTACCACAAATCTTTAAAGTCTCTCGAACATTGGCACAGGTAACTACGTGCGTAGCACACCCAAAGGGGCGAGGGGACAAAGTTTTTAGTACGGTTTCACGAATTCCTGTTATTTCAGAAATATCATAACAGCTTTCTACGTGCGTAGCAGCCTTATCCAAAACATTTAAAGTATCTCGAACATTGGCGCAGGTATCTACGTGCGTAGCACAAACCCGCTCTAGGCGCGTGCCCCCCCCCCGTGAACGTGTTTTATATCCTTTTTCATACTCTATTCTCCTTATTTATAAATTTGCACCGCAACATTTTTTAAACTTTTTACCGCTGCCGCAAGGACAAGGATCATTTCGTCCAACTTTACTGAAATCAATGCCTTCCGGTAACTGCGGACGCTCATTTTCCTCTTCTATAATACCAAGCGTCTTTGAAAAAGCTTTTGATTTATACAAAACCGTTGTAGATGAAAATATTTTATTTTCAAGATAACGCGCTTTATATTTTTCTAAAAGCTCTTCAAGCGAATAATTTGTACCTAAAACTTTATTTACAACATCCATAAAGTTTTTATGTTTTTCTGCAACACGTTTAATAATATTCGCTGAAAATTTGTCATTTTCTAAATAATATTTTATACAATCAGCGTAATTTCCGATTTCTGCAAGATTTTCCACCTCAAAAATTTTGTTAAATGTACCATAGAAAGGAACAGCGTACAAACCTAACTCTCTATCAAAAATAATGCCAACGTCATAAGTTTCTTTATGAGATGAAAATCCGCCTAATGAATTTTCTAAAAAGTTTTCATAAGAATTATTGAATTCAGAAACTTCAAAGAAATTATACATTTCAGGTTCTTGAATTTTATCCTGAAATTCCTGCTTAGTGCCAAATTCTGCATAATCATTAAACATCCCGATTATATCATCTGCAAATTTGTTTGTTGTAACAATTTCATCTGTGCCGAAAAATTCAATGAATTTGTTATAAATATTTTCAACTTCTTTTTCAATTTCTTTTTGTTTTTCAGGGTTATCAAGATAAACCAGCTCAGGATTTTGAATAATCTTTGCAACACAATATCTTAAAGCGTCATCTTTTTTAGTTGAAGGAAGTACTCCTGAAATTTCAAGCAGATAGTGTTGTTTTTCAAATTCAAAAATTCTAGCTACAACAAACTGCCCGCAGCCAATTCCCCTAAATGAAGTCATTTTTACAAGTGATGTCACATTATAATTTTTTTCATTAATAATATTATTCAATTCAAAACCATTTTTTAAAACCTTTTTGACTTCAAAAACAGTTGAAACTGATTTCATTAAAGCTTTTACTATTTTCTTTGTTTCGGCAGGTAATTTTTTAGAATTTTCAAGAAACAATGTCAATATACTTTTATGTTCTTCGCCTAAGTTACGTTCAAAAATATAGTTAAAACAAGCTGACTCGAAATTTACATTATTCGAATTATATGCTCCAATAGTTTTTAAGTATTCTTCAAAATCTGGTTTTACATATTCATCATTTTGAACAAATTCAGCTATACTTTTTATTACGTCATTTATTTCTTTCAAATCTTCTAAAATAAGCATTTATCTCTCCTCTAGTCCAAATATAAAATAGTTTAAATAAATAAAGAACTCAATTCCTTACCTGATTAATATTTTCTTGTTAGTAATCCAATGAAGGAACAAATTCCAAATATTTTTCCCCCAGTTTTTGATAATTACAGTCAGGACACATTGTGTTAGCAGCTTTCATATCAATATTCGCTTCTTTTACACGCCCTAAATGCTTAAATGTCATTGCACGTCTGAAATACATATCTTCCTGAGGGAATAATAAATCTTCATCATTATTAAATGCATTAGTTAAAATATTATAATTTGCAAGAGCCTCACTATAAGCTTTGATACTATACAAATAATTTGCTTTTAAATATATAATAGAATATTTTTTTGCTTTTATCTTTTCAGCTTTAATTGCTTTATCAAATTCAGCAAGCATTTGTTGTTTATTTAGGATTTTACTTTTTGAGACGTATAAATCAGCATCATAAGCATTTAAATCTGATAATTTATTTGCGAGTTTATAATCATCAACTGCGCCTTTATAATCTTTCATATAAAATTTTGCAGCTCCTCTAACACCGTAATTTCCCGGAGAAACAGGAACTATCTTTGCGGCGATATCAGAAACATTCAAGGCAGCCTTATAATTACCGCTTTTGATAAGAGCTACAGCAATTTCCGGCGAATAATCTACAAATAATACAATTGCTAAAAATATTAACACTCCGATAAATCCTAATAAAGCTTCTTTAAAAACTCTTCTTTGGATACGTTCATATCCAGGAATAGTTTTAGAAGTCGCATTTTGCGGAACTCTGAATGGTTCTTTGACTCTAGAAAAAGCACCAAATCTTTTCAAAAAGCTATTAAAACATGAATTCGCAATCAAATACGGTATTAGAATAGCAACCATAACCGGAACAGTAATCATTAAAGAAAAAACAATTGGCTGTTGCTGAGAAATTAATTCATAATTTTTAAAAAATACAGCATAAAAATAAATTAAAAATAGAACTATAGCCCCCAAAACGGCACTATATGATAAAATAGATGCCTTTTTATCTATTTTCAGCAAATCTTGTTCAGATAACATTTTAGGAAATCTATAATTTTGTTTTAAAATGCCGCGAACAAATGTAGAATTTCTGTCACTACCGTAATAATATTTGAAACTATTAGCATATAAATTTAAACTTTCGAAAATATTCATCATAAAGAAATAATAACATTTTTTTGTTAAATTATCAATATCCCGTTGCAATTTATATTAATGTGTTATAATAAATAAGAAATTGTACATTGAAACATCGAGTCTAAACACTCTTTGAGGGAAATAATCCGGTAAACTATTTTACAAAAAGTGGAGCGTTTTCAGGAGTGAAACGAGTGAAAGAAAATATATATCAGGATGTAGCACTCTGCCGAGTAAAACAATCCGGTGAATTGTTTTACGAGAGGTGGGAGTGCAAGTTTCAAAAGTGAAACGAATGAAAGAATATATGTATCGGGATGTAGCACTCTGCCGAGTAAAACAATCCGGTGAATTGTTTTACGAGAGGTGGGAGCGCACGTTTCAGGAGTGAAACGAGGGAAAGAATATATGTATCGGGATGTAGCACTCTGCCGAGTAAAACAATCCGGTGAATTGTTTTACGAGAGGTGGGAGCGCACGTTTCACGAGTAAAACGAGTGAAAGAATATATGTATCGGGATGTAGCGCAGTCTGGTAGCGCACCGTGTTCGGGTCGCGGGGGTCGCAAGTTCGAATCTTGTCATCCCGATTTTTAACATTAAAACCTCTAGTCAAGTACGGCAGAAACTCTTAACAACTCCCTCTAAATTGGGACGTGGCAAGGACTCCGCTCTTTGATCAAAATATCAAAAAAGATGGAGAGAATTGGTGGCATAAGTTACAAAGCTACCGGGAGCCTTAACAAATTCCTCTAAATTAGGACGTGGCAAGGACTCCGCTTTTTTGATTAAGTATCAAAAAAGATGGAGGGAATTGGTAGCGTACGCTACCAAGCTGCCGGATTCCTTAACAAAAAACTCTAGTCGGGACGTGGCGCAGCTTGGTAGCGTGCTACCTTGGGGTGGTAGAGGTCGCAGGTTCAAATCCTGTCGTTCCGACCATTTAAAACAAAAGTCAGAGCACGTTTTCAAGCTCTGACTTTTTAATTTTGTGTAATATTTATGTAATAACTAACTAATATTAATAATATTTAATCTTCCAGCCGTCGTTAATTACCCTTGCAGTACATGTTAAACCTGATGCAGCACGGTTACAGTTATATGAATTGTCATTACCGCTCGGAACAATCTCCTTGCCGTCTAATACAAATGCAAATATATCACGTCCTATTTGATTCGGCATTCCATCGCCATTGACATCTACAATAAATACAACTGAATCCTTTGAAACATTCACGCCAAATTCAGATTGTATAACCTCTTTAGGATAAATATTCATTAAAACATTCATCCCGTCAACAAGCGTGAACATATATTGATAAAACTGTGCACGACGCATGTAAACCTTGCCGCTTAAAAATTTTGTTGGATAGCGCCAGCAGCCACTCTGGTTTGAGCATTCACGGATTACCTTGAAATAAGGCTTATAATAAGAATATGCAAGAGCAGAAGCGTCCTGTGAATATTCATTCAAGCCCCAGTAATTCGGAGATGACCTGTCCAAAATTACAAACATTGTTACCTGGTTTAATACAGTGTAAATCTTTTTTAAACCGGCTAAATTTTTTACTTCATTAATTTTGTTTGATAATGCAGAAAGTGTTAAAGCTGCAATAACTCCTATTATTGTTACAGTCAACAAAACTTCAGACAAAGTCATTGCGAAATGTTTAACCTTACCAAATGTCCCTGTGTTCAATCTTTTGCCAAATCTTTTCATAGTACAACCATCGTTCCTCAATCAGAAAACTTTTTACAATACAATACATACTATTTATATACCACTTTTGTCCAGCGTCGAAACAAAAATTTACATAATTATCAAGAAAAATTAACAAATCCAATAATTTTTATTATTTTTAGCAGAAATTGTGTTACTTGTAGACAAGCATATTTGTTTGCAATAAATTTATTTTATGTATAAAAATTTTACTGAAAAGCTTAATATATTGCAGCAAAACTCACATTTTAGAGATATAAAGGATTTTAATAGGAAAGACGAAAAATATATTTATTTTAAAGGTCAAAAACTTTTAAACCTTTCATCAAACAATTATCTTGGATTTGCGGATAACAAAAGTATCACTGAAGAGTTTTTAAATTTTGCAGGGGATAAATATTCATTTGGAAGTGCTTCTGCAAGGCTTTTAACAGGGAATTTGCCAATATATAAAGAACTCGAAGAAACAATTTGTAAATTATTCAAAACTGACAAAACATTAATATTTAACAGCGGTTATCACGCAAATGTCGGAATTAACAGTTGTATTGCAGACAAAGGTGACTGTATTTTTTCTGACAAGCTTAATCATGCCAGTATAATCGACGGGATGAAACTTTCTCAAGGGAAATTTTTCAGATATCAACATAATGATATGGAAAGCCTTGAAAGAGTTTTAAAACGTGAACGGAATAATTTTAATAATGCATTTATAGTTTCTGAAAGCGTCTTTAGCATGGATGGAGACATTGCGGATTTGGCTAAACTTGTAGAATTAAAAGAAAAATACAACTGTATATTAATTCTTGATGAAGCCCATGCATTCGGAGTTTTCGGGGCAAAAGGCTTAGGAGTTAGCGAACAAACAGGACTAACTGATAAAATAGATTTGATTATCGGAACCTTTGGGAAAGCTATCGGCTCTATGGGCGCTTTTGCAACAGGTAATAAAATCTTGATAGATTTTCTTATAAATAAAGCCCGTTCTTTCATATTTTCAACAGCATTGCCGCCTATTAATATTGCTTTTTCTAAATGGATTATTGAAAACAAACTGCCTTATACTTTTGAGAAACGACAGAAAATGCTTGAATTAGGGAAAACTTTCAACAGTCAAAGTCATATCATACCGGTTATTGTAGGAGGCAACAAAGAAACAGTTGATTTGTGCGAAATTTTATTTCACAATGGTTATTTTACACTGCCAATTAGACCGCCAACAGTTCCTGAAGGGACATCGCGCATCCGCTTATCACTTACAACAGAAGTAAATAAAGAAGATTTGACTCGACTTATTGAATTAATATAATAACAAATATGCAGTATCATTGGCTTAATAAACAAAATAATAATAAGTTAATAATTTTCTTTGCAGGATGGAGTTTTGATTACAAACCATTCGAGTTCCTAAATTGTGACAACTATGATATTTTAATGCTGTATGATTACAATTCATTTAATATTCCGCTAAATATTCCAGAATATGATAAAACTTATCTCATTTCGTGGTCAATGGGCGTTTTTGCAGCATATATTTTAAGGAATAATCTTCCCGAATTCACGCGAAAAATCGCAATTAACGGAACACTTTTACCGGTTGATAACGATTTTGGAATTCCTGAAAGACCATTCCTGTTAACCCTGAAGCATGCCAAAACCGGTTTGGAAAAAAAATTCTATGAAAACATTTTTCAAACGCAAGAAGAATTTGAACGCTATATGCTTAATCCGGTAGAACGCCCTATTGACAATAGAGTTGATGAACTTACATCTCTTTATAAAAAAATTAAAGCCGAAAAAATTGATTGCCAAACTTATTACGACAAAGCAATTGTAAGCCGCTTCGACAAAATTATTCCCCCGCAAAACCAGATTAACTTTTGGCAGCAAAATAATACCCCTTGCACAATCCTTGAAACTGGACATTTTCCATATTATAATTTTACCTGCTGGAATGAGATACTATGCATATAAACCCTAAATTAATAAAAAAACAGTTTGAAAAAAGTTTTGGCAAATACAATAAAAACGCTCTGGTTCAAAAATCAATGGCTGAAAAATTAATTTTTAGCCTTACGCAAATAAAAAATGACTTTAATACTATTTTAGAACTTGGCTGCGGAACAGGTTTATTAACAGAACAAGCTGTTAATACTCTTCATTTTGAAAACTATTACGCAAATGATATTGTCGAAAAATCGAATATTTATATCTCAAAAATTCTTGAGAATTATACGTTTTTATGCGGAAACGCTCAAAAAATTAAACCAGCTAAAAAAACAGATTTAATAATTTCTAATGCAATGTTTCAGTGGTTAGGGAACTTAACACAAATAGCGCAACACCTGCATATAATCTCTAATCCCTCCGGACTTCTTGCTTTTTCAACATTTTTGCCGGATAACTACAAAGAAATAAGAGATTTAACAGGGCTTTCTCTTGATTACAAAACCATTGGACAAATAAAACAAGAATTAATCGGATATTTTGAGATTATTTATCATGAGGAATATTGTCAGACTCTGACATTTTCCAACCCGCTTGAACTTCTTGCGCATATCAAAAATACAGGAGTAAACGCGCTTTCAAATAAGCACATGACTTTTCTTGAAGTTAAAGAATTTTGCGATAAATATAAAGAAAAATACCCTCAAATAACGCTTACATATAACCCCGCAATTATTATTGCAAAAAAGATTTAAACTAAATCAATCCCTTTAAGTATTCCATTTTGTAAAGAAAAAAAATATAATCTTTACATAAAAACATGTTTATTATTTCATGTGGATGTAAAGGCGGTTAAAATTGTTAAATAACTTTGAAAGCTTTGATAATTCTGAAACATCAGCAAGAAAATCTGCACTTATACAAGAGAGAGTCGGACTTGTTTCTACACACATGTATAAACAATTTCTTGACTATCAGCATGCAAATATTAACACAAACGAAATATTTGTAAGAATGATTGATAACCTTCAGCTTGTTGTGGAAACTCTTAAAGAAGCCTTTTCATCACGCGGAGTAACCACTCAAAACATTTATGTGGATACGGATCCTCAAAAATCAGTGGTTATCGTAAATATTTTATGGCACAAAATGAGCTTTACAACACGCTGTAATTATCAGCCTCAAGCCCTTTACAGGGAAGACGGACAACATCTGTTTTCAAGCAGAATAATGGCTATAAAAGGGAATTATTACGAAATTATGAAAGGCGTTACTGATCACGATGAAGAAATGGTAAAACTTCTTGATAATGAAGTTGCCTCACTATTTATTCCGCCTGAAAGCAACCAGAATTCAATCATGAAAATCAGACACCTGCCAAATAGAGAATTTTACTTAAACCAGGTAGATGCACCGAGAGAATTTGTTCTAAAAGTCGTAGAAACAATTTGTGGAGGCGGTTTCTACCATGAAGAAGGCGCAAGAAAAAGTTTTAATATATAAAATTATTCAAGCGGGATTTTAGAAGAAACTTCTGCAATAATACGCTGAACATCAGGCCCACCAATTGCTACTTCCAATATTAAAGGACTATGAATTAGCACAGTTTCAGAATACTCCATTGTTTCAACATTTATAATATTGAATTCAATAAAATCATCACCTGCATAAATAAGCTTTCCGTACTCACCGCCAGTTGCCCATTTTATAAACATGTACTGATTTTCGTACTCTTTTAATTTTTCCACTAATCTCATAAAAAACCTACATCCTATCAACAAATAATAAACGTATATTTATACTATATATTTTAGTCATTTTTAGAAATAAGTCAATAGAAAATATAGCCTATATACAAGTTCCCCTAAAAGTCCCTAAAATATTACCCTGAATTTATTTCAGTTGCTTTCACAGATTTAAGATAAAAAAGAAGCTGTACTTCTTTTGTACAGCTTGAACAATAATCTTGGGAGGAGATTTGGGGATAGTTGTACATGCATGATATGTCAATCATGATTTTTTTGTTACATGTAAAAGCAAAAATTTAATAAAAATTTACAATTTATTGATTTTATATTACAATAGTGCTTGGAGAAATTTAATGAAAATATTAATAATAAACGGCGTAAATATGAATATGCTTGGAATTCGGGAACCTGAAAAGTACGGAAGCATGACATTACAGGACTTAGAAAAAGAACTTTATGCTTATTCGTTTGAGCTAGGCATAGATATTGAAACCTATCAGAGTAACCACGAAGGCGAAATTGTTGAAAAAATTCATTCTGCAAAAGATATTTATGACGGAATAGTTATAAATGCCGGTGCTTACACGCATACAAGTATTGCAATACGTGATGCGATAGCTTCTGTCGGGCTTCCAACAGTAGAAATTCATATGACAAACATCTATAAACGTGAAGATTTTCGCCATAATTCTTTTATTGCTCCTGTCTGTATCGGCCAGATATCAGGTTTTGGCAACAATAGTTATAAACTGGGGCTAAATGGGTTAGTGAACTATCTCTCTTTAACAAATAAACAGGATTAAAACTCCTCTTAAACACTGTGTAAGTGCTCTTAGCACTCACACAAATTCTAAACTTAACCTAAGTAAGTTCCTTTGCACAAACTCCCATCTGCGCACAAGATTCTTCATAAGGATTTTGATGACCTGCTGCTTTTAAAACACTATAAGCCTTGTCAAAATAATCAAGTGCAGCAAGAGCAGCCTTCGGATTTTCTTTCAAGAACTTCAAATCATTCTCAATATTATCTGCAGAAACAAGTGAACGTCCAGCAGCGTCAACATTTGGAAGATTTGTAGTTTCCTGAGTAATGTTTGGTTGAACAGCAGCACTAACTTCCTGACTGATTTCAGAATTCTTTACCTGTTCAATTTTTTGCGGTTGTTGTGGTATGGAACCAGTTCCATTTTTGGGAATATCGTTCATCATAGTCACATCCTCTTTTCTTTTCGGGGTTATAGTCACTCGCTATAACTAATTAATATTCTCGTTTTTTGCTTTAAAACACAAACAAAAATTTTTTTGCTAGTTTGGTGACAAAAAATTACAAAAATTAATATATAATTTTTTATTCCAAACTGTTTATGTTATATTCATGTTGTTAACTTTTAACAATTGTATATAACATATTATATATATTATATAACATACAGGAAACTATTGCAATAATGAATTTATCTAATTTATTTATGAATATCAATCCCAAAGAAGTGCTCACAAATCTTCCTGACGCAGTGTTTGTCATTGAATACGACGGAAAAATTACATGGGTAAATCATAAAACTTCTATAATTTTTAATGCAAAAAAAAATGATTTAACAAATTATTATTTTGATGATTTGGTTTGTGATGGCCTTCAACTAGCAGAAAAATCTGCAGCTAAAAGAATTTCAATTGTTTCAGGCGCGTTTACCGTTGATAATAAAGAATTCTTTATAGAAATGAATGCTAAAAAATTTGGAGAACAATTCTTTATTACAATCAGAGATATAACTGCAATGACAAATATTTTGGCCGCTGCTGAAAGAACAGGAAGGCTTAATAAAGATAAAAATATTATGATTGCCAAACTATCAAATGAATTTAAGTCACCGGTACAGTCAATTATTGGTTTTTCACAGGCTTTACTTGACGGTTTAGGCGGCGATATAACTGAAAAACAAAGTAAATATGTTAAAATAATTAATAAAAATTCTAATGAGTTGTTATATTTTTTAGAAAAGTTCATTGAATATTCTCAGGCAGAATCATCTTTATATCATTATGATTACCAAATATTTGATGTTACAAATGCAATACAAAATATAATTAAGAATAATGAAAATGTTGCATCTGCCAAAGGGCTTGTTATAAATTCTGATTTTAAAAATCTTGTTAAAAAAGCTATTTATACTGATGAAAATGCTTTGAAAATTGTGTTGCAAAACATTTTAGAAACATCAATAAAATTAACAGAATCCGGTTCAATTACAATAAAAATATTAACACCTTTAAAATCAGAGATTGAATCCGCAGGAATTCAGCCAATATTAGGACAAAATTATATAAAAATCACCGTTACCGACACAGGAATGGGACTTGCGGAATCTGAATTAGAAGGAATTTTCGAGCCTTATACACAGTTAGATAAAAACAGCAAAAAAACTCTTGTACGCTCAATTTCACTTGGAACTGCTGCTATGATTGTTAAACACCTGAAAGGTGCTGTTTGGGTTGAATCTGAGGTAATGAGAGGAACTACATTTAATGTAATTTTACCGATTGAAAAGGAAACTAATACTAATAATGAGTAATGTCGTTTTAAAAAATGTTACAAAAATCTATGAAAATAAAAATAAAGTAATAGATAACATTAGTTTAGAGATAAAAGATAAAGAATTTATCGTTCTTGTAGGCGCTTCTGGATGCGGGAAATCAACTCTATTAAGAATGATTGCCGGTTTGGAAGATATTTCTGAAGGTGAAATATATATCGGGGATAAAAAAGTTAATGATGTACATCCAAAAGATAGAGATATAGCTTTTGTTTTTCAAAGTTACGCATTATATCCGCATATGACAGTAAGAGAAAATATTGCATTCGGCTTGAAAATGAGAAAGATAGATAAAGTGACTATTGAAAAAAAAGTTCAGGAAGCTGCAGATATTCTTGATTTGGGGCCATATCTGGATAGAAAACCAAAACAGCTCTCAGGCGGTCAAAGACAACGTGTTGCGCTTGGTCGTGCAATAGTTAGAAATCCGAAAGTTTTTTTAATGGATGAGCCTTTGTCCAATCTTGATGCAAAACTGCGTGTTCAAATGCGTTCTGAAATAAAAAAACTCCATGAACGACTACAGACAACTTTCATATATGTAACCCATGACCAAACAGAAGCACTTACTATGGGGGATAGGATTGTAGTTTTAGATAAAGGTATTATACAGCAGGTAGATTCTCCTGAAGAGATTTATAATAATCCGTCAAACACTTTTGTGGCAGGCTTTGTAGGTTCTCCACAGATGAATTTTATTGATGGGAAAGATATTCCGTACGAAACTCCGCAAAATGCAATTGTCGGGATTCGTCCAGAAAAAATGATTTGCGGCGGAGAAATTCATCTTAAAGCAAAAATTGATATTACAGAGCTTTTGGGCAGCGAAAAAATAGCCTACTTCAATATCGGTAGCAGCAAATGCAGCGCAAAACTTCCTGCAGACTTTGACCTTAAAAATGAAATTGAATTAAGCATCAGACCGGAAGATATGTATTTCTTTGATTCAAACACCGGCAAAAGAATAAATTAATTATCACGCCTGCTGTCATCAACCCATATCACCGTAATATTAAGCGGTTTGGAGTAATATTCACCAGCAAACGGATTAATCATATTAAGCCCTGAAAAGGCGTCTTTTGAAATGTCATCATAAAAACATATTTTTTCAGACAGCTTTTTTGTAAAACTAAGTAAATTCACTATTTCAATTCCTTCCTTACACAATATATTATGAGAAAATTTTTATTCACTCTAATCCCCATAAAGTAGAGTATTTGAGATAAAAATCTAGTTAATAGGATTAATCTTTCTCTCTAATTGTGTAAATTATTCAAAAGATTTAAAATCTCAAAGATAATAAGGAGGACAATATGTTCAATAAGGAAAAATTAAAAGATACTCAAACTCTGCAAAATCTGATTAATGCCTATGCAGGAGAGTCAGAAGCACGAAATAGATACACAATGTATGCCAAAATTGCAAAAAAAGAAGGTTATGAACAAATTTCTGCGATATTTTTAGAAACAGCAGAAAATGAACGTGAACACGCAAAACATTTTTATGAATATATTCCGGATGGTAAGTGGCAGGTTGATGGATATTACCCTTTTGAACTGGGTACAACAGAAGAAAATTTAAAAAGTGCAGCAGACGGTGAAAATGAAGAATATAATATTCTCTATCTTAACGGGGAAGAAACCGCAAAAGCAGAAGGTTTTGATGAAATTGCAGAAACATTTCATCATGTTCGAACATCAGAAATGCACCACGAAAAAAGATATCTTGAATTATTAAAACAGGTAAAAGATGGAACAGTTTTCAAAAAAGACAAAGAAACTGACTGGATGTGCAGAAAATGCGGTTATGTATACACCGGCAAATCCGCCCCTCAAAAATGTCCAAACTGCGAACATCCACAAGCCTATTTTCAGGTTTTATGCGAAAAATTTTAGCCACACAGTTAAAAAGCCTCTGAAATACAAGAGGCTTTTTTAACGAATATATAACAAATTGAAACGATTTTAGCAGATTATTTGGCAAATAACTACATTGGTAATATAATATTGAAGTAGGGTTATGGACAATCGAAACAATATACTTTTAGAACATAAAAAAACAGGGGAAATTGAAAAAAAAGTTTCAGAGGAAAAACAACACTCTGCTAAACATATTTTTTCGTCAAAAACGACTGCGAAATGTTTTGTAGCGTTAATTTCATTAGTATTCTTGTACTCTGTCTATTACTGGGGAATTCCGGCAGTAGTAAACCTGCCAAAGCATAAAACCTTTATAGAACAAACAATATTAAAAGAAAGCGGTTATAAGACTTCTATCCAAAACCCGACAATGAAAATGGGATTCTTGCCATCAATATGGATAAAAGCAGATAAGGTAAATATTCTGAACAATGATAATACAGAAGCATTAAGTGTCAAAAACCCTGTAATCAAAGTTAGTTTAATGCCGCTTATTGTAAAAAATATAGACATTGATCATTTTTCTGCAGAAAATATCACGGCAAATCTTGTATTCGACAAAGATTCACAGCTAAAGCTCGGTCAATATCTGATTAAACCGCTGAACAAAAATATTCCGCTGACTTTAAACAGCGCAAAACTAAAAATAAATTCCTACAATGTAAACCTAGATGATAAAGTTCAAAATAAAAAAATTAAACTAAACGGACAATATTTATGCATTGAAGATTTCAAAAATAACAAACATCTTTCCCTAGCCACACTTGCAAATCTTTATGTAGGCGAAAAAGCTTCTTATATAAAAATTCACTCTGATATAAAATTACCATTTAGTGAAATTAGAGAAGACCAGTTTGACCTGTCAGGACATATTATAAATTTAAATCTGGCCGATTTCTCAGTTTATGCAAATGCTATTTCCAAAGGCAAAATAAAATCTACTTCTGGAATCATAAATTTTAATGCAAAGACAGCCAAAACAAACGACAAACATAAACACATTCAAACAGAATTATCAATAAATAATTTTGGAATTCTTTATGAAGATATCGCATCTTCTATGTATTTCAAAGATAAATTAACAATAAAAACAGATTTATCCAGTTTCAAAAATGGTATTTATGTAAAAGATTTGTCTATAAAAGGCAACGGAATAAGTGCAGCCTTATTCGGGACAGTGACAAAACTCAATGCTAAACTTCCGCAGCTAAATCTGCATTTGTCTATAAACGAAACAAAGATTGAAAATCTACTTCCTCTACTTCCCGGAGAAAAAGATTTGTGTCCTGATATAGACTTGCACCTTTTAAAACAAACAGGCTTCTGGGGAAAAGTTATCGGGAATCTTGAGATTAAAGGCAAAGCAGATACTCCTGATGTAAATGGAAACTTACTTATTACAGATGGATATCTCGTAAAACCTATTCCAAATGCACAGAAAGCAACTATAAAAGTAAGTTTTAAAGGCCAAATTTTGACAATAGATGTGAAAGTTCCGACAAGCCCTACACAAACCGTCTACGTTAAAGGGCCTATACAAATTTATGACAATAAAAATGCAGACTTAAGTATTACAAGTACAGATAATGTTGATTTAAAAACAGCACAAATTGTATTAAATCCGCTTCATGACATTCTTCACTTTGACCTTGGTCCTGTTCCAATTATGGATATAAAAGGCAAGGGCGGAATTGATTTACATGTTGTTGGAACCCGTAAAAACCCGCATGGCTGGGGACAATTCCACTTTAAAGATGCAACAGTATCTTTCATTGATATTCATAATATGCTTCTCACAAATGGCAGTGGAATATTAACATTTGATGATCAAAATACAAAATTCACAACAAAGTCAGCTAACCTCAACGGCAAACCCGTTAGTGTAGAAGGGACTTGTTCTTTGCAGGGAAATCTTGATTTTAAAGTTAAAGCTGACGGTCAAAATTTAGCAAACATGTTGAAAATAATAAAGACCTCGCCGATGCTTGTTGATATTCAAAATCTGATTACACCAATTGAAGATGGCAAAGGTCTTGTTAACGTATTTATAAACCTCACTGGACAAGTTAAAGACGTTAATAATATTAAATTCAACAAAAATCTCTTTGCAAAAGGAGATATTCAACTTGTTTCAAATACCATTAAACTTAAAGATCTTCCTGTCGCTGTATCCAATACAAACGGCAGCGTATCTTTTGATAACCTTGATGCAAACTTTAAACTTACATCACAAGTTAATAAATCCGCAATTAACATTAACGGAAAAATAAAAGATCAGGACAGTAATATAAAAATTTCATCAAACAAATTCTTTGCAACAGATGCAATACTTTTACTGCCTTCTAAGATTAAAATTCCTTATAAAAACGATATTGCAGGAATAACTTCAAGCTTTAACGCAAAATATAATGGTTCTATAGCAAACATTGACCTTAATAAGGTTAGTCTGAAAGGTAAAATATATTCAAACAAAAATCAAGCAAAAAATCTGATTGTTGAGAATAGTTCGTTTGAATTAGATAGTTCAGACTTCAAACTTTCACCGCTAAAAGGAAGTTTAAACGGTACACCATTTTTCCTTTCCGCGAATATCAACAACACATTTAACCCAAAACACAGACTTGTTAACGGAACCTTCAACGCTCAGCAGCTTGACTTAAACATAATAAACGATAAAAATTTGCATACACTTTTACAGCCTGAACAGGCCAAAATACTTTCTGACTGCCGCAATATTCAAGGTAAAATTAATATTGCTGCCAAAATTAGAAACAACAATATTAGTGCCTATACTGTTCTCAATGACATAAGCCTTGTTTATGCGCCAAAAAGAATGTTTTTCAATATAAAAAGCGGAAACATACTTTTGCACAACGATTTACTTAATCTGAATAAGCTGAATGCAAAACTTGGCGTCATGCCGGTATTTATAAACGGAAAAGTTGCAAATATTTATAAAAACCCATATTTGAATTTGTACATTAATGCAAAACCTACACAAGAATTCTTTGACCAGTTCTTTAACTATAATTCAGTTTATCCAATAAAAGTTAAAGGCGATATAATCTGGTCTTCTAAGGTAACCGGCGCAATCAACAATTTCACAACACAATCTGAGCTAAATGTTAATGAAGATTCACGCATATACTATATGGGCGCATCAATCGGTGATGTGGAAAACCCTGTTAAAATCACAATTAATAATACATATTCTCCAAATCAAATAAAAATTAACCATCTTCAATACGATAAAATAATTACATCACAAAATAACAAACCTTTTGTTAATACCCAGCTTAATGCTTCAGGAATTATCAATCTGCTTGCAAATAACAACATTGGGTTTAAAAACTTCAAGATAAAAACAGAAAATCCGACTGATGCAAAAATATTTAATATAATATTTAGAAAACCGATAATGAAACAAGGTGTTTTCACATCTGATCTTGTTTTGAACGGCACAGCAGCAAATCCGAAAATTCAAGGCAAATTAGATATTACAAGTATTGATATGCCATTTTTTGATTCAACAGTTAAAGATGTAAATCTGGATTTCAAAAAAGACAAAATCTACATAACATCACGCGGAACAGTTTTGACAAATGATGTTTTACTTAATGCCGTAATGAGAAATAAATTGACACCGCCATATATTCTTGAAGATGTAAAGCTTAAACTTGCAGACTTGAATATAAATAAAATAACTGATACTCTTCGTGAAATGGAAGTTAACTCTTCAAGAAATCCTTCAGGAGAGACGATTTCTCCAATGCAAAATATCGACCCGACACAGATTATAATCAAAAAAGCAGAAATTCTCGCAAATAAAATTCATGTTAGAAACATTATTGCAGATAAATTCAGTGCAAACTTAAATATAAATGATAAAAATCTCCTAAATATAGACAAATTCAAATTTAATATTGCTGATGGAACAGTTCTTGGCAATCTCAAATATAATCTATTAAGTCATGAAACCAATCTTTCTGTACATTTAGACAAAGCAAATTCTGCTATGATGGCGGAAGCATTATTTGATTTAAAAGGACAAATTTACGGACTTGCAAGCGGCGATATAAACCTTGTTTGCAATGGAACAACGCATGATACATGTTTCAAAACAATGAATGGAGACGGCTATTTCAGTGTTGATAACGGCCGTATGCCAAAACTTGGTTCTCTGGAATATCTTTTGAAAGCAGGAAATCTTCTTAAAGGAGGACTTACAGGACTTTCTATAAATAGTTTGATAGATTTGATAACTCCGCTTAAGACAGGAGACTTTGACAGTATATCAGGTGATTTTAGAATTTCAGACGGTATAGCGCAAGAAATTAATATATATTCAGATGGAAAAGATTTGAATATGTACATGACAGGTTCTTATAACTTCATGAACTCAATAGCTGACCTGCAGGTTTACGGAAGTCTTACAAAAAATATAACAACAGTATTCGGTAAGGTAAAAAATGCCTCACTGAATACTTTATTTAATATGATTCCGGGAATTAACAAGTCTGATGAAACTTTGTTATTGCAAGCAGGAATCAGCAAAATCCCGAATATAGCAAATGCTACTAAAATATATCGAATTTTCCGTGCAGATATATACGGTGATATCAACGGCGAAGGTTATGTAAGAAGTTTCAAATGGGTTAAATAATTAACCCGCAGGTTTACAGCCTATGCGGATAATCGTCTTTATATTCCCAGCCGTCAAGCATAAGTAATTGGGCGCAAAATGCACCAGCTTTTTTGCAAAGTCTCAGTACATTTTTTCTATCATTCAAATTTGTTGTGAAATCTTCTTCACCCTCATCAGGCTTGAAAATACTACCTATGTCACTTGTCCAGTTATATGGTACAAAATTTCCATTTGAGATAAAAAACATGTATCTATCACGCCCCCATCCATTTGGCGGTTTATTACCATTTACATCATAGTAAACCTCTGTTGCAGTACGTTGAATCAGTGCAAGCATTCCGCCATCACTAAAATTTACAACCAACCCATTACGATTTTCAGTAAACTCATTTTTTTCTTTTTTTACAGATATTACATCTTTAAAATACGGTGCAAAATGACTTTGCCAGTATTCTTCTTCAGCTCCGGCAGCAGGTGCTCTCCAGTCTTCTGGCAGCATATTGTTATCTGTATTATACATTACTATTGCTTGAGACATTGCACTATAGAATTTTTTTAATCGTGCAGAAAATTCATTTTTTCTTGTACTTGCAATTAATGTCGGCATAGTAAGTGAGGATACAACCCCGATAATCCCCAGAGTAATCAAAACTTCTGCCAATGTAAACCCGAACTTAAAACGCTGAAAAGCCTGCGCTACGCGGCGTTTGCCCCCCCCCCCCGTGAGCGTGTCCAAGATTAATTTTTGTCATATTTCTCTCCTTTTTTATTTATACAATTCTTATAATAAAATATTTTTCTAAAATTTTCAACACTTTATTTATTTTTTAAAGTCTCCTCCCGCTTCATAATCTTCATATGGCTGCGTCTTATTATATTTCAATATATAGTTCAAATCCCCTGCACTTTCCATAAACTCAATTTTATTTTGTTTTACCAAAAACGTAAACACATCAGATCCTATTCTATTGGGTCCTTTCTTGCCATTAGTATCAACACGTATTTGCCCGCAGCGATAAGCAGGAGTAGTTATTGTCTGACATTCATCACCATTCATTACAAAATTCCCGTCAGGATCTCTTACACATTGCGTCCAAAGATATTCACAAGCTGCATTTGTTCCTTCATTTTTTAAAGAGATTATCGAACCGTCATTTAGAATAATTGTTGCTCCAATATGCACATACTCAACCTCATTTTTACCATAACCATCATTTTTGGGTTTTAATTGTTTAATCTTATAAGATATGAGAGAACGACATGAAGTATTTGTTTCGCATATTTTAGCGCCATTAAAATATTTGGAAAACTCAGCCATTATCTCATTATTAGATTTGTTAGGAACCATTAAAGCAGTATAATCACCACTTGCCCCTTGGTCGTTAAGATATAAATTCATTGCATTCATCATAACTGAATACATTTTTTTTGCTTGAGAAACAAGAACTTTTTCCCGATAATCGGCTATTAGATTGGGCAGAGTTAATGCGGCAACAACACCAATTATTCCAAGCGTAATTAAAACTTCTGCCAATGTAAATCCGAATTTAAAACGTTGAAAAGCCTGCGCTACGCGGCGTTTGCCCCCCCCCCGTGAGCGTGTCCAAGATTAATTTTTGTCATATTTCTCTCCTTTTTTATTTATACAATTCTTATAATAAAGTATTTTTCTAAAATTTTCAATCCTTTTATTATCCTTTTGCATAATTAATATAATAATTTAATGCGTTAAAATAATATCGTAAAAACAGAAAGGTATATTATGAAACAGTTTTTAATATTTTTCAGCATAATGGTTGTTGGTTTTCTGGCATATTTTGACGCGTCCACCAGAATGGATGAACTGGATGAAGTCGCGGCAAATACACCTTCTCAAGTCGAATTACAACAAACAATGAAAAAACCTCAGACAAATAATATTCAAAACAACAATATTAATATTCAACCACAGCAAAATTTTCAAAATAATCAGCCAGGCAATAAAATAATTAATCCCCCGAAAAATTCTACAAATCAGTTTGATAAAATTCAAGAAAGAAGAAAAACAATTACATCACCAACACAATAAAATACAAATTTTCTAAATTCCAAAAATCATTTCACCGTAATAGTCATCAGGCTTTTGCGGTGTTTTTTCAGTTTGAGTTGAGGGGATATTTTTTTCGTAACGCAAAATTCCGCCGTCATCAGAGTTTGAATATTTTTTATCAATTGGTCTTATAGATTTCGGGAAAAAACGCAGAGTCACATTTTGAGCGATATCTTTTGAAATTATATCTCTGGAATACATTCTGATATTCTCTAAATAGGAATTTGCTTCAACATAATTTTTTGCAGAAAATACATCTTCATTATTACTTACATTTTTTGTGTAAATATTACTCCACATAACAAGATCATTTACATCATCCAGTAAAACAGCATTTGTAGAAAGTTTAAATGGGTAATTTATACTGCCTGCACTTGAGATATCTAAAACCTCCCACAAACCTCTTCTCGATCCGGTATGATTTGAGATAACATCACTAGATATAATTAAAATAGAATAGCATTTAAAATTTTCTGATATCTTTTTGAAAGCAGCATAATCAATATGCCCTGAATTTTTAAACTTCAAAAGCGCTGAAGATACTGTGTTTTTTAAATCAGAATTTGAAGCAAGTTTTTGTCTTACCTCATACAAATCATAAGAATTAATTCCAGCCCCTGACATAAAAAGAGAAATTACATCATCTGCAATAATTTTTGAAACTTCATCAAAGCCGTAATAATTCTGATTATCAACAAGCAAATCAGCCGGTAAAACAAGAACATCAAAAGTCTTTGCAAAAACCGAACTTTGAAACATCAGAAATATTACAAGCAGAATCTTTATAAATAACTTCATAACAAAATTATATCACAATTTTCATATAATTAACGGATAAAAAATCATATTTCCTGATATATACTAAATACACTATGACTAATGAAGAATTAATGCAACTTGCAAAAGAAGTATCCCAAAACGCTTATGTGCAGTATTCACATTTTCCAGTAGGCGCCTGTATCCTCACAGAAAACGGAAAAGTTTACAAAGGCTGCAATTTTGAAAATTCAAGTTACGGTCTGACAATCTGTGCAGAACGCAACGCAACAGGTTCAGCAATTGCTGATGGTGAAAAATCATTTAAAGCAATAGCAATTTACTCTCCAAAAATGAAAAAATGTTTTCCCTGTGGTGCTTGCAGGCAGGTACTTTCCGAATTTCAGGCAAATGAAGGACTTGATGTTGTTCTTGAAGATGAAAATGATGGACTTATTGTTTATAAATTAAACGAAATCTTCCCTGAAGGATTTAAATTATAAAATATGTATTTCATTGAAATATTAGTTAATTTCTTTAAAAAGAAAAAACAAAAAAATAATTTTAACCCGCTTGACACAAATAATACCGACAATGGAGAACTTCCAGACTCAGAAAATTGCGAACATATTTTTATGCCGATTGACAGCAGCGGAGAAACTTTAGCATGCTCAAAATGCGGTTTGGTGGTAAATAAAAAGGATTTAAAAAAGAAAAATATTTTTAAAATTTAAAAATATTAACCTCTAATATTCCATTTTCCAGCCTGAGCCCATAATACGCGCAGCGCAGGTTGTTCCTTTAGCCGAGGTTATTTTGTAATCATTTTTCACATCACCTACACAGCCATCCATATTATTTACCCAGTAGTTAGAACCATTTAGCCCCTCATCGCCTTCCATTGCTATAACATATTCAACACCGCCAATCGGGTAAAGATGACCATTCTGTCCGACAACAAATGTAAATAAGTCTCTGCCATACTGGTTAGGACGATTTTTACTGTTCACATCTATTGTAACGTCAGCACAAAAATTAGTTATTATTGCAGAATCCGCTTTAGGTGTAGGCTCACAATTTCTAGTTTTAACATGATAAAATACTCCATCAGGAGTTATAAATTTATATCCATCTGTTGCAGCCCAGTCCATATTGTTTGTAAAAGCATCACGCGGCTTTAAATATACTGATTTTACATTAGAATCAAATGCTTCTCCACTTTTTGCACTTCTGATAACTTTAATGGATTTTTTCATTTCTTCATCCATTTTATTATTCCATTCAGCAGAATTGCTATCACCGCTAAACAAACCTGAGCAAACAATATCTGTACATTCATGTCTTACCATAACATTTTGCATTGCCTGCTCAAATTGGCTAAGAGCTTTTTGAAGCTGAGATACATAAACCTTTTTTTCGTAAGATGAAATCAATCCCGGCATTGTTAATGCTCCAACAATACCAATAACTGTTATTGTCAGTAAAACTTCAGAAAAGTTAAATGCATTATGGAATTTCATCTAAACCCCGCAGAATATTATTCAGATACAAATAATTATAACATTTTTATTTGAACATTTCAAGCATATTTAACAATTTTGAGTGAAGTTCTACATTATGGACTCTTATATAATCCACTTTTCGTTCAACTGCAAGAGTATTCAATGCAACTGTGAATATGTCTTTTGTAAAATTGTCCTTATCTGACATGTCAAGAAGACTCTTTCTTGAAACACCAAGCATTACAGGACATCCAAGCGAATAGAATTCTTCTATACGTTTTATAAGTTCAAAATTATCCTTTCTTGTTTTGCCAAAACCTATGCCGACATCAATTATAATATTTTCTTTATTTATTCCTTTTGATAAAGCAAAATCTATTTTTTGCTTCAAGGAAAAGAAAATTTCATCAACAAGGTTGGAATAAGTTGGGGCATTTTGCATAATATCCGGCGTCCCCTTGGAGTGCTGAATAATAACTTTTTTCCCGTATCTTGCGGCAACATCTGCCATGTTCTTATCATAATCAAATCCTGAAACATCATTAATAATATCAGCACCAGCTTGAATACATTTTTCTGCGACAACGGCGCTTCTTGTATCAATACTTATTGGAATTTTTCCTTTTGCGAATTCTATAACAGGAATTAATTTTTCAAGCTGAGTTTTGTCTCCAACTGCATTTGAATATGGTTTTGTAGATTCTGCGCCGATATCTATTATGTCAGCACCTTCATCAATCATTTGCATAAGATGTTCGCACGCTTTATCAAATGTATTATACAAACCGCCGTCTGAAAAAGAATTGTCTGTTAAATTCAAAATTCCGACAATTTTTGTTTTTGCTGATTTTTTTACATTCACGAGATTGTCTAAACTTTCGCCTAGAACTTTCAACCCAAACGGTTGATATTGAAGCTTTTTGGCAATTTTCTTTATTTGAGAAATACTTCCGCCGACTATGCAATCGGATTTTTCAATTTTGCCTGTAATTACTTCTCTATGCGTTGCACAATCGCATCCTACAGAAATTGCGGTCTGCTTAACTATATTTGCCTGCGCCGGAGTGAGTGAAAAAACCTTAATATTTTTATATTCAAACTTTTCAACGCCCTTGAATATATAAGATTTGTCAAATCCGACAGTCTCAAGTTCTTTTGTTATATCTGTATTTGTAATTTCTTTCAAAGTAAAATCGTGCATACAATGAATGTTAGCACGATTTTTTATTTATAACAATATGTGTTACTGATTATTTATGCATACCATCCAAATAAATTGAGTTTAAAACTTAACCGGATAATCGTCAGGGATTTTCCAGCCGTTGCATTGGATTAATGCACCGCAGGTGTTGCCAGCATACCAATCACCAGCTCCCTCTGCGCAATGTTGCATAAATGTTTTCCCAATAGATGTAATTGTGCCTTTTGAAATATAATCACAACCATTATTTCTGGCTAAAGTAAATGATGAAAAATCTGACTCTTTAAAGGAACGACCATTATCAAGCCCTTCATGAGAAAAATCTCCATTGGGTAATAATGTAAAATAATCTAAACCATAAATCATTCTATTTTTACTTATATTAAGATCTATTCCAAAGCTATCATTTCTATATGAAAAAATTATTCCTACACCATTTATCAAAAGATATTTATTCATATTATTATTTATAACAACTTTATTTCCATCAGAAGTCACGGCATAAGCTGAACAGGCGCGCTGAGAATTCTTTAACCAACTCTCTGTCCAACTGGAATCCTGCTCTGACCAATCACATATCTTTATTGTTTTTAAATACGGTGCATAATACTTATTAAAAAATGCGGTATTATCCATACTATAATCCCAGTATATAGCTGGACCATTATCTGCTACTGATTGTAAAAAGGCCTGATTTATTATTGAATATGTGGACTTCAATCGGGTTACAACTAGATGTTTTTTATAATTCGCAATTAATGTAGGTAAAGTCAATGCAGCAACAACACCAATTATTCCTAGCGTAATCAAAATTTCCGCTAATGTAAAACCGCAACTAATGCCCGAAATGGAGACTAAGCGCTTGCCCCCCCCCCGTAAAGCATTCTGAAATTAATCTTCATACAACAAGCTCCTTTCCTATCTGTTTAAATTGAATTTATATAATAAAATTATTATAATAAAACTTTATAAAAATTTCAACTAATTAAAACAAATGCTAAAGCTTGAAGGACTGTTTAACAGCAGATTTTATTATTCTTCCCTTGATTGAGAATACTCATTAAGTGTATCTGTTGTGACTTTTGCAATATCACCAAGACCGGTTATAAGTGTAACAGCACCAAAACCATAGCCGATTAAACCGGCACCCCAGCGGAAAGGCGCACTTTTTAGTATAGGTCTTATATATTTAGATGTTTTGACTGTTCTCCCCCAGGTAATAATTGCTTCTTTTGTTGTTTGATAAGCTGTTTTACATTTTGACAGTAATCCTGTTGTTTTTTCCGCCACATTACCGACATTTTTTATTGTTTGAGACCCTCTTTCTAACTCTTTTGAAGCTTTACTTGCTTTTGTAAACATGTCAACTTTTTTCTTGTTAGAAATTGCAGCAGAAGTTGCAGCTACAGCACCGCCGCCTTTAACGGCTTCTTTGGCGGCTTCTTTTTTCTTGTCATCATCAGAATTTTCTGACTTTGTTGAAGAAGATGATTTCCCTTTTGAAGCTGTAAATGAAATTGTATTAAGTTTATAATAACTTTGTGTCATTTACTTACTACCTATTCTTCTAAATCTTCAATATCGTTATTGTCAATCTTGTTTTCTTTGGCTTGTTCTTTTAAGGCTGTAACACCGCTTGCGGCACCACCGGCAACACCTAAAGTATTAACAGTAGCATTTTCAACTTGTTTACCTTTTATACCGGCAAGTTTTCTATATATATTAGTCATTCCGTCACGACACCACTCGTATGCATTTTTTACGCCACCTGAAACTGACTGATATACAGAGTTTTCTTTAATTTTATTCTTTGCTGATACAAGTTTTTGACCAAATGTTGTTTTGTCAAAGAAATTATCATATTTTGCCTTTGATTTTTCATAAAATGAAGTTTCTTTAAAGTCTGATTTAAGATTTTTATATCCATTTTCAATTGAAGCGCCAAGTTCTTTAAACCCTTCAACAAATGAATGCTTAAAGTCTTTTGCTCTTTCAAGGAATTTCGCACCTGTTTGTGTTTTGAACACTTCTTTAATAGCCTGAATAGACTTTCTTCCGCCCCAGCCAACGGTCATACCGCCGATAAGTGCCGTTGCACCAACAGCAAGTGTTTCTACTGTTGTTTTAACAGGTTTTGGAGCATTTTCAACGGTTTCTAATATATTTTCTCTTGCGTTTTCAATAGAGCTTTTAGCGGAATTATATTCTCTTTCCTGTTCTCTAAATTCTTCATCGTCTGTCTGCTGAATATTTTCTGCTTGATCAGATTTACGGCGTTCAAAAGCAGGATTTGCTTTGTACTGTTGTAAAATTCCCGGTTGAATTGTTAACATATATATCTCCAATGCAATTAAAATTTTCCTATAAGATTAAGGCATATCAAGGATTTTTTTTGCTGAAATTTATATATCCTTTTAACAAATTGTTACAATAATTTTAAATCTTTACCTAAGGAATTATCGCATATTATTCAACTTTTGTAAATAATTTTATGAATATTTATAACCTTGATAAGAATTTCGCTTTATAAATTCTCTATCAATTTTATTAAGACAATCCATTTTTTTACCAAGCCAACGCGGGGCGATTAAATTCTTTTTCAATCCATTTCCTGCCAGCCTGTGAATTGTTGTTGTTTTTGGAAGATATTCCAAAAAATCGCAAACTGTTTGAATATATTCATCTTCATCCATAAAATCAATCCCGCCTGAGTCATATATTTTTGCAAGTTTTGTATTTTCCAAGGCGCAAAGCATATGAATTTTCACCCCATCAACACCAAGTTCTGCTAATTTCTGCGCTGTCTGCATAATTTCATCATGCGTTTCCCAAAGGCCGAAAATTACATGTACGCATACATTAATACCTTTATTTTTCGTAAGTTCATAAGCGCGTAGAAAACAATCAAAATCATGACCGCGGTTAATTTTTTTCAAAGTTCTGTCATGGATAGATTGCAAGCCGTATTCTACCCATGTGTAATAATCATCTTTAAAGGATGATATAAGTTCCAGTTTTTCATTATCAACGCAATCAGGACGGGTTCCAATGGAAATGCCGACAATATCAGGATGTTTCAGCGCTGAAGTGTAGATTTTTTCTAACTCATTGACTGGCTTATATGTATTAGAATAAGCCTGAAAATATGACATATATTTTTTTGCTTTAAATCTTGTACTTAAATTTTTTATACCTTCATCAATTTGATCTTCAATAGCCAAAAGATTCGAATGAGCCTGCGAAAAACTTCCGCCTTCATCGCAAAAAATACAGCTGCCTGTTGATATAGTTCCATCCCTGTTCGGACATGAAAAACCGGCATCAAGTGTTATTTTGTAAACCTTGACGCCGAATTTATTTTTTAAATATGCACTATACTGATTATAGCGTTTATCAGTATTATTGAACATAATTATTCTTCTTTGTTATCGTCATAAATCGGATAAACATAGTGTTCACCGCAATTCGGGCAAACCACTTCCTGCTGCTTACCATCTTCAACTTTAGCTACTTCAAAAAGTGTTTTGCAGCCTGATTGAACACATCTTATTGCCCAGCTTGGTCTTATTAATCTTGCCATAAGTTTCCTCTTTCTTATCCTACAATATTATTACATAAACATTTTAGCATTTATGAAAAGTTTATGCAAGTTAAGTTATTATAATAGTTTATAAAAAATTCCTCGAATTTTAAGGCAGAGGATCATATCCACCTTTGTGCCACGGGTGGCATTTACAAATCCGTTTGACTCCAAGCCAGCCGCCTTTTAACACCCCATATTTTACAATTGCCTGACGGGTATACTCAGAACAAGTCGGCTTGAATCTACAGCATGCCGGCGTGTATTTAGAAATCTTTTGATATATTGATATTAAAAATAAGACTATTTGTTTCATATAAAAATTATTTTTCTTGAAGTTCTTCAATATATTTTATAACAGATTGTTTTATTTTGTCTTTTCTTGTATCCCACTCTTTCTGCGATACTGTAGTAACATTTCCGTTATTCATAAATACTTCCATTCCATGGTAACAAATCCATTTTGGCTCCGGCCTATTTGGATGTTTTTCATCCCAATCAAGAACCTTTTGCAATAACTTTGCAAGGTCTTTTTTATCCATTTTTGATATGTATTGTGAAGTTTTGGGCGCAATAAAAGGTAAAGCTGAAATTGCCTGAGCAGCAGAATTATCTTTACATACAGCGACATCTTGAATAGTCCTGTAACGACCTAATACATACAAATATGCAGCTAATTTATTATTATTAGAATATACATCTTCAGAAACGGCAATATAATATATTGGAAGAATATCTGATGAAGAATTTTTTACGGAGTTAATAATTTCTTTTTTCTTGCTTTTAGGCATATTTTTATATTCGCTTACCAAATAAAATGGGTCATTAACTGATTGGTAATTTGTTACATTTCCATTTTTTGAAACAACAATCCCTTTCTTTGCATTAATTGCCACTTGTATCTGTTCTTTAGCCAGCTCAAAATTAGGATTTAATTCAAGAGCTTTCTTATAATCGGCAATTGCTTCGTCATATTGTTTATTATGATAGTATGCTAATCCTCTATTTTGAAAAATATCAGGGAGATTTGGCTTTATTTCCAGAGCCTTTGTGTAGTATGAAATTGCTTTTTCATATTCTCCAAGTTCATCCATCGCAATACCTTTAAAGAAATAGCCAAAATCGTTATCAGGATAAAATTTTATAACATCATCAGAAATTCTATTCATTTCCTGCCAGTTTTCATTTGCCAAAGTCTGCTTTAGCAAATTCTTGTATTCATTGAAATCCTTTGCAGAAGCACTTGAATAATTAATACAAATTATTAAAGTCGCAATAAAAAGAAAAATTATAATACAAAAACTAACATGAATTTTTTTCATATCCCCTCCATTTTTTTATAAAGCACTACTGTTCCATAGAATAAGATTCACCTATAGTATCTATAGCTTCAACTTTGATATCTGTAATCAGTTCCGAATAAGATATTACAACAATTGTCGGAATATGACGTTCCAGAAGCTGATACAACGGCAGACGAATTCGTGGCGAACACAGGATCACCGGCTGCTGACCGCATGCCTGATGCGCACGCATTAATGTTGTTGCAGTTGTCTCTATAAGTTCCTGCACCTGCATCGGGTTAAGTAAAAACATTGTACCAAGTTCGGTTCTCTGACAACTGTCGTCAAGAATTTTTTCCCATTCAGGAGAAAGTGTCAATGCATACAAAACTTTGTCATCGCCGACATTAGACAGACAAATTTGACGCCCTAAAGCCGCCCTCAAACGTTCTGACAAAATGTCAGGTTCTTTAGAAAATCTTGCATAATCACAAAGTCTTTCAAATACAAAGATAATATCCTTTATTGAAACTTTTTCTCTAATAAGGTTAACAAAAATCTTTCTCAGGTCGCTTGTAGAAATAATAGTCGGAACAAGGTCGTTAACAAGCGTCGGATCTTGAGAACGAACAAGTTCCATAAGTTTCAACACGTCAGTCTTTGTCATAACTTCATCAACATGTTTTCTTACGCATTCCTGAAGGTGAGTTACGATAACATCGGTTGAATCAACTGCGGTTACTGAACGCGCGGTCTTCGCATCTTCCGGAGAAATCCAGTAAGCTTGCGTTTGATATGTTGGGTCAATTCCGATAATCGCATCCTGCGGAACTTCTTTTTTCATAGCATCCCACTGGTCTGCTATTACCATCAATTTGCCCGGGTAAACATACCCAGTCGCAACAGTATTTCCACGAATTGATATCATATATTCATTAGCATCAAGAGCTGATGAATCCATAATTCTTATGTTTGGCAAAATATAACCCAATTCATCAGTAACCCTTTGACGTAATGCAGCAATTTTTGCAAGTAATTGGCCTTCCTGATCAGGGTCTGCGATTACAAGCAGATTAGAACCAACCTGCAAACTCAAAACGTCAACACCTAAACGTTCATACATACGGTTAGGGTTAACAAGGTCTTGCATGTTTTGGCGTACATTTTCCAATTGCCCCAATTGGGATTGAACATCAGCATTGATAAGAGTTGAAAACCCTGCGATACCAAGCCCGATTGAAAAGAAGAAAAATGGCCAGAAAGGTAATCCGGTAAACGGAGGCCCTGTTATTGCAAGTAACATTAAGAAAGCCGCTGCAAGGAATAATGCATAAGGCTTGCTAATAATTTGGCCTGTAACATCGGTACCTAATGAATTTGCAGCAGATGAACGTGTCATAAAAATACCTGCAGCAATTGACATTAACAGTGATGGAACTTGTGAGGCCAAACCGTCACCTATTGTTAAAATTGTATATTTTGAAATAGCATCAGCAATAGGCATTTGATTCATCAAACACCCGATACACAAACCTCCGATAATATTGATTAACACAATGATAATACCTGCGATGGTATCACCTTTTACAAACTTCATCGCACCATCCATACTACCAAAAAGATTTGATTCTCTTTGTAAATCTTCACGTTTCTTGGTCGCTTCTTCAGGAGAAATTAATCCGGCGTTAAAATCTGCGTCAATTGTCATTTGTTTACCAGGCATCGCGTCAAGTGCAAATCTTGCCGCAACTTCTGCGATACGTTCCGCACCTTTGGTAATTACCATGAATTGCACAACCGTAATAATCAGGAAGATTACACCGCCAACAATCATATTACCGCCGGTTACAAACGAACCGAACGCGTGAATAACTTCTCCGGCTTCACCTTTAGATAGAATTAACCTCGTTGATGCAATTGACAAAACAAGACGAAACATTGTACCAATAAGAATAATTGACGGAAATGACGCAAGTTCAAGAGTTTTTCTAACATACAAGGATATCATCAAAAGCACGACACCGAGAGTTATATTCAAACATATTGAAACATTTATAACCCAGTTAGGAAGTTCGCATAACAACAGCACGATTAACAGCAGTACGAATACCGCCATAAATACTTCACTTAAATTGTTACCTCCACCGCTCCCCTGAGCTGCCTGTTCCTGTGCCATTAAACTTCTTTTAAAGCCTCACTTATTACTGCCAATTGGGCTTCTATAGTGGCATCGATTACACCATTTGTCGTTGTCACCATACACCCGCCTTCCATAACAGTTTCGTCCGGTACTATTAATATTTTAGCATCTAAACCGGCATTGTTAAGTACCTCTGGGATTTCCTGCTTCAACAAAGAAACCTGTGCCGGATTTACTCTTAAAGTTATCTTTGTTTCTTCTTTTGAAAGACCTTTCAATATTTCCGATATATTTTCAAGAATTATATTCGGATCCTGTTGTAATTCTTTTTTAATGATTTTTTTTGCAATATCAACGCTTATTTCTAAGATATCAGGCGCTATATAATCAAATACCTCTTGTTTTGCTGTTAAAAACTCGGTTATTGCATTTTTAACTTCCTGAATGTCTTCTTTTGCCTGCATCAAACCATCTTGATAGCCTTCTTTTGCAGCTGCTTCTTTTATAGAAACAGCTTCTTCTTTAGCGCGTGAAATAAGATTTCTGTCATCAATTCTTCTAAAACCGCGCCTTCTATCCCCGCGCCTGCGTTCTTGACGCTGTTTAAAATCAATATTATCAAGATCAAAAAGGTCGATTTTATCCTCAGCAGGCTCAATTTTAGGCTGCTGTTCTTCAACCTTCTCCTCAATAACCGGAATGTCTGGTGTTACTTCCGGCTTTTGTACTTTCTTTTTTATAATCATGATTACTTGTATTATACACTATCTTCTATATGGGTGGCAATAATATTTGCAACTTTCGGAGCAATTTCGTAGTACTCGCCTTCCAAAGCGTTGAATACAAAGCGTTTCACCTTCGGGCGCTCAAGTTTTAACATTTGTTCCAGTTGAGGCTTTTGTACATATTGTGAAATATTTTGAATTTTGTTTATTAATTTTGAAGGGCTAATTGTGCTTGCGGGTGACGGCAAGTTTGTTTTTATCTCCTGCAAACACTGCATTGCAACATAAGGGTCAACTTTTGACGGTAAATCCGGCATTCCCATAAATTTAATTACAGATTGAGCGTCATCAGGATTAAATTTATTAAGGATTGTCTGCACCTTATCCTGTTTCATCTTTTGGAAAAGTAGTGCAAGAGTTGCTAATTTAAGGACTTTTGCGTTTTGTCCGGAAGGCATTTGAGCAACTGCACCTTGCGGTACTCCATTGACAGGCTGAGCCGGAACTCCGGCTGGTTGTTGAGATTGTTGAGCTGCTTGCTGTGCTTGTTCTGCTTCAACCTGCTGCTGCATCATCGCATCTATATTGGATTGACTTGCCGCTTTCTCCATCAATTCTTCATTAATCAGGTTATTTTGTTTTAATTCACCAATGCAATCCAAATAAGTCTTTTTTACATGATGTTCTATTAATTGCAGAATTTGATCTTGAGGTAAAGCCTGCTTAAATGCATTTTTTGCGATTTCAAAAATCGTAAATGCAATTTTCTGCATAATAGGATCCCAGTATTGCTGAGGAATACCTGAACGAATTAAATCTACGGATTTGTGGAAAGACCATTCGGCAATAATCTGGGTAATCATCATTGCCTGATCAAGGTTAAAATCAAGCTGAGGGTCGTCATTCAAGGCCTGCCCTGCAATCATTGCAAAATTACCTAATGTATTTGCAACATAGGCTTTTTGAGCATCATTAAAATCCGCAGGAATTAACTCTTGCGCCTGCTGTGCAAGATTCTGTGCAAATCCTTGGTAATCAAATCCCGGTATAGCCATTTTTTATTATCCTTGTTCAATCCAGCTTTTAATTTTTTCTGCGGCTTCTTCGTCATCAGCATCTGAGATTTCTGAAGAAAGATTTGACAATGTATTTATTAGCTGGTCAGGGCTTTGCTGAGGAATAAATTCCCTTTGTTGCTGTTCCAGCAAACCTTGAGCCAATTCTGACTGACGTTCCGTCAATTGAGCTGCGCGATTATTAATTTCTGCAAGCTGCTGTTCTTGTTGGGAAGTTTTTTGTCTTAACATTTCAACTTCTCTCAAGCTTTCTTCTTTTGCCTTACGAACCTTATCAGAAACCGCTTTAAATACAATTAGCAAACCGATACCGCTCAATGCAACCGCAAGCCACCAAGGATTACCTGTTTCATCTGGTTTTGGAAGGTTAGAAGGTTTATCAGACATCAAATACGGGTCATTTGGATCTGAAAATGCAATAGATACATTATCTGCTGTTACTTTTGGACTTGCAGCGTGTGCAATTAAGTCTTTTAACTCTTCTAATGTTGTGTTTGCAGGAAGTGCATTTCTATCTAAAGTTACAGCGATTGAAATATCTTCTATAACACCGGGTTTAATATATTCATTAGTTTGTGTTTTAGTTACACCATACTGAGTTTCTGTTGCAGAACGGGAATAGTTTCTATTTTGAGTAGAATCTGAACCATTTGCAGGCAAACCATTCGGAAGATATACACTTACTGCATTGATGCCTTTATTTGAATCTGAAGTTCTATCACCTAAGCCTTCTGTAAAGGATTGTTCATTAACCGCAGTTTTTCTGTTAGGGTCATAATCTATTGTATACTTTTCAACAGGAGCCTGACGAAGAAATGTACTTACTGTTGCAACATAGTTACCTTTACCGATAAGTCTGTCTAACTGCTGTGAAACCTTGCTTGTCATGTACTTGTCATTTTCTTCAATTTTTTGAAGCATTTCGTCTTCCGCATCCATAATACTATGATAAGTATTACCGTTAGTATCAGTAATGGCAATATTTTCAGCGGTTAAACCCGTTACACTTCCAAGAAGAAGGTTTGTTATAGCCTTAACTTTAGCCTGATCAAGTTTTGAATCAGACGGAATTGTAACTTGAACAGTTGCTGTTACCGGTTTTTGCATAGAAGTAAACATTGATTGCTCCGGTATTGAAATAAATACAGAAGCATTTTCTATTGGTTTAATTCTTCTGATAAGTCTTGAAAGTTCGCCATTAATCGCTCTTGCAAGACGTATTTTTTTATCTTCTTTAGTTGATGTAAAATCACCTTTGTCAAAAATCTCCAGACCAACATTCTGATCCATAAGCCCGCTTTGAACAATTTGGATTAAAGCTTCATCACGCTGGGCGGTTGTACATTTTTTTCTTCCTGTTGTACAGTCGCCTTTTTTCAGGTAAAGAGTTGATTTTGTACCATCAACACGTCTGCTTACTGCTATATCATATTTTGCAAGTAGTGCTTGAATTTCAATGGCTTTTCCAAAATTATCAGTCGTAATCAAATCTACATCTTCTTTTATCGGTTCTTCTGTAACAGTTTGTCCGTTTTTAGATGCATTATTGGAGTTAACAACAATACCTATTGTTATAAACAGGCCGATTACTATGAAAATTCCGCCTGCAACGCCAAATAATAAAGCTTTGTTTTCCAATAATTTTTGAAAATCCATTTTTTACCCAGTCTGTTTTATTTTGTTTAGTACTTAATTATATCTTACACTTGAATTTGCATAACTTTGTCATACGCTTGAATGACTTTTCCTGTCAATTGAGTAGCCATGTTAATACTAATTTCAGACTTAGCCATAGCAGTCATTACATCGTGGATATCAACATTGCTGTTTCCTGACATAACGTCTTTCAAAAGGTTATCAGGTGCGTTAAGCTCGTTATTCATGTTTTCCATCAAGCCTGACATTACCTGCTTAAAATCAGGAGAACTTGTATTTTCTACCCTGTCCATTCTTGCAGAAGGCATCATAGAACCGACACCAGTATCAAGTTTGGTGTGTTGAATTCGTCCTGCTAAATCATAATGCGGATAAAAACTGTCCATTACATCTACCTGCCTTTCTATACTTATCATAACGTAATTTTTCTAAATTTATACACCCACATAGCAAAAAATCATCCGAATTATGTAGATAAATACATAAATTTAGACCATAATAACTAGAGAGTTACTATGGTCTTAATGATTTTTTATACAAAAGCAAATATTATCACTTTATGAAAATATGATAAAGAATTAAAACTTAACCGGATAATCGTCAGGAATTTTCCAGCCGTTACACTGGATTACCATAGTACACCATGCCCCTCCTGCTTCTGTGATACATTTATTATATAAACGACTATCTTCGCAATCAGAACCCCAGTGTTCTCCCCAGGTATGGACATTATCTATATTGCCTCTTTCTCTATCAAAATAAAGTCTAAAATAGTCTTTGCCTGAAATATAATTTTTATATTTAGTTTCTTTTAATAAAACTCCGAAAGAATATCCGGCAAATTCAACACGATTAGGGTCTAAATTTGTAGAACCATTACCAATAGTAATAATTTCTCCTGTTTTTAACTTAATTCCCTTAGAATAATCGCCATTCAATGTCATTGAGGATTTTTTATCGTATGCATATATTCTTCTATAACTAAGATCTGATTCGCTTATAAAAGTACTGCCGGGAATATATGGAATTAAATATGTTCTAATAAAATCTTGAGATTTCATAGTTCCCCAGTTATCTGATGAACCATAATCAATTTGTGCAAATTTCATTGCCTCATTTAATGTTGTTGCAACACGTTTCAAATGTGTTTCGACAACATTTTTTCTGTAATTCGCTAGCAAATTGGGCAATGTCAAGGCAGCAACAACACCAATTATGCCAAGCGTAATCAAAATTTCTGCTAATGTAAAACCGCAACTAATGCCTGATATGGAGACTAAGCGCGTGCCCCCCCCCCGCGAGCGTATCTAATATTAGATTTTGACATATTTTACTCCTTTTTATCGTTTACTCTATTATTATAAACTATTTTTTATTCTGCTTCAAGTTCTCGTCTAATGTCATCTACGGTAACATGAAGAACCGGAGAATTTTCATCCTTTCTCAATACAACATCTTTTATACCTGACTGAACAATAAATCTCTTACACAGAATGCAAATAAAGTTATGTCCCCAGATATACATTGTAGAACCTTTACATCTGTCCTGCCCTGCCTGAATTATTGCGTTTTGCTCAGCATGTATTGAACGACAGGTTTCATAACGTGTTCCGGATTGAATATTATGCTTTATACGATAACATTCGCCGCGTTCATAGCAGGATTCAACCTTGGATGGAGTTCCGTTGTATCCAGTTGCCTTAATCTTTTTATCTTCACCTACAATTACAGCACCAACCTGCGCTCTTATACAATTTGAACGGCTTGCGCATGTTTTTGCCAGATCCAAAAAATAATCTTCCCAAGACTTAATTTCCATATTTCCCACCTTTTCTTAACTTTTATTTGATAAGTACATGTTACAAACAAAAATTTTTACTTGCAAGACAAAATTCATAAATATTCACCAAGTCTTGACACAAAATTACAAGCAATTTACCATAAAAAAATAAGTGGAGAAGTTTATGGATATTATTGAACAAATTAAATATGGTGACGGGATTAACATTAAAATAGGAAGCTTTAAACTTTCATTCAAAAAAAATACGGATGAAAAAGATTTTCCGCAAATGCTCAAAAAATGGTACAAAAAACGCACAGGAAGAGAATTAAATCTTGAGAACCCTCAAACTTTTAACGAAAAAATTCAATGGTTGAAATTATATGACAATTCTCCATTAAAAACAAAACTTGCGGACAAATATCTTGTCAGAGATTGGATTAAACAAGAAATTGGAGAAGAATATTTAATCCCGCTTCTTGGAGTATGGAATAGTTTTGATGAAATTGATTTTGATAAACTGCCTGAACAATTTGTTCTAAAAGCAAATCACGGCTGCGCATGGAATATTATTGTTAAAGACAAATCAAAATTCGACAAAGCAAAAGCTAAAAAGAAATTCGACAAATGGATGAGACGGAATTACGCATACAAAGCCGGACTTGAGCTTCAATATAAAGATATTCCGCCCAAAATTATTGCAGAAAAGTATATTGTGGATTCCAAAGGGGAACTTAATGACTACAAAACTCTCTGCTTTAACGGCGAACCAAAATTTATATGGATTGATTGCGGACGCTTTAAAAACAGAACAGAAAATATTTATGATACAAATTGGAATTTGCAGCCGTTTTTAATGACATATCCGAATTCTAAAGACCCTATTCCGGCTCCTGAAAATCTGCCAAAAATGATTGAACTTGCAAAAAAATTATGTCAAAATTTCGCATTAGTAAGGGTTGATTTTTACAACGTTGACGGGAAAATTTATTTTGGAGAAATGACCTTCACTTCCGCAAGCGGTGTTGATAAATTCATTCCAGGAGAGTATGATTTAAAACTCGGGCAAATGCTTACCTTACCGGAGAAAAAGAACTAGTATGAATTTTTATAAAAAAGAAAAAATCGGTAAAAAAAGAATTATACATTTTTGCGGAATAAAATTTGAATACCGCACAGGAAGAAATTATAAATTTGAAAAAGTCATTACAAAAGGTATTACAGAAGAAAAAAGAAAGCCGCAAATAATTGTTTCTCTAACATCTTTCCCGCCGAGAATTCCATACCTTCATAAAACATTATCATCACTGCTAAATCAGACATTAAAACCTGATATGATAATTTTATGGCTTGCTGAAGAACAGTTTCCAAATAAAGAAAATGACTTAACTGAAGAAATTCTTGACTTGAAAAAATTCGGGTTAACAATTAAGTGGTGTAATGATATTAAATCATACAAAAAATTAGTTCCAACACTAAAAGAATTTCCTGAGGATATTATTGTAACTGTAGATGATGATATTTATTATGAAAAAAACATGCTCGAACTTTTATATAATTCTTACCTGAAAGCACCTCAATATATTCATTGTCACAGATGCACAAAAATCTTTTATAAAAAAGGAGAAATTAAAGCCAAAGGCGGCGGCAAAAAATATTATAAATATCCCTCCTTTGCCAATAAACTTGTCGGTGTCGGAGGAGTTCTATATCCGCCTCACTCACTTTACAAAGATATCACTAATGAAAAACTGTTTATGGAACTTGCCCCCACAAATGATGATATCTGGTTCTGGCTTATGGCGGTTTTGAACGATACAAAAATTACTACGATAAAACATAATATTCCTGATCCTGCCGAATTAGACGAAACAATGCAAGGGCCATGCCTGACGCATATAAACGATCACGCTGACAATTTATTTTATAAACAGCTGGAAAATGTCCTCCAGCACTATAACGGCTTAGAGGACAAAATCAAAAATGATATAAAATAAACTTTATTTTTATTGTTTAAAGTTTTTGATACCTGTCGTTATCATTATTATGTTATATTTATCACAAATTTCAATAAGCTTGTCATCCTTTAAAGTGCCACCCGGCTGGATTATTATCGCAATTCTGCTTTGGGCTGCAGCGTATATACAATCTTCTGACAAAATAACATCATCGCTTGCAAGAACAGCTTCCTTTGCTCCATCACAGGCATAATTCAAAGCTGCTTCAACAGCTTGAGTAGAATTTGTATGTCCCTGGGCTATAGCATACGTTTTTAAATCTCTTGCGATAACAGAAGCATTTGTTTTTGCATGTTTTACAACATTCCAAGCAAAAACAGCATCTTCTATCTGCTCTGCTGTAGGTTTTGCTTTTGTTACTATTTTAAATAACTCTTTTTTCAATAGACTTTTATTTGTATCCTGAATTAACGTTCCAAAAGGAGTTATATTTATCTCTTCCTGTATAAGCTTTCTATAATTTTGCAGTTTTGTATTAAGTTTAACCAACTTTATTGAAGGATTTTCTGAAAACAATGCAAACGCCTTTTCATCAAATCCAGGTGCTATTATTGCTTCTACATCCATTGAATTTATATGTTTTGCAATATCATAATCAACAGGTCGAGAAAAACCAAATGTCCCGCTAAAACAACTGACAGGATCACAGTCAAATGCTTTTGTATATGCATCATACAAAGTTCTGCCAAGCGCAACCCCGCATGGTTTTGTATGTTTTACAACGGCTGCAGCATTCACATCATAAAATTCACATATAATTTTCATAACCTCGGTGATATTTATAATATTATTATATGTCAGTTCCTTACCGAACAATACCTCAAAATCAGCCATATAGTCATTTTTATAAACTGATGCCCGCTGATGGCTATTTTCACCAGACTCTAAGTCTCTAATTTTTTCTAAATTACTTAATTTAGAAAAATCAAAATCTAAAAATATATTTTCTTCACCTGCTTGTTCGTTCAATTTTATGCCCTCTAATGTTTGTAGTACAATATTTAACTTACTAAAAGTATATAAATTTTTCTACTTTTTAGGAAATTTTTCTTATCATTTCGTAACTATTACTACAATAATAGATGTATTCTGTTGAAATAATTTTTTTAATATTATATAATTGCGATGTAGTAACGAATTGAAGAGGAAATGATGGTTAGTAATAAAATCACAGAAGGTGTTGGGAAAAAAATTGTTGAAGCTTTAAAAATGCAGTCAGATATAGAGATTAATCACGAAAATGACATTCCGGCCGTTGAAGAACAAAATTTTGATCTTGAAGATAATTCTTCTGATATAGAATTTGTTGACAACAATGAAATAGAAAATCATCACCAGGAAATATACCATCAGCCGCAAGAAATTTCTTTTGAACAAAATAATTCTTTTTCATCAAATTATCAACAACCATCACATTTTGAACAGCCTGTAATGCCGGGTATTATGAATTTCAACAATAATTCTGCTATTGAAAAAGATAATTTTCCAAACGAGTTGGAAGGTTTTGAAATGCCTGCAAATGTTGCAGTCCTAAAACAACTTATAAACCAGCTTCCAGCTGGAGTCTCTAAGCAGACAGGCGCTCAAATTATCAGACAGACAATGGAAGCACTTGGAATCTCTATGAAAGGAGTTTTGCAAGAAGCACAACAGGTTCAGGAAGGCTTAAACAACTCTGCAAAAGAATGTCAGGCAACTATTATGGATTATAAAAGACAAATAAATGTCCTAGAAAGACAAGCCCAAAAATATCATAAACAGTACAGTGCACTTAATGATATTATAAGTCTTTTTATACAAACAAGTAACTAATAAAAAAATATCTCCAAAGAATGGAGATATTTTTTTATCTATTAATTGTAATAACTCAAACTATGCAGGTTTTTCGAGAACATTTCTTTGCAGGAATTGTATTCTGCATCTATCATCTTGAGCCTGTTTTGATACATCAGTAACTGACTATCCAATTTTTGCTCTAATGCCTTTAACTTCGCCTGCCGCTGGGTTAACATTTTTGTTATAGGTGATTCTGGATCATAATCATTACCTACTTGCATCAAGTCTTCGGTTGATTGTGATAATCCTATCTTAGTTTGGGTTATCAATTGGATTTTATATTCCAGATCTAACCTTGCTTCATGCAAATAATGCATTCTGATTGTGGCTGTGATTAATCCCATTTTAATCGTCCTTATCTTGTTTCGTTAAGATTGTTTCCCCTTAAGAAACTGTGCTGATTGTTTTCAGCTATAAGCTGTTCCATTTTCTGAAACTGATGGCGATGGTAATTTAGTCTATACTGTGCCATCTTTAACTTTTTTTTCATCGTCAAAAAGTCTTTGATACCTTCTACAAAAGAATTTGCCATTGCTTTTATCGGATTTTTCCTTATGAGGAAGTTTTTTGAATAAATTAAAAAGTCTATTAACCTTTTAATATTCATCTCTAAAGTATCTCGAAGCATTTTTCTCCTTTACACTTTAGACCTACATGTATATAAAAACAAGTTAGAACAAATTATTGCCATGTTTATTAACAGCTTCTTAACATGTCTTAATCATGTTCAGCCAAAGTATTTTGTACTCTCTTTCTTTATAACGGCCAAACGAAATTAAACTTTAATAAAAATAAAAAAAAAAGAAAAATTCGTAATATATTTTTACAAGTTTTGAATAGCTTTACTATCGCCGTCGATTGATTCTTTGAGCATTTTCTTAACAACATCGCCCTGAGTATCAAGCATTTTACAAACGGTTTCGATATTTCTAACTTTATTGGAAAGAATTGTATCGGCGCTTGCTGTAATATTACCTGTAACATTTTGATAAGCCGCCAGAGCAGCAGACGTAGTACCTTGCATCAAATTGCCCATAACAATAGCCGGTAAACCGTATTCTCCCAAGTAAGGAGCAGCAGCCTGCATTATACCTCCCCAGCCGGAAATTACGCTAGCAACCGGTAATACAATATTTTTCATCCCGAAACCGTAGCCGTTTGCAGCCCCGACACCGTAAGCCGCAGCACTTGCAACATCTGCAATACCGCCTAAGCCAGAAGCACCGCCTGTTACATATCCGCTTTCACTTCCCCAGCCGGAAACAATCGATGATGCTCCGCCTGTTGCATAACCACCGCCAAGTCCCCAGCTTATTGGCGCAGCTCCGCTTGGAAATCCTGAATAATTATATAAACTATTCAATCCAAATGAAGAATTACCGCTGAATGTGCTTGCGTAAGAGGTACCAGGAATTGCCATAGATTCAGCATTACCAAAAACAGTAGCAAATTGGGAAGGAGCAAAAAGACTTGCAAGATTATATAAAAAGCCGCCTGTTGCACCAAAACCTGTGCCCATACCGCTTCCAGATACAGTCAAGTCACGAAGTTTATCATAAGTTTCCCACAATTGGGCTTTTGCATCTCCACTTGCTGAACCGAATTTATTGGCTATTACTAAATAACTATCATTTTTGTATGACATGTGTACCTCTTTTTTAATCTTTTGTATGCATTATTCAAAAGTTTTGAATGTAGATTCGATATTCTTATCAATAACTTTCTTAACTGCTTCCATTTCTGTTTGAAGTGCCTCTTGTTCTGTATCAAGTTGTTTCAAGCGTAATTCAAGAGTTCTATCTTGTTCTTGAATTTTTTCTGTTTTCGCATTAATATCAGCAATTTTCTTTTCGTAAACCTGCATATCATAGTTATACTGGTTCATAGCGTCTTGATACGCATTTTCATCTGTAATTGTTTCTGTATTAAGTGCAAATGTAGCAGTTGAATCTTCAAATCTTATACTATAAGGACGGCCGTTTTCATCCAAATCAACAAATGCTCTTTCTTGTTCTTCGATTTTTGTCTTAATATTTTCAGCATAATATTGAGTAAGTTTTGATTGATTTTCTGTTGGTCTAGTTTGATCCGGAGCGCTTATTGCAGAAGCTGTTAAATCTTCAAGACTTGCAAAGTAAGTTCTTCCTTGATACTCCCAGGTATATATATTGTCAGATGAAGCAATATTTTCATCAGGGAACTCTTTGCAAATTTGTTCATAAGCTGCTTTTTGCATTGGATCATTCGGGTCATATTCAGATAATTCACAGTTTCCTACATGTGTTGGAACTCCTGTATCAATATGGTATTCTTTTGCATCAGCAGTTCCTGCAACAGCATTTTCAAGGTCTGTGCGAGTTGTAAAATGCATTTTTCCGTCTGCATCAGTATACGTAAAGATATTTGCAGGATCTTCGTTTGCAAGATCTTTGTAATCCTGTGTTATACGTGTGAATTCAGCGTTTTGTTCAGCATTTAACGGATCATAAGCATTTACAGGAACGCCATTTATTGTATAAGTATCATTTTGAGCATCATGCGTAACATCAGCCTGAGCAACAGTACCCTGTGCTGCACTTGTACTAAGAACAACCTGAGGATTTGGTTTGCTTGCTTGAACACCGGTAAACACATCTGAATAATGATAATGAGTAACAAGATAATTGTAACCGTCTGGATCATCAACCAATTGTGACATATCAGTAATTGTTTCGGCAACAGTTCCATCTTCATAAGAATATTGAAGAGTTGTATAATCCTGTGTGCTTGGTGCTGTCGGAACTTCTAAGCTTAACAGTTCATTAAAAGTATTTGCACTTTGATTTGCAAGAGCTGTTCTTGCTTGATTTATTTGTTGTCCTTCATATTCTACGTTTGTCTTTCTTGCTGTCAAGCCTAAATATCTTGCCTGTGAAGCTGCCATGCCCATAAAGCTGTTCTCCTCATATATAAAATTCTACCTTACATTTGTCTTTATAATAATGATTTTTATAAAGTCAATATTTCATATAAAATTATACGCTATTATTTTGAATATATATATAGGAAATCCCCAAAAATCATACGTTTGGGGGAGATTTTTTATATAATTTCATACAAAAAGCGGGATTTTTATCCCGCTTTTTAATTAATTTATTCCAGACCTCTATTTTGGAATTCTTTTTTGGAAATCGGATTACCTTTAGGATCAAAGAACCATTGAGTTTTACCGTCAGGTGAAGTTGCGAATCTGTATCCGTCTGAAAGCACCTGTACTTTCGCATTTACATAATCTTCGCTAAGTTTTTTGCCGTCATGAGAATAGGTTGCTGATACTGTTCTTTCTTCTGTAGTATGAGTATGGCGTCTGCGACCATTTTCTAAATATTCCATTTCGGCCGTTCCGCGAGTAACTGTTGGTTTTCCTGTTCCCAAATAGTCAGTCATAAGATCATCATCAAGTATTATCTGACCATCATGTTGTTTTGTTTGAGGGGGATTTTCAGAGGGATTCCCAAACAAATCTGCAACCTTATCACCCTGATTATACGCAATCCCAATTCCAGAATTTTCTATAATTGTACCATCAGCTAAACGCAAATTTGCATTGTCAATTACATCTTTATCATCTCTTTCATTAGCTGTAACCAAAATATCATCACAACCTATAATATTGTAATTGTCATTTTTTGCTGTATCAGTAATTACTGCGTGCTGCAAGCCCTCAAAATCAAATGAGCCATCTTTATTTTTACGAATTTGGGGCTGCTGATATTCTCCGTTTTTACCTCTCAAGGGTTCTTGTTTCTCATACTCTACAACAGTACCATCTGTTAATGTTGCCTTGTAAACTGTTTTTGTTTGAAAAACTCCTTCCTTATCTTTGTAACGTTCCTCTTTTGTTTCCAGATTTTTCAAGGATCCTTTTGCAAAAATAAGACCGCCAGTCTTTTCCCCAGGGGTTTCAGGCAAAGATTTAGACGAAGAGTTTACTCCTTGAGTCAATGCTTTTCCTATTCTTGCGGAATCAACAGATCTGGAATGGGCTTGTTGAACTGTTGTAGTGTGTGATGCTGATGCAGCACCTGAAATTTGTTTTGTCGGGTCAATTGCCATAGTAACTTTCCTTTCCGAGATAGGCCATTTTAGACCTGTACATCTCTTTATACTTCACTCGTGTTTTGCTTATGTATTAGTAAAGTAATTTGGGACTAAAAGATTGACACGACGCCCTCCTATCCTATCCTATCCTATCCTATGAGGCATTATATCTGAATTTCAGACATTTTTAATTTATATTTACATTTCGTTACATTTGAATTTAAATGAATTTATTTATTAAAAAAAGACACCTTGTAAAGGTGCCTTTTTATGTATATTGATTATTTTGATGCTATTCTTCTGTTGTTTCTTTGCTTTCTGCTTTTGGCTCGCTTACAGTTAAAGCAATACGTTTGTCTGTTGGATTGAATTTCAAAATATATGTATCAATCTTATCACCAACTTGAAGAATGCATTGTTTTTGGTTTTGAAGTTCAGTCACTTCAGCGTGAGGCAGCAAAGCTTCTACACCAGGGAACACTTCAACAAATGCCCCAAAGTGTTTGATTCTTGTAATTGTACCTTCTACCTTATCGCCTTCTTTGATTTGTTTTTCAGCTTCTAACCACGGATCCGGTTCAAGATTTTTCAAACTCAAAGAAACACGTTGCTTGTCATGGTCAACTGCAATAACTTCAACATCAATTTTGTCACCAACATTCAAAATATCTGTCGGGTGGTCAATCCAGCGCCAAGAAAGTTGTGATAACGGCAGCAAGCCATCGATTCCGCCTAAGTCAATAAACGCACCAAAATCAGTAATTCTTACAACATCACCTTTAACGATTTGACCTGGTTCAATTTGTGAGAATACATTTTTTCTTGCTTCTATTGCACTATCTTCATAAACTTTTTTATTAGATAGAATAAAGTTATTTTGTTGAGGGTCAAGAGTTAGAATTTTCAATTCAATTTTTGCACCAACTTCCAAATCACTTTCTTTAGTTCTCAACTGAGAAGATGGAACGAAACCTCTTACTCCAGAAATTTCAACCAACACTCCGCCTTTAACGATTCCAGCAATTGTACCAAGAATAGTTTCATCTGTAGCTTTTGCTTTTTCGAGCTCTTTCCATGCGTAAGCCTGGTCAACTTTTTTACGTGACAATAAGAATTTTCCGTCTTCATCTTCTTCTCTGATGATTAAAAATTCATATTCTTCACCTTTTTTCAACTTATCTTCAACATTTTCATCTTTATCAGCGGCTTCGCGAGTTGGAACAACTGCAATTGTTTTTGCTCCGATATCAACCATAACCCCCTGGCTGTCATAACCGCATACGATGCCTTTTACTAAATCACCTTTTTGAAACTTATAATCATATTGTTTCAATAACTCTTCAAAATCTAATTCTTTAGATGTCATATTTACTCCATTGTCTATAGACACTACACTAATAACAATTTTTATATTAACAGACGATTGTCAATTTGTAAAGGTTTTGTAAAATTGCTTAACATTAGTTAATCTTTCACGTCACATTTTGACAATTTTCTGAAATATACAAAGTATATAAAAAGAGAACATGATTTTATTTGCTACATGTTCTCTCTTTTTTGTAATATATCTTAATTTTATGCTTTCAAAGATGTAATCAACTCAGAAATTGTTTTTTCTTGAACTTCAATTTCAGCAATTCTTTCCTTTGTTTGTTCTATCAATTCTTTAGGTGCGTTAGCAACAAATTTCGGATTATTAACACGGCCGAGCATTGATTTTTTCTCATTAGTAAGTTTATCCAATTTCTTTTGTTGACGTGCGATTTCCGCATCAAGATCAATCAAATCAGCAAGAGGAACAACAATTTGAGACGCTGAAACTACCGCTGATGCTGATTTTGGCGGGACATCAGCATTGATATCACCGTAACTTATGTTTTCAACTCTGGCAAGACGTTTTACATAAGCTTCAATTGCTTCAAAAACCGGTTTTTCAGAGTCAACTGCACGAATTTCAATATCTACCTTTACAGAAGGCGCTATATTAAAGCTTTGTCTTACGTTTCTTAAAGATTTAATTGTTTCAAACACAAGTTCCATTTCTTCGGCCTCTTTTGGAAATGCCAAATTATCTTTGTATTTAGGGAATTCTGAAACCATAATTGCTTTAACATCAGTTTCTTTAGGAATTAATCCCCAAACCCGTTCTGTAATATGCGGCATTATAGGATGTAACATTCTCAATGCCATATCAAGAACATATCTCAAAACTCGCTGAGTATTTGCTTTTAATTCACGATCCTGAAGCTGAATTTTAGCTATTTCAACATACCAATCACAGTATGAATTCCAGAAGAAGTCATATAAAATATGAGCAGTTTCACCTATTCTGAAACTTTCAATATTTTCATTAACTTCTTTTGCTGTTTTGTTAAGTTTATCCAAAATCCACTTATCCGCGATGGTTAAGTTGTTGAAATCAATATCCTTATTATCAACACCATCAAGGTTCATAAGAACAAATCTCGAAGCATTCCAGATTTTATTGGCAAAGTTTCTGCCGTATTCAAATCTTTCTTCACTCATCTTGATATCTTGACCGCCGTAAGTACAAAGAGAAGTCATTGTAAATCTCAAAGCATCACAGCCGTATTTATCGATAACTTTAACCGGATCAATAGTATTACCTTTAGATTTTGACATTTTTTGCCCTTTTTCATCGCGGATTAATCCGTGAATATATACTGTAGAAAAAGGCGCTTTCCCTGTAAATTCCAATCCCATAGTAATCATTCTAGCTACCCAGAAGAAGATTATATCAAAACCTGTCACAAGGGTTGTAGTCGGATAGAATTTCTTAAAATCTTCAGACTCAGTATTAGGCCAGCCCATAGTTGAAAATGGCCATAAACCTGATGAAAACCAGGTATCAAGTACATCCGGGTCCTGAGTATAATGTTGCGGGTCTGGATTTTCTCTTGCAACAACCATTTCACCGGTTTCATTGTGGTAATATGCCGGGATTTGGTGCCCCCACCATAGTTGACGAGATATACACCAGTCACGAATATTTTCCATCCAGCCTAAATAATTCTTTTCCCAACGGTCAGGAACAAATTTTATTCTTCCGTCTTTTACAGCGGCAATAGCTTCTTTGGCAAGCGGTTCCATTTTCACAAACCACTGTTCAGAAAGAAGCGGCTCAATTGTTGTTCCGCAGCGCTGGCACTTTCCAACATTGTGCTCATGGTCGCGTGTTCTTAGCAAGAAATTGTTATAAGAAAGCATTCCGATAATTTTTTCTCTAGCCTCATACCTGTCAAGTCCGTGAAGTTCAGGCGGAACTTCTCCACATGCTTTCATTGTTCCGTCATTATTGATAACCCAAATTGGTTTCAAGCCGTGGCGTTTACCTACCTCAAAATCGTTAGGATCGTGGGCAGGTGTAATTTTTACAGCACCTGTTCCGAAATTCTTGTCTACATATTCATCTGCAATAATAGGGATTTCTCTTCCTGAAAGAGGAATTACAACCGTTTTTCCGATAAGTTCTGAATATTTATGGTCAGAAGGGTGTACAGCAATAGCAACATCTCCGAAAATCGTTTCAGGACGGGTAGTTGCAACAATAATTGCTCCTGATTCACCTTTTAGAGGGTAAGAAATTTCCCACATGTGCCCTTGTTCAGTTGCGTATTCAGTTTCAACATCTGATATCGCACTATTACAGCGAGGACACCAGTTTACAATATATTTACCTTTATAAATTAAGCCTTTTTCATAAAGTCTTACAAACACTTCTTTGACAGCTTCAGAACAGCCCTCGTCAAAGGTAAAACGTTCTCTTGTTCTGTCAAATGAAGCTCCAAGACGTTTACACTGATCTAAAATTGCTGATTTGTGTTCATTTGCCCATTTCCATGTTTCTTCTAAGAATTTTTCACGGCCTAAATCATAGCGTGAAAGTCCTTTTTCACGAAGCATTTTTTCAACGACGTTTTGCGTTGCAATACCAGCATGATCTGTTCCCGGCATCCAGAGAGCTTCATAACCAGCCATTCTATGGTAACGAATTAAAATATCCTGCAAAGTTTCATCAAGCGCATGTCCCATATGCAAAACACCGGTTACATTTGGCGGAGGAATTACTATTGAATAAGCCGGCTTTTTACTTTTTGCATCTGCTTTGAAAAATCCGCCTTCTTCCCAAAATTTATAAATACTTTCTTCTGTTTCTTTGGCATTGTAAACCGTAGGTAAATCATCAATTTTAGTTGCTGTCATATAAAAATCCTTCTTATTTTGTATAATAAAAAAATAGCACAAAAATAACTATTAAGCACTTTTATATTAAATGTTTTATTATATAAACTTACAAAAAATTCACAATAATAAAGAAGAGGAATATTTAATATATACCTCTTCTTTATTTGTAAATATTATAATATTTTAAGCTTTCGGAATAGAATTAGCAATAATTGCCATCTCTTCAAGTGAAGCATATACAGAATGACAACCACAGTCTACATATAAAATATGTCCAGTTGTTCCTGTTGATAAGTCTGATGCTAGATACAAACCAGCTTTGCCAACATCTTCCAATGAAACATTTCTTCCAAGAGGAGATTTTGCAACTGCTGCTTTAAGCATTTTATCAAATCCTGAAATACCTTTTGCTGCAAGAGTTTTAACAGCACCTGCAGAAATACAGTTAACTCTGATTCCTTTTGCACCTAAATCAGCAGCAAGATATCTCATTGATGCTTCTAATGCTGCTTTTGCAACACCCATTATATTGTAATTTGCAACAACATATTCAGAACCTAAGTATGTTAGAGCAAATATTGAACCGCCTTCATTCATAATAGGCTCGGCATGTCTGCATAGTGTTATTAAAGAGTATGAGCTTACTCCCATTGCTAAATCCCAACCAGCTTTTGATGTATCAATAAATCTGCCTTGTAAATCTTCTTTTGCGGCAAATGCAACAGCGTGAACAACAAAATCAAGTTTTCCGTAGACTCTTTCACATTCTTTGAATACCGCTGCAACTTCGTCTTCTTTTGTAACATCACAGCTCATAATAACTTTTGCACCCATTTCTTCTGCCAATGGTCTTACTCGTTTTTCCATAGGCTCGCCAGCGTATGTGAATGCAATATCTGCACCTGCTTCATAAAGTTGTTTTGCAATTGCATAGGCTATACCGTGAGTGTTTGAAACTCCAAATATAATACCTTTTTTACCTTCCATAAGTTTCATAATTCAATTTCTCCCTTCGAATTCTCCAAACTAAGATAAAAAAATTTTATCAAAAATAAAAATTTTAAGCAAATTTTTTACAAGAAAAATAATATATTAACAAATGTAACAAAACATATTCATGCTGAAATCCGCTCAAATACAAAGTTTTTATATATTTAGAGAGTAAAAATATGGAGAGCTTTAAAAGTGGGCGTAAGTAACGTTAACAACTTAGATAAGACGGCTTTGGTCAAACTTGCACTTGCTCAAAAACAAGGCAAGCTCACTTCTGCTGCGAAACCGACATACCTCACTGCTAATGGCTCAATCTTTAATGCTCCAGGGGTAAAAAATTCTCAGTCAACAAATGAAACCAGCGATTTAAATAAATTAAATACTTTAAAATCTTTAAATGATTTGAACAAAAGTAATTCAACATCTTCTGCTTCCAAAAGCAGTTCTGCAAATTCTAAAAGCGGCCTTGAAGATATGAAAAATATCGACAATGCTGCAGATGGTAAAGCTGCTGCTAGTGAAGTTAGTGCTCAAAAGGACAATGTTTCTGATTTGACAAAACAAACAGAAAGCAACACTAAAGAAATGGAGAAAACTGACAGCGATGCTACTCGTCTGAATAAGACAATGAAAAAGGATACAAAAACCTTTGAAAAGCAGATGAAAAAAAATGAGCAGGAACTCCAGAAAAATCAACAAGAAATAGCAAAAGAAACTAAAACTCTTAACACAACCCAATCTGAAGTAGATTCAATTCAAGCAGAAATAGAAGCCTTAACCGCAGGCGACAACACCGGTGTCGGCAAAACAAGCGCATTTTCTTTATCAATTGGTAATGCAGTTAATGAAGCTGAACCAGGTCAAATGACAGAACATTCCGGCTTGGAAAAAGTTCAATTGCTCCAAGAACAGCTAGGTGCAAAAATTGAATTGATGAGCGGAAGTCAACAAAAAATTTATACACTTCAAAAATCTTCAACAAAAACTATTAAAACAATGAATAAACTTGCAACAAAGCAAGTTAGCGTAAATAAAACTAACCAAGAAAATATAGAAGCTAACCAAACAAAAGCCCAAAAAGTTATTGAAACAGCAGGAAAAATTGAACAGGTTGCAAGTCTTGTTACAACTGCAGGTACAACACTTAACTATGCTGGTAAAGGCTTAGTTGCATTGGGTTCTGCGATGTCATCAAACCCATTTACAGCAGCAGTAGGAGCCGCATTGATTACAACAGGTAAGGTAATGTCACAAGTTGGTACAGTTACTGAAATGGTCGGTCAATACGGACAAGCCGCTGCAGGACTTACAAAAACAGTTGCATACGCTGCTGACGGAAACCTTGCAGGTGCTTTGACAAGCGCTGGTTCAGCTATAATGGCTGGTGTTAGTGCTGGAAAAAGTACTACAAATCTTAGCAAAAATCTTGATGCTATAAATAAACAAGCAGAAGCCGCTACTCAAAAACTTGCGGCAGATAGACTCTCCAAAGAAGCAATAGCCCAAAAAACACAAAACATGACTTCAGAACAGGCAACAGAAGCATTAGGAAATCAAACAAAGAAAGAAGCGCGTAAAGCAATGAGCGCTGATCTGCAACAACAGATGGCAAATGGTCAAATTCAGGGTAATTCAGCAAAAGAATTAATTGCAAATGCGAATAGCAGCAATGCGACTTCAGATGCACTAAATAGAACTATAAATAAAACAAATCAGGCTGCAACTAATGCAGTAAAAAAAGCTGCTCAAAGCACTAATTTCTTTGATAAAATACAAAAATATGGTAACACATTACTTTCAGCAGGTTCTATGCTTGCACAAACACAACAAAATCAAGGAACTCCACAAACAACTACAACTTCTACAAAACCAAAAGTTTCTAAATTCAATGCAGCCAAAGCAAATTCAGTTATTGACTGGACAAACCAGAGAAGAGCAGCAGGCGCACGTTACGCATATGGAGCATAAAAAAAGACTAATCAATAAAATGATTAGCCTTTTTTGTTTTTATATACCAAATTATTTTTTGTAGGATAAACTATCATTCATCAGAGCAGTTTCAGCATCTTCAAGAAGAATGTTCATATAAAGTATCTTGTTTGCTGTTGCCTGGTCAAGATTGATGAACTCAGCACCTGCGCGTTCCTTAGAAGCTGACATAACCTTAACATCAGCGTTTATGTCTAAATCTCCATAAGAAATATGTACAGGAACTATATCACCAACTTTCAAATCATTATGGTGTTTTACAGCTATACCGCCACGTGAAATATCAAGTAATGAATCAATTTGATTGTTTTCAGCTAAATGTACCGGATGTCTGTTGCCTTCAACACTGAATCGCATATATTGACGTTTATCTATTGAATCAATATTCTCATCAAGAACACGCTGCCTCCATAATTCCTTATACATATCATCTGAAGTTATATTGTCATCATCGCTATCACTATCGTTATCAGTGTCAGTATCCGTATCAGAATCTGCATCGTCATCAGAGTCTGCATCTGAATCAATATCATCGTCACTGTCATTATCATTATCTATGTCTGCATCCGCATCAGAGTCTGCGTCATCATCAGTATCCGTATCGGTATCAGAGTCCGCGTCGTCATCAGTATCTGTATCAGTGTCAGAATCTGCATCATCATCAGTATCCGTATCGGTATCAGAGTCGGCGTCGTCATCTGTATCTGTGTCGGCATCTGAGTCCGCATCGTCATCGGTATCCGTATCCGCATCGGCGTCAGAGTCGGCGTCGTCGTCGGTATCCGTATCGGCGTCAGAGTCTGCATCATCATCGGTATCTGAATCGGCATCTGAGTCGGCGTCGTCGTCGGTATCCGTATCGGCGTCAGAGTCTGCATCATCATCGGTATCTGAATCTGCATCAGAGTCTGCGTCGTCGTCGGTATCTGTATCTGCGTCAGCATCTGAGTCAGCGTCGTCGTCGGTATCCGTATCCGCATCGGCGTCAGAGTCTGCATCATCATCAGTATCTGTATCTGCATCAGCATCTGAGTCAGCGTCGTCGTCGGTATCCGTATCGGAGTCTGCGTCTGAATCGGCATCAGAGTCAGCATCAGCATCAGAATCCGCGTCAGCATCGGAATCTGCGTCGGCATCGGAGTCTGCGTCTGAATCGGCATCTGAGTCAGCATCCGCATCAGAATCCGCGTCAGCATCGGAATCACTGTCTGCATCTGAATCTGCATCAGCATCCGCATCAGAGTCTGCGTCTGAATCGGCATCTGAGTCAGCGTCGGAATCAGAATCACTGTCAGAGTCTGAATCCGCATCTGAATCCGCGTCGGCATCGGAGTCCGAATCACTATCTGCAGGATATTCATGATCTTCGTAATAATTACGTTCATTTTCATCTCTGCCAATAGCAGTAACATCTTCAGGTTTTACAGATTGTGCAACCCAATCCAATTCACCTTCGCCTTCTTTATTTACAGGATTTGTTCTGTCATCAGGTTTTACATAAAAACCGTCTTTTCCCAATGAAATATATTTTCCATCAACATACACATTATCAGCAACTAATGTCATGTCCTTGCCGCCCTGAACAGGTGAACCTTTAAGATTGACATTTTCTATGGTTAATTTTGAATCAGCCCAATGATGCACACCGTCAATCCATTCTGAATCAACCCTTGTATTTGGGTTAATATCTAAAACCTTTATAGTAGCTGTTTCAGGAGTAAGGTCTCCATTTGGTCCATAATAATCCATAGGAGTATTTGGTACTGAACCTAAGTTTACAATTTTTAACTCAGCCCCGCGGTTAACAATATTAATATCATGTTTAGCAGTTGTTTCATTTATATAAGTATTACCAGAAAATTCTGCGTTTATATTTCCAGTTCTGGAAATCATTGTACCAACATTTGTATTATATTTATCATCCAAACCTTTAATATTAACATCACTTATTGCAAGAACATTCATTTCGCTATTTTCATCGGTTTGGTTAAATGTTAACTTATTATCAGAAGCGCCGATTTTATCACTTGCAATTATTGAAAGTCCTGTTCCTTCAACATTTGCTTTAGAAGTATCAGATGATGCATTCACTATTGAATATGAATTGCCATTTTTATCGTAATCTGCAATTAATATAGCATTACCGTCAGCTTTAACATGGTCAAGTCTCATATCAGTACCTTTGCTTGCCATATTAATCACAAGATCATTATTCTGCCCTTGCGTATTTTTAGTTTCAGCATTAATTTTGCCGTCAACTTTTACATTAATAGACTTATCAAATTCTCTAGCATCAGGGCCTATACCCAAGCCGTCCTTTTTGTCTGTCGTATGAGAACCAATTGTTCCATTTTCAACATTTATGTCTAAATTACCTTTATTTGAAGTAGAAATTAATGTTTTATCATACCCTGCATTCAAAAGACTTCCATCTTTAATTTTTACAGAAACATCTCCTGTAGCTGAAATATAATTGTCATTACTTGAATTGTCACCTATAACTACATTTGAATCATAGTTTTCAACATTAATATCATTACCATTAATCAGACCTTCTATATTAATACCATCTTTTCCGGTATTATGTATGGTTAAAGAATCTGTTTTAGTATCAATTTTGCCAGAACTTTCGACTTTAATACCTTCTTTTCCAGAATTTGTAATTACAGAATTTCCCTTTTCATTAGCTGCAATACCTGAAATTTTAATTCCTTGTTCACCTGAATTTGTAATATTTAAAGTTCCATTATTTTCTCTAACTACGCCATTGCTGGTAATTAGTATTCCATCACCGGTGTTATTTAACGTCAAATTTCCATTCTGGTTTTCAACATTACCTGAAATATTAATTGAACCTTTTGAATTATCTATATTTAAATTTCCGTTAGAATTAGAAATTTTTCCTGAAACATCAACGCCTTTTGAACCAGTATTAATGATATTAACATCACCTTTACCAAAATTTTTCATATCACCGGCAATTTTTGTTCCGCCATTTTCTCCATAAGATTTTATATAAATTCTTCCATTGTCATTGGCAAATGAATTACCTGTGTTCATATTATCTGTATTTACAAGATTATTAAACAAATTCTCAGCCTGCTTCATTGATAAAAGCGTTGTTGAATCTTTAACACCAGCCATAACAGAACCATTTTGAGAAACATTTACATCCCCTGCTTTAATTTCAACAAGGTCACGTGCAATTACCTTACCGTCAATCGTTACACTGCCATTGCCAGGAGTAAGTGCCTGTTCATAATTCTGAATTAATTGCGGATTATGGTCAATGTCCCCTTTATATTTTTTGAAAGAGTCTTCTGTAGGCGTTAAAACTGACAAAGAGCCAACATTCAAAACACCGCTTGAGCCGACAACCATGCCATTTGGAGAAATAAATATTGCATGACCGTCATAAAAACTTCCGTCACGCATAGAATTTACAATACCGTCAATTCTTATTGTATTATCAACAAGGTTTACAAACTTAGAGACATTCTGTTCTCCGTATTTGAAAATTAAATTTGCAACATCCCCTTCGCTCAACTGAAAGTTATGATATTTTCTAAAACCAATATCTCCATTTATTGCTGTAGGGTCTAAATCAAATATATTACCCGGTGCATCAGGATTTGGCCGCCCTTCGGCTCCTGAAATATTACTTGCTAAAACCTGCAAGCATAAAGTCTGATGCATTAAAAAACAAAAAGTTAGCGTAGATGCGATTAATTTTTGTCTATTAATCTTTATATCAATCATACCGGATTTCCTTTCACACGTTCCCTAAATTATAAATTTAAGTATTTATAATTGCTTTTATATTTCTGCATTTATATCTTAACAAGAGGATATTTTGTTTTCTATTAAATATTGACTTATATTACAATTAATTAACAGATTTTTAATTTATTTTTTATTTTTCTTATTAAAATCTCTGATAAAATTTTATTGCTAATTTATTAATATTTATTACAATTAATTTTTTAATTTTAAATGATAATAATTCAATATTGCGTATGTGATATAGAATACCAACATTAAACAAATCATTTGAACAAGAGCAGGTAATGATATTAATGAACTAAATATATAGTATAAAAATCCAAACGGAATAAATGAAATTATCATTTTTATTAAAGTTTCAGCCGGAAATTTTAACCTTAGCCCAGGAAGAACTATTATTACACTTAAAAAGAAATATAAAAAATTTGCGCCTAATGTAGCAATACCAGCTCCAATTAAACCATACTTAGGAATAAATACAATATTCAAAATAATATTTGAAATACCTGAGATTAATTTTATTATAAAATCAATATAAGTTTTGTTAGCCAAATGATATTGCAAAGTTGTATAATCAGTCAATGCCATAAAAAACGTTCCAAAGGCAAAATAAGGAATTAACTTAAAAGCCACGTGGAATTTTTCGTTTGAAGAAAGCATTTGTACATAATCCATTGAATACATAGAGATTAAAACAATTACAGGTAAAGCACTTAATATAAAATATCCTGTAAAACGTGATATTATAGGTCTAACATCTATTCTTTCCTCATACATGTTTATAATTCTAGGAATAGCCGCAACTGTAATTATTGAAAATATTGTCATTAATAATGGCAGGGTTAAACCATAAGCAACACCAACAATTCCTACTTCTGAAAATCCATGAATGCTATTCATAATAAATTTGTTGCTCTGATTTATTATCCACGCACTTAATGATGTTGCGGCAATTGGAATTCCATATTTATATATAGGTAAAACAGATTCCCATTCTATTTTTTGAAACTTAAACCAGGTTAAAATATCACTTTGATAAACAAGTAACAAGTCGATTAAAGAGATTGAAACTCCCATACCCAAAAGCAATCCCATTGCCCCTAAGTTGAAAAATTTTACAAAAAATACTGATAATAAAATTGATGAAAATTGATTTAATATAGTTGTCAGTGTAAACGATAAAGACTTTAATTGTGCACGCAAAAGCTGCGATAACAATGCTCTTGCAGCAACAGGAATTATCAATAATAAAATAGCTATAAAATATTTTACAGGGACATTAAAAAATGAATAAAAATGCGTCCTGAACATAAAAGCAAAAATAAACATTAATGTTAAATTAGAAATAAGCATTAAAACAATAGTCGTCAAATACTTTGGCATATCCTGGGTTAACTGATGATGCCTGAAAAAACGCAGCCCTGATAAACCAACCCAGTCTGAAAACAATATACAGAGGAATGATAACATTGCAATAGATATTGAATATAACCCGTATTGTTCTGGTGATAATATCGCCGTATAAACCGGGACAATAATTGCATTCCCCAACATTCCGCAGAGTTTTGATGGAGAATATTTTAACATATCTTTAAAAATTGCCTTTAATTGTTCTTTTTCAACTTCTTTATTTTCTACAAATTCCATTACTTAATTCCCTAAAATTTCCTAAATAATATAAAATTCATTATACAATAAAATTTAAAAATCTATTTTATTATTCCGAACAAATCGTAATCATCAGCGCTTTCTATCAAAACATTTTCGATATCTCCCGGAACTACAGCTTTATCAGATTTAGCATATACCAAACCGTCTATCTCAGGAGCGTCATGTTCTGAACGCATTATAATTACACCATCATCGGTTATACCTTCAATTATACAAGGAAGAATTTTACCAACATATCCTTCATTCACCTCTCTTGAAATACGTTTTTGTAACTCCATAAGCCTTTTTCTACGTTGTTTCTTTATCTTTGCAGGAACTTGATCCTCCATGGAATATGAAGCAGTATTTTTTTCCCTTGAGTATTCAAACACACCCATTTTCTCAAAACGCATAGCTTTTACAAATTTATACAATTCTTCAAATTGTTCATCAGTTTCACCTGGATATCCGACAATAAAGGCTGTTCTTATAGCCACTCCAGGGATTTTATCTCTTAGTTTTTGTATAAGCTTTGAATAATCAAAAACCGGACGACGCATTGCTTTAAGTATTTCAGAATTACAATGCTGCAATGGTAAATCAATATATTTTACAACTTTGTCTAATCTTGCAATCGCCTCTATTAATTCATCGTTCATCTGCGACGGATAAGCATACATAATCCTTATCCAGCCTAAACCGTCTATATTATTAAGTTCTTCCAGTAATTTCGCGAGTGAATTTTTCCCATACAAATCAATTCCGTAACTTGTAGTGTCCTGCGCTATCAAAACAATCTCTGTAACTCCTTTTGCAACCAGCGATTTAGCTTCTTCAACAATATTTTCAATCGTCCTTGAATGGTACTCGCCTCTCAGTTGTGGAATTATGCAATAACCGCAATGATAGTTGCAGCCATCTGCTATTTTTATATAGGAGCTTGAACCAATTGTAATTTGTTGTCTTTCAATGTTTTCAGGATAAATATAATCAGGACGCTCTGAAACTTTTGAAACATATTCTCTTTTGCCATTTCCTGCGGCAACTTTGTCTACAACATCGACAATATCCGCAATATCAGAAGTTCCTATCATCCCGGCAAGTTCAGGTATTGCTTTTTTTAATTCTTCTTTATATTTTTGAGGTAAACAGCCTGTTGCAATAACTTTTTTACCCTCTTGAACCAACTGCAAAATGGTCTGGACAGATTCTTTTTCTGCATCATGAATAAATGAGCAAGTATTTACAACTACAATATCAGCATCACGCTCATCAAGCGTAACTTCATGGCCTCTTTGTGCAAGAAGTCCCAACATTAATTCTGAATCTACCAAATTTTTTGCGCATCCATGATTTAACAGTGCTATTTTCATATATTTCCTCTTTTTTAAGAAAATATTAACATGAATAATATTTTTTGTAATTATTCTTACAAATTAAGTATTCAGGGCTATAGCTAATATTCACTATTTAGTGAATTTATTCAGTATATATTGAATTATTAAAATAAATATGATATTATATTGATATGGATAAAGAATTTAAATTAGATATAAATAATATAAATACACAATTAAAATATTTAGCAAACCTTGAAGGCATGAATATGACTATGCTGAAATTTGCGGTTAATGAAGTTTTTGACAAAAAAGACAGCGTTAGAAATCTTTACAATAAAATGAAACACAAAACTTTACGAGTTTCAGAACTTGCCGAAATTGCTGAAATTATGAATTACGAAATAATTCTACGCAAAAAACCTTAACTTTGATGATTTATTTTGTACTTCAAACCAAATCGAACAATTTTATTTATTGCACTTTGAGGGAATTTCGATAAAACTTCCGCCCACTTTGCGTCCGAGCCAACTGTATAAGAAGGTTTAGGCTTTTTCATATTTTCAACTTTTACGATTAAATCAACAACTTTTTTTACATCTAAACCATTATGCTCATTTTTTAATGCATTTTTTACAAGGTAATTCATCTCTGCATCAAAACCTTTAGTTTCTTTAATGGATTTGCTATTGATATTAACAGATTTACCCCATAGCGGTGTTGCAATAACACCAGGTTTTATGGAAATTATTTTTATATTTTTGTGAGTTTCGAGTTGTATTGCATTAAATAGTATATCAAGTGCACGCTTTGACGCACAATACGGAGCGACAAAAGGGAATATTCCAAAACTTGCCATTGAACTTATATTAATAATTTTGCCATTATCATTTACAATATCCAACAGCCTTTGACTAAAATCCAAATGTCCAAAAGTATTAACCTCAAATTGAGTTCTTATACGTTCAACATCTATACTCTCCATTACTCCAGCAATAACACATCCTGCGGCATTTATTATTGTGTCAATATTTTTGCTCTTTGACCTGATAAATGCGGCAGCCTGAGCTATTGATGACTTATTTTCCATATTTATGTAAAATGGAATAACATTTTCAGAAATATCTTTTAAGTCATTTACGAAATCTTCATTTCTATAACCAGCAAAGACAATATTATCTTTAGCAAAAGCTTTAGTAAGCGCATTACCTATACCGGATGTTGAACCTGTAATAACAATTGTCTTCACAATATTTCCTTCTTTAGTCTGTCATGTAAGAATTGAACAATGGTAAGTACAAAGCCAATGCAAGTGTTAATACGATACTACCAATAACAATCAACATTATCGGCTCAATCATCTTAGTCATTGTATCAATAATACCATCAAGTTTTTTATCAATAAATGCGGTTGCCTGAAGCAGCATATCACCCAAACGACCGGATTGTTCACCGGTTGCAATCATAAACAAAATCATTTTAGGCATTACACGTGTTGAACGAAGAGCAACAGACAAATGCTGACCTTGCTGTACTTTGGAAGTAGCAGTTTCAATTTTTGTTTTTAATGTATGATTAGTAAGCGTCATATTTGCAAGATACAAGCATTCAATAATAGGAACACCTGCATCATATGCAACCTGCATTACCGCGATAAAGTTTGCGAAATTTGAAAATTGAATAAGGTCAGTCAATAAAGGTATTTGTAACGAAATTTCATCAATTTTACGTTTACTTGGCTGCCACCTGAAAAGAAATGTAATAGTTCCAAAAATTGAACCCAAAATAATCGGAACAAAAAACCAGTATGTTTTCAAGAAAATACCTGCAGACATTAAAGTTGCAGTAATCCAAGGAAGTTCTTTTCCCATACCGTCAAACATTTCTTTGAATACCGGAAATACAAACATTAACATTACAAGTACAATAATAACAGCCAGAACGATAACGAACATCGGATACATCAATGTTCCGATAACTTTACCTCTAATATTCGCTTCTTTAGTTTGTAATTCCAACAAACGTTCAAGAGTTTTTTCCAATTCACCGGAATCTTCACCGGCTTTACATAGACCGATATAAATTTGCCCGAATTGATCAGGGTATTTAGCAACAGTATCTGCAAATGTCGCACCTGCCATAATTTGACGTCTTAATTCTTTTGCAACAAGTCTTACTTTTAATTTTGCGGCATCGTTTTCAATAAACATCAAAGATTCAATAATCGGAATACCAGACTGGGCAAGGATTTGAAGTGTTGAAGTAAAGTCCATCTTGTCCTGAAGACCAAGCTTTTTCATTTTTCCTGCATGGACCTTCTTTTCGGTTTTCTCCTCACCTTCTTTGCCCTTTTCTTCATATACTTTTGTCGGTATAAAGCCTAATTTTCTGATACTTTCTCTGGCTTCACGAAGGTCTGCGGCTTCCACCTTACCTTTTACAATATCTTTTGCATTTTTCAGTGCTATATAATTATATATTGCCATTACTTCTCCTATTCATTAACCACACCAAGAACCCTGACAAATTCATCAATAGTTGTCATACCATTTAAAATATGATTTAAACAAGATTGATTAAGAGTTGTCATGCCATTTTTAACAGCAGACTCTTCAATTTCCAAATCATGGGCACCCATTGCGATTAATTTCTTAATTTCTTTTGTTATTGACATAATTTCATACACACCAAGACGGCCTTTATAACCTGTAAAATCACATTTACTACAACCTTTTGCTCTGTAAATAGGTTTCTTCATAAATTCTTGAATTTTATCTTCATCAGCTATAATTTGTCTTGCCTCGTCATGTGTTGCATAGTATTCTTCTTTACAATCATCACACAAACGTCTTACAAGACGCTGTGCAATTACTCCTGACAAAGTAGATGATACCAGGTAATCTTTAGCCCCCATTTCAATTAAACGGGTAACTGTTGCAGCTGCTGAGTTTGTGTGAACTGTACTTAATACAAGGTGACCGGTTAACGCTGCTGATATAGCGATTTCCAAAGTTTCATAGTCACGAATTTCACCAACAAGAATAATATCAGGGTCTTGTCTTAATATTGCTCTCATACAGGATGCAAATGTAATACCTGCTTTTGCGTTAATTTGAGATTGGTTAATACCTTCAAGCTTAATTTCTATCGGGTCTTCGATTGTCGTAATATTTACGTCTTCATCGTTCAAACTCTTAAGAACTGAGTACAGTGTTGTTGTTTTACCAGAACCTGTAGGACCTGACGTAAGAATAATTCCGTTCGGGCAGCTTACCATATTCTTAATTTTCGCAATATCAGCGTCTGTACCGCCAACAAGCTTAATATTTTTGTCATCAGCGTTTAAGCTTACAGCAGGTGCCAGAACACGGATACAAACCTTTTCCTTGCCTGATACCGGTAATGTATTTATACGGAAGTCGTATGAGCCATTTTTATATTTTATAGAAAATGTACCATCCTGAGGTCTTCTGTGTTCTGCAATATTCATTCTTGATAATACTTTAAAACGTGCAATTACAGAGGTTTCTACTTTTGGCGGAATATCAAGAACTTTTTGAAGCATGCCGTCTTTTCTGTAACGAACGATATAACCGCTTAAACGAGGTTCTATGTGAATATCTGATACTTTATTATCAATAGCATTTGTGATAATTTGATTAACAAATTTTGCTACAGAACCTGTTGAGTCTTTTAATTCATTATCAACCTGTTCCCAAAGTGTTTCTTCCTGTTCAAATTCAGTAGACTCTTCCTCAATCTGTTGAATAATCTTTTGTGTTTCTTTCTTTTGAACACTAAAAAATGTATTCAATGAAGTTTCAAACTCGTAATGAGTCATCAATAATTGTTTTGGATTTTGTCCGGTTAAATAAATAATTTCTTTTAAAACATCTGGTTTTACAGGAGTTACAACACCTAATAACAAAGTTTTTCCATCAGATGATATTGGAATAATCTTATTAGTTTTAATAAAATCTTCCGGAAGTAAATTAATAAATTTTTCCTGTTTTGCCAGTTGTTCAGGGGTGACTAAATCATAGCCTGTTTGAAGATGAAGAATTTCTTTTAATTGTTCAAGAGTAATAAATCCCAACTTAAATAAGGTAGAACCAATTGGGATTTTTTGCCGCTTACTTTCTGCTAAAGCCTGCAACAGTTGAACATCAGTAACATATCCTTTTTGGACAAGCAGTTCCCCAAGTTTCATATGAAAAGAATCTGTAGTCGGCTGATTGCTTTCTTTTTTATCATTTTTGAGTTCAGCAATCAAATCTGTCAGATCTTTGTCAGGAACTTGAATAAACTTAACCTGTTGTGGGAAAAATTCTTTTAATTTAAGGTTAATAACCGATTTATCAGAGGTCGAATTTATTACAACAAACAGGAAATTGTCTTTAACACTAATTGGAACAAATTTATATTGTTCCAATAGTGCATTGTCGACCTTATTCAGTATCTGTGGATTGACACTGTTTTTTAACCTGTTCAGTAATTCATTCATTTTACTTATTCAATTTATAGATTATCTATATTCTTTCCTACAGCATCTTCTGTATCAGTTATTATTTTAGGAGTAATCATAATAACCATTTCTTGTTTAATTTTTGTAGTATTTGTGCTACGGAATACTGTTCCTACAATCGGCAAATCTCCCAAGATTGGAATTTTAGAAACTGCTTTTTGTTCTTCTTCCTGTATCAAACCACCAATTACAAGAGTATCGCCGTCTTTAATTCTTACATTTTTCAAATCAAGATTTCTTCTTTGAAGTAAAGTTGCTGCAATATATGAACCGGCGCTATCAGATGCTGTTGGCTGCTCTGCAATTGTTGCATACTCAGGTTTTATGTTTAAAGTAACATATCCGTCAGGACTGATAAATGGAGTGATAGATACTTGAATACCTGCATCTTCTCCAATATTATAAGTTCTTGTTACGTAGCTACCAGTTGCAGATGCTGTCATTTCTGATTCTGTACTTTCAATATAGTCTGAAGTCAAATCAATTGTTGATTCTTGACCGTTAGTAATTATAATACGTGGATTTGCAACGACACGAGCTTTACTGTTTTCAATCAAATAGTTAATAGCCCACGCTAGAGTAAATGGACCGCCACCTTTTGTTACTTGGTAAGAAACCTCCGGAGCATCACCTGAATAATCCACTTGATCATATTTATCACCGGCAATAAACATAGGATGTTGGGGATTAGATGATAATCCTTGACCACCTGTAAATGTTGCAGAGAAGAATGAACTTAACATTGTCCATTGGTTTTCAAATGTTTTTTGACCATTCTCGTTCAATTCAAGAATAGAAACTTCAAGATAAGCTTGAGGCTGTTTTTTATCATTTTGAGCAATAAAATCTTTAATCATTTCGATTTGTTTTTCAGAACCGCCTGTAACGCTTACAGTACCGAGCTGAGTAATATATGAAATAGCCATGTTTTGTAGTCCTATTGAATCAACACTTGATGCACTAATAGGAGTTCCTACAGTACAAGCGATTTCGCTTGTATTCAAGGCGATTGACGAACTTCCGCCACCACCGCCTTCGCCGCCACCGCCGTCTTCAGCAGCAAAACCAGTAACCATTCCGGCAGCACCACCGGTTGCTCCGCCAGAAGCAGCGCCGCCACCTGCACCGCCTCCTGAAGATCCTCCAGGACCAGTTGCTGGAATTAACAGATTACACACCATATTTGCCATCTCTGCCGGCGTTGTATAATTTACTTTAAATGAAACTGTTGATGGTTTTTTATCAAATTTATCAACTATTTTCTTTGCAATTGCAACGTCATTTTTAGTACCAAACACTAATAATTCATTTGTTGCAGGGTTGGTAACTACTGCATCAGTACCAGAAAGTCCAGGTCTGCGCATGCCAAAAATATTTTTATTCAAAAATGCTGCTAGCGTGCTTGCATCAATATATTTCACAGGAATAGTAGTCATTTCCTGTTTTGCAATATTGAAATCTGCTGTACCAGCACGGGCAACAACAATTGTATTATCTTTTACGACATAAGTAAGCCCTGTAATCTCCATTATCATATCAAATGCAGATGTCAAAGGCACATCAACAAGATCTAATGTAACTGTTCCAGAAACTGATGAATGGAAAATAATATTCATCCCGGCTTTATCAGCAAACATTCTCAGAACCTGTTTTACATCAGAATCTCTCAAACTTAATGTTATAGGAGTTTTCTTTTCTGAAAAGCTTACATCACCTCGAAGCTGCAGAGTATCGTTATCATTTTCCTCTGCATTTTCAGAATTAAAATCTCTTAAATCAGGTTTCTGACTAATGTCATATTTTGTAACACCAACGTCTTCCATAGCAATAGAAGCTGTTAGAACAGTATTAGAAAAAGTAAATACTGTTAACAGCAAGCCCGCCAAAATTTTTCTTTTAATTTTATTTCTCATATCCGCTCCCGCTTCGTTTTATCTTCTTTTATTTGCGGTATTACCTGAACCGCCGAATTTGTTTTGTATATTAGCTACTGAATTATAATTAATTCCTTCTCCAGTAAACAACTGGCCTACACCAGCTTTATAAACGTTTTGTCCTAATTGGACAGTAACTGTATCATGATTTATAGATAATACCTTATAATCATTTATAATATCACCTGATCTTACAAGATGATCTGCGCCATTTATATTCAAAATTGCAGAAGGATTGTACTTATCATACATAATACCTGACACTTTTGTTTGAACAACTTTGACCGCATCAGGATCCTGAGTAATAGCTTCTGGAGGAGCCATCAAGTAACTTGGCGGCTTTGGCTTTGGTTTTGGAGTAGAAGCTACACGTTCCTCTTCCGGCAAAAATGGATCTGCACGTCCGGTATCTTCAACAGACATTGCAATCATTTTTGTATCATCCTTTTCTTCTGCAACAATTGCCACGTCATTTGTTGAATCATCTGCAATTGCAGCATTCACGCCGTCATTTCCGACTTTCACGTCTTGTTTGGGCTGTTCTTCTGCGGCAGGAAGATTCATGACATCTTCAGCGCTATCTGAAGATTGATTTGGCGTACAACCTGTTGTATTAACCATAATTATTACTAAAAAGATGATTGCAAGACCAACGCCTATTTTTTTATTTAAGCTCCAAAACTGGTCTTTAACATCCTCTTCATAAAACCTATCAACAAAATTCTTACTCACTTACCACCTATTTCTAATTTTATTATCCTATATTTGTCACAATTATAATAAAATATATGTAATACTGTATCAATTATTTAGTGTATTTAATTATTATTTCATAAATATTTAAAACAACAAATAATTAATAATATCTTATCACATTTATAAATATGTGGCAAAATTTGAAAAAGTGTTAAGACTTCTTAAAATAAAGTCAAAAATTTTTATTGAAAATTATTGGTTATAGTATATATATATTCCAAAATTTGAGTAAAGTAATGTAAATCAGAAGTACCATTTAAAACAAAATCAGCATCTTTTCGTCCAGGAATTACGTATTTTTCACCAGCACTTTTTAAATATTCCCACTGCTTTAAAGCATTTTCCGGATTTTGGTTTCTTTCTTCACATGCTCGTTTTAAAAACCTTTGCTTTCTTATTTCATTATCTGACTCAATATAAATTCTTACATCAAAAACATCCTTGATATCTTCATACATTGTTGCAATACCTTCAACAACAATTATTTTTTCAGAAGAAATATCAAGAGCATTAGGAACAGAAACACCTGTGCCATTTGGCAAATACATCGGAGCTTTTACATCCAATCCATCTGCTAAATCCAACAAATCTCTTTTTAATACTGGCAACTGAAAACTCTTTGGAGCATCAATATCATAGCCGTTAGCAATTAAATTATCAAAACTTCCATACTTATTTATTAATCCGGAAATGTCATTAAAATAATTATCAGTACTAAGAACTGCAACAGGCATATCAAATTGTTCTATCACACTTTTAATAGTTTTACAAATAGTAGACTTCCCGGAAGCAGATTCTCCTGTTATACCTATCAAAAACCTTTTTGAAGGCTTAGTAATCAAACGTTTTGAAAAATTAGCAATAAAATTTGGATTAATTTCTATAAATATGGGCGAAGGACATCTTTTGTCATACGCCAAAATCTGTTTAAACTTGGTCTGGAGGTAAAAGGCTAAAAGTTCGCGGCCAGTCTTACAGTTAAAATCCGGTTTCAGAATTTTATCTGAAGAATTTAATTCTTTTTCAATTAATAATTGCATTATATCTTCCATAATTCAAATTATGGATAATATAATACACAAGAAAAAAAATTTTTGCTACCTTTTAATAAAAAATTTATTAAATTTGAAGATAGTTTACTTAAAAATTTTCTTGTTATATAATTAACTCATCAAAGGAGAGATCTTATATGGAAACATTAGCAAAAAATGAGGGATTAATTACTAAAATTATCGGTCCGGTTATAGACGTGGAATTCCAGCAAGGAGAACTTCCAGAAATCTATACTGCATTAAAAATCGAAAAAGAAGACGGGACTAGTGTTATTGCCGAAGTACAACAAATGCTTGGGTCTAATAAAGTTAGAACAGTTGCAATGGCTTCAACAGACGGTCTAAAAAGAGGAATGAAAGTTATTAATACTAACGAACCTATCAAAATACCGGTAGGTAAACCTGTATTAGGAAGAATTCTTAATGTTGTAGGAGAAGCCGTAGATGAAATGGGACCGATTGAAACTGATACATATCTCCCTATTCACAGAGAATCTCCAAAATTGGTTGACCAAAATACTAATATTGAAATTCTCGAAACCGGTATTAAGGCAATTGACCTTTTGCAGCCTTACCAAAAAGGTGGTAAAATCGGTCTATTTGGTGGTGCCGGTGTTGGGAAAACCGTACTTATTCAAGAATTAATTCACAACATTGCAATGGCACATAACGGTGTATCTGTATTTGGCGGTGTTGGTGAAAGAACACGTGAAGGTAATGACCTTTGGAATGAATTTAAAGAAAGCGGTGTTATTGATAAAGTTGCATTAATTTACGGTCAAATGAATGAACCGCCAGGAGCAAGAATGAGAGTTGGACTTTCAGCTTTGACTGCCGCTGAATATTTTAGAGATTACTCTAAACAGGATGTACTATTATTCATTGATAACATCTTCAGATTTACTCAAGCAGGGTCAGAAGTTTCAGCACTATTAGGCCGTATGCCGTCAGCCGTAGGTTATCAGCCGACTCTGGCAAATGAAATGGGCGAACTTCAAGAAAGAATTACTTCAACTAAAGACGGTTCTATCACATCTGTTCAGGCAATTTATGTACCTGCAGACGACCTGACAGACCCGGCGCCTGCTACAACATTCTCTCACCTTGATGCTTCAACGGTTTTATCAAGACAAATTGCATCTTTAGGGATTTATCCGGCTGTTGATCCGCTTGAATCATCTTCAAGAGTTTTGGATCCAAATATCATTGGAGAAGAACATTACAATACGACAAAAAAAGTTCTTGAAATTCTTCAAAAATATAAAGAATTACAAGATATTATCGCAATTCTAGGTATGGATGAACTTTCTGAAGAAGATAAAGAAACTGTTAACAGAGCAAGAAAAATTCAAAGATTCTTGTCTCAACCATTCTTTGTCGCCGAACAGTTTTCTGGTATTCCAGGCAAATACGTTAAACTTGAAGACACTATAAGAGCTTTCAAAGAAATTGTTGAAGGTAAACATGATGATTTACCGGAACAAGCCTTCTATATGGTTGGAACAATAGAAGAAGCAATTGAAAAAGCTAAAACATTGAAAAACTAATATTAAAATAAATTTAATTCACGAGGCATGCCATAAAGCATGCCCCGTAATTAAAAAAAAGTTTGAAACCAGAATAGAGGTAAGAATGCATTTTAAAATAATCACACACGAAAAAGTCGTTTTTGACGAAGATGTTGATGAAATTTATACAAAAAGTACAGATGGCGAATTTGGCGTTTTGAAAGGTCACGTACCTGTTATGGCGGCTTTGGATATTGGGGTGACAAAAGTTGTTCAAAACGGTGAAGAAAAATTCTTTACAACAATGGGCGGTGTATTCCAGTTTAAAGACGAAGAAGCTATAATCCTCACAACTACAGCAGAACGTGGTGAAGATATTGACATAACACGTGCAAAAGAAGCGCTTAAACGAGCAAAAGCAAGACTTGAAGATAAAGATGCAGAAATTGACGCTAAACGTGCTGAGGCAGCAGTTGCAAGAGCTATGGCAAGGTTAAAAGCAACTTTAAATAAATAATGGGAAATGGAAAAGAATTTTTATAATATATTTAAAACTTTTTTCAAGGTCGGAACACTGTTGCTTGGCGGCGGATATGTAATTTTACCAATCTTACAGTCAGAACTTGTTGATAAAAAAGACTGGATTGATGAAAATGAATTATGCGAATTTTATGCTCTGGGGCAGAGTGTTCCGGGAGTAATTGCTGCTAATACAGCGGTTTTTGTCGGTTATAAGCTGAATAAAATTAAAGGTGCAATTGCTGCACTTTTTGGGATGACACTTCCTGCTTTTATAGCAATAATAGTTATTGCAAAAATTATTGATGAAATTATTCATTACAAATTTATGCAAAGCATATTCTGGGGAGTGAATATCGGAGTTTTACTGCTTATTTATCTTGCGGTTAAAGAAATGTGGAGAAAAAGTGTTGTAGATAAATTAACCTGCTGGATATTTTTTATCTCATTTATTCTGTCAGCAGGCTTTAAAGCTCCACCTGCAGCGGTGATTATTCTTGCAATTTTTATAGGGATATGGCTTCAATATGAGAAAAAAGTTGAACAGAAAGGATTAGAAAAATGATTTATTTAAAATTATTTTTAGAATTCTTTCATATAGGGCTTTTTTCATTTGGCGGCGGGTATGCTACATTACCATTTTTATACCATATTGCGGATGTCCAAAAATGGTACACCACAAAGCAATTAGCTGATATGATTGCAATATCTTCAATTACCCCAGGCCCTATAGGTGTTAATGTTGCGACATTTGCAGGATATGTAACATCAGGACTTGCAGGGGCAGTTGTGGCTACAACATCTGTTGTTTTGCCTTCTTTTATATTAATTATTATAATTTCAAAGTTGCTTGAACAATTTAAGCATAACAAATACGTTCAATCGATTATTTATGTACTAAAACCTACAGGCTGTGGGCTATTGGCTGCAGTAGGAATTGATATGTTTATAAATAGTATTAATTTGTTTGGCATGCTTTTGCTTATCGCGCTTTTCTGGGCAAGCCTTACTCAAAAAAGAGATCCTTTGTTTTACCTTGCAGTAGCAGCACTTGTCGGGCTTGTTGCGGGATTTTTCAATCTTACTGCTTAGCCCCCCCCCCTCCACGTAGCATGAGAATAAAACTTATTGGGAATGCATTCCCTAAAATTCATCCTTGTTAAACATTCTGTATTGTAATGCCTGCATAAGGTGGTTTTGTAAAATATCTTTTGAACCATCTAAATCAGCTATGGTACGTGCTATTTTTAAAATTCTGTCATATCTTCTGCCGGATAGCTGGTATTTTACAACCGCGACTTTCATCAGTTCAGAAGAAGGTTTATCAATTTGGCAATACTTTTTGACAAGCTTTGAAGTTAATTCAGAGTTTGTCAAAATTCCGTCATTTTTATAGCGTTCTGCTTGAATTTTTCTCGCTTTGACAACTCTTTCACGAATTGAAGCAGAAGATTCTTCTTCCTGATTAGCATTCATAAGTTCCTGCGGTGTAAGTCGGGAAACCTCAATTTGCAAATCTATTCTATCAAGCAGCGGGCCTGAAAGGCGTGACAAGTATCTGTTTATTTGATAATCACTACAGGTACATTGCTTTTCCTTATCACCTAAATATCCGCACGGGCAAGGATTCATAGCGCCCAGTAACATAAATTGTGCAGGATATTTTATAGAATTTTTAGCTCTAGAAATAACTATTTCGCCATCTTCAAGCGGCTGTCTCAAAACTTCAAGAACATTTCTTGGGAATTCAACCATTTCATCCAAAAATAAAACACCTCTGTGTGCAAGAGTAATTTCTCCAGGTTTAGGATTTGAGCCGCCGCCTATTATCCCGTTTGAAGATGCAGTATGATGAACAGCTCGAAAAGGACGTTTTGTCATTAAAGGTTCATCACCGGATAAAAGACCGCAAATACTGTATATTTTAGTAAGTTCAAGCGCTTCTTGAAGTTCAAGCGGCGGCAAAATTGATGCAAAACATTTTGCCATAAGTGTTTTACCTGATCCGGGCGAGCCTATCATAAGCAAATTATGTCCGCCTGCGGCTGCAATTTCCAACGCACGCTTTGCTTTCTGCTGACCTTTTACATCTTTAAAATCATATAAATATTCTTCCTGAGATTTTTCTTTTAAGTAAGATGAAACATCAATATGCACCTGCTTAAGCGGCGTCTCAACAAAATGATTAACCACATCGCAAAGATGTTCCGCACCGTAAACATTTATTCCCTCAACAAGAGCGGCCTCTGAAGAATTCACAGAAGGCACTACAACATTTTTTACACCAGCCTCTTTTAATCCCAAAACAAGAGGCAAAACACCGTTAACACCGCGTAAAGTTCCGTCAAGAGACAGTTCTCCTAAAAATGCATAATCTTTTAACAATTCTGAATTAACAGCCTCTTCCTCGCATAAAATTCCCATAGCTATAGGCAGATCAAAGTTTGAACCCTCTTTTTTCAAATCCGCAGGCGCAAGGTTAACAACAACCTTTTTAGACGGAAACGTAAAACCGGAATTTTTTATTGCAGAACGAACTCTATCTCTTGCCTCATTTATAGCAGTATCAGGAAGACCTACAATAGACATCTTCGGCAAAGAATTTAAAACATCAACTTCCACAAAGACCCTATAAGCGTTCAATCCAATTACTGTTGCAGTTGTAATTTTATTAACCATACGGCTAGTATAACACAAAAAAGATGGAATTATATTTAAAAATTATTTTGATAACAAAAACACAATTTATTTTTTTTTGTTAAAATAATAAAAGAATTATGAAAAATTTTACAAACATACTTGCAATAAACTTTGGCGGCATAGGAGACGAAATATTTTTCTTGCCGGCGCTTATTTCTCTAAAAAAAGAATTCCCGAATTCTAAAATTACTCTGGCGCTTGAACCAAGAAGTAAATCTGTTAAGGATTTGACAGATATTATTGATGATTTATTTCTTATTGACATCAAAGGGAAAAATAAATATACAGAACTTTTAAAATTAATTTTTCTTGCCCGTAAAGGAAATGAAAAAGGCAAGTTTGATATTGTAGTTTCTTCAGGCGGAAACAAACTAATAAGCATACTCTTAATGCTTACAGGAATAAAAAAACGCTACGGCTATGATACAGGGAAATTAAGCCGGATACTCCTGACAAAAGCCATTCCATTGAATAAAAATCAGTATGCCTGTGATATGTATCACGATTTAGTGACACCACTGACTAACAATAAAACAAACTTACCGAAAATCAATGTTGCTCCTCAAGAAAAAATTCCAAATTCAGTTTTAATACATCCTGGGGTGAGCCTTATGAGCATAAAAAAAGGAATGGTAAAAACAATTCCTGCTGCAACTTGGGCAGAGGTTGTTAATTTGCTTATAGATAACGGGAAACATGTCATACTAGCCGGCGGTCCTGACGATAAAGAAGTTATTGAAACAATACTTTCCCGTATCAATATTGAATCACCTCTTTTCACAAATTATTACGGCAAAACAAAAAGCCTTAAAGATTTGGCTGAGCTTATAGGAAAAGCAGAAAAATTTATCTGTTCGGATTCAGCACCGCTGCATGTGGGTGTTGCTATGGGAACAAAAACCTATGTTATATTTGGTCCTACAGATGATAAAAAATTAATTCCGCAATCAGAAAATGTGATTGCAATAAAAGCAAATGACAACTGCCCAATTAAACCATGCCTGTGGGAACACAGACAAACAACCTGCGAAAAACTTGACTGCTTAAAAATTACAGCAGAAGATATTGTCAAAAAAATTATGAATTAAGGGGAGGAAATTTATGAGAACAGAATATATTTCATCACAAAATTTTGGTCAACTACACAGATATAGGTCATTAATGTCAAAAGAATTATTTAACCAAGTTTCACAGGCGCCCTGTGTAGAAAAATTTGCTAAAGGGTATAGCGCAAACGTATTTGTCACTAAAATACAAAGTTCAAAACAACCTGGAACAAAACATTTAGCATTGGTTTTTGAAAATATTAAACCAAACACTATTTTCACTAAAATCAAACGAATTTTTACGAAAAACAAAACAAAAACTGTCACATTAAAAACACATTCCGAAAACGAAACTGATTTTATCAATGAAATTACAGAGTTTTCATCAAACAGTATTTTGAAAATCTATAAGAAAAAATAAAATTTTTAAAATAGGTATTAACGGCCTTCTCAAGATGTTAAAAAATTATATTCCGACACTAAGCCCGGCGCATAGGTTTATTGACTGGCCTGTAATCCCCTTTGCATCTTGTGATATTAAATATTTACAAAGTTTTGCAACCTCTTCCGGTTTCACAAAACGTTTTTGCGGAATTGTATCAATTATCTCTTCTTTAGAAAATTCGCTTTCCTCTATAGAATTCATACCCAAATCTGTTTCAACCCAGCCGGGATTTATTGTGTTTACAGTAATTTCATATTCTGCAAGTTCAAGTGCAAGCGATTTTGTCAGACCAATTAAACCAGCCTTTGACGCTGAATATATACTTGCATAAGCCTCTCCCATAACACCTGATATAGAACCAATATTTATTATTCTTCCCCATCTTTGGCCTTTCATATGAGGAATTGCCTTTGATATAAGATATGCAGGAGCTATTAAATTAGTTTCAAAAACTCTCATAATTTCATCTGTTTTCATACTTTCCAGAGCTCCATAAATATATTCACCGGCATTATTAACAAGTACATCTATTTTTTTATCTTCTATAAACTTTGCAAGGCTGTTGATATCTTTTGAAAGGTCACAAACACAAAAATCTTTAGCATTACAAGCAGCAAGCGCCTTTTCATTCCGCCCTGTCACATAAACTTCGCCAACACTTTGAAGTTCACGCGCAATAGCTTTGCCTATGCCTTTAGAAGCACCTGTTACAAGAATATTCATTGTCTATTAAACTCCTTTAAAAAACTTTGTGTTATATATGATGCCATAAAAATTCCAGCGCAGCCAGCCACAAAAGGAGTTGATGAAGGAGTTATTTTTACAAACTCTATATTTTCTCCATTGTTTGTAACTATTTTTTCTGTAGAAGATATTTTTTTTTGAACAAACGGTTTTTCACGGCTGGCAACAACAGTAATTCCCTGTTCTATACCTCGTTTATACAACTGATATAATATATTTGAAACAAAAGGAGCTTTTTTGTCCTCAATTTCAGAAATATCAGAAATATACAATTTTGCAGGGTCAATCCTATTACCGGCACCCATTGAACTGATTACAGAAATTCCGTTTTTGACACAATATTCAAGCAATGAAATTTTTGACCTCATTGTATCAATTGCATCAGCTACAAAATCAACTTTTTCAAATATCATTTCAGATGTATAAAAATCATCTATTAAATTAATCTTAATATCAGGATTTATATCTTTCAAACGCTCTTCAAAAAGAGTCGTCTTTTTTTGCCCTACAGTAGAATTAAACGCAATACACTGTCTGTTTATATTAGATTTAGAAACTGTATCAAAGTCTACAATAGTAAGTTCACCAATACCTGCCCTTGCCAGAGCCTCCGTACAAAAGCCGCCGACTCCGCCAAGTCCAAAAACAGCAACATGTTTTGAGGCTAAAAATCTCTGTGCATCTATACCCCAGAACAATTCATTTCTTGAAAAAATGTCATCCATATAAGTATTTTTATTTTATAATTCCAAATCCCAATAAAAAAGTACATAGAATGAATATCGCAGCAATGATTGCTGTAACTTTATTCAAACCTTTTTCAGCGCTTTTTTGAGAAGCAAACATTTGAGAAGCTCCGCCAATAGCTGCAATTCCATCACCTTTTGGTGAGTGCAAAAGAATAAGAACTATAAGAAGTAATGCTGATATTATTTGAATTGTCCAGGTAATTGTTACTAACATTTTTTATTTTTTCTCCTTTTTGTTAGAAATAAAATGAGCTCTTTTTGAATTCAGTTGAATACGCTCAAAAGTATATAATCTAGCAGGCCGTTTTGAAGAAGATTTTGTGTATTCATTAAGCTCAATAAGCCCGTCTGTAGAAAGTGCTTTTTTTCTAAAATTACGTTTATCAAGCTTTTTACACATAATCAATTCATAAGCTTTTTGCATTTCAGTCAGGGTAAATTTTTCATTCAACAATTGATAAGCCACAGGACACAATTCCAAACGCTCTCTTGTACGTTTCAGAGAATATTCAATAATCTCCTTATGGTCAAAAGCAAGAGGCGGCAAATCAGAAACCTTATGCCACGCTAGTTCAGGAGTTGTAACAATCTTAAGATCTTCTGCTCTCACAAGCGCAAAATAAGCGCATGTTATAACCCTTGCGTTAGGGTGTCGAAGAGGATCGCCGAATGTATACAATTGTTCAAGATAAATGTTATCAACATTTGTACGTTCTTTCAAAACCCTTAAAGCAGCTTGATCAAGATTTTCAGATAAACGAACATAACCTCCGGGAATTGCCCACTTATCTTTAAAAGGTTCATTTGTACGTTTAACAAGTAACACATGCAAAGCATTGTTCTTCAATGTTAAGATTACTACGTCTACTGTAATTTCGTGTGTCTTAGTCTCATTAAATATCATAATTATCTCTACCCTAGAATATATAATATAATAAACATAAAAATTTACATTAGTTAATAGATAAAAATAATTAATATATTTTAACATGTTATATTTAAATTATCAATTTTGTAAAGAAATTATACTTTATATATATAGGGAAAAATACGGGGATAAAAATGTTTGAATTTGGATTTAATAATTTCAATTTAAATGGACTTTATACAGGGATTTTCAACCCGTTTTTAAACTCTGGGGTTAATGCTTTTAACACGACATATACACCTAGTATATTTGGGACATTTTCTCCTGCGTATCCAAATTATGTTATGCCGACGGATTATATGACATATAATCCGTTTATGAACATTTTCAATACAACTCCACAAATGTTAAGCCCTCAGCCATTTACATTTATGAACTCATTCCCGCAATTGAACTTTAACAATAGCTATAATTTTTCAAATTACTACCAAAACTATTGGGATTTTGGTTTGAATAATAATTTCACAACAAGCTCACACAAAACAGAATCTTCAAACAAAACAACTCATTCAAAAAAATCTTCAACCAAATCAACTTCTGAACAAACATCTACACAAGCATCATACACAGATTTCAAAATAGATAAAGAATTCATAGATAAAGTTAAGGAAATATCAAAACGACTAAATTGTGATTATAAAGATTTGCTAGCTGTTATGAACAGTGAATCAGGTATTAACCCTCAGGCCTGGAACGGAAATACAGCAGTTGGATTGATTCAGTTTACAAACATAGCCCTTGCTGAAATTAACCAAACATATGGAACTTCATACACAAAAGAACAAGTGGGCCAAATGTCAGGCTTAGAACAATTAGATTTAGTAGAAAAATTCCTTACTGTAGTAAAAAAACGAAACTTCACAGCAGACCAAAAACTTTCAGCTGGGGATTTATACGCAATGGTGTTTGCGCCATCAAAAGCAAATCAGGAAGTTTTATATAAAAAAGGTTCCGCAGCATATGCTCAAAACCCGCTTGATTTAAATAATGACGGCGTTATTACAAAACAGGATTTAGCCGAACATTTGCAAAGAAAACAGGTTAACCTTGTAGCTTAATAAAAAATTTTTCCATAAATTTATATTACAATTCGAAATAATTCGTTGATGTTATAAAATGTTTTATGTATCTTCATGAATTATAAACCAGTTTTGCGGAAGGAAGAAAATGGATAAGGGATACATTGAAAACGGTTTTATCGTCGACGTTTCCAACGCACGAAAAACATCCGATATAATATATGAATTAAGCACAATCTTAGATTTGCCGGAAGCGCAAAGTAAAAAAGTTTGTATAAAATTAGGCAATGTTGATTTAACCTCAGCACAGCTTACAAGTATTAAAGCGCTTGTGGAATCAATGAATTCTGAAATAGAATTTATTTCCACAGCCTCTGAAACTACTATCAAATCAGCAGAAGAACTTGGAATTACAATCTCTAAACTTGAGAATAAAGTTCCCATGCCTGAATTTAACCTTGAAGAAAATAAAAAAGAAAAAGTAAATCAAGAACTTGAAAAAGCCCTTGATAAAATTTTTGGAGATGAAAATTCTGAAATAAAAACTTTCGCTCAAGGTAAAGACCTAAAAACATTGAAAGAAAACGCAGAAGCAAATGCAGTTTCCGTTGAAAATGAAGAAAAAACGCTTGAAGAATATAAGCCTGCAAATACTCAAAAAGCTGATTTAGCAAAAGTTTCAGATACTGAAAATTTAAATGAAACACAACAGACAACAGATAAAAGTTCTTCTCCGGAAATAAAAAATACTCAACAGGTTAGTAGTGAAACTATTGATTTTAAAGAGCTTGAAGAGTTTAATGCAAAACTTGAAAATGCAAATAACATTGAAAGCACTGAAGAAATCACAATGGAAGAAATTGATTTAAAAGAACATTTAAAAGAAACCGAAAAACTTCCAACACTATATATTCAAAGGACATTGCGCTCAGGACAAAGTATTACCTCAGAAGGAAATATCGTAATCATCGGTGATGCAAACCCGGGCTCTGAAATTATTGCCAGAGGCGATATTACAGTATGGGGAGTTCTCGGCGGCATAGCCCATGCAGGTTCTGACGGAAATAAATACGCAAGAATCCGCGCATTAAAAATGAATGCAATACAATTAAGAATAGCTGATGTATTTGCAAGACGTCCGGATAGTATTAATATCCCGTATATTCAAAAAACAGACACATTCGTTCCGGAAGAAGCTTGCATTAAAAACAAACAAATATACATACATAAATTACACGAAGTATAAAAAAGACCCATGTTAACATATCCACAAAAAATATTAGACAACTTAAATAAAATAAACTATACAACAAATATAAAAGGAGAAACCATGAGCGGTAGAGTTATCGTAATTACATCCGGTAAAGGAGGGGTAGGTAAAACTACCACTAACGCCAACATAGGTACAGCCCTTGCCAGAGCCGGTAAAAAAGTCGTAATGATAGATACAGACCTTGGGTTGCGCAATCTTGACCTGTTATTAGGACTTGAAAATAGAATTGTTTATACAATTGTAGATGTGGTAGAAGAACGCTGCAAACTAAAACAAGCTCTTGTAAAAGATAAGAAAAATCCAAACCTTTGTCTTCTAGCAGCAGCACAAACACGCGATAAATCAGCAGTAACAGAAGAACAATTAAAAGATATATGCGACACACTAAAAAAAGATTTCGATTTCATTTTGGTTGACTGTCCTGCAGGTATTGAACAAGGTTTTCAAAATGCAGTAGCGGGCGCCTCTGAAGCAATTGTAGTTACAACCCCAGAAATGTCAGCCGTTCGTGATGCAGATAGAATTATTGGACTTTTGGAAGCAAAAGAAGAAATAAAATCTTACAAACTCTTACTTAACAGAGTTCGTCCAAACCTTGTAAAATCTAATGACATGATGAGCGTAGAAGACGTTGTAGAAATACTTTCAGCAGATTTAATCGGTATAATCCCTGAAGATACAGGAATTATCACATCAACAAACAAAGGCGAACCAATTGTTAACGATGAAAAATCTTTGGCCGGCAAAGCTTACAGAAATGTAGCCAGAAGAATTATCGGCGAAGACGTTCCTTTCCTGAATTTGGAAGAAGACACCAGTGTAATGGGAAAAGTAAAAAAATTCTTTTCAGGTTTAATGGGTAAGGAGAAGTAAGATGAACGAAATTTTTACTAATCTATATAATAAAGTTCTTGGTTTTTTCCGCCAGACAGAAAAAGAAGAAACATCTGCAAAAGACGTTGCCTGCAATCGTTTGAGAGTTGTTTTAATGCAAGATAGAACTAATCTTACGCCCGAACTTATGGAACGTATGAGAAAAGAACTTGTAGAACTGCTTTCAAAATATCTTGAAATGGATAAAGAAGCACTTGAACTTAACCTTGAACAAGACGGCGATCAAGTTGCCCTGATGCTTTCAATCCCTGTTATCAGAGCAAAAGACGAAGAAGAAATTCAAAAAGCACTTGAAGAATCAGAACAGAAACAAGAAAATTCATCAGAAGAAGCACAAGAAAACAGTGAAGAAAATGAATGTTCTGAAACAAACGGTGAAAATGAGGAAGCTGAAAAAGAAGATTCTCAAGCTACCAATGACGATAAGCCTGACACAGAAGCACCTGAAACAGATGAACAAAATAATTCTGAAACAACTGATGAAGATGCTAAATCTAAAAAAACAAAATCATAGAATTTAAGAATAAAAATTGAAACAAAAACAGATTTCCAAAATAGAAATCTGTTTTTTGTTTTTTAAAATACTTTACAAATCAATTTAATGTAACGAAATTTAAAGCTTATTCAAATCTCACTGTTGACAGCAAATTTTGTTTGTTTTACCATTGGTATGCTTGGAATAGAGTGTTTACTAATATCCGAAATATTTTTAGAATAGCAAACTTTCCGGGTAAAACAGGCACTTTGCCTGTATGTGTAATAGTAAAAAAAAAGAAAAAGGAATACAAATGGCTAGCACAACAAAAAGACAAAGAATCAGAGTTTGTTTAAAAGCATACGATCACAAATTAATTGACGTATCTTCAGACAAAATCGTAGAAACAGCAAAAAGAACAGACGCTAAAGTAGCAGGCCCGATTCCTTTACCTACCAAAAGACGTATATATTGCGTATTGCGTTCTCCACACGTAGATAAAAAATCTCGTGAACATTTTGAAATGAGAACTCATAAACGTATCATTGATATATACGAACCAACTCAACAGACAACTGAAGAGTTAAGCAGATTAGATCTACCAGCAGGTGTAGATATTGAAGTTAAATTATAATTTGTAACTTCTTGAAAACTGAATAAGCATTATGCATATAATGTGAACTGCGACTTCTCGCCAATGTGTGAGATGGAGGTTAAATCCCTCAATTAGGTAAAGTAAAAGCAAGCAAACGTAGCGCTCGCAAGAGAAACGGATTTTCGCAAAAGTGAAACCGAAGGGTTGAAACTTGTCCAGGTGAAAACGTGATTAAATTAAGTAATTTATTAAAATTACAAACAAATTAACACTTTGAACCGCGATAATCCAAGAAAAATGAAAGGACGAATATGACACTAGGTGTAATAGGTAAAAAACTAGGAATGACTCAAATCTTTGATGAACAAGGATTAGCAATCCCTGTAACAGTTATCAAAGTAGATCCGATTGTAGTAACTCAAGTTAAAACAGTAGAAACAGATGGTTATAACGCAATTCAAGTCGGAACAATTGCAGCAAAAGAAAAACATCTTACAAAAGCTGAATTAGGTCATTTCAAGAAAAATAATTTGGAAAACTTTAGACATCTTCAAGAGTTTAGAGTTGACAATCCTCAAGATTACAAAGTCGGCGATAAAATCGAATTATCAGTATTAGATAACGTAGAAAAAGTTGACGTAACAGGTAAATCAATAGGTAAAGGATTTCAAGGTACAGTAAAAAGATGGAACTTTGGAAGAGGCCCAATGGCTCACGGTTCTAAAAACCACAGAGAACCAGGTTCTATTGGTGCAGGTACAACTCCAAGCCGTGTTATCAAAGGCAAAAGAATGGCAGGTAACATGGGTAACGAAAGAGTTACAATTACTAAACTAAAATTAGTTAAAGTAGATGCTGCAAACAGCCTAGTATTAATCAAAGGCTCAGTACCAGGATGCGAAGGCAGATTGGTAACAATCGTTCCAACAAGAACTAAATGGAATTAGCGGATAAAACAATAATTCAAAACACATTAACCTAACAGATAAGTTATAAAAATCCCGAGTTGCCAAATAAAACGGGTTAACCGAAAGGGGTAACAGGCAGTAGACAAGTATAAAGGGAAAATAAAATGTCAAAAGAAATATTAAGTACAAATGGAGAAAAATTAGGCGAAATTACTCTAGAAAAAAGCGTTTTCGGAGTAGAACCTAATTTACACGTAATGCACTTAGCATTAAGAAGACAATTAAACAATGCACGTCAAGGTTCAGCTTGTGCTAAAACAAGAGCAGAAGTTGCAGGCGGCGGCAGAAAACCATGGAAACAAAAAGGTACAGGTAGAGCAAGAGCAGGCTCACTTCGTTCACCTCTATTTGCAGGCGGCGGCGTTGTATTCGGTCCAAAACCAAGAAGCTACGCTTTCAATATGCCTCAAAAAGCAAGACAATTAGCTTTGAAATCAGCATTGTCTGCTAGAAATGAACAAATGATTGTCGTAAAAGACTTCTCTACAATTACTGAACCTAAAACTAAATTAATGGTAAATGCATTAAAATCACTTAATGTATCAGGTAAAGTATTAATTATCGCAGATGTAAAAGCTGAAGAAAATAAAAACTTAGCATTATCAGCAAGAAACATCCCGAGTGTAAAAATAATCTTACCTTCAAACTTAAACGTAAAAGATTTACTTGAAGCTGATTTCGTAGTAGTTACAGAATCTGCTGTAAATGATATAACTGAAAGGTTACAATAATGAGCAAAGAAAGAACAAATAC
>CALURL010000006.1 GCA_944323155.1 Candidatus Gastranaerophilales bacterium
GCCGGCATAGCTCAACGGTAGAGCAACGGTTTTGTAAACCGTAGGTTGTAGGTTCGATTCCTATTGCCGGCTTTTTTTAACTCAAAAAAAGAGTTAACGCCCTTGTGGCATTAAGCCTTTGTGGCGCAGGGGTAGCGCACTCCCTTGGTAAGGGAGAGGCCACGGGTTCAAATCCCGTCAAAGGCATTTTTTGAAAAATTAATATGGGTAGGTGCCCGAGTGGCTAAAGGGAGCAGACTGTAAATCTGCCGTCGCGAGACTACGGTGGTTCGAATCCACCCTTGCCCACCATAAAAGAGAAAACTAAATTGTTTTCTCTTTTATTTTTTTAACTTTTATAGAAACTCACACTAAATATCAGTTTTTCCAGCCAGAAAATGATTAATCATTTCTTTCAATTGTTTAAAGTTCTTTGCGTCAGCATCAAAAGAATTAACTTTATTAAAAAGTTCATAAGTCTTTGACTTGATTGAATTCTCTTGATCAGGAGAAATGTTTTCATAACGGAAATCAGATATATTTTTAGAATTTTCAAATACCTCAGAAGCAGTTATTGCTGCTCTTTTGTATGGAACTTGTTCAAGTAAATCACTAGCCTGCTTCACAATAGGATTCTGTAAATCTCCAGAGTTTTCTTTTAATAAGAACTTTTTATATTTTAGTAACTTTGCATAATAAGGTCTTGTTTCATCCATCAAAGGAATAAGTTTTTTATCTGCGAGTTTTTGGAGTTTTACACCATCTTGAAATATATTTGCGCCAAATGAAACAGTATCTGCGTTCACAAAATTAAGTTTTGAAGGCGCAACATTATTTTTAGAATTCACATTCTGACTATTTTTATTCAAACTTATGCCGTTTGAAAAAATTTTGATTGGGGTAATTTGCATAACATTTTTCCTTTCGTAATTTATTTTTCTGTAATAAGTAAATGTATAAATAAAAAATTTTGCTATTATTTCGACAATATTTTACATAACTTCAGATAATATTGCCGAAATTCAAATTTAATTGTAGCATAAAAAAGGATATTATTATAGGAGAAAAAATATGAAAAAATTATGTAATGCAGTTTTTACGATTTTAACTGCAATAATGTTTGCCTTACCTGCAATTGGGTTTCCTGATGTTAATACTGACCACTGGGCAGCAAAACAGATTGAACTTTTAAACGAACAGGGAGTAGTTGTAGGCTATCCTGATGGAACATTTAAGCCTGATGAAAATGTAACAAGAGCAGAATTTGCTTCTATGGCAATAAAAGCACTAGGACAAGAGCATACAACAATTGCGCAGCCGGTAAAATTTACTGATATAGATAAAGATTTTTGGGCATACGATGCAATTCAAAAAGCTTTGTATTTTGAATTAATATCTTCACCTAAAAATGGAGAAGAATTCAGACCATATGACAGTGTAACAAGAGCAGAATCAATTTCTGTCGCAGTGAACGCTTTAACTACAGAACAAATCAGCAGACAAAAAGCAAAAGAAGTTTTAATAAAAAAATATTCCGACGCAGATAAAGTGCCAGAATGGTTCTTAATTCCGGCAGGAAAAGCAGAAATTTTAGGTATGCTTGTTACAATCCCATCAGCAGATGACAATATAGAAGCAACTCGACCAGCAACAAGAGCAGAAGTTACTGCAATTTTGTATGATATGATGATACAGGCAAAACTTAATCCAAATGCAAAACTTGCAGAAGCTATGAGAAAGAAAACAGGTGAAGGATATATTGTTAAAAATGCCTTTGTTCAGGGCAGTATAGGAACAATTCCCGCAGGAACACTGCTTCCTGTAAGCTTAACCTCATACATCAGTTCTCAATCATCAAAACCCGGTGAAATTTACGTTGCCAAAGCAGCAGAAAATTATGTAACTAAGGACAAATTTATTCTTGTTTCAAAAGGTGCGAACTTAAAAGGCCAGCTTCTTGATGTAAGAAATGGCAAATGGTTTGTCAGAAATGGAGTTTTAGTATTAGATAATACATTAATTACGACAAACAATGACCAGACAGTAAGCTTTACGGGCGTTGGAGAAGTAAAAAAACATAGAAACTGGTTTATGAAAATAGTCAGAGCAACACTAAAAGGAGAAAAACTTGATGTTAAGCCACAAGGTGTTGTTTATATAAAACTTCTAAAACCAGTAAAGGTTGATTTAACAAACGGCTGGATACTTGAAGAAGATGAAAAATAACAATAAAAAAGTCCCTTAATAGGGACTTTTTTTTAATCAACTTTATCACCTATATTGTAATTAGTATAAATCAATTTATCTTTTCCTGACAAAATATTTCTTAAACTCTCATATCCGCTAGGCTTCCATGAATTTAGGACAATATCATTCGTACGAACTTTTAATAGATAAGCATCCCTGCCAAATTGATTTGGCCCCTTTTCACCATTAACATCAAAATAAATATATCCACAAGCATCATCACTCCCAGGTTTCATAATATCATTACCGCTCTCATCTTTTTTACAAAAGCCATTTTCATCCCGCTCACAGCTAACCCAGGTGTTAAGACATGATGACGATTGGCGAATATAAATTTTAGCTCCGTCATTTAACATTAATAAAGGATAAATAGGTTTTTCCCCGTACGTAACACCATTCGACACGCTTGAATATGAGTATTTATAAGTAATATAATATTTTGAACAATCTGCAATGCTTTGATTTTCACATATTTTGGGAGCATTAAAATATTTCGCAAAATTTTTTGCAGTTTCTAGAGACGACTGGGAAGGGTTAAAAAGAAGTGTATTATCATCAAAGCTTCCTACATCTGTTTTCCATAGCGTAATTGCATTCATAATTAAAGAATATGTTCTTTTAGTTTGAGCAATAAGAACTTTATCACGATAATTCGCAATCAGATTTGGTAAAGTTAAAGCAGCAACAACACCAATAATACCCAAAGTTATCAAAACTTCTGCTAACGTAAAACCTTCAAAATACTTGTGGAATAAGGCTAAGCGCTTGCCCCCCCCCCGACATTCATTCTTAATAAATCTCTCATAATTTTTACCTCCTTTTTTATAAATTCTAAATTAATTATAAATTATTTTTCATAAATTTTCAACTTGACAGTGAATTCAGCAAAAGATAGAAATCTTTATTAAATTAATTGACGTGGCTGAAAAAATATGCTAGAATTAAACAATACATAAACATAATAGGAGTTTTATACATGGTTATATGGGAAATTTTTGCGATAGTTGGATTAGCTTTTCTTATTCTTGAAATGCTTTTGCCAACAATGTTTTTCCTGAATCTTGCAATAGCAGGATTTATAACCGCAGTTATAGGCGGCTTTATAACAAACTGGATTACTCTTTCGGTAATATTTGTGATACTTTCATTACTGTCAATAATATTCTTACGCCCAATACTTATCAAAAACAAAAACACAAAAGAACAAGAGACAGGTGTAGAAGCCAAATACATAGGCAAAGAAGTAAAAGTTATAGAAACAGTAACCAAAACATCAGGAGCAATAACAATTTACGATGAACGCTGGGATGCAAGATTAATAGGCGATGAAGACATTCCTGCTGGCTCTATGGCAAAAATTGTTAAAAATGAAAGTCTAATTATGTATGTTGAAAAAGTTTAAATAAAGAAAGGAATTTGTTATTATGGGTATTTTTATGCTGATTTTGCTTGTCGCATTATTAATATATGTATTTAAAGGAATAATTATTGTCCAACAACAGCAGCAAGTAATTATAGAAAGAATGGGACGCTATGAAAAAACTCTAAATGCCGGCCCAAACTTTATTTTTCCAATTCTTGAATCACCCAGAGGAATTTTGAAAAAAGTAACATCACGTGGCATGGATGGGCACAATTACTATTATCTTAAATCTGTAGACAGAATTGATTTAAGAGAACAAATCTATGATTTCCCAAGACAAAATGTAATTACAAGAGACAACGTTTCTATTACAATTAATGCTCTTATTTACTTCCAAATCATAGATGCAAAAAGTGCTGTTTATGAAATTGAAAACCTTCCTGATGCCATAGAAAAACTGACACAAACGACATTAAGAAACCTTGTAGGACAAATGGATTTACAAGAGACTTTAACTTCCCGCGGCAAAATTAACGATGAACTCCGTACAACACTTGATGAAGCAACAAATAAGTGGGGCGTCAAAGTTAACCGTGTAGAAATTCAAGATATTTTCCCGCCGGCTGATATTCAAGCCTCAATGGATAAATTGATGAAAGCAGACAGAGAGAAAAAAGCAACTATCACCGAAGCAGAAGGACTTAAAGAAGCAGCTATAAGAAAGGCCGAAGGGGAAAAAGAAGCCGCAATCCGCTCAGCAGAAGGTGAAAAACAGGCAGAAATCTTAAGGGCAGAAGGTATAGCACAGGCACGTATTATTGAAGCTGAAGCTGAGAAAGAAGCTATCAATAGAATTATTACAGCTCTTGCAGACAAAGGTCAGCCTGATAAATACCTGATTGCTATGAAATATTTGGAAACTATGACAGCAATCACAAGCGGAGAAAACAACAAAGTAGTCTATATGCCGTACGAAGCAACCGGAATTTTGTCTTCTGTTGACGGTATAAAAGAAATGTTTAAAGGAACAACAAAATAGTCAAGGATAAAAATTATGATGATAAATGATTTACCCAGAATGCTGGTTTTAATTACAACAAATGAACAACACATTACAGGAGAACTGATTCTGCCGGAAAACATGAGGTTTAGCAATTCAATTCCAGATAATATGCTATTCTACATCTTAAACGGAGGGTTTCAGTTCATTACATTGAAAAATTGTGAGGTTAAAGATAGAAAAAACCTTGCTTTTCGACCTGATAAATCTCCACAGCTTCATGTAAATATTAATTTGATTATGACAATTCAGATTATAGAAATTTTGCCTGATGATTATATTTATGAAGGCGAAGATTATGGACAGGAAATAGAAGAGCAGGAATTGCAGCAGTCACAAAGAGCACGAAGCAGAATGAGCAGAAAATAGAAAGAAAAATAAAGCCTCATATAAAAGAGGCTTTATTTTTTTTAATTTTAAATAAAAAAGTGGTTATTTTTTTATGTTTTTGATAAAATTTTGACATACACTAGTATTAATACGAGAAAAGGAAGATAAAATGATTAAGACAAAAATGAAAGACCACAACTGCGGAGAACTTAATCTAAGTAATATCAATGAAGAAATTACTCTCTCCGGTTGGGTTTCAACAGTCCGCGATCTTGGCGGAATCTTATTTATCGAATTGAGAGACAGAACAGGTTTTTTCCAGCTTGTAGCAAATCCGCAAATTAACCCTGATGTACACAAAGTATTTGAAAAAGTACGTTCAGAATATGTAATTACTGTAAAAGGTAAGGTTACACGCAGACCGGAAGAAACATATAATGAAAAATACGCTACAGGTCAGGTTGAAATGTATCCTGAACATGTTGAAATTTTGTCAGAAGCAAAAACTTTACCGTTTGTTTTAGATGATGAAAATGTTTCAGAAGACGTACGCTTAAAATACAGATATCTTGATATCAGACGAGAAAGTATGCTTAAGAATTTGACTTTACGTCATAAAATTTGTCATGCGGCAAGAAATTATTTTAATAATGAAGGCTTTTTGGAAGTTGAAACACCAATTCTTAATAAAACAACTCCGGAAGGCGCAAGAGACTACCTTGTACCATCACGTGTTCAGGAAGGCAAATTCTATGCACTTCCGCAATCTCCGCAAATTTTCAAACAACTTCTCATGGTTGGCGGAATTGAAAGATATTATCAGATAGCAAAATGCTTCCGTGATGAAGACTTGCGTGCAGACAGACAACCTGAATTCACACAAATAGATATTGAAATGTCATTTGTTGAACAACAAGATGTTATAAAAATGGTTGAAGGCTTGATTGTTGAAACATTTAAAGCTGCAGGAGTAGAAGTTAAACCTCCATTCATTCAAATGCCTTGGCAAGAAGCAATGGACAGATTTGGTTCAGATAAACCTGACACACGTTTTGGTTTAGAATTATTTGACATTGGAGATATTATTCTTGAGTCTGAGTTTGAAATTGTTAAAAAGACATTACAAAACGGCGGCATTGTTCGCGGAATAAGAATTCCTGGCGGTGCTAAATTCTCAAGAAAAGATATTGATGATATTACTAAATTAGCTGTATCATTCGGTGCAAAAGCTCTTGCAAATATTATTTACAACGAAGACGGCACCGCAAAATCTCCTGTATTGAAATTTGTTACAGAAGATCAGGCAAAACGAATTCAAGAGCGTGCTCAAGCTGAAGCAGGAGATATTATATTCTTTGTTGCAGACAAGCCGCAGCTTGTTTATGATATTATGGGCAGACTAAGATTACATTTCGGTAAATCCTTAAATCTAATTGATGAAAATAAACATAATTTACTATGGATTGTAGATTTTCCAATGTTTGAATGGTCTGAAGAAGAACAACGCTACAAAGCAATGCACCACCCGTTTACTTCACCTTGCATTGAAGATTTAGACAAATTGAAAAGCGGTGATTTGGGTAACGTAAAATCTATTGCATATGATATTGTTTACAACGGAACAGAATTAGGCGGCGGTTCAGTTAGAATTCACTCTTCAGAAGTTCAATCAGCAGTATTTGCAGCACTTGGACTTACTCATGAAGAAGCTGTTGAGAAATTTGGATTTATGGTTAATGCGCTTCAATACGGAACACCACCGCATGCAGGTTTAGCAATCGGTTTAGACAGATTGGTTGCACTTCTTGCAAGATGCGATTCTATCCGTGATGTAATTGCTTTCCCTAAAAACTCCGGAGCAAAAGACCTTATGAGTGACGCACCAGGAGAAGCATCAATTCAGCAATTGAGAGAACTTCATATTAAAAGCACAGCTCATAAAAATTAGAAAAATAAAATAAATAAAAATAAAAAAAGAGCCTTTAAAAGGCTCTTTTTTAATAATTCATTTCCCAGTTGTCGTTAAGAAGAGCTCCTATACAATCATCGCCAACAGCGGATTTTTGACACCTAGCTTCAAATCGTTTCTGACGAATATCAGAAAGGCAGTTAGAAGAAGTACTACCAGCGCAAGCGTTAGATTCTCGATAAACATCAATTGAACCATCCTGATAAAATCTAAAGAAAAAAGCATCTCTACCGCCAATATTTGGGCCAGCTTGGCCGTTCACATCAACTGTAATCAGCCCGCCCAGAAAATTTTCAGCATCTTCATACTTGGACGAAATTGGTTCCAAACAAATAGAAGCCCCGCTTGCTATTACAACGCACGATGCTGTATTGGAAGATGGAGCACTGTCATTTCCATAAGATCTTTTTTCAGTACCATCCAAAGAGCGATATTCTGCTGCAAAACAAGGTCTAAACTTAGATCCGCAATCATTAACTATTTTGAAATACTCTTTCATAAAAGCACTAACCTTATCAGCCGAAGTCAAACCAGCTTCAGATAAATTTACTGCATTATGATCAGTTTGATACTGTATAAAAGCCTGACTAAATTCGTTATAGATTTTATGCAACTGAGTTACATAAGTTTTTCTTTGATGATTTTGCATTAATGTAGGAACAGTCATTGCTGAAACAACGCCAATAATTCCTAAAGTTACCAACAACTCAGCTAGAGTAAAAGCGATTTTCCTTTTAGAAACTTTTGTTGTGATGAGAGCCCAACCTACGGGCAATTTTGTGGACGCGTAATTTTTACAACGGGTGGAAAAGGAGACTACGCGGCGCTTGCCCCCCCCCCGTGAATGTGTTTAACATCTTTTTTCATAAACAATCTCCTTTCAAAATAAATAACCAATTTAAATTTAACATATTTTTGCAATATTTTCAATAAAAATTTTGTAATATAATTACGTATATGCAAATATTAAATGAATTAAACAAAAATCCTAATTTATCATTAGCACTCGGTTACTTTGACGGGGTTCACCTCGGACACAGGGCTGTAATTAAAAGTGCTGTTGATTTTGCAAAAGAAAACAACTCCAAATCTGCAGTTATAACTTTCAAAGATCATCCCTGCTGTTATTTTTACGGCGTTTGTCCAAAATACATTCTCACACGCAAAGAAAGAGAACAAAAAATTGCAGCTCTCGGTGTAGATTTTCTTTATGAATTAGATTTTGAAAGCATTTCAGGATTAACCGCAGAAGAATATTTGAAAGATATATTGATAAAATATTTTACTCCAATAGCGATTTCTACAGGCTATAACCATAATTTCGGCTACAAAAAATCAGGAAATGTAAAATATCTTGAAAAAGAATCAAAAAAATTTGATTACAAATACTTTGAACTTTCGCCGCAAAAACTCGGCAATGAAATAATTAGCAGCACAACAATAAGGAATTTATTATCAAAAGGGAATCTTGAAAAAGCTAATTCAATGCTTGGCTACAAATTTGATATAAGCGGTGAAGTTATTAAAGGCAAACAAATCGGCCGTACAATTGGATTTCGAACCGCAAATATAATGTACCCGCCAGAACTAATAACACTGCCGTTCGGAGTTTACTCAGTTGAAACAAACTACGGCAAAGGCATAGCAAATTTCGGCTTACGTCCGACAGTTAAAGGAGAAGGAACTCTGGTAGAAGTTCACATCCTAAACTTTGACAAAGATATTTATGGTGAAAAAATTCATATTGAATTCAACAAAATGCTGCGCCCGGAAAAAAAATTTCCATCCCTTGAGGCTTTAAAAATTCAAATTCAGAAAGATATTCAACAAATATAAACATTTTTATTATATAATTAATTTGAAAATGATTTCAATAACAAAGGAGAGTACATTATGACAAACAAAATCTCTGATATTAATGTTAAATTTACAGGGGTAAATTTTTCTAAATATCAAACAAATGTGCCAGCATTTGTAGAAGAGTTTTCTAAAAGAGCTAACAAAAAAGGACAATTCTTAAACTGGGTTAACCTGCCAGAATTGCAGTTAACACGAGTAGATGAATTGTATGATTTGGCAGACAAATTAAAAAAACAAACAAATGCGAAAAAATTAAGCGTAATGGGTATTGGCGGTTCTAAACACACTGTAGAACATATGTTAAGTATAAATGGATTGAATGTCCGCCACGATGCTGTAGAATTTTACTCAGATGTCGATTCTGCAAGCCTCGAACGCTTTTTATACAGATTAGATAACGATGTAACAACATCAAACTTTATGATTGCTTCAAAATCAGGTTCAACTTTTGAAACAAAAGACGGCTTTTTAAGAGTTCAACAAATGCTTATTGATGCATACAAAGCAAAAGGCCAGTCTGAAGAAGATGCAAAAAAATCAGCAGCAAAACACTTTATTGCAGTAACAGACGCTAATGCAGAAAAAAGTGAACTTCGCCGCACTTCAACAGAAAACGGCTGGTTAGGCGATTTGTTTATTCATGATGATGTTGGCGGAAGATTTTCAGCATTTGATGATCACGCTCTATTTACACTTGCTTATGCAGGCATGAAAAAAGAAGATATGATTACAATGCTAAAAACAGCGCAAGAAATATCAAAATTATCATTAACAGCAGATTTAGATATAAATGAAGCTTTAAAAGAAGGTATTTTCTGGGCAGATGCAAAATTAAACGGAATTGATGCTTCTGTACACCAATATATGGGTTCAATCTTTGAAAATACTGTTTACTGGCATGCTCAAATGCAAAACGAATCAGTAAAAGATACATTAAAACAGGTTGCAAAAGTTCCTGATGCAATGCACCACTCTGCAGAAGCGCACTTCAATCCTGCAAATAAATTAGTATTTGCACTTACTGTTCCAAAAGACAACGGAGTTTGCAGAGAAAATGCAGAAGCTTATATCGGTGCACTTGATAAATCTTACATTAGCACAGGAGCATTCTTCAACGAAGAAGTTGCAACAAGGGGCATGGGGTTAACCCCTCAAGCAGCCGGCGCTATGACTCAATTAAGAGCATTCGCAACAGTTTATCAGGAAATTGTTGAAAAAATTGTTAAAGGAATAGAATTTCCTGAAGTTCTTGACAGTGTACTTCAACCGCACGTTGAATTCTACAAAAAGAACTTGAAAGGCGGAGTTGTCATTCCTGGACGCATTTCTAAATAAAAACTAAAAAATTATACAAAAAAAGCAGATACTATGTATCTGCTTTTTTATTTTAAACATATAAAATAAAATTATTTAATTTTTTCAAAAACAGATTTTGGTTGCTTGCATATCGGACAAACATAAGTATCAGGTTCTTTTGTTAAATCACCTTCATAAATATATCCACACACTTTGCATCTGTAGGCTTCTTTTGCCTTAGACACAACTTCTTGATAAGTTGGCGCATTTTTGGGGCTTATACCTTTCTTAACAGCATGATAATATGCATAAGTCATAGGAATTTGGTCTTTCAATAACTCTCCTTCAAGAATTTTTCCTAAAAATATGGTATGTGTTTCCGTATCCAAAGTGTCAGTAACATCACAAACGACATAGCCGACCGAATCTGATATTATATCAAGTCCCTTAACATTAATAGTATCAATATTTTCAAACTTATTTATGTCACGACCTGACTTAAAACCAAATACAGGAATAATATTTTCCCCAACATCAACCCCTAGAATTGAAACAGCAAATTTTCCTGAATCTTTTATACATTTATTGGTAAAATTGTCATGATGAACGCTTATTGCGACAGTATCATAAGTAACCTGCATAATTGCATTAACTATGCATCCGGTAGGTCTTTCGCCGCACACAGTTGACACAACATAAACTCCATAAGAAAAATCCTTTAAAACTTCATTATTCATTATAAACCTCCTGTTTTAATATCTTTATAATATTTTCTTGTGAAATAAACTGAATTAATTATCCTAAAATTTGGCTGCGTATGTAACAGATATTTTTATAATAACAATTTATAATCTATTTGACAATATAAGAAGAGACTTGAAAATGAATAATTCAAAATAAACAAAATAATATAAAGGCGGTATAAAATGATAAGAATAATATATTTTGATGTAGAAAAATATGAAGAAGAATTTTTAAAATCTCATAACGAAGGGAAATATGATTATAGACTAATATTTGAGCCATTGAATTCTGTGACAAAACTTTCAGATGAGCTGCTTAACGCTGAAATAATCTCAGTTTTTACGACTTCACGTCTAACAAAAGAAGTTCTTGAAAAATTTCCTAATTTAAAACTCATAGCGCTTCGCTCTGTCGGATTTAACCACATAGACACAGACTACTGCAAAGAACACAACATAGCAGTAGAAAATTCCCCGAATTATGGTAACAAAAGTGTTGCAGAATTCGCTTTTGGCTTAATGCTAAATGTATGTAGAAAAATTATTCCTGCAGAAGAAAATTATAAAAACATGATAATTCAGCCTAATGAGCTTATCGGAACAGAACTTGGCGGAAAAACTGTTGGCATAATCGGACTAGGAGCAATAGGTACAGCTTTTGCAAGACTAGCACACGGATTTGATATGAAAATACTTGGATATGATATCTATCCTAAACAAGAACTAATTGAGAAGTACTCCATAGAATATACAGACTTCGAGACAATATTACAAAAATCGGACTTTATATCACTTCATGCTCCACTAACAAAAGATAATTTTCACATGTTCAATGTAGATGCATTCAAAAAAATGAAGAATTCAGCAGTAATTATTAACACAGCCCGCGGTGAATTAATAGATTCAGAAGCCCTCTACAATGCAATAACTTCAAGAGAAATTCTAGGTGCAGGACTTGATGTTCTTGAAAGTGAAGATACAATTAATGATTTTGATCTGGTTATCGGGCTAAACAGACTTTCTAAAGATGAACTTAAAAATAGTCTAATTAATTCACGATTGTTTCAGCTCCCTAACGTTATTATCACCCCGCATATGGCATACAATACTAATGAAGCTATAACAAGAATTCTTACAACAACAATGAATAATATTCATGCTTTTGAGCAGGGAACTATACAAAATAGTGTAATACGATAATTAAAAAATTAATAATAAATTTAAAAGTGTATTACTATCTTGTAATACGCTTTTTGCATGTAAACTTTTCAGCAGTAAAATAAAAAATAAAGGACAAGATATGTACGAAAAAGTATTTAAAAAACTTGCAAAATCTGAATTCAGAAGCAAATTTAAATTACGAGAAAAAGAAAAAATTTATATTAATGAAAAAGGTTTGGATAAAATAAAATTACATGCAAAAGATTTTATATCTAAGCGAATAGCACCAGCAGAAATTCCAAACGATGGCAAACAAACTCCTATGAAGGGTCATCCTGTATTCATAGCACAACATGCTACAGCAACCTGCTGCAGGGGCTGCATTAACAAATGGCATCATTTCCCCAAAAATGTACAGCTTTCCGCTAAAGAACAGGAATACATTGTTAATATTATAATGGAATGGATTGAAAGACAATTAAAATCGTAATTAACCCTTTCTTATAGAATTTTCAAGACGTTTTTTAATCATCAAAACTTCTTCTTTAGTAAGATATCTCATAATCCTTGCAAATTCATCCATTACATCATCAGCCGAATACATCCCGCATTCAGCCTTCTTTAACCACTCGTTTACTTCTCTTGTAATCATTATCTCTCCTTAGCTTAACAATATTATATCAGGCACTTGCAACAATGTAAATTCATTGATATTATTAAATTATGAAAAATTTAATGACACTAACCACAGTAAAACAGGACTTTCTAGCCTCTATAATTGTGTTTTTAATAGCAATGCCCCTTGCGATAGGTATTGCAATAGCGTGTGGACTGCCTATATATAGTGGCCTTGTATCAGGAATTATCGGCGGAATAATCGTAGGTGCTTTCTCTGGAAATTCTCTACAAGTTTCAGGCCCTGCAGCCGGATTAATCCTTATTATCGTCGATATAATTGCATCACAAGGAATTGACAAATTATTTCTGATAATTTTCATAGTCGGTTTAATCCAAATTTTATTCGGACTGTTTTCACTTGGGAAATGGTTCAGAGCAATATCTCCTGCAATAATTCAAGGTATGCTTGCAGGAATAGGTATTTCAATATTTTTATCACAATTCCATATTATGCTGGATAGCAAACCTCAAAACACATTTTTTGAAAATATAGCAGACTTATGGAATGTAATATATAATTCAGTGCTGCCATTTGACGGTTCTCAGCATCATCATGCCTGCTTTATCGGAATAATAACAATCGGGACAATAATTTTATGGAACAACATTCCAAATAAAAAACTAAAAGTTATTCCCTCAGCTCTGGTTGCTGTATTAACTGCAACACTATTAGCTGCAATTTGTCATCTTGATATAAACTACATTAATCTTGACGCAAACTTCTGGGGTAACACAAAATTTATTCAGTTCTCGATGTTTAGGCACTTATTTGATCCGAATATTCTTTTAAGCGCTTTAATAATAACATTTATTGCAAGTGCTGAAACTCTTTTAACATCAAACGCAATTGATAAAATGAGTCCTAAATCAAAAACTGATTACAATAAAGAAATTATCGCACAAGGTATCGGAAATTCTATTTCCGGTTTTGTAGGCGGATTGCCGATAACAGGAGTAATCGTTAGAAGTGCCGCAAATATTAACGCAGATGCTCAAACAAGATTATCTACAATATTACACGGTTTATGGATTTTGCTTTTTGTAACTTTTTTCCCGCAAATTCTAAACTACATTCCACAAGCTTCGCTTGCAGCAATTCTTGTTTATACCGGATATAAACTTGTTGATATAAAGGCTGCAAAATACATTTACCATTTAAGCAAAGGCGAATTTGCAATTTATATGATAACTCTTGTCGCAATTCTTTTTACAAATCTTTTTGAAGGGATTTTAATAGGTTTTGGCGCAGCAATTGCTAAAAGTTTTTTCAAAATGCTTGAAGTACATATAAATATTGAAGAAAATGAAGTTGAAAATAAAATTCTTATAAAACTTACAGGTAATATAATATTTATCCAGCTTCCACAGCTTATAGAAATATTTGAGCGCCTGCCAAATGACAAAACAATCTATGTATGTGCAGAAAGGCTCCATTTTATGGATCATGCCTGTGTTGACTTTATTCATGACTGGGAAACTTCTCAAAAAAAACTTGGTCATGATGTCGAAGTTGACTGGAGCAGAATTAGAAGAAGTTATCCTAACTTCAAGTGGCGGAAATTTCACAAAGGTCAGAAAAACAAATCATTACACTAAAAAGCCGGCTTAAACAAACCGGCTTTTTATTTAATAAACTAAACTTACTTTATCAACGCCTGAACTTCTTTAAATTTCGGATTTTTAGCACCTTTAAGCCATTCAAACAAAGCAATTTCTACACATGAAATTTTTGCCCCGTTTGCCTGCATAATATCAATTCCTTGTTTGAATTCATATTTATTACGGCTTGCACATGCATCTTTGATAACATAAACTTCATATCCAGCCTCTAAAAGTGCTGCAGCAGTCTGGTGAACACAAATATGAGTTTCTATACCAAAAATAACGATTTGCTTTTTACCAAAAGAATTAATTTTTTCAGCCATGCCGTCTTCTAACAATGCATTAAAATTAGTTTTTTCAATAATTTCAGTTCCTTCAGGCAATACCTCTGCCAATTGAGGAACAGTATGACCTAATCCTTTTGGATACTGTTCAGTGACGATTGCCGGAATTCCTAAAGCTTTTGCGGCACTTGCAACTTTAACAGCTTTTGAAACAACAATATCTTTATCCAAAGCAGCCACTAATCTTTCTTGAATATCAATAATTAACAATAAACTATTCTCTGCTGACAATGTGTTCATAAATTTCTCCTCTACATTAATCTATTGACGTATTTTTAAATTCTTTAATAAAATCTTCAATTATTTTTATAAGCTCTTTTGATGTAATCTTAGTTAATGGTAATGATAATTCGCTATCCTCAGGACTTTCTAAGCCTTTATGCGTTATATATATAACAATTTTTGCAAATCCTGGATAAACGATTCTTAAAGAACTTTCCTGCTTTCTATTCTTAAGAGTAAACACACACTGCTCTTCATCAGTGTACTGCTCAATCTTAGTTCCAAATAACTTTTCCTCATAAGCTTTCTGCAAACGATAAAATACCGGAGTAATAACTTTTTCCATTTTTTTATTAAACATTTGTCTGAATAATTTATAATCCTTATTACTATCATCTCCAATTTGAAGCCACTCATCAAGAGTATCCTGTTTTTTATAAGATTGAGCTACTACATAATCCTCTTCAGAATAAACTGCCTCTGAAAGTGCATGAAGAACTTCATGCTCAATTTTTTCAAAAGATTTTTTATAAAAATTAGTTAATCCGGCCTTTAATTTAAAATTCTTACCATAATTTGCCTTTATTTTATCCAAAACAACAATTGCATCATCTACATCAGTTTTTGGTAAAAGAATATAAAGTTTAGCCCCCTTTGCCATAGTAACCAGATCATAGGCTCTTAAGGATTTGTTAACTGCTTTAGCAAACTTTTCAATAGAAAATTGCTGTTTGCTGTCTTCATCCGGTTCAACTACCATAAAAACACCATTATCAAGCAAGTTATAATTTATTTCATTTTCTATAACTCTTTGCGCTGCATTAAAAGAATAAAAACCTGTCAACTCATCAATTATACCGGCCTGCACTAAAAGTCTGAAATTTCTCGTTGCTTTATATTTTACAGAAACATTTTTTAAATTATTAACAGTTCTTATAACAATTTCAAAATCAGCCGCTGCAACATCTGTAAAATCAGCAATTCCTGCCTCATACGCATTTAAAATAAAATCAGAATCATAATTGTCCACAAGCAAAATAACAGATGAAGATTCATCATTTTTCATAATATCTGATATTAGTTTTATTGTTTTATTTTTATCAGAAGCCTCATGCACAAGAATAATTTCAGGCAGATAAAACTGAATATTCCTTCTTGCGTGCTCATAGTTTGAAACAATAACATTATCATTCTTTCTCATAAAAACTAATTTTTCATGAAGTTCTATAGATAATTTTTCGTCATCTGATATCAGTAATATATTATTTTTATCATTCATAATTTATTAAACTTGAAGATGTTTTTTTATACACAAGAAACTGCCGCCAGCGCCGAATAGAATAGCCATAGCAAACATCACACCTATCACAATATTTTGCGCATACAAAGGTGAAGGCACCATAAAGAATTGGTGCATATTATTTAAACCATTCTGAACAACATTCAATGGTAACACCGCAATTAATGCACCAGAAAATCCATAAAATGCACCCTGCATTATTAATGGGAATCTAATATACCAGTTAGAAACTCCCATCAAACGCATAATTTCTATTTCATCTTTTCTTGATTGGATTACAAGCTGAATTGTATTGTTAATAATAGTAATAGTAAGAATTCCCATTATAAACACTACAAAAACTGTTATTGTATTAACAATTTTATTCAACGCCTCAATTTTTTTAGCCAGATCTTGAGCATAACTCATATCCTCAACAGATTTAAGCTGTTTAACATTGTTAAATACGTCCTCGATATTTTCAGGCTTATCAACTTTAACATGCAGAGTGTCAGGAAGAGGATTATCCATATCCGGCAAATCCATTTCCCGCTTCAAATTTACCCATGAAGTTTCCTTCGGGATAATACTTACACTTTCAACATGGTTAAATTCCTTAACACGTTTTTTTACAACATTGGCATCAGCACCTTCTTTCAGATAAACAGAAATTTCTAATACATTCCCTAACTCTTTAGCGAACGAAGAAATTGACATTGCGGATCTAAAAAAAGAGCCAAAAATTGTTAAAATTGCCGCCATAGTTGTAATTATTATCAAATTAACTATACCGGTACGTTTAATATCATGAAAAGTCTCTACAGACAAACGATACAAAATTCTTAGTTCACACAGCCAATCTTTTGGAATATGCTTTTTAACCTTTTTCTTTATTTTCATTTTAGAATTATTCATAAGTACCTGCCTGTATATCCCTTACTACTTCACCTTTATCCAGGGTAATTACACGTTTTCTAAAATAATCAACCATTGCATTGTCATGGGTAGAAACAATTACAGTAATTCCTCTCTGGTTAATTTGATCCAGAATTTGCATGATTTCCATAGAATTTTTAGGATCCAAATTCCCTGTTGGTTCATCAGCAATCAAAAGCGGCGGTCCATTAACAATTGCTCTTGCAATGCCGACTCTTTGCTGCTCGCCGCCAGATAGTTCTGCTGGAGTTGCATTCATCTTGTCATAAAGTCCAACAATCTTCAATGCTCCGGAAACACGCGCATTTATCTCTCTTGAACTTATTCCCAAAGTTCTTATTACATAAGCAACATTATCATATACACTTTGATTTTGGAGCAATTTGTAATCTTGAAAGACTATTCCCATGCATCTTCTCAGGTTAGGAACTTTATCATTAGAAAGATTAGCAATATTAATTCCGCCAATAGTAACAGTTCCGCTGGTTGGCCGTTCTTCATTATAAAGAAGCTTCATTAGAGTAGACTTACCTGCCCCTGAAGCGCCTACTATAAAAACAAATTCTCCTGAGAGTATATCAAGATTAATATTTCTCAAAGCGTAATGGTCATTTTTGTATTTTTTTGTAACTGCTCTAAATTGAATCATTTTATAAATTATCCTTTTATTATTTTACTAAACGAAATTTATCAATTTGACGTTTAATATTCTTAGTTAATTTCTCAGCACTTAGGCCGTAATAATCAAGTAACTCATCACTTTTGCCACTCTGTCCAAAAGTATCATTTACTCCAAATCTTATAACAGGCATCGGATAGCATTCAGATAAAAGTTCGCAAACAGCACTGCCCAGCCCGCCAACTATGGAATGGTTTTCAACAGTAATAACAAATTTTGTACGTTTGGCATGCTCGATAATAGTTGCACCATCAATAGGTTTAACAACCGGAACATGAATAATTTGTACAGAGTATCCTTCTTTAATTAAAGCTTGTGATGCGAGAATGACTTCTGCAAGCGTTTCTCCATTAGATATTACTGTAACATCTTCACCCTCTTGTAAAACCTGGGCTTTGCAAAAATCGAACTCATAATCTTCACCAAAAATATCACAAACATTAGTTCTAGGAATTCGAATATACATAGGGCCATAGTTTTCTGCTGCGAATTTTATAACCTGCTCACATTCTCTACAGTCTGCTGGAACAATAACAGACATATTAGGCAGACTGCGCATTAATGAAATATCTTCCAGAGCTTGGTGAGTTGCCCCATCTTCCCCAACTGTAACGCCGCCATGTGTTCCAATAATTTTAACGTTAAATTCTGGATAACAAACAGAATTTCGGATCTGGTCATAAGTCCGGCCAGTGACAAACATCGCAAAACTTGCAACAAAAGGGATTTTACCAACAGAAGCCAAACCAGCAGCAGATGCAATCATATCTTGTTCAGCAATCCCCATATCAAAAAATCTTTCAGGGAATTCCTTCGCAAAAATCTGTGTTTGAGTTGAGCATGCTAAGTCAGCATCCATTACTACAATATTAGAATTAACTTTACCTAAAGCTGCAAGAGTTTTACCAAAAGCAGATCGTATAGATTTCTTTTCATTTTTATTAATAATCATAATTTAAGTTTATCCCATTCCGTATATGAAACACAATCACATTTTTGCGACTAATAATAATAGTATATCACAAACATATTCATAGGTAAACAAAGCAATAAAACTTAATTTCAAAATAAGATAAATTAATTTTGTTAAGAATTATTAATTTTTTTTCTGATTTTAGCAATTTATTTCCTTTACAGATATTTAAACAGTAGAATAAAAATATAAGAAGATATTTATATCGAAAGGAAGAAATTACATGATTCAAGCTCCAAATTTGTACAATCCTTACATGCAAGTTCCAATGCAGCCAATGGCTACCCCGGCTCCGAATTATAATGCAGTAAAGATTGATGTACACAATCCAGCAGTTAGTGCTCCTGGTGTAGGTCAGGTTGCAATGAGTGTTCCTCAATATGCTCAACCAACAATGCCATATTATTCATATCCACAAGCTCAATTATATGAATATCCACAAGCACCAGTTCAGCCTTATTACATGCCTGTAATGCAAATGCCTCAGGCTCCAATTCAAATTCCAGCTCAGCCGGCAGCTCCACAAGCTCCTGAAGCAGTAACACCTGCTCCTCAACAGCCTGTAGCTCCGCAAGTAGTTCAACAAAATATTAATCAAGCACCTCAAACAGCAGTGCCTCAACCGGTTGTAACTCAGGAAGCACCTAAAACTCCTGAAACAACTCAAGCTGTTGAAATTCAACAACCAACACCGGTTGCTCCTCAAGTAGATATTAATTCTTTCATTGCAAAACTAACAAACCCTGACTTTGATGTTCAAGCTGGAGCTATGGAAGAAATTGCTAATATGGTAAAAGATGAACCTCAAAAAGCTACTGAATTGTTAGATGAAAAAGTTATGAATGCTTTAACAAACATTATTAATAATGATTCAAGCAAATTAGCAGGTCCTACACCTGAACAAATAGCAGCAAGACAAAAACTAATGTCTGGTGAAAAACTTTCAGATGCTGATACTAAATTAGCTACAACAATTACACCTATGGAACAATCTGAAAGAAATAAAAGTTATGCAATGTTCACAGCCGCAATAATGCAGAAATTATACGGTGAAGAAGTTGCAAAATTAACAAACACAACAGTTCCTTTAACAGAACTTCCTGGAGCAGTTCCAATTGTTGAACAATTAAAGAATAACCCAAACCCAATGGTTAGAACTTCAGCAATCGAAGCATTAAGCTACATTCAGCAACCTGCTTACAAACAAGACTTAACAACATTGTTTACAGTTGCTAAAAATGATAAAGACAAAAATGTTCAAGAAGCCGCAACAGCAGCACTTGCAAGACTTGAACAAATGAAACCGGAAGCAAATGCTCAACAAACTGCTCAAACTGAAAAACCTCAATATGAGTTAAAACCTCAACAAACTGCGCAGGCAGCATAATAAATCATAAATTTCTTTCTTTAACTATATAAACAACATCCCTTAAAAAACTCAAGGGATGTTGTTGTATTATAAATAGACTTTTAATAATTTTTATAAGTTAAGGTAACGATTCCCAATACCCTTTAGAATTATCATCAGGATTTTTGTCTATTAATGCCCAGTAAGCACATCCTAAACCATTACCAGATTGGTTTGATTTTACACTACATGGTTCTCCATGCTGAGAACCCAAATAAGCATTATTATAATCACCCCATTTATCTTCTAATTCTTCTTCTGTATAAACTTTTTCTGACGACTGCTTAGGATGTAATGAATCGTTATCATCAATATCAAAAAAGAAAATATCATGCCCTAACACATTCGGGGCTTTCGTACCATTGACATCAATTGATAAATTAATTTGTCCTGAATTAACATGAACATTAAAGCACATACCATTTGCAAGAGCCTTATCAGGAGTAGGATTACCTCTGTCTATTTCTGGATTTTCTTTCTTTTTATTATAATTTCTGACAGGAGATTTATAATTACATTCACCGACAATTTTTAATTTTGAATAAATTTTTTGCTGGATTTCAGATGCATTAATATAGCCTTTTGAAGTATTAGTTGCATAAAACTTTTTCATCCCCGGCATAGATTCATTTTGGACTGACACAACAGCCTGACTCAAAATTGAATATGCTTCTTTAAATCCGGCCTGTAATTCTTTGCCATTTGTCTGATTCATCAAAGTTGGAATAGTCATAGCCGAAACTACACCAATAATTCCTAAAGTGACCAGAACTTCTGCAAGGGTAAAGGCGTATTTATCATAAATGGCGAAAACACGCTCTACGCGTTTGCCCCCCCCCCCGTGAACATGTTTAGATAAGTATTTCATAAACTTCTCCTTTCGTTTTTATACCTTATCTGCCTCTTTATTTTTATAAGATTCCGGTATTGGCGCAACATTTTCGTAATCAGCATGCTCTGAAATTTGCTTGCACCACTCATACATTATTTCTTCTTCAGACAATTTGTAAGAAATAGGTTTGCCGACATGCAAATGTACATTTCTTCTTGTAAATGGTTTCAATTTAGGATAACCGTCAAAGCCGCCAATAGCAACTGGAACAATATCAGCTTTTGCATTTTTTGCAATAACAATAAAACCTTTTTTAAGCTCACCTAACTTAGATCCATAAGGTCTTATACCACCTTGCGGGAAAACTCCCAAAGACCAGCTTGTAGATAATATATCACGAACTGTTTTAAAAGTCGCAATTTCGGGTTTATTTCTATCAACAGCAAAAGCGCCCAAACGTTTTACAAGCCATTCAAACTTATCACCTTTTTCAAAAAGTTCTTTTTTTGCCATATAAGCAATTGGACGTCCGCAAGCCATAGTAACCATAGGAGGATCAAAATGAGAAACATGGTTTGCTGTATATATAAATTTTCCACTTTTAGCTTTAGTCGGCAAATTTTCTCTGCCAGTAATTGTATAATTGTAGAAAATTTTCATAAACGGAATTACAACAACATACAAAAAACACATATAAAACATTGTTCTAAATATGTTATATTCTGAAGGATATCTTCTATTGTAATTTCTTTGTTTCTTAGTCATTCTTAACTCCTAGTTTTTTCGCCATCCTTGGATACATCATTTGGAATATATTTAAATCCAGTAAGTTCTTGAATTGCAGCAATCCATTTTTCAACAACTTCATCAGGATTATCACTATATGGAATTGGTTTTCCGATTTTAACTACAATTTTACCAGAAAAAGGTAAGTGTTTAGCCTCCTGAGTACCTGTAATTCCAATAGGCAAAACTGCGCATTTCGTAATTTTAGCAAGTCCTGCAAAGCCTTTTGTAACGCCGGTAATAGTTCCAGGAACACCTCTTGTTCCTTGAGGGAAAATTCCGAACACCCATTTACTTTTTTTAATTTCAAGAACAGTTTTAATGGTAGAAGGTCCTAAGCTTTCTCTATTAACAGCAAAAGTTCCCAGCCAATCAATCCACCACCTGATAAACGGAATATCAAACAACTCTTTTTTAGCCATAAAAGAGACCCTACGGGGTAAAATTGCAGCAATCATAGGTGGATCAAGGGTAGAAAGATGATTTGGACAAACAATATATTCATTATCCTTTGGAACATTTTCCAATCCTTCAACCTTAAGTCTATATACGACTTTCAAACGAATCATATAAAATATTTTACAAATAATAAGTTGGAATATTGTTCTCCAAATATTAAATTCAGAGGCATTTCTTTTTGTATAATTTTTGTCTTTATCCCAAAACATTTATAATAATCCTCTTAAAGAAATAGTATACTGTTTACTAAAATTATACCTATAAGAAAGAAATATGACAAGTATTGAAATATAAAATAACAGCCTCTCTACCATCCTCTCATCCAAAACTAGTTGAATGGTGAAAGTTTGGTATACCTGCAAAGCTGTAGGTTTTAGTTTTCCACCCCAACAAAAAACATATCCTCTAGCCACATTGGGGAGAGAGTTAGAGAGAGGGGTGCTACGCACGTAGAAACTTGTGCCAATATTTGAGAGACTTAAAAAAATTGTAAGTTGGGGTTTCTACCCCAACAAGTAAACTTGTTCCCTCTCCTAGGGAGAGCGGATTGCGAGCAGAGGGCGAAACGGCGGCGCGCAGGCGACGGCGTTGCAGCCCCGTTTAACGCGAGCAACCAAGCAGGGATAGGGTGAGGGGTGCTACGCACGTAGGAACCTGTATCAATATTCGAGAGACTTTAAAGTTTTTGGTCAGGGGTGCTACGCACGTAGGTAACTTTACCAATCTTCGAAAAACTTTAAAGTTTTTGGTGAAAATATAACTGTAGGTTGGGCATACCTGCCCAACAAGATAAAAAAAGAGCCCGATTTATCAGGCTCAGTAATGTTAACCAATTTAAATGTTTGTTTTGGAGTTACATTTTAATTGGTCGGATTGGTACAAGACGACAATCTGCATCTTGTACTTTACATTTGTCATCGATGGTCATGCCACCGCAGTATGCACTGGTTTGGATATAACCACTCTTACAAGCGGCTTCACGGAAACTTGTACTCTTTAATAACCATTTGACTACACGGGCTTGGCCGCTGTAATCGTCATACTGAAGACTTACCTCCAAGTCACTCTTACTGTTGCCGCCGCGTTCACTACCGTCTTCCGGGAAACCTGGAACGACGGTACCAGATAAGGTTAAGTAGAACGGAAAAACATCTTCATAAAGAATACTATCACCGGCGTTGCCGTTGACGTCAACATAAACAATATAACCGCCTTCGTCCATGGTGACACATTTACCGTCAGCCAAGAACATTCCTGCTGGACAATAGCAGCCGCAATCAGGATAATCTGTCATATTACCGCCTGAGTCGACACATTGGCTTATGGCGTCTGCATTACAGGTTTTACGTCTACATGTGTTTGCGCCGGTGCTTTCGTAGGGCTCTTCACATTTGCACAAGCAGCCTTCTAAGTATGTACTCATCGTGCCATGGCTGGAAACACAAGCATTGACAACATCGGTCGCACAGGTTAACTCTACACACTTACTGCCGTCACTGGCATAACCTGCAGGACAGTTGGTACATTTACAATCTGGATATGAAGTCATAGTCCCGCCACTTGAAGTACAGGTACTTATCGCGCCTGAATCACAAGTTTTCATTGTACAACTGCCATTAACTAAGTTATAAAGACTTGAACAGGAATTGCAACGGCCGGTACATTTATCGCAATTAGTACAGCCTGCACTGCAGGATTTATTACAAGCTACACAAGAGGAGCCAGACAACTGGTAACCGCTCGAACAGCTACTACAACGACCGGTACAACGGTCACAATTGCACAACCTGCACTACAGGAGGTATTGCATAGCTGGCAACTGCTGCCGACTAACTTATAACCACTAGAACAAGAACGGCACTGACCAGTACATTTATCACAGTCGCTGCAGCCACTGCCGCAACTGCCGTGCAGGGTTGGCATTCTTCACCTCTATGTGCAGCACCTAAACTAACTGCTTTGTAGCCACTCGGGCAAGAACATGAACAATATGGAAAACCGCCCAGAGGGTAGCCTCCTGGATTATTAAATGTGCCACCCGAATTTTGACATCTATTTCGATTACCTACAGAACAGTTAACAAGAGCAAACGCAGGTGGCGTAAGATTATTCATAATACCTGTCAGAAAACCACTAAACCTTTGTAGAATACTCGCGAACTTAAAGCCGGAGACATAACCTGTTTTCATATTGCCCTTCAACTGAGGTATTTCTACATAGTCATTTTTTACATTATAAAGCTTCATGCCGTTACGAAAAACTATATCTGGTTGTACACCCGAAAAGTCTCCTGATGCAACAGCTTGAGATATGGCTGATTTGTTGTTGCCGCTACAATTTGAAGAGACTGTATTCACAGACTCTTCGACGGCCTCACAGAAATCATTGCCATTGGTAGGCAAAGTTACTGAGATTGATACACAATCACAAACACTTTTATCGAATGCGTAACCATCGGGACATTGTTTTTCTGTGCTACACGTGCCTTCTTTGTGCTCGGTGTCCTGTTTCTTAATTGAATATGAATTGCCGATTAAATTCGCAGAGACACTGTTTAAGGTGTCGTAGGCGGCAAAATATGTATAAGTGACAACTTTGTCTAACTTCGTGCGGGTGATTTTTATACAAACTCCGGCGACTACAGCTATAATCAACATGACGATGATTACCTCGGACAACGTAAATCCGAACGACCGCCGAAGTCCTTGGGAGACTAAGGAATTATCGCCCCCCCCCCCGCTTAACAAGCGTAAGATTCTTTTCATCTTTTTTACCTCTCTATATTCTGTGTAACTCCAATTTTATTATATTAGATTTTTTGAACTTATGCAACCCGTAAATTTTTATTGTTGGGCAGGTATGCACAAACTACAGTTATATTCTTACCAAAACCTTTAAAGTCCCACGAATATTGACACAAGTCTCTACGTGCGTAGCACAGGGATATGAGTTACACAATATCAAATTTGATTGCATAATACAAGTTTTTTGTATAATATATTTATAAAAGATTATATTAAGGAGAGAACAGATGCAAACAATGAAACATTCTGAAAATCAGCTGGAAAATGAATTATTTAAAAGTGTTTATGACAAAACTCCCGATTACATTAAAGAATTAAACCTTATGGATTTCTCCAACAAAGGAGAGTTCACATTTACATTAAAAAAAGAACATTTGTATCCGTATGACAAAAATTCAAATCCTGAAGGACTCAATTTAAAAGATTGGTTTGCAAATTACGCAAAAGAGGCAAAAGTTTCCACAGCAGGGATTAGAGGGCCTCAAAATATTTTATTTCCGCAAGATACAAGATTTCCGATAAATCTTGTAGGAATAGTTCTTGCGACTTTAGCAAAAGCTCTAGTGGCAAAAGAAAAATACCCGAATAAAGAAATTCTAAAAGTTGCAGGAAGAGAAGTTCGTTATAATTCTGCGCTGTTTCTTGATGCAATAGCAAGAATTCAAGCGGCAAACGGTATTAAAACTCTTGTACCTAAAGAAAGAAAAACTATTCCAATCTGGCTTGCATCATTTTTAGCGTTCAAACTTGATTTACTTGGCGGTGAATATATTACATCAAGTCACGGTATTTCTGTAAAAAATGCTACAAAAGATTTGAATTCTCAAGGCAGCCAGTATCTGCCAGAGGAATCTCTTGAATTTGTTAATAAAATTCAAGAAATTTTTGACATGACAGAAAAAAATGGTTCTTACGAGATTAAAATCGCAGCACAAGATAATCCGCTTATAGATGAAAAAATTATGGATAAATTAAATGACGGCGTGGATTTATACGTTGAATACCTGAAATCCGGCGTTGCTCAAAAAATTAATCTTGATTTAATCAAGCAGATTAAAGACAAAATTGTTATTGAAAATGTCGGAGGCTCTGCATACAGAACGCTTAGCAGAGTGTTGAAAAAACTTGAAATTTCCGATAAATTTACATGGTTTAACACAGAAGAAGATCCGTTTTTCCATTCAATAGGGAAGTATGACCATACACCGGCCGGAGAAAAAGCATTCTACGATTATTCTGTTGATGCGACAGTTATTGCAAAGAAAAAAGACGGCGAAAAATTCTTCCCTGTTATTGAAACAATGAACTATCAAGAAAAATTAAAAAATATGCCTGTTGGAACAGCAGTTTTAATAACAGACCCTGACCATGACAGATTAACAATTACACAAACCGAATATGCATGTACAATTCCAGAACTCGAAAGAGCAGGAATTGATTATATTAAAATCAATGATGACGTAATTCTAACAATTTTCACAGCTAATCAAGCTTTCCTAATGCTTATGGATTTCTGGGCTAAACAATTAAAGGCTCAAGGATTATGGGGAAATCATCCGCGATTTATGATTAAAACAACAGCCTCAGCTCTTTCTTGGGATGAATGGGCAAAAAAACAAGGGGTTAAAGTTGTTAATGTTCCTGTCGGCTTCAAAGAAATTGCTAACATCATGAAAAAAGTTGAGTTGAAATTGAAAAATTCCCCTGACAAGGAAGTTATCATTGAAGATGTATTCGGCAATGAAATTAACCTCGGCATAAATCCTAGATTACTTTTCGGTGGCGAAGAATCCGGCGGAATGATTATGGGTACAGAAGATCTCATTGAATCGCTTGCAGGAAGAAAAGCAATTGCGATGAGAGAAAAAAGCGCTACAGAAGCAATTATTGTTGCCTCTGCACTTATATCAAAGCTACAAAAAGAACAGGTTTCTTTATCTGAATATCTTCAATCAGTCTTTGATGAAAATGATATTATCGGACGCTTTGATACCCGTGTTGATATCGCTTACTACAACGAATCAGAGCCTGATATCAACAAACTTAAACAAGCTAAAATTGAAGGGGAAAAGAAACGTACTAAGAACGATTTATTTTATCTTTCAATGGCAATGGGCGTAAAAGAAGGAATTATGACACTTGATGATGTTATAGAAATCCTTAATGACAGTTTCAAAAGTCTTATATTCGATCATCTTACAAACATAAAATTTGTCGGAGATGGAACATATTTGGAATTTACTGATAAATACATTGAAATTCGTCCTTCAGGAACAGATGCCAAAACTAAAGCATATGGCGGCGGAAGCGACAAATCAATTATTGAGACATACGCCGGTGCTATGGGTAACTACTCCGGTGAAAGAACAGAGTTACATAAAAAATTTATCTCAGATGAATTTTACGAGCAAACTAAAGATAAAGCAATGGATTATTATCTGGAATTTGTCGATAAAGACGCAAATAATGAACCATTTACAATTCCAGAATACAAATTCTAAAATAAAACAACCGCCTTGAAGAAACCTCAAGGCGGTTTAATTTTAAAACCAAGGATAATCATCTTTTATCTGCCAGCCGTCATAGAATATCAAACCGGTACAGTAATTAGCATACTCTTTAGTAGGTTTTCCTGAGCAATAATCCAGAAGCTGAGATCTTTGTAACCCCAAACCTCCATATGGCTCTAATCCAGTTTTTTTGTATTGAAAAGTAAAGTATTTTGAGCCGCAACAAGCTTGTTGGGAATTAACGTCCTTCTGGCAGCTATCAACATCTTTTGCGTAAGGATAAAAATACATATCAAAGACTGTTTTGGAATTGGTCGCAGCAAAACGAATTCCAAAACCGCTTCCGTCAACAAGCTTAACCCAAACAGTATAATCATGCACCATTCTTTCAACAGAAAGAACATTCATATGCTTTCGTAAATAGGTATTGAACCACTCCTCAGTAGCTGATTCCTGAGTCAAATCCGGATCAGGCCAATTTTCAACTTCACCATATTCAACTTCTGCTAATTTTACAGCCTGTGAAAAAGTTGAATAGAATTTTTTTAACCTTGTCTCAGCAACACCTTTTTTGTGATTAGCAACCATAGAAGGAATAGTTAAGGCTGCGACAATGCCGATTATTCCTAAAGTAATTAAGACCTCTGCTAGAGTAAAGGCGGGTTTTATTTTAGATACCTTTGTTGAATTGCAAGAAATGCATTGTCTTTCAAAAAATTTTAAAGTTCCACAAACATTGGCGCAGGTATCTAGGCGCTTGCCCCCCCCCCAACTGCTCTTCTAAATCTATTTTTCATAAAACCTCCTTTTATATAAATATATCAAATTTTCAAAAGATTCGCAAGCATTATATTCCGCTATTTTTAAACTTTTTCTTCAATAAATTTTTGGCATAATCTATAGCTTGAATTTCTGAGAAAAACACCTTTCCCTCACCGATTTGCGAAGTAATATTGTGTTTTTGCAACTGATTGAATATTGTATTATTTTTTATAACTAAAAGTAATTTTATATGCTGCGATTTCAACCGAAATATTATGTCTTCTAAAGCAAAAATTGCAGAAATATCAAGTAAGTCCTCACTATCGTAATTGAGTATAAGAAACTTTGTGCCAAGCATTTCATCGAATTTTGAAATCAATTGTGTTGCAGAGCCAAAGAAAAATTGACCGTCAATATGCGCAATACGTATTTTGTGCCTAAAATCTCTTTCAACTTCTTTTTCCAGATTCGCAATATCGCTGTCATATACTGTTTTATGAATAATTTTTGCTTTATCAGCCACACGTTTAGCATATAACAAAGCAGCCAGAGTAATTCCCGCCCCGACAGCAAATATGAGGTTATAAAATACAGTCAGAAAGAAAACAGTAAATAATACATATAAATCGTCCTTTGGCGCAAATTTTATAACTTTTAAGAGTTTTGTATCAATTATGTCGTAACCAATTTTAATTAATATTGCAGCAAGAACGGTAAACGGAATTTGGCCGACAAATCCAGAAAGCTTTGACAATAAAATTAATAGAATTGCAGGCGTAACAATAGCCGCGAATTTCGTTGTAGCACCTGCATTAATCGCTGCAACACTTCTCATTGTAGCAGCAGTACCCGGAAGCGAACCTGTTATGGCGCAAAAAAGATTCCCAAGCCCTTGAGATGCCAGCAAAACTTTTGGATTATGCCTTGTTTTTGTCAATGCATCTGAAACCAAACCAGTTAACATGCTTTCAGAAGAAAGAACTATTGCAATAGTCAAAGACATTGGCAAAAACTTAACCATTTGAGAAATATCTACAGATTTAAACATTAAAGTCGGGAAAGAAAATGTTACATTACAAATTCTATCTACCGGAAGATTTAGTTTTATTGAAATCAAAGTTCCGACAACAAGCCCAATTATCTGCGATGGAATAACTTTATTTATACTTTTCGGCGTGAAAAATACTATAATTAAAGTCATAAGCCCAAGTATAAAAGATTCAGGCTGGATAGCATGCAAATTTGCAATAAAAGAATTTATGCTCAAAACAGAGGATGAATAAGCCTTATACCCAATAAGCGGATTAAGCTGCATCAAAATTATTACGAATCCAACACCGTTCATAAAACCGGAAATAACAGGATACGGAACATATTTAACCATATCAGGCAAATTAGTCAAAGACGCAGCCAGCTGCAAAATCGCAGCCATTAAAATAATTGTAATAGCAGTATTAATATCATACCCTATAGCAATCATAATACTTGCAAGTACAATGGCAACCGGCCCTGTTGCACCGGATATTAAAGGCGTTTTAGGACCTGTTATACCTGCTATAAAAGATAGAATAATAGCACCCCAAATTCCTGCGCTTGCACCGAATCCTGTTGCAACACCAAAAGCCAGAGCCTGTGGCAAAGTTACTACAGCAGCATTCAATCCGCCAAGAATATCGCCAGAAATAGCTTTCAACCGTGAACTAATATCCATAAATGTATTTTATACAAAAAATATGTATTTTCAAATACTAATACGGACTTTCATAATCATCAAAAGTATATTTTCTATTACAAAAGCTTTGATTACCCTTTACGCATTTTAAATAATCAAGATTTTCTTCCTGTAACACCCACGCAGAACAGCCACTGCCATTCCACCAGCCATCTGCTCCAGTATCAGATGCAGGATTACACTGCTTGTAAGTAGAATGAGCTCCTGAACCGCCGCGGGGAATAATCCTGTTTCGTCCAACCTGAAATGTAAATGTGTCTACTCCCCAGCGATTTGGCCCTCTATTACCGTTTATATCGACATCAATATTAAAACAGTAATTATTACCTGAAAAAATGCCGCACATATTATCTTTTGCAGAACTAGCAGAGATTTGGTGGCCAAAACCGTAGACTATACCGTCTGCTGAAATTAAAGATGCACGGCTTCCGATTTCATCTACATTATTATTAAGCAAATCTTTTCTCGCATCTTTTTGAAAACACTTGCCGCTATTGTTTTCATCAGGTGTACACACGCGCACATTTTTGATATATTTACTAAACAAAATTGCGACATCATCCCAGGAATCATTTTCTAATGAAGGTAAAGACCAGTCTGATGGTTCGCCATAATCGTTCAGCATCATTGTATAGGCATTCGATATAGTTGAATATGCTTTTTTCAAACGAACAACTGTTTCTTTTTCCCTATGATTGGCAATTAAATTAGGCAATGTCAAAGCTGCGACAATGCCAATTATCCCTAAAGTAATTAAGACCTCTGCAAGGGTAAAGGCGGATTTTCTCGGTTTGCCAGACTCAATATAAGAGGTAAAATGGCCCTCTACGCGGCGCTTGCCCCCCCCCCGACAAGCTTTTTAAACAATCTTTTCATAACTTTAAATCTCCTTCTTTTACATTCTTTGCATTTTTATCATAACAGAGTTTTCCTGTTCCTGCAATAGATTTCAATTGTGCAACTATTTTATCTGTACTATCAAATTTTGCAAGAGATAACGAATTAGCCTGAATTTCTTTCAAGCGTTCTTGTGAATTTATAAGAGTTTTTAACATATCTAAAAGGCACTGAGGACTAATTTCACTATCTTCTATATAAAGTCCAGCACTTTTTTCTAACATATATTTTGCATTCTTACGCTGATGATCAGCTGCAGCATGAGGATATGGAACAAATATTGAAGCAATTCCACAAGCACAAATTTCTGAAATACTCAAAGAGCCTGAACGCGAAACAGCAATATCACTAGCTTTCAAAACAGTAACCATATCTTCAAAATAAGGTTTTATTATGATGTTTCTATCACTCTCATAAGACGGATAAAGAGTTAAAAGCTGTTCAATAACATATTCAAAATTTTTCTTGCCTGTTTGAAATATTATCTGAACATTATAATCAAGAGATAGAGTTTTTAATATTTCTACAGCAGAGTCATTAATTGAACGAGCCCCCTGAGAACCACCCATAACACATAAAGTCAGCTTATTTTCTAAGCCGAGTAACCTTCTAGCCTCTGCTTTTGTTAAAGTTTTAAACCTTTCTCTAATTGGATTTCCATTAATTACACAATTTTTGTTCTTTATGAATTTTGCAGCACTTTCAAATGCAAGTGAAACATATTTTGCGTTGTCCGAAATATTCCGTGTTACCAGCCCTGGCTGCGCATCGCAATCATGCATCATATATGGAATTGATTTGATATTTAGTTTAAGAAGGGTATTACAAGCGAATAATATAGGTGCTGATACGTAACCGCCAGTTCCAAAGACTGCATCAGGCTTATATTTTAACAAATATCCACAGCATTTTAACCAAGAATAACCTAATTGAAAAGCCCATCTTATTAAGTCAAAACTAATTTTTCTAGGCATTCCATGAATATCAACAGGCAGAAATTTGTAACCTTTTTGCTTAACTACATCATATTCCAAATTCTTTGGATTACCTATATAATATAATTCTTTAGTACTTTCATCGCTTAATAAAGCATCAGCAACCGCAACTGCAGGATAAATATGTCCGCCGGTTCCTCCGCCTGTTATAAAATATGTATATTTTTTCTCTGCTGATGACTTAGACATTACCGCGATTCCTTATTTTTTTTATTCGTTTTTTAGATATATTTAAAAGAATTCCAACCATAATCAGTGAAACTATTAAAGATGATCCTCCATAACTTATAAATGGCAAAGGAACTCCAGTTGTCGGCAGGAATGAGCTTGCAACACTCATATTCATAAATGCCTGAAAACCTATAGAAAAAGTAATACCAACAGCCAAGAGTTTTCCATACATATCAGGACATCTAGCGGCAATCAAAAGACCTCTATATATAAATGTAAAAAATAATCCAATTATCAATATACAACCAACATATCCTAATTCTTCAGCGATAATTGCAAAAATAAAGTCAGTATGACATTCCGGCAAATACGAAAGTTTTTGAATAGATCCGCCGTAACCAACACCGCTGAAACCTCCAGATGCAAAGGCAATTAAAGATTGAATAATATTATACCCGGCTCCCAATGGATCAAGTTCCGGGTTCTGCCATGTTTTAATACGCTGCAATTGATAAGGTTTTATAATTGTTGCAGCGGCAACAACAACAGTTGCAACCATTGCACTAACAAACCCTACAAATAACTTCATAGAACCGCCGGCAGCCAAATACATTACAATTGTCGTTGTCCCGAGAAGAATTACCATACTTAAATTCGGCTGTATAAATATCAAACCAGCCATTATTATTATTGGAATAAATGCCTTAATCCATTTATCTTGATCAAACAGATTTGCGTCATTTCGCATTGCTCCTGCCAAAAGTAAAACAACTGCAGGTTTAGCAAATTCAGATGGCTGCAATTGAAATCCAGCAATATTTATCCAGCGTTTTGCTCCGTTAACGACAACACCAAGAGGAGTAAAATCTACAAGGAATAAGGATAATAAAATTCCTATCATTACAATAACATTCCAGCTTGCCAGCTTTTTGTAATCATAATTCATAAAAAATTTCATTGCAAAAAAACCAACAACAAAACAAATTACCTGTTTAAACAGGAATTGAGCAGGGTTTCCGCCGTCATCAAGACACTTCGGAGCTGTAGCCGAAAAAATTGCCAAAAAACCTATTATGACAAGAAAGGCTACCACAATCAACAAAGTTTTATCAGGAGCCGATACGATAATACTTTGAATTGGCTGCTCTTCGTAAGGATTTCTGCCCCCGCGTTCTCTATACATTCTATCTGGCATTGGTCTTTGATAAGACATATTCCTTAAACACCCTTCCTCTTTCTTCGTATCCACTGAACATATCAAAACTTGCACATGCCGGTGACAACAATACTACATCTGGTTTCAAACCTATTGCTTTATCAATAGCATCTTCCATTGAATTTTCTCTTATTATATTTTCAAAACCATTTTTTCTTAATTCTTGTTCAAACCTGTCAGCGGCTTCTCCTATCAGAATAACATCTTTAATATGCTTTTTACAGGCTTGCGCAAATTCTGTCAAATCCGTATTTTTGTCACGTCCGCCTGCAATTAAAACAACATTTTCATCTATAAAAGAACGAATTGCAACCAGTGAAGCTTCTGGATTTGTTGCTTTTGAATCATTATAAAATGTAATCCCGTTGAACTGCGCAAAATTTTCTAATCTATGCTCCGGTACTTTAAAAGACATTATAGCTTTTTTAATGTTATCATTACTGATACCCACAAGTTTTGCACAAATTACAGAACACATAATATTTTGATAATTATGCTCTCCGATTAGCGGACACTCGTTTAACTCAATAATTTTTTCTTCTTTGCCATTACGTTTAAAATAAATTGCGCCATCATTTTCATAACAGCAATTATCCCCGATATCACCGGCAAACATAAACACCGTGCCGTCACAAATCTTTGAAAATTCTAAAAGCTTTTCGTCTTTTGCATTCAAAATAGAAAAAGCAGGAGCCTGCGGCATTTTAAAAATTCTTGCCTTTGCATTAAAGTAATTTTCTAACCCTTTATGCCAGTCAATATGATCAGGAGTAAAGTTTGTCCAAACAGAAATTTGAGGAGTGAATGAAGGGCTGTATTCCAATTGAAAAGAACTGCATTCGCAAACAAAATAATCTATTTCTTCATTTAGCAAATCACAAGGCGGCTTACCGTAATTCCCGCAAGGAACAGCTTTATATTCCTCTGATAATATATGAGAAGTCAAAGCAGTTGTTGTTGTTTTTCCGTTAGTTCCTGTTATTGCAATAAACGGGATTCCTGTTTGTGTGTATGCAAGTTCAATTTCAGAAATCACCTGAATCTTTTCACTCTTTAGTCTTTGCATAATTTCACTATTAGGCGGAATTCCAGGGCTTGTAACTGCGATATATGAATCTTTTATAAATTCATCTGAATGTCCGCCAGTTTCAACATTTATACCTAAAGATTTTAATTCCTTAATTTTTTCAGAATCCTGTTCTTTTGCTTCCCTGCTTTCTGAAAGATAAACATCAGCACCTGCAGAGTTTAAATATTTTGCAGCAGATATTCCGCTTTTGGATAAACCCAATACAAGAACTTTTTTATCAAAGAGTTTTAAAGACGGACATAATGATTTCATATTACAAAATTCCTTTTATATTTAATACAACAGCAGTTACGGCTAATATTGCGGATACTACTGCAAAAACAGTAACAATTTTTTTCTCGCACCAGCCGCATAACTCAAAATGATGGTGAATAGGAGCCATTTTAAAAACTCTCTTTCCTGTAGTTTTAAAACTAGCTACCTGAATAATAACGGAAAGAGTTTCCGCAACAAACACAGCACCAATCACAATAAGTAAAAATTCAAACTTACCCATAACAGCAAGAGTTCCCAAAAGTCCACCAAGAGCGAGAGAACCGGTATCACCCATAAACACTTCTGCCTTGGGTTTATTATACTTTAAGAATCCAAGCAATGCCCCTGCAACTGTTGCAGAAATTATTGCTGCTTCGGCTGTACCATGGATTAAAGCGACAATAGCACAAGCCGCAAATGCAAAAATTCCTGTTGAAGCTGCAAGCCCGTCTAAACCGTCAGTTAAGTTATAAGCATTTGACGCCCCTGTTATAACAAATACCGCAAAAACAGGATAGAACCAGCCCATATGCAAAACAAAATTACCAATATAAACATCTGTGGCAGAAGTATCAGCCATCATCATATATAAAGTCGGCAAAAGTGCGATTGCAATCTGTCTTAAAAGCTTTCCGCGAGCCGTTAAACCATCGTTGCCTTTTCCTTTAATTTTTATATAATCATCCTGAAATCCGGCAAAAGTATAAAATAATAAAGTTAGTAATATAATAAAAGCTTCAGTGCTAAGTCTCTGCGCCAATGCAAGCACAATTACAGATGCCATAATAATCGCTAAGATTATAAATACACCACCTGTCGTCGGAGTTCCCTGTTTTTTAGCATGAGCTTCAGGTGCACAATCCTTAACATATTGCCCTATCATCTTTTTTCTCAAAAAATCTATATAAGGAACGCCAAACAAAAGGCATAAAATCATCCCTAACAAAAATGCAACAGCAAGCATTATCATAACGAATTTTCTCCCTTAAGGTTATTTATAATTTCTTCAAACTTCATTGAACGAGAAGCCTTTAAGAATATTGTAGTACCGACATCCAGTTTATCAAGAATGTAAAGCGCAACATCTTTATTATTATCAAAATAAACAGTGTTAATTCCTGATTTTTCTAACTCTTTACCGATTTCAGCCGCGAGATTTCCAACAACAAGAAATTTTACATTATTAATATTTTTAGCTTTTTGAGCCAGATATCTGCCGACTTCTCTATGAAATTCAATCTCATCTTTCCCAAGTTCTCCCATATCACCGAGAACAACAACCGGATTTTTATATAATTCCAAAAACGTTGAAACAGAGGCTTTCATGGATTCAGGATTGGCATTGTAGCTGTCGTTAATAATATTAAAACCTCTAATACATTCACTTTCCCAGCGTTTTTCTATCGGCTTATACGCACCCAACCCTTTTTTAACTTCTTCATAGCTCATTCCAAGTTTGTAGCCAAGTTCAATTGCGGCAAGAGAATTTTCTATATTATAATCACCTTCAACGTTTAACTCATATTCTTTATTTTTGTAAACAAAGCGAGAATATGAGCATGATTTTTCTAAAACATTTACATCGCTAAACGAATAAAATATTTTCTCACCGCTATAATTAACAAACTTTTTAATTCTTTCTGAATTATTAGCAATCAAAGCGCCTTTATTGCTCAATGATTTTGTAACCTCGCATTTAGCAATAGCAATATTATCAAGACTTCCAAGGCGCCCGATATGCGCAGAGCCAACATTAGTAATAATCGCATAATCAGGTTTTGAATACTTTGACAAAAGCTCAATTTCACCAAGCCCGCGCATCCCCATTTCTACAATCAAAACTTCAGTTTCATCAGGCATTGAAAGAATTGTCTGACAAAGTCCGATTTCATTGTTATGATTTAGAGGAGTCTTGTGGGTTTTAAATTTTTCAGAAATCACCGAATAAACCATTTCTTTAGTCGTGGTCTTTCCGGAACTTCCGGTAATGGCAACAGTCTTAGGGTTTAGTTTTTCTCTTGTATAAAGCGCTAGTTCTAAGTATGCTGTCAATGTATTTTTTACTTTAAAAACAAATCTGGCATTTTCAGGGTAATTATCAGTTGTAACAAAACACCCTGCAGCCCCCTTATCAATAGCCTCCTGACAGAATTTTTCGCCGTCAAAATTAGCACCCTTTAGCGGTAAATAAATATCTCCGCTCTTTATTGTTCTTGTATCAGTTGAAATGCAATAACCTCCTGCTAAATTAACATCTTCAACTAAACATTCCAGCTTGCAAGCCTTTTTAATCTCATCCAATTTAAACATCATTGCTCTAAATCACACCACCATTTTATATGAAACTATGTCAATAATAATTTTACTGCAAAAAAATACCCTGTAACACAAAGTTAATAAATATTAAAACTACTTGACATGCCGATAAGACTGATGAATAATAGTATCTGTATTAGTATGCGGTAACTCGTTAATAAATTCCGGAAATATCACTAGCTGTTTGGAAATTCGGAATACGATACCCAAAATGAAAGGAAAAAAGAATGTACGCAATAGTAGAAACAGGTGGTAAACAATACCAGGTTGAAGAAGGACGTTACTTAGATGTAGAATTACTTGATGCTGAACAAGATGCAAAAGTAGTTTTTGATAAAGTAGTTATGGTTGTAAACGGTAAAAAATCAAAAGTAGGCCAGCCATACGTTTCAGGTGCTTCTGTAGAAGGTACTGTTATGAAACATGACAAAGCCAAAAAAATTATCGTTTACAAACAAAGACCTAAAAAAGGTTATAGAAAAAAACAAGGTCACAGGCAACAATTTACAAGAGTTATGATTTCAAAAATCAGAACATCTGCTCAAAAGAAAGCCGCTGAAACTGCTGAAACTACAGAAGCATAAGCGCAAAAATAAATTTGTTAACAAGAAAATCAACAAGGAGAAATAAAAATGGCACATAAGAAAGGTATGGGATCAACCCGTAACGGACGTGACAGTGAAGCGAAGCGTTTAGGCGTCAAAAAATTCGGCGGAGAAACTGTTAAAGCCGGAAATATTATTGTTCGCCAGAGAGGTACAAAAATTCACCCGGGCAATAACGTAGGTATCGGTTCTGATGATACTTTATTTGCTCTTATTGACGGAGTTGTGAAATTTGAGCCTCACAGACGTGATAGAAAACAAGTTAGCGTTTACGCTGCACAATAGTTTTCACATAAATTATAAACAAGAAAGACCTGTTTCAAATTAGGAACAGGTCTTTTAGTGTTCTTGTGCATTAATTTTTAAACTTTAGGAGTTTGAGAATTAATAGCAGCCATTGCATAACTTGTAGCTGCATCAGCTGCAGCTTTTTCAACAATTTGCGGCGCGATTTCCGGTGTTTGCGTCTGCGGTTGATTTGCAGCAGGCTGCTGTTGAACCTGTGCTTGCGGCTGCTGCGGCACTGAAACCGGAATGTTTTGCTGAACTCCTACTGGTGATACTTCTGTCATAAATTTTTCCCTTTCAACTATACATTATTAAATAAAAATTTTTATAATAAGAAATTGACTTTTTATTACAAAAAGCTATAGAATTTTTAACTTTTGTAACAAAGCAAATTAAATTATTAAAGATAACTCCCCAAATGACCGATAGAGTATTTGTAATCAGAAGTCTAAGGAGAACTCAATTAATGATAAAAAAGATTGTAACACCTTCGTGTAATATATGCGACAGTGTGGAATTCATATTAAGAGGAGCAAAGAAACGCCGCAGTATGGCGTTAGCATCAGCAAATATGATTAATTCTGATGCAGGTATTCGGGCAAGACTGCATGCAGTCAAATAAGTATTTAGTATAGTGCTTATTGTTTAGTAAAGATTAGAGAGTTTATATTAAAAAAGGCTGACAAATGTCAGCCTTAATTTTTATTATATTTCTTTATTATAACATTACTTTTTACATTTGCAATTAATGTTTTTTATTTGTGCTAAAATTTATACAAGGAGTAAAATTAAGTGAGGCGGATATGAATAATTTACATATTTTTCTTGACAAAGATATTGATAAGAATTTAATTAAAACTAAAAAAATTGCGATTATAGGTTTCGGATCACAAGGCTACGGTCAATCTCTAAACCTTAAAGATTCTGGATGTGAGGTTGTACTTGGTCTTAGACCTGATGGCAAATCTGCGCAGAAAGCAAAAAAATACGGTTTCACTGTTATGAATATAGAAGAAGCCGTAAAATGGGCTGATATTGTACAAATTCTTATTCCTGATGAAATTCAGGCAAAAGTTTACGAAAAACAAATTAAACCTTTTATAAGAAAAGGCCAGTATTTAATGTTTTCACATGGATTTAATATACACTACAAAAAAATTACAGCACCTGAAGATGTAAACGTAATTATGGTAGCGCCCAAAGGTCCCGGACATACAGTTAGAAGCGAGTATGAAATCGGACGCGGAGTTCCGTCTCTTATCGCAATTTATCAGGATCCGTCAGGGAATTCTAAAGAAGTTGCACTTTCCTACGCCTCTGCAATTGGTGCCGGCCGTGCAGGTATTCTAGAAACTACTTTCAAGGAAGAAACAGAAACAGATTTATTCGGCGAGCAGGCAGTAATTTGCGGCGGAGTTTCCGCACTTATAAAAACAGGTTTTGATGTTCTTGTTGAAGCAGGATATTCTCCATATATGGCATATTTTGAAGTCTTACATGAAATGAAACTTCTTGTAGATTTGATTAACCAAGGCGGGCTTGCCGATATGAGATACTCAATTTCTAATACTGCAGAATACGGCGATATGACAAGAGGACCGAAAGTTATTGGCGAAGAGTCAAAAAATGCAATGAAAACTTTACTTAAAGATATTCAATCAGGCGCATTTGCAGATGAATTTCTTAATGAAATGGAATCAGGATGCAAAAATTTCAACAAACTCAGAGATGAAAACGCAAGTCATTTGATAGAAAAAGTCGGAGAAGAAATTCGTTCTTCATTTGTCTGGGGAAATAACAACAAAATTATAGATAGAAATAGGAATTAAAATTATGTTTAGCAATGATATAGATTATGAAGTTGTAGTATTTTCAATAGGCGACACAAAAGCCGGAACTAAAATGGGTAAATTGCAGCTAAAAAATTTACAAGATGACTCTTTACTCAACTGTATTCTCTGGGAAGAAACCCTAAACCGCTTTGATCATAAAATTTTCAGAACAGGAAATATTGTCAGAATAGTAACAGCAACTTTCAATGAAAAATACAACAACTGCCTTGTCTCATCTCTTGAACTTGTAAAAGAAGCTAAAACAGGCTTGAATGAACAAGAAAGAGAAAAAGTTTACAATGAACTTATTTCATTTATAGACAAAATTCATGATGAAAAATTAAATTCATTTTTAACTAAATTTTTTATGGAGCACAAAGACAGAATAAAAATTATGCCGGCAGCAAAAGTTATGCACCACAACTATATCGGCGGTTTGATTGTTCATATTCTGGAATGCCTCAAGTTTGCTGAAATCAATATGGATTTATCTGATTACAAATTTAACAGAGATAATATTCTTGCAGCCTGTATGCTTCACGACATTGGCAAAATCTTTGAATACACAATTGATCTGGAAACAGGTTTAATTGATTATGACGAAAATTTCAGAAAAGATTGGATAAGCCATTCACAATACGGATTTTCAATATGTATGACAAACGGCTTTAAAGAAATCGCAAGAATGATTGCAGCCCATCACGGACGTTCTGATTGGGGAGCAATTATTGACCTTGATGAACGCGATTTGGAACCGGAATTGTATTTTATCCACCTGATTGACAATATGTCAGCAAAATTCGGCAAGATAAACGTTCATATTTTAGAAGAAAAAGGAGTTTAGGAATTGTCAAGATTAACAGAAAAACATAACCTGCCTGGCACTCTTGTTTGTGTAGAGGGAATTGACGGTTCAGGAAAGTCCACTCAAATAACACTTTTGCGAGATTGGCTTAAAGCTTCGGGAAAAGATGTTATATTTACAGAATGGAATTCCTCAGACTTGATTAGCCAGACTACAAAACTTGCAAAAAAGAAAAATATGCTCTCGCCAAGAACATTTTCTCTATTACATGCAGTAGATTTTGCAGACAGATTTAAACAGGTTATCGGTCCTGCCTTAAAAGCAGGTTTCATCGTGCTTGCAGACAGATACGCTTATACTGCATTTGCAAGAGACGTTGCTAGAGGAGTCGATCCCAATTGGGTTAGAAACGTTTATAGCTTTGCTTATCAACCAGATTTGGCGTTATATTTTGATATTGATCCAAAAACTTCAATGGAAAGAATTTGTTCCAATCGCACCCCAAAATTCTATGAAGCCGGTATGGATTTAAAATTAAGCAATGATCCTTATGAAAGTTATATAATCTTTCAAAGCAGGGTAATTAAAGAATATCAAAAAATGGTCGATGAATTTGGTCTGATTAAACTTAACGCAAATGATTCAATCCACTCAAAACAGATAGAGATCAGACGTCTTTTAAAAGAAGTTCTAAGTGCAAAGGGTGAAAACATATAAAATTCCGCAATTTCTAAAGAGGTAATAATGAAAAAATTCAAAAAAAAGCATAAATATGAAGGCCTACTTGTAGTAATCGAAGGTACTGACGGTTCAGGAAAATCTACCCAGCTGGAGCTTTTGAAACGTTCATTACAGGCTCAATCATACGGAGTTATGGTTTCTGAATGGAAAACATCAAGACTTATTGCAAATGTTATTGACGATGCTAAAGAACGAAATCTTCTTAACGCAACAACCTATAGCCTTTTGTATGCTGCAGACTTTGTTGACAGGTTAGAAAACCAGATTATACCGGCACTTCAGTCAGGTTTTATAGTGCTATTGGACAGATATTATTACACCGCGCTTGCAAGAGACGTTGTGAGAGGACAAAATATTGAATGGGTAAAGAATTTATATGAATGCGCGCCTGAGCCTGATTTAATTTTCTATCTTGATATGCCTGTTGATGTTTTATTAAAAAGGATTATCGGAACAACAGGGCTTAATTATTACGAAAGCGGACGGGATGTCGGATTTTCAACAGATTTTTACAAAAGCTTTGAAATCTATCAGAATAAATGCCTTGAACAGTACAATAAAATGAAAAAAGAATACAACTTTAAAAGCATTGACGGAACAAAGTCCATTGAAGAAATTCACGAAATTATGCAAGGTGAAGTTCAAAAAATACTGGATAGCGGCGTGCTTTATTAGTTTGTTCTCCTCACCTGTTCCACTAGCACATAAATATCCGCTTTTAACCAATTGTAAACTATTACACACAAAAATTTACGTTATGAAACATTTTGAACTTTTAGGCATGGTTTATGCTAGATTAAGAATATAGAAAAGACAAATACAGTGTTGAAGGAGATTAGTGAATGTCTGAATACTTGAGCAAAGAAGAGATTAAACAATGGAGAAGCTCATTAGAAAAGATAACTTTAGAGGAATTTGCTGCTAGATTAGGGAAGAAAATAGAAGAAGCCAAACCAACAAATGATTTGGTGGATATTGTTTTAAAAGGACAACCTGTAGTTTCTACAAGTGAAGACTGGATGCAGACAAGAGCAGAAAGACTAAGTTCTATTGCAGAACGTGCATATGACAGAGAACGCGAAATTGCTCCGTCTCCATTTTCTATTCATCATATGACGACAGAACATACTGAAGAAAAAACTATGAAACAGTCTGATAAAAAACAGACTAAGGCAAAAAAATCTAATTCAACAAAAACTTCAACGAAGTCAGAAAAAACAACTCACAAAACAGTTAAAACTAATGTTACCAATAACGACTTGAGAGAAGAAGTCAGAGTCGTTTTCAAAAAGGCATTGACTGACCGGGAACAAAAAGTTTTTGACCACTTTGCAGAACACAAAGGTCAAATAGTTTATGCAAAAGACCTTGCAGCATTGCTTGAATTACCTAGAGATTATGTTTATAAATATATTAAAAATCTGAGGGCAAAAATCGAAGGCGACAAACTTCAAAATGCCGACAAAGGCGGATTTATTCTAAATGTTTAGGAATAAAAAAGAGCTTCAGTTTGAAGCTCTTTTTTATATTAATAATTCATTTCCCAGTTGTCATTTAGAATTTTTCCGAAACATCCATCGCCAAGAGGTGATTTTTGACAAAATGATTCAAATCTTTTTTCACGGTTTTCAGAGATACAATTAGAGGAATTGTCACTACATGTGTTAATTTCTTTATACTCATCAATTGAACCATCTTGATAAAATCTAGCGATAAACATATCTCTTCCACCGATATTAGGGCCATTAACTCCGTTAACGTCAATAGTAATCAACCCGCCGTAAAAATTTTCGCTTGTTTCATATACAGCAATAGGAGATACACAAATAGAAGCGCCACTTGCTATAACAAAACATTTTACACCATCTGAAGTCTCAACATTCGTACTAAAAGTCTTAGTCCCATCAATAGATCTGTATTCATCTGCAAAACAAGGTCTATATTTGGTACCACAATCATTTACTATTTTAAAATACTGAGTCATAAAATCAGTTGTTTTATCCGAAGATGACAAACCTGCTTCTACTAAGTTTATTGCGTTATGATCAGTTTGATATCTTACAAAAGCCTGACTAAATTCACTATAAACTTTATGTAATTGAGTTACATAAGTTTTTCTCTGATGATTTTGCATTAAAGTTGGAACAGTCATGGCAGAAACTACACCAATAATTCCTAAAGTTACCAGAACTTCCGCTAGAGTAAATGCACATTTCTTTTTAAAAACTCTTGTTGGGCTGAAGATAGTATAGACCTTCTCCCCCAAATTGACGATTTGGTATAGATCTAAATTGTTTTTTGAGCAAACATTATCAGCTGCATCACCGTGTGCAACTAAGCCTTTGCCCCCCCCCCAACTGTTTCTCTAAATAAATTTTGCATAATACCTCCTTTTTATTTTCTTAATAATACATTCATTCCCGCAAAAAAATAACTCTTAACTTCTGCAAAAGAACGAATTCTTGATAACATCTTCAATATATAAAAAGGTCTTAAATAAAACCGTCTTATTGCCGATTTATGAAGTTCAAATATTCTATCCTTGCTCAGATAATGCGTATTAACAGCCGGATAATAATATGCATTTGCAAAAGAAGTATCTTTATCAAAAAGATTATGTTCTCTGGCATAGCTATAAAAAGTAGAACCAGGCAAAGGCGTCGCAGTATAGAAACTGATAAAATCACTATCAAGTTCTATTGCAAATCTGATTGTGTCCTCAACTGTCTCTTCGCTTTCCCAAGGAAGCCCTATTACAAAGTAGTTGTAAATTCTAATCTTTGCCTTTTTAAAGATTTTAACAGTATTTCTAATATCATCCAGTGTAATTTTTTTGCCCATTTTATCAAGCATATATTGAGAACCGCTTTCAACGCCAATACTTACCAAGCGGCAGCCTGATTCATACATTTTTTGAGCCATTTCTAAGTCAGCAGTATCAGCGCGGGTATTAGCAGACCAGGTAATCTTTAAACCAGAATCAATTATAGCCTGACATAATTCAAATACCCATTTTCTATCCAGGTTAAAAATATCAGACCAGAATAAAAAATTTGTAATATTATATTTTTCCACACATTCTTTAATTTCTTCAAGAATATTTTGAACGCTTCTGCGTCTGACTTTTGCACCTGAAACCGGTGTTGCGAGACAAAAGAAACAGTGAAAAGGACATCCTCTTGAAACTTTAATTGTAGCCTGAACTTTGTTATTATCAGGACGCCTGTAAATTGAATTATCAACAAGATGACGTGCTGGAAAAGGTATAGAATCCAAATCTTCAATAAAAGGTCTTTGGCCGGTAAATTTAATCAATAAATCATCACGGTAATAAATACCTAAAACTTTCGGCATTGATTTTCCTTCAAGAATTTCTCTCAAAGTTTCCTCAGCTTCACCGAGAATTCCAATATCCAAATCTTTATGTTCTTCTAAAATTGCTAAGCCAAAAGTTAAAAATGCAGCTCCTTTAGCTATAGTTTTAATATTAGGACAAATTTGCTTTGCTATTTTAACAGCATCCAAATCATGTTCCAAAGTCGGAGTAGCAATATTTATCAACAAATAATCAGGTTTAAACTCTTTCAAATCTTTTTCATAGTCGCCGCCCTGGCTGTAATCCATAATTTTAGCTTCTAATCCTGTTTTTTCGGCAACTGCAGCTAAATACATTAAATCAGTAGGAGGCAAAGGAGGAATAACCAGCAATTCTTTTGTTGGCTGCTGGCATCTGTCTTCCCTGTTCAAAACCGGAGAAGGAGGGTATATCAATAATATTCTTTTTTTTGAAATATTCTCACTATTCTTATCTTCCATAAGTTAAGCCTTTTCTTTTACCGTCTTTGCAACAATTGCAGCGATTAACAAACAAGCAGCACCCACCAAAAATGCATATTCCCAATGATAATTTATATAGTCAGAACCCATATGGAAAGCACACTTTGAAATAAACCATGCAACAAGCGTACAAACAAAAACCTGAGGTCCTGCTATAAATATATTAAAAATACCCATTACAGAGCCTTCCGTTCCCTTTTTAATAAATTGGGAAAGCATTGCAAAAGGTAAAGCACAAATACTTGCCCAGCCAATTCCTGCTAATGCCATCATTACTGCAACAAATTTTATATCTTTGACAAATGCCATTCCAAGGTAAGCTAAAACCATGGACAGCAAAGAGATTATGTGAACCTTTTTATTGCCAAATTTTGCAGATAAAACACCAATAGGTATAGCAACAAGAAAACAAATTAGATTAAAAATAGCAAAACAAATTGAAGAAAAATTAGTTCCGCTGATAACAGCATCATCAAACAACTGTTTTGTAGATTCAGCCGCAGTTGTCAAATCAGGAACACAATATAAAGTATGAACACAAAACTGTGTAAAGAATATCATTACACACATTGTACCTATCCAGGTAAAAAATTGCATTACACATATTTTTGTAACTTCCGGAGAAAGAGCAAAGAAGTTTTTTAAAGCATCCCAGAAAGTATCTTCTTTAATTTCTGCAACAGCGACATCTTTAACCATTTCTTTTTTAGTATTATATTCCTTAATAGTTAAACAAGTCCAAATCATACCAAGCGTGAAAGCAAGGGCGGCCATAATAAATTGAGCATTAACAGACATTTGATAATCAAATATAATCTTTAAAAAAGGAGCAGCACCAGCGGCAATAACAGAACCCAACCCTATGGCAAGACTAATATATGAGTTTGCAATAGAATACTGCTCTTCAGGAACAATATCTGGAATTAAAGCTCTATAAGGCCCCTGTGCAACATTGACGCAAGCATCAATTATCCAAATCATTATTGCGGCAATTAATAATGCCGTTAAAGCAGGAAGTTGAATTCCAGTAAAATGAGATATAAAATCAGCAACATTTGCAGAATTTGGGAATATCCACAAAGCAACAGAAGCTAATAAAGCACCTCCTAAAAGATAAGGTCTCCTTCTTCCTAACGGAGAAACAGTCTTATCGCTTAATGCTCCGACAAGCGGCTGAACAACCATTCCCGTAAAAGGTCCAGCAAGCCAGATTAAACCATAAATAAACGGAGAAGCTCCTAAACTCTCTGTTACAGGCCCTGACAAAATAATTCTCATCTGCCAGGCAAACTGTAAGCCAAAAAATCCTAAAGCGAAATTCAAAAACTGGGCTGGTGTAAACTTTTTCAAAACAAAATTATTCTCATCCATTAAATCAGTATCTCCCCGAAAATAAACTCTTTGTCATTTTACGATACAACGAACAAAAAGCATAGTCAATAAAAACTTGACAAAGCAAAAATAAAAAAGAGAGTTTTAACTCTCTTTTTTTTAAATTCTTTTAACAGCCGCATCAATTAAACCTTTAAATAAAGGATGCGGTCTTTCAGGACGAGACTTGAATTCCGGGTGGAATTGACAGGCTACAAACCAGTCAAGTTGCGGTAATTCCACAATCTCTGCAAGCATTCCATCTGGAGACATACCCGAAAAGACAAGCCCTGCATCAGAGATTTGTTTCAAATATTCATTATTAAATTCATATCTGTGACGGTGCCTTTCAGATATAACATCAGTTCCATAAGCCTGTTCAGCCTTTGAGCCTTTTTTCAAATGACATTCGTAAGCGCCGAGCCTCATTGTTCCGCCATATCCTTGAACATTTTTCTGTTCTAACATTAAATCAATTACAGGATATTGAGCATTTTCATCAAATTCTGTAGAATTTGCACCTTTTAAACCAAGGACATTCCTTGCATACTCAATAACAGTACACTGCATTCCTAAGCAAAGCCCTAGAAATGGAACATTGTTTTCTCTTGCATATCTTATTACATTAAGTTTTCCTTCTATGCCTCTGACTCCAAAGCCGCCAGGAACTACAACTGCGGAAACATCTTCCATTAATTTTTTACAACCTTCATAATCAACGCACTCTTCAGAATTTATCCACTTGATATCAATTGCTGCGTCATTTGCATATCCTGCATGTTTAAGAGATTCAACTACAGAAATATAAGCGTCAGAAAGTTTTGTATATTTTCCTGCGATTGCAACTTTTAACGTCTTTTTAGGATTTTTAATTCGTTCAACAAGATTTTCCCAATCTTTTAAATCAGCAGGTTTATTTTCTACCCGAAGCATATCAAGAGCGACTCCAGCAAGGTTTTGAGCTTCAAGTGCAAGCGGCACTTCATAAATGCTTTTCATATCTCTGCACTCAATAACAGCATCTTTTGGAACAGAACAGAATAATGCTAATTTTTCTTTTTCATTTTTAGGAATAGGTTTAGTAGTTCTGCAAACCAAAATTTCCGGCTGAATACCATAGCTTCTTAAAACATTAACACTATGTTGAGAAGGTTTTGTTTTAAGCTCACCTGATGTTGGAAGATATGGAAGAAGAGTTGTATGCAATGAAATTGCATTACCTATACCAGCTTCTGCCTTAAACTGTCTTATTGCCTCAATAAACGGTAAACTTTCGATATCACCGATTGTTCCGCCGATTTCTATAAGTTGGAAATCAGGGTTAAATTGTTTTGTTGCACCGATAATTCTTGATTTTATCTCATTGGTAATATGCGGGATAACCTGAACAGTAGCCCCGAGATAATCGCCACGGCGTTCTTTTTTTATAACATGCTGATAAACACTTCCGGATGTAACATTGTTGTATTTTCCAAGTGAAGTATCTGTAAATCTTTCATAATGCCCCAAATCCAAATCAGTTTCAGCGCCGTCATCAGTTACAAAAACTTCTCCATGCTGAAAAGGGCTCATAGTTCCGGGGTCAACATTTATATAAGGGTCAAATTTCTGGTTAATAACAGAAAAACCTCTTGCCCTTAAAAGTCTTCCCAAAGATGCTGCAATTATGCCCTTGCCTAAAGAACTTACAACACCGCCTGTAATAAATATATATTTAGTCATGCTTCTACCCCGTAAAATTACCAAAATACACACTAACAACGTAAGATGCCACAAACTGCGGCATCAAAAGTTAGTTAATTTTAGGAACTTTAAAGAATCCGTTTTCTTCTTCCGGCGCATTTGCCATAAGTTCCTCTTTAGTTTGTTCATAATGAACTTCATCTTCTCTCATTACATTGACAAAATCAATAACCTGACACATAGGTTTGACATTTGATGTATCAACTTCATTCATCTGATCAACATATTTTAAAACATCACCTAATTGCTTTGTGTATAACTCTTTTTCCTCTTCTGTTAATTCTAATCTTGCAAGTTTTGCAACATGTTCAACATCTTTAATTGTAATCATTATTTCATCACTCCATACAAATATATATCTTATTGTAACATAGAAAATTCGAATGCAAGAATTTTTATTACAAAAAATAAATTAAATGTAACGATTTTGTTTTTTATAAGCTTTATGTTATACTAAAAAGTAGTATTGGAGAAAATTTTGTTGGATAGTAAAACAAAAATTGCAGAAGATCTTGACGCCCAGTTAATTGCATACAAAGAATGCAAGGACGAAAAGAAAAAAAGAATGATACATTTAAGTATTGTTGAAAATGCAATGTATCTTGTAAAAAAAATTGCAGGAAACATTGCGGCTCAATCAGGTTCGTCTATAGAAGACCTAATACAGGTTGGTTCTATCGGACTTATTAAGGCTATTGAATTTTTTAATTCCGACAAAAATGCAAGATTCAAAACTTATGCATCATACTTTATTAGAGGAGAAATAAAACATTACCTCCGGGATAAAGCCTCTATAATAAAAGCTCCAAGAGAACTGCAGGAACTCGTTTTCAAAATAAACTCAGCAATAAAAAAGCTGCATGAAAAAGGAATTGAAGATCCGACAGATGAACAAGTTGCACAGGAAGTTGGAATTACAACCGCAAAAATCCATGAAGTTCTAGAAATAGAACACTGCAAAAGCACACTTTCTCTGGATCAATCTTTTACAACTGATGACGACGATTTAACGCTTATTGATAAAATCCCATCTGGAGATTATCAGGAATTTTTAAATTCATATGAAGACAAAATCATGATAGCTTCTGCAATAAAAAAATTACCTAAGGATTTAAGAGAAATTATTGAACTTAGTTATTATGAGGATTTGAACCAAAGAGAAATTTCGGAAAAAATTCATATCTCTCAAATGCAGGTTTCAAGACGTTTGAAAAAAGCATTAAATAGAATGTACGAAATTATAAAATCAGAAGAAAATTAAAACAATAAACACATAACATCATAAAGGAGACATCAAATGACACTATTTATAACACTTGTAGCATTCGTTTTTATAATAGGGCTTTGTATAGGAAGTTTTTTAAATGTTGTCATACTCAGAACCCTATCTGAAGAATCAATTGTTTTTCCAGCGTCAAAATGTCCAAAATGCCAGCATCCGTTAAAATGGTGGCATAATATACCTTTAATATCTTATATTTGCCTTAAAGGCAAATGTGCTTTTTGTAAAGAACCAATCAGCATACAATATCCTATTGTGGAACTTTTAACAGGAATCATATTCACATTAATATTTTTAAAATTCGGCATTTCTGTTGATACAATTGTGGGCTGGATTATTGCAAGTTTACTTATTATTATTGCAGGGACTGATTTTAAAGAAAAAGTTGTTTATGATATTCACACACTTTCACTTGTTGGTGTAGGTCTTTTATACGCTGCAATAGTTACAGCTTATGGATTATTTGTTATGCACAATGCAACTGGAGAAATCACATTTAGCAAAGATTTACTTCTAAACAATCCTTTCACAAACTCAGTTCTTGGCATAATTGCAGGTATTGTTATTATGGAAGTATTTGCGAGATTTGGCTACCTTGTTCAAAGAGGTGTTAGAATGTTTGAAGTCGGCGATACTTATATTGCTGCAGGTTTGGGAGCATTTCTTGGCTGGAGAACACTAATTATTGCTCTTATATTATCAGTTATATTGCAAGTTATATATTTTCTGCCGCTATTTATCAAAGATTTATTTTGTAAAAAAGAATGGAAAACGCTTATTCCATTTGTACTATTTGTAATTTATGCCATAACATTTTTCTCACTAGAACATTATGGAATTATAGATATTTCAAACTTTGCATTATACAGTGCATTAACACTATTGCTTGCAGGTCTTGGAATTTATACATGTTATAGAATATTTAAAGGTCTAAGAGAAAATCCATCATCTGCAACATGTTTACCGTTCGGACCGGCAATGGTTGTTGCCGCGCTAATTTTGTTAATTTTATAAAATAAAAGGAGGCTTAATTATGTTATTCAAAAATAATTCACGCGTTTGCCCCCCCCCCGACAAGCTAATAAAATAAAGGTTTTTGGGGATATCTATAAAAATATTGACAATTTTAAGAATATACTTCATAATAGTGATGTGTTACATCTCAAATTAAAAAAATAAATTATATATTGAGGAAGATAAGATTATATCCAAACTTGCTTTCACATTAGCTGAAGTTTTAATTACGCTCGGAATTATAGGGATAGTTGCAGCGTTAACTTTACCGTCAGTTATTACTAAATATCAAAAAAAGAGGCGGCCACAAGACTTGAACATGCTTATGCAGTTGTATATCAAGCCATAAAGATGTCAGAAGCAGTTAACGGGCCTATGGAAGACTGGCAAATCGAAGGTATAAATGATTTAAGCTACGCTGAAATTACTAAAAATTTTGTTGAAAGGTATATAACACCATACCTTACAACTGTCAATAAAAAACAATTACCTTCATCTGGTATGCCTTATGACTATTACTATAGAGAAAACGGAAAGCTTGTTAATGCCGGCGGGCATACATATTATAGTATTGCGTTGAATAATGGAACTTATTTGCATTTTAATGCAGACTACGGACAATCCAATCCAATAAGCTTAAGAATTGATATAAACGGAGAAAAGAAACCTAATATTGCAGGAAGAGATACATTTCATCTCTACTTTTTCCCGAAATTTGAATTTGAGGGTAGCAATTTAACAAGAACACAGCTGATAAATGGGTGTAAAAATGGAGTTAATTATGGTTCTGTACACTGCGGACGAATAATTCAAATGGATGGATGGCAGATAAAAGACGATTACCCTTGGTAGCCCCTCCCTCTACAATGAAAGTATTCGCAAACTTTCTTTCAAAATATCTTCAGCAGACGCATTATCCGACAAAACAGAGACGGCTTTTGATAATGCGTTTTGTATTTCCTTGCGTTCATAACCCAGTGAAACAAGAACCATTTGAGCATCTTCAATAGCCTGATTATCCTGTTTTACCTCTGATATAGAAGTTATTTTTATCGGCTCTTTTGTTTGATAATTCATTAATTTATCTTTCAATTCCAATATAATTTTTTGAGCGAGTTTTGGTCCAACACCTTTAGCTCTGGTTAATTCTTTGTAATTACCTTCAATAACAAAGCCGATAAGTTCTGATGTTTCAAATTCATCAAGCAGAGTTAAAGCCATTTTTGCCCCGACTCCAGAAACTGAAATCAGGATATTAAATATATCTCTTGCTTCTTTATGCAAAAATCCGCACAATGACATTTTATCTTCCCTATGCAAAAGAACAGTATAAATTTTGCCTTCTTGCCCCGGTTCAGGAGCAGAGTTAAAGTCTCTCAATGTTACCTCAAGCAGATACCCGATTCCAAAAGTCTCTACGGTAACGTATGTTCCCTTTGAAGTATTTGATTTATTAGTAAAAATACCTTTTATATAATCGTACATTAACTCTCCTTTAAAGAACTTCTGATTTCTGCTACAGCACGGTCAAGCTCTTTATTCACACGTAATTCATCCTTAATTTTTTCATAAGAATAAAGCATTGTTGTGTGTTTTTTATTGAAATATTCTGCAATACATTCAAAACTTTTTTGTGTAAGTTCACGTGCGAGATAAACAGCAACATGACGTGCTGACGAAACCCTTTGATTTCTGGAAGAACTCAAAAAATCAGCTATAGAAACGCCATAGTGTTCACCTACTGCTTTTGCGACTTTATCAATTGTCAATGCTTTTTTAGAAGCCTCACAGTTAAGAACTTTTTTTGCAAATTCCAGCGTAATATCTGTATTTTCAATATCTGCGTAAGCACTGACTTTATTAAACGCACCTTCAAGCTCTCTTACATTATTTACAAAATTATTTGCGATATATTCAAACACAGGAAAATCAATTTTCAAACCGGCCTGCTCTGCAAGATTACTCAAAATAGCGACCCTTGTTTCAAAATCAGGCGGTGTAATATCAACAACAAGTCCCATTTCAAAACGGGTTCTTAACCTGTCTGGAAGAGTCGGAATATCTTTTGGCAGCCTGTCTGATGTTATAACAATCTGTTTATTATTGTTGTGCAAACTGTCAAATGTATGGAAAATTTCCTCCATTGTATAAGTTTTACTTTCCAAAAATTGAATATCATCAATTAATAAAACATCAACATTTCTATACTTTTGACGGAACTTATCCATTCTGGAATTTCTTTCTCCGCCATGCTGGAGATTTTTAATTAATTCATTAACATACTCTTCTGTTTTGATATATTTTACACGGAGTTTCGGCTTATTAAAAATAATATAATGGCCGATTGCCTGCATAAGGTGAGTTTTGCCAAGCCCTGAAGCGCCGTAAATAAAGAGCGGATTATATTTTTTTGCCGGATTTTGAGCAACAGTAAGCGCTGCTGCATGAGCAAAACGGCTATTTTCACCTACAACAAAATTTGAAAATTTATATTTTAAATTCAAATTTGCAGATGACTGCATTTGAGCAAGATTGTCAACCATAGAAGAATCATCCGTATCAACTGTAAGAGAGCGTTTTTGTTTTGCAAACTCCTTTTTCTTCTCTTTTTGATATTTATCAGCAAGTTCAGCATCAAAAGTAATATGATAGCTTACGTCTTTGCCTAATACTTTTTTAAAGGCATCAGTAATTTGTTTATTGTAATTGGATTTAACCACCTGTGGCGCAAGAGAATGAACTGTATAAACAGAAAAAACATTTCCGTCATAATCAGCGGCTTCCAAAGGTTCAAGCCACATTTGATATGCAGGTGTAGGAACTGTATCCCTTAATTCAGCCTTAACTTCACTCCAAAGATTTTTTACTTCCTGTGTTTCCATAAAAATATTATAGTATAAAAAGTATAGTTAAAATGTAAATTTTTATTATATTAATAATTTATATAACACCACTGCACAGGACACGCTCAAATTTAAGGATTCTACATCAGAAGACATTTCAATTTTTACTTCTTTCGTTGCAAAATCAATTAACTCACCGCTCAAACCGTCAGCTTCACTTCCAAACATAACTACAAGCGGTTCACAAACTTTAAAATCCTTCAAATAACAATTTGCTCTCGGTAATGTTGCAATTCTTTCATAACTTTCAAATAAATTTTGCAATACATCAAACTGCTTTATATAAACAACAGGAATTTTCCAGAGATTTCCGACAGAAGAACGGACACATTTAGGGTTGTAAATATCCGCGCAGTCCCCGTATAACACAACAGCATCAGCTCCAAATGCAGTCGAAGTTCTTAATATCGTTCCAAGATTGCCTAAATCTTTAATATTTTCAAGAAGTACAACTTTTTTTGCGTCGGATAAACCAGCCTTATCATAATGTTTTTGAACAGCAACGGCCACAGCGTCTGGAGCGCTGTCAGTTGTAGATATTTTTTTTAAAACAGCCTCACATGTCAATATAATTTTATCATTGTGTATAAAATTATATTGTTCCGCACAATCCTTTAAGACAAAAACATATTCTATTGCAACTCCTGCCGCATAAGCTTCTTCAATACATTTTTTACCTTCAAGAAGAAATTTATTTTCCCTGTCACGGTATTTTTTTTGTTGAAGTTTGCAGGTTTCTTTAACTAAATCATTATTAACACTGGTAATTTCTTGCATTACATAACCTCAAAATCTTTTAGCCATAATTTTTCCTGCCCGGTAAGCATTGCAAAATCAATCAATTTCTTTTCATAAGACATGTTAACAAAGGAATGAATTTTCCCATCTTTCATATAGCAGGAATTTTCAAGCCTTACACCGAAATAGTTTTCATTATACAATCCCGGTTCTATCGAAAATACCATATTATCGGTAATCTCAACTTTTGCAAGTTCGCTTTTGCTTAAATTCGGCGGATACTCATGTACACTTACGCCAATGCCATGCCCGAGCCCGTGATTAAAAACAAACCCCTCAATATCATTCTGAGCATAAATTTGTCTTGCATAATCATCTATTTCATAACCACAAATTTTTGAATTGCTCTTATTCCATGGCAATTGTGTATAATTAAAGGCATTCAAAAACATTTTTAATACAGTTGTATAAACTTTCTTTTGTAAATCAGACGGCTTGCCTTTCACAAAAACTCTTGTAATATCAGTTGCAAGCCCTCCTTCGTAATACGCACCACTATCTATTAAAACAAGACTGCCTTCTTTTATAATTTCGTCCTTAGAACATTTTGAATAGTGTGCAAGGGCAGAATTTTTATCTTTCGCAACAATAGATTTAAAACTCAGACTTTTTGCGCCAAACTTTTTATAAAATTCTTCAAGCTTCTGTGCAATATCGTATTCAGAAATATTATCATTATTTTCTATATAATCTCTTATTGCAAAAAGCGCCATATCAGTATGCTTAAAAGCATCTTTTAAATGTTCTATTTCAGAATTTGTTTTAACAGCCTTCATCAATTTTACCGGGCTGTCATTTATAATTTGAACTTTATCGCCAATAATTTTAAAATCATAACCATTTACACTCGACTTATCAACAAAAATTGTTCCATTATAATTCTTTATAAAATTTTCCAATTCATCAAGATGTTTTTCGTCATACAAAAACGCTTTGTCTTTTAACAAAATTGCCTTAGCTTTAATATTACTTGCATAAGGACGAGAGAAATCTCTTTTATTAAACAGATAAGACACCTCTTCTAGATTAGTTATAAGAATAGCCTCATCATCTTTTAAATCTTTTGAAGCTAACCTGACTTTATCCTCAACACTCATGCCGGTATATTTTAAAGAAATATCAACAACTTCAGATAATGAAACAATATTTTTATTTTCAATTGGATCATCGTCAAGCAATACAACTTTAACCTGCTTTTCCTCAAGTTTATTCTGAAATTGTTCAATCCTGCTTTGAGAATTTTTTTGCGTCACAAGAGCAAAAGTAGAATTCTCAGGAATCTTTTTTATAATCTCATCCATAAAAGTTTGTCCTGTTGCAAGTTTTACAACAGAAACAATATCATGGTCAACTTCCAGATCCGCTTGAATATGGTATCTTCCATCAACAAAAAGAAAAATACTATCTTTTGAGACAAGTGCGTCACCTGTAGAACCTGAGAAATCGGTTAATAAATAACGGGAATTCTCTTCCAGCGTATTATATTCCACCAAAAATTTATTGGTAGAATTTACCAGCATAAAATCAATATTGTTATCTTTCAAAAATTCCCGTATTTTATTAACAGTTTCAATCATTAGTTTTTATCAGTAAGTTGAATTAAGTGCCATCCAAATTGTGTTTGTACAGGTTGAGAAATTTCTCCAACTTCCATTGAAAAACACGCATCTTCAAAAGGTTTAACCATCATCCCTTTTGAGAAAAATCCTAAATCACCGCCATTTTGCCCTGACGGACAAAGAGAAACTTCCTCAGCAGCTTCTGCAAAAGATTTTCCTGCTTTTATTTCATCATATAATTTTTTTGCTTCATCTTCTGTCTTAACAAGAATATGACTTGCTCTTACTTCATTTGTCATTAATTAACTCCTTATTTATTCTACGCAAATTAAATTACCACAAATTTCAGGAGTTTTCAACAAACTAACCTAAATAAAAAGACCTGTTCTGCGGGAGGCTAAACAAGTCATGCATATCAAACATAGAGTTTGTATATTGTACATAGTATTCGTATTTATGAAAAATTTATTTAGTTACTTTAAGGAATAAGCTTGCTATATTTTAAACCAAACCGCTCAAAGAAAAAACTCTTGTCGCAACCCCGAAAAAAGTGCCTGGATATAACAAGCTTACATATATATGATAACTTTTTTTTAAGCTATTTTCACCACTCCTTAGAATAACTTTTTTTACAGCATAAGTAGTTTTTAATAACTAATACTTTAGCATTAGATTAGTAAATAAGATAATTTTTTGTTTAACCTATTGCAAAAAATATTTGTTTATATTAAAGTATTGATATGCGGAAGTAACTCAATGGCTAGAGTCCCTGCCTTCCAAGCAGGTTGTTGCGAGTTCGAGTCTCGTCTTCCGCTTTTTTGGTACCTATTTTATTGTTGTTTAATACTGAGGGGTTATGATTAACGAAATTACAGAGTTTACTGATAAAATAGAAAGATTATTGGTAGCTTTAAGAATTAAATTCATTTTTGAAATAATTGTCATTGTATTAATAGGCTTTGTCTGCTTTACACTGATTGATATATTTGATAAAAAACTAAAAGAAAGATTAGTCTTAAGTAAAAATTCCCCGCTAACACGTTTTGTACCAATACTTAGCAACATATTTAAGGGAATAACTGTATTCTTTTTAGTTGCTTCTTTCTTACAAAGTCATGGATATTCAATGTCATCATTAATTGCCGGCTTTGGAATCACAGGTTTGGCAGTAGGTTTCGCGGCACAAAAAACTATTGCAAATGTCTTTGGAACACTAGGAATTCTATCTGATCATTCGTACCAGCTTGGAGATTATATAAAAGTTAATAATGATGAAGGTACTGTTGAAGAAATCAATATGCGATCTACTAAAATAAGATCGCTTGATAATTCTATTATTATTTTACCTAACGACGTGGTATCAGGTACTGTTATAAAAAATGTATCCCAGTCATACAAAAGACGAATATTTGAAGTATTTGGCGTAACATATGACACAAGCGATGACAAACTCAAGCGCGCTATACAAATTATCGAAGAAATTGCTAAAAATGATAATCGTATCCACGATGATTATATTGTCTTTGTAGAAACTCTTGCTGAAAGCTCTATTAATATAAGAGTACAAGCTTATACAAAAACAAATATTTATAATGAATACTTAAGAATACGAAGCGATTTTATTCTTGAAGTGGTAAAAAAATTCCGTGAAGAAAATATTGAATTTGCATTTCCTTCTCAAACTGTTTATATGGCGAAAGAATGAATATAAAAATTATTGCACTCGGAAAAATTAAAGAAAAATTTTTGAAAGATGGAATAGACGAATTTCTAAAACGTTTAACGCCATATGCCAGTGTTGAAATCATTGAACTGCCTGCAATTGAAATTAAAGATGAAAACTTAACTCAAAAAGTTCTTGAGCAGGAAGGTGAAAAAATTCTTTCACATATCAAATCTCAGTCCTATGTTATAACACTGGAAATTCAAGGAAAAATGTTTTCCTCTGAAGAATTTGCTCAAAAAATCCAAGATTTAACAAATGAAGGAATTAGCGAAGTTGTTTTTGTAATCGGTTCTTCTTGTGGAATATCAAGAAGTGTATCAAACCGTGCAAATCTAAAAATGAGTATGTCAAAAATGACATTTTTACATCAATTTGCACGGCTTATACTAGTTGAACAAATTTATCGCGCTTTCAAAATTATTAAAGGTGAAACTTACCATAAATAAAATATAAAATTATTTTATTTCTTTTTGATACGCCCAGGCTGAATGATTATGAATACTTTCAAACGCTTCACATTCAACTTCGAATTCTCTTACAACAGAGTGATTACGTAATTTAACAACCACATCACGCAAGACATCCTCAACAAACTTTGGATTGTCCCACGCACGTTCTGTAACAAACTTTTCATCCTCACGCTTTAACAGAGGATAAACAGGGCAAGATGCGCAAGATTCAACAAGTTCAATCAAATCCTCCAGCCATATTTGTTCGCTCTCATCATAAGATACTTTTACCTTAATATAAGCACGCTGATTATGAGCGCCATTTTCAGAAATTTCTTTAGAGCACGGGCATAAAGTTGTTACAGGCACAACAACTCCGAGAATAAATTTATAATTATCCTCTTCAATACGCCCCTCAAAAGAACATTCATAACTCATTGGAGAACTTAATCCCGTAACAGGAGATTTTTTATCTATAAAATATGTAAATTTAAATTCCAGTTCTCCGCTTTGCGCTTCAAGATTTTGTATAATCTTTTCAAGACATCCTTTAATATCAACACCCAGAAGATTTTTGTGCTGCCATTCAGTAAGAACTTCTACAAAACGGCTCATATGAGTTCCCTTGTAATCCCTTGGCAAAGAAACATTAACCTTTGCTTTGGCACAGACAACTTGATTAGAATTATTCTTCCGCTGAATAATCAACGGTAATTCTAAATGTTTTATACCGACCTTCTGAATATCAACATTTCTGTCGTCTTTAAGATTTTGAATATCTTTCATAAAAATATCCTTAATATTTCTTAATAAAACAAGACAAAATTAGCAATTTTTTATTACCACTTTACTTTATATAAATATAAAGCTCTCTCTTCTTATTTAAACGGATAGGCCTTGAATACCAAGGTCTTTTTTTTGCCTTGATTTACTTTGATTCAGCAGCGTTTGCTTTATCAAGCATTGATCTTATTCTTAAATATCTGTCTAACTCTTCTTTGAATTTACCAACATTAGCGTACAAACCTTGAGTTAAATGAATTTTATTATCATATTTAGCATCAAGTATGTATACAGTTGGGAAACCTTCTATAAGAGCGTCAGCAACAACTTTTTTATATTTAGGATCTTCACAGTTAATCATTACAAAATTATATTTATTTTTGTACATAGTGCTCAAAATTTGATAACGCGGCATAAATCTTAAACAAAAACCGCACCAGTCAACATAAAACAAAGCAACAGAAGGTTTATCAGACTGCATTGCTTCTTCATATGTAATTCCGATTTTATAATCAGAAGGATGTTTCTTTTCAAGCATGCCTGCTATTGCAAAGCCGACTGCAGATGTAAATAAAAATGCAAATACTAGACACAATGTAACTATTAATTTCTTTTTCATATCAATTTCCCCCCTTTATTAATAACAATTATACAACAAATATAAAAACTCTCAATCAAATAAAGAGAAAATATTATTTTTAACATTTCGTAACAGAATGTTTAAAAAAGTATATACTATGGTATATACTTAATATATATTATCTCGTTGTCAATATTAATACACTGAATACCAGCTATTCAGCGTTATTAGCAATTCAAAAACTAAGGAGCAATAATCAGTTTAACTAAGAAGGAGTTTAAAATTTATGAGTAAGAATTCAGCAATCAAAATGAAAAAAGTAATTGATTTCTCTAACCCCGCAAAAAATGAAGTTATCAGCGGTTCAAACGATAGTATATTATCCAATTACATAAGAGAAATAAGTGATTACAAAAATTTATCTCCTAAAGAAGAAAAAGAACTTGCAAAACTTGCTAAAGAAGGAAACTTTGAAGCAAAACAAAAACTAATTGAAGCTAATTTAAAACTGGTAGTAACAATTGCAAAAAAAGCAATCCACATGTCAAAAATTCCGATGATAGATTTAATACAGGAAGGCAATTTAGGATTAATGGTTGCTGCTGAAAAATTTAACTACAAACTCGGTTATAAATTTGCAACTTATGCAAGCTGGTGGATTAAACAAGCAATGTTTAAGGCTATTTCTGAACAATCATACAGCATGAAAATTCCTGTATATATCCAAGAAACTCTATCCAAATTCTCAAAAATCAAAAGAGAAATGGAAAGAGAAAACAATTCACCTGTTACTACAGATGATGTCGCAAAAAAAATGAATATTTCAACAGACAAAATAGACACCTTCCTAAACGCCTATTCAAAAACACTATCAATAGAAAGCTGTCTTGAAAACCGCGATGGCAAAGATATGTGTATTGCAGATATACTAGAAGACGAAAAAGCATCTGCAACGGAAGAAGTTGAGTTTGAATATTTAAAAAACGATATTAATATGGTAATTTCTACTCTTAAAGAACGTGAACAGGAAGTTGTAAGAATGCGCTACGGACTAGATGATAATGTAAGATATACTTTAGAAGAAATCGGCAATATTTATGGAGTAACAAAAGAATGCATTCGTCAAACAGAATTAAGAGCTTTAAAGAAAATGCGATTTTCTGTAATTGGTCAAGAAGTTTTATCAAGCTATATGGAATAGGATATAGAAGAAGGTAGGCATTTTAATTCCTCATCGTGTTTATTAAATTAGGATTTTAAAAAAGGTCATTAATTTTACTCAATGACCTTTTTAATTTTATCTAATAATTCATTTCCCAGTTGTCATTTAATATCTTTCCAAAACAACCTGTCCAATAGCTAGGACTCAGGCAATAATCATTATATGCTTTTTCGCGCTCATCACGTGTTCCCGGGGCAGAAACAACATGATAATCATCAACCATTCCATTATTAAATAAAGATATGATAAAAACATCTCTACCTGCGATATTAGGCCCTTTTGCGCCATTAATATCGACATCAAGCGTACATAGTCTGTCACCAGCACCTGTTGTATAGCCATAACCTATTGATACACCACTTGTCAGAGTTATAAAGGCTGGTCTTGATGAATAAATATTTGTTCCTGATAAGTTACGATATTCAGAATTAGGAGCAAAACACGGTACAGACTCATCCTTACAATCACTTGCGATATTAAAATATGTCTTAAAAAAACTATCTAACGCAGCTTGAGAATTCAATCCTGCTTCCCGCATATTTACAGCATTATGATCAGTAATATACCTTTGAGCAGCTTGTGACAATTCAGTATAAAATTTATGCAATTGCGTAACATACACTTTACGCTGATGACTTTGCATTAAAGTTGGAACGGTCATCGCAGAAACCACCCCAATAATACCCAAAGTAACCAGAACCTCTGCTAACGTAAAGCCTCTACGGCGATTGGAAAAGGAGACTAAGCCTGTGCCCCCCCCCCGTGAAGTGCTCTAATTAATTCTTTCATATTCTCTCCTTTCAATTTATTAAAAAATTTATAATTCCAAAAGTTATTCTAGCATTTTTAAATAACTAATGCAATATTTTTCATATAAATATATGTGTACTTTTTGTGAAAAAACATTATTATAAAAATATGCGAAAAATTTTAACTGTAATATTTGCGATACTTTTAGCAACAACAAATTATGCTCTTGCCGAAGGTGATTTGTGGGATAACTATGGCGATCAAAACGTCTATGGACAAAAACCGGTTAGTGATGAAGAGTTTGAAAAAGCACTTGAAAGTAAAAAAGGCAAGCAAAAACGAGATAAAAATATTCCAAAAGGTAAAAATATTCAACAAAGCAATGAAACAGAACTGATTAATAAAATGAGTGAAGATTTGCCGACACTATTAGTCCCTCTTACTCTGGTTGTTGATGAAAATCAAACTATACCAATCGGATACTATCAAGTTATAGGGAAAAAAGAAAATGGGAAGCCTCATTTAAAATTTTATCAGGCTCACTATCTTATAGCAGATGTTCCGGCAATAGAAACAAATGATGATTTTAATCAAAACACAATATCTTTTGTAAAACTCATACAGACAAGTCCAAAACAAGTAAAAATTTTATTTGGAAGCCTTGATTTTAATGCATTTGCAGTTATTGGTACAGCCGATGAAAATTAATTTATTTCAATAATTTTCGACAAAAATAAGTATTATTTATTTGGGTAGTTACAAATTATAAAAAGTGTGCTAAAATTTTATTGTAAATAAATTATTATGAAGTTTTAGTATATCAAGAGAGGACTTACCAGATGAATAAATTAAAAATTTTGCTTTTGATCGCAGCAATAACTACAGGCTTAAATGTTTATGCAGTAACTCAGGCTCCTGTTCATAAACCGTCGATTAACCTTGAAAATCCAATGCAGATTCAAACAAGAAACTGTATAGTAGTAAATCCTCTTGATGTTGTTGCAAAACCGGATTTTTATCAAAATAAATATGTAAAAATTAAAGCAAAATTTGACAAATTCTCAACCCTCGGGCTTGATTACAAACCGGCTTTTAGAAGTTCTGAAGATTACATATCTTTCTTAATTCAAAGACCAGATGTTACAGATCACAATATTCCGCTTTCTGAAATGAAAATTTTCATGAAAAGAACTGAAGCTGAAAAATATATTGACCTGAATTCCGGCGATGAAATTGAATTTATTGGAAAAGTATTTTCAAAAGCATTGGGCGATGTATGGATTGATGTAGATAATTTCAAAGTTTTATCATCTAAACCAAAAGCAGAAGCTGATAAAAAATAAGTTTATAAATAACGGAGTTAAGAAATGAGCGATCAAAAACAAGATATATATTTAACAATACACGGACACTTTTATCAACCGCCAAGAGAAAATCCGTGGCTTGAGGCTATTGAACTTCAAGACAGTGCACTTCCTTTCCATGACTGGAATGAACGCATTAATAAAGAATGTTATAATCCGAATTCTGTATCAAAAATCGTAGATAGCAGAAACAGAATTCTAGATGTTGTAAATAATTATGCTCATATGAGTTTTAACTTCGGTCCAACATTGCTTTCGTGGATGGAACAGTTCGCGCCACTAACTTATGAAAGAATAATAAAAGCCGATATTGAGAGTATTGCAGAGCACAATGGCCACGGAAATGCTATTGCTCAAGTTTATAATCACATCATTATGCCACTTGCAAATGAAAACGACAAACAAACCCAGGTGAAATGGGGAATTAGAGATTTTGAATACCGGTTTGGCAGAAAACCAGAAGGAATGTGGCTTGCTGAAACAGCAGTTGATGATGATACACTAAGAGTACTTGTCGAAAATGGTATAAAATTCACAATTTTATCACCATATCAAGCTTTAAGAATTAAAGAAAAAGGTTCCAAAGATTGGACAGATGTAAGCTGGGGTAATATTGATCCTGCTAGAGCATACAGATATTACATAAAATCAGCACCCGGAAAATACATAGATCTTTTCTTCTATGACGGAGCAATTTCTAAATCTGTTGCTTTTGATGAATTACTAAAAGACGGTAATAGGTTCATTAAACGGCTAAAAGAAGGTGTTTCAGACTGCAGAAACTACCCTCAATTAATTAATATTGCAACAGATGGTGAAAGTTATGGACACCACACCAAATTTGGAGATATGGCGCTTGCGTATGTACTTCAAATACGTGCAAAAGACGAAGGGTTTAAAATTACAAACTATGCAGAATTTTTAGACATGTTCGGCAGCGACACAGAAGTTGATATAAAACAAGCATCAAGCTGGAGCTGTTTCCATGGGGTCGGCCGCTGGAAAGAAGATTGCGGCTGTTCAACTGGAGGGCATCCAGGATGGAATCAAAAATGGAGAAAACCATTAAGAAATGCGCTTGATTATTTACGTGATGAATTAGCTGGCACCTTTGAAGAACAGGGGAAAAAATATTTTGAAAATCCTTGGGATGTAAGAAATAATTATATAGATGCAATTCTTGACAGAAGCAGCATGAATGTAAAAAAATTCCAGCAAGACAACTTTATCCCGAATTTGTCTGATGAAGACAGGGTAAAAGCAATGGAACTTTTAGAAATGCAGCGTCAACTATTGTTAATGTATACAAGCTGCGGCTGGTTTTTCTCAGAAATTTCAGGCATTGAAACTGTTCAGATAATGAAATATGCGGCTCGAGCAATGCAGATTGCCGCTAGATATACAAACAAAAATCTTGAAGAAAACTTCTTGAATATACTTGCTGAAGCAAAAAGCAATTTGCCGGAATACGGTAATGGAAAAGATATATTTGAACGTTTTGTAAAACCTTCCGTAGTTACGGCTAAACAAATAGCCAGCTTATGGGCAATAAGCTCTCTTTATCAGGATTTTGAAGATGAGGAAAATGTTTATTGCTATACTATAAGAAAACATGCTTATAAAAAGGTTCAAAAAGGCAATTCAACATTTGTTATAGGCCATATAGAAATTCAATCACGAATAACTATGATAAAATATAACATGATGTTTGCATTAATGCAGTATGCAGGAGGAGATTTCCATTGCGCGATTAAAGAATACTCTGACGATGCAGAGTTTAACAATATAAAAGTAAGTCTGATCAAAACATTTATGATGAACCCGCTGACAGAAATTATACGTGCACTTGATGAAGTTTTTGGCAAAGAATATTTCACTCTCAAAGATATATTCATAGAAGAAAGACGTAAAATTCTTCAAGTACTTCTCAAAGGAAAACTCGCTAAATTTGCAGCGATTTATCAAGATATGTATGATGAAGGCAAAGGCTCAATATATCATCTTCAATCATTAGGCTTAAAAATTCCTGAAGAATTCAAAATTGCCGCAGGATATGCATTAAGCAGAAAATTTAATGATATAGTAATGCATTCTGGCGGATTTTTGGATGAAGATTCTATCCAGCAGGCTATGGATGTTAACTTTGAAGCCAAAAGAATGGATATTAACCTTGATAAAACACCTTCAAATAAAATTTACGGTAAAAAACTTCAACAAAATATCACAAGGCTTGTTCACAGCTTTGAAATTCAACAAGCAGACGTTATTCTAGAATTATTTGATCATATAGAAAAACTTGAATTACAAATTGATATTTCAGAAACACAAAATATTTTCTATACAAAAATATTCCATAGAATAGGTGATATTCTGGAAAATACAACCAATACAAGTTCTAAAAAGAATTCAAATAGAAAATTCATAGAAATGTTACTTGATATTGGCGCAAAATTAAATATAAATACAGAATTCTATGAAAAAAAGCTAGATAAATACATACTACAATAAAATAATTTATAAATACAAATACGGCTTTGAAGACTACCAGTTTTCAGAGCCGTATTTTTTATAAAAATCAATTGTTCTATGAAGTTTAGCCTCAACAGAAGAAATTTTGTTTAAGATTTTGGGTTCGTCATACTTTGACTTTAAAAGTTCCAATTCTAACAATTCTTCTTTTGCATGACGTACACGTTCTTTATCTTCTTCGCGCTTTCCAAAAAGCCACCCTTCAAAGCCGCATCCTGGCGGAACAATTGCCCATGGTGTACTTGGGAAATGACGACATAAAGCAGGTCTATTTTCATAATTTGAACATTTATTATCATCCTGTAAATATTTACAGCAATAAAATGTCATCTCGTCCTCTTTCAAATCAGGGTTATCTGCCTTTAAAAGATTTAAAATATTATCAACGACCCCAGCGTCAACTTCTCTTGCAGCCTCAATAGATTCATAAGGAACAAATATAGAAAGAAAATCTTTAGCACCTTCATCTCCTTGAAAAGCCATTCTTTTTAACTTATTGTATGGAGTCGGTGTAGTAACAACTCTACAGCATTTTCCACACATATGGCAAAGACTTTGAGGACGTGTATTCAGATAACTTTCTTCATAGCTGGTCATAATTTAATTATAATCACTATAGAAAAAATTAAAAAAACTTGTTACAATTCTTAAAATATTTCAAAAAATAGCAATATTTTTACAAGAAAAGACTTTATTAATATAAGTGGTAGTAAAGGACTATTTTCATGCAGAATTCAGTAGGGCAAAATCAAATACAAACGCAAAGTATCAATCCGAAACCTGTTCAAGGAGTTGTTCAAAATCAAGCTGTCCAACAAACACAAACATCACCAATACAAGCACAAACTCCAATGTATTATTGTCCTCAGCCGGCAATGCAAAGCCAGCAGCCTGCACCGAATTATGCCGGGGTAAATATTCAAATATTTAATCCATCTGTTGCAACACCAGGCGGTAGTCCGGTTTACAATGTAAACGCACCTTCATACCAAGCACAGCCGCAAGCAACAGGGCCTCAATGTTACCCTTCAAACTACTATACACAACAATTTGTAAATCCAAACGGACAAAATAATATTCCAGCAGGCACAGCAAACACTCAAAATACAAATAATACAAACACAAACAATAGCCAGGACAAAAAAACAGAAAAACGTCAGATAGTTCAATTAACAGATGATTATATAAAAAATCTCGAAAATTATCTAAACAGTCAAGATAAAGAAGTCAGAATGATGGGCGCAAAGGAAGTAATTGCGAGATTACAGGAAGACGACTCACGTAAAGATGACTTAGCCCTAAATGCGTTAATCAATAAGATGTTACAAGATCCATACACTCCGATAAAAGTTTTAGCCTTAGGAGCATTGGATTCAAGAATAGTAACAGGCGATGATTACACAGTAGGTTTGTTAAAGAATATGCAAAATTCAACATCAGGATACGGACAAGACGCTCTTCAAGCAGCAAACATCCTGTTGAAGATGTCAGGACAGACAGCAGAAAAAGAATTTGAAGTAAAAGATAACTCAAAAGATTCAAAATCCCAGTCAAAAGGTTAGTATATGAATATTAAATTTTTATCAAATTTAAAATCAAATTATGGATCATATCTGGCAAAAGGCACAGGTATAGTTGGGCTGGGCTTGATAGCAAGAGATGCACACGTTATAGGAAAAATTCAAGCTGATACATATTCACAGAGCCGAGATGCTGACGCTATAGAAAAAAGAGCTAACAATACACTATATCTTTCAAATCCCAGCGTAACAATGAATGAAATGAAAAAGACTGTTTTCAATTGGGAAGTTGAAAACAATTTTAGAAACTTCTTCAATCAAGGTATTGGCTATTTTAAAGGCATAGGTTCAATGCTGGTAAATAACGTAATACCACTTACACTTAGTTTAACAGCGCTTCTTGGGAAAGGTATATTGTCAAAAGCCAGCGCAATAGGTCTTGCAGGATATGGAATTTTAAGCTTCTTTAAAGACGGACTTGGAATGGGACATAATGACCCGTTAAATAAAAACTTCTAAATAATTTGACTATTCCCAATATTGGTAATTACCCTCATTTAAAGTCACTCTAATATTAGCATAGGTGTACCTATCCACTCATCCCCATACTGGCACTATAATAATATTTGGAAAAGAATGGCTATTCGTGACGTCCTAGATTAATATCTTAAGGCTAATCCAAATAGACGTCTTCCAATAATTTTATTTCAAACTCGCTTCCTGCTGGGATTGTTATATGCCCGCCTTTAGAAAATATTGCAAAAATGGGTGCTCCAACAATATTAACTCCATATACAACAATTCCTGCAACAACTGTGAATGGGGTAAGAATAAATGTCCAAGGATTTTGCGCAAGTTTTGTTGTTCCACGCATAGATTTTTTGTAAAAATTCCTTCCAAACTTAGTTGATGAAATTATACCCTTTGCATATTTTCGTTCACCTTTAATATTATTTACAAAAATCTTTTTGTGATTGGCTTTGGTAATTTTTGCATGAACTGCATATGTATGGCCTTTAAAATTCATACTTTCAACCATAAGTACAATCAAACCGCCGTTTCCTGTAGCCTGAGGCGGATGAGAATCTGTTATAACAGCATTAAATACAGTTCCTTCCGGAATCGTAACATATCTTTGAGTTACAGGTCTAAGCGAAATAAAGCGTAATCTTGCACCTTCTCTTGTTGTGTCAGAAATGGATGCTGAAGATTTTACACGGAATTTTGTACCCTTTTTTACTCTTATTGAAAGAGACTTATCAAGCTTTGGATTATAAGAAGAATTCGGAAGTTTTTTTACGCCTATTTGCGGTTTTGCAGGCGGAGTCACAGGAGGAGTTTTGGGGACTGAAGTAGTTTGTCCTGACGCAGGTTTAGAATTGGATGCTGAACTTCCTTGTTCTGGCTGTTCTGTTTTGGGCAGAGAAGGAAGTTGATCACTTTCTAAGCGTGATGGGTCATAATGTTTTCGAATTTCATCATCAACAGAAGTATCAAGCTCCAGTGCTAAAACCGGAGCTATTGATACTAATATAGAAATTATTAATGATATAGTTTTTTTTAACATTATTATTTTAGCAATTCGTTAATAGCTTTTGCAGCCTTTTTACCTGCACCCATAGCATTAATAGCGTTAGATTCTCCAACAGGAGCAACGTCACCGCCTGCGTATACTGTTTGAATATTTGTACTGCGGGTTTCTCCGTCAACTGTAATATAACCGCGTTTGTCTGTTATAATTTCCAAACCTTCGGCTTCAGCGGATTTTTGGATAATCGGATTAGGACCTGTACCTAATGCAACAATTACAGTATCAAGATCCATAATTTCTGTTTTACCTGTTGCAACAGGACGTCTTCTGCCGGATTCATCAGGTTCGCCAAGCTCCATTACTTCTAATTCTACAGCTTTTACATAACCGTTTTCGCCGATAATTTCTTTTGGTGCGTAAAGGAATTTGAAAACTATACCTTCTTCTTTCGCGTGTCTGATTTCTTCTAAACGTGCCGGAAGTTCTTTTTCTGTACGTCTGTAAATAATATAAACTTCTTCAAAACCTACGCGGACAGCAGTTCTAGCAGCATCCATCGCAACATTACCGCCGCCAAAAATCGCAGCCTTTTTACCAACTCTTAAAGGTGTCGGGCTATCAGGCTGTCCTGCATGCATCAAGTTTACACGGGTTAAAAATTCATTTGCTGAAAATACTCCGTTTAAGTTTTCACCAGGAACATGAAGCATTTTTGGCAACCCTGCACCAGAACAAATAAATATAGCATCAAAGCCGTCTTCTTTTAATTGTTTCAATGTAATAGATTTTCCAACAATTACATTAGTATGGAATTTTACTCCCATTGCTTTTAAGTTGTCGATTTCTCTGTCTAAAACAACACGCGGAAGGCGGAAAGGAGGAATTCCGTATCTTAAAACTCCACCAAGTTCGTGAAGCGCTTCAAATACTTCAACCTCATGTCCTGCTTTTCTCAAATCACAAGCCGCAGTCATTCCTGCACAACCTGAACCAACTACTGCAACCTTTTTCCCTGACGGTTTAATTTCAGGCATTTCAGCTTTTGTATTATCGCCAACATATCTTTCAAGAGCGCCTATTGCAACAGGAAGTCCTTTAATGCCGAGGACACAATTGCCTTCGCATTGTCTTTCCTGCGGGCATACACGGCCGCAAACAGATGGAAGCATACTAGTTTCTCGAATTATTTCACCTGCTTTAGTCAAATCTCCTTCTTTAATAGCATGAATAAATTGAGGTATTTGAATGTTTACAGGACATCCTTGAACACATTTAGGATTTTTACAATTGAGACATCTTGAAGCCTCAAGTTTAACCTGTTCTTCTGTCAAATTACTTTCAACAGGCTCAAAATTATGACGTCTTTCAAATTTATCCTGTTCTTTTACATGTTGTCTTTCTACAGCCATTTTATATCCCCTTCTTATAACTTAAAAACTTTCTTATACTACTATTGTACTTTAAAAAAGCAATAGTGCAAGAAATTTATAATACAAATATTGACTAATATTTAAGGGAATTTAAAATTTTTGTATTATGAAGATACTTATTATAATATCTTTTACGGCTTTTTTGAGAACCAACTTTTGAATATATGAAAAATTTTATATTATCAAACTTCAGTTTAAACATATATTTATAGATATTATATGAATTTTGCATCATAAAATCTTCATAGAAATCGGATAATCTAGCATATTTCCACCAAATATGCCTCATACTATGCATACAATCAAAACGATTCGGGTTTGCACCGACGAAATGAACAATTATAGGATTTTCTATTTTGTCATTAATATTAAGCCAGTATTGTTCACAATAATTGTATTCTCGACCAAGATTTATTTTTCGTTCATCAATCATAATATTTAAAGTATCTTGATCAGCACATTTTATATTTTTAACATTTTTTCTAACGTAATCGACTGTTTTTTCATAAAAATGTTCTTCACGCCATAATTTTGCATTAATTAAAATAACGCCAGCATTAAAATATAGTAAGCTTTTCAGGCCTATGCCCCCCCCCCCGGGAAGCGCCACTACTGCAGCATAATTGCTGCCAAGGTCAATATTAAACAAATTTTTAAGAGAGCTAAGAACCATTGTATCGGAATCTAAATATAGAATCTTATCAATATCATTACACAATTCTGCAATCTTTATTCTAAACCATGTAGCCATTGTAACCCAATTTACAAGAGGAAATCCCTTAAATTCGTCGCGTTCTACTTTTACAAAACGGATATTACAATGTCTGATATTTTTTACAGAGTTTATTTTTTCTATACTAGCGTCAGACAAGCCCGAATGGATTATAACAAACTCAATTTCATCACTACTGTCAGCATTTTTCAAAACAGAAATCATTGATACAGATGTTATACCGGCATAATTCTCATCAGGAGCATATGCAATAGTAATCTTTTCTTTTTTCAACATTTTTAATCTCCATACTTACCACTACTTACACATATTTTTAGAATATGAAATTTCATAAATATTACTTAAACATTTCTCCGTATAATCAGAAATTACTTTATCTTTACTTTTACCCTCAATAAACCAATCAGTAAAATAATTTTCAGTAGGTGCTTTAATAGGTCTGTAATTGATATTTTTATTTAAATCATCTTTATTAAGAAACCCGTCAGAATACGGAGCGTGTAAAACAATATATTTAAAATTTCCCTTGCATCTGTTTTTTAAAATATCATATATTTCATTAAGTTCATTTGCACAGACCTTTTCACCCTCTTTTATTGATGAAAAAAATATAAGAGGTTTATTGGATTCTAACATGTTATAAAAATTTTTAATCCTTTGAATATAACGTTTTACAAAATGAATTTTGTCACGTTCTTTAAAATTATCATGCGGAAAAATTACGCCTAATTTGTCATTAAACCAACAGTTATTTTCTACAGAATATGTAACATTATCAAAAAAATCCTTAAAGTCTGTTTTTAGAAAATGCAAAACTGCACTAATAGGGGTTACAGAAAGATCAAACGGAAAAGAGAGTTCTCCATCTTTTTTTCTAAACTTAAAACCATTTTTAGTAAGCAGCATTCTTGGATAACAACTTGTTCCAAGTGGAATAAATGTATTCTTTTTTGCAAAAGTTTTATCACGGAAATTTAACTTTAAACCGCAAAAAAAATGTGGTATTCTAAATAGAATTATGGATATTCTTCCAAATTTTTGTTGCAATTCAAACAGTTTCATAACCGAAATTTTCCTCATTTAATTAATTATAAATAAAATCAAATAATAAAAAAATCACCATTTGGCTATTTTTTTCATAAGGCTTGCAAAACTCTCTTGGGCAAAGTATTATTGTCCTATGAATATTAGGGAAAAAAGTCTCAAATCTTTAGAATTTGATAAAATATTATATAAACTGGCCGACTTTGCAAAAACAAAACAAAGTAAAGAGTTATGCCTTAATCTAAAACCATGGCAGGATTCAAACGTTATAAAAAAAGAATTGTATTATACCAGGGAAGCTAAATTTATTTTGGATTTACCGGCAGATATTCCTATTGAATATCTGGCTGATATTACAAAAATAAAAAACTCTATGACAGCGAGTTACCTTTGTGAAGAGGAATTAATTGATGTCGCTAAAACTTTAAGGACTTCAAGATTAATTAAAAATTTTTTAAATAATAATTTAGATGACAATAAACAGCTAAAAACTCTCGCGGGGAATCTTATTTCTGAAAAAGATACAGAAGATAAAATTTTTTCAGTTTTCGATGAAAACCTAAATATTAAACAAGATGCCACTCCAGAGTTAAAAGGTCTCTATGCTGCTCTAAAAGATAATGAAAAAAACTTAAAAACAACAGTTTCAGAACTTCTAAACTCAAACGAATTTTCAAAACACTTACAAGAAAATATATACACAACCCGTGATGACAGAATTGTGTTTCAGGTTATGGCATCTTCAAAAAGTAAAGTTCCTGGAATTGTCCACGATGTATCTGCGACAAATAAAACTTTCTATATTGAACCACAGCAAATTGTTCCTCTTAACAACAAAATAAGAGAAATTAAGTCAAAAATACACGCAGAACTCGTGAGAATTCTTGTTGCTTTAACTTCTATAATAAAAGATAAAATTAACGAAATTGCATTGAGCGAACAGATAATCGCTCAAATCGATTTCCATTTTGCAAAAGCTAGATATGCAATAAAAACTGATGCTGTTGAGCCAGAAATTCTTAATGAAAAATTCATTAGTTTTGAAAACATGAAACATCCGCTGCTTATCGGAAATGTTGAAAATGTTGTTACAAACGACTTTGAAATCGGCAAGGATTATAAATCAATAATTATCACAGGCTCAAATACCGGCGGCAAAACAGTTACAATAAAAACAATCGGTTTATTTATACTTATGGCAAAAGCCGGAATGTTTCTGCCCTGCACAATGGCAAAAGTTTATCCATTTAAAGATATATTTGCCGATATCGGAGATGACCAGAGTATTTTGCAAAATCTTTCAACTTTTTCATCCCATATGAAAAATATCATTGAAATCTTGAATAACAGCAATCAAGAAACATTTGTTTTACTAGACGAAATATGTGCAGGCACAGATCCTGTTGAAGGTGCAGTTCTGGCACAGGTAATTCTAGAAAAAATCGCGGAAAAGGGTTGTTTTTCAACAATTACAACCCACTACGGAGAACTCAAGGCATTAGAATATTCAAATCCTTATTTTAAAAATGCCTCTGTGGAATTTAATACAGAAACGCTAAAACCAACATACAAACTTTTAATTGGAATTCCTGGTTTGAGCAACGCAATTGCAATTTCTGCAAACCTTGGCCTGGAAAAAGATATTGTTGATAAAGCAAAAAATATAATAGTTTCCCAAAAAGATCCATCAATCATTGTCGTAGAAAAACTGCAGGAAACTCAGGCAAAACTTACACAAAATCTTGAAGAAACAGAAAAAATTAAAGAAGAATCAGAAATTCTAAAATCAGAATATGAACAAAATCTTCAAACAATAAAAAAAGATAAAAAGAAAACAGTTAAACATATAAAAGAAAAGTTTTCTCATGAAATTCTAAATGCAAAGGATGAAATTAAAGAAATTCTAACCGAATTACGCCGTGAGAAATCCGAAAAAATTGCACGCCGCTCTTACGCAAGACTCGCACAAATGGAAAAAGACTTTAACGATGAATTAAGTCAATTCGACGAAAAGCAGGAATACGAACAAATTGACTGGGATAAGATAAAAATCAATGACAAAGTTATCCTTAAAGAACTTCATCAAGTAGTTGAAATTCTTTCATTACCTGACAAAAATAAGAATGTATTTGTTCAAATGGGGAATTTTAAAACAAAAATTGCATGCGACAAACTTGCTCCATACGATAAAATTTATGAACAAAAAGACAAAATTTACAGACCAAATAATTTAAAAAACTTTGAATTAAAGAAAGCAAGTTTTTCAAACACACTTGATCTTAGAGGTTATAAAGTTGAAGATGCTTTAGATAGTCTTGAACTTTATTTAGATAAAGCCAGTTTATCAAACGTCTCACCGGTTTATATAATACACGGGCACGGAACAGGTGCGCTAAAAGCAGCTGTTAGAGAATTTTTATCAACATCGCCTTATGTATCAGCTTATAGACCTGGCGAAGACGGTGAAGGCGGAGACGGCGTAAGCGTTATAGAGATTAAATAAAAAAATATTTGCTATATAAAAAAAATAATGTTATTATATTTTATGCACTAGATATTATGGAGCCAAAATTATGGATTTAAATAACATTAGAAACGAATATGAATTAATTGATTTATTTTGTAACCTTGCAGAAATTCCTTCACCTTCGCTAAAGGAGGAAAAAGTTGCAAACTGGATAAAAACCTATTGTGATAACAATGGAATTCCTTGCGAATTTGACAATTATAATAACGTTTATATAAATATTCCAGCGACAGATGCAACCAAACAGCCGCTGTTATTATCATCCCACATGGATGTAATTGGAGACGATAGCCCTGTAAAAACCTATCTTGACGGGGATTTTATCAGAGCACAAGGCAGAACATTAGGAGCTGATGACAAAGCCGGCGTCGCTAATGCACTTTTACTTGCCAAAGAGCTTGTTAATTCTGACATAAAACACGGCGGATTAGAAATTATGCTTACAAGAGACGAAGAATCCGGAATGTCAGGAATTAAACATGTTGAATTTGATAAAATTAATTCCAAATACGTTCTTGTCTGTGACAGTGATTCACTAGGACAATTAGAAGTAGCAGGTGCCAGCTATACTCTTGTAAATATAAAAGTACATTCATATAAAGGCGGTCATTCAGGGATTGATATTGCAGATGAAACAAGAGAAAATGCAGCGAAATTAATTGCAGATATAGTCGCAAATCTTCCACAAGGCGTATATTATTCGGAAAATGATGAAGTTATAACTTCCTGCAATATCGGAGGAATTCACTCTGGAGATATTAATGTTACAAACATAATTAACACTGATGCAGAAGTAAGTTATTCTATACGCAGCTCAAGTCGCAAATATGAAGAAGAGCTAAAAAATCGTATGATTTTAGAAGTTTACGAGTTTAATCACGAATATAGCGGAGTTGCAGAAGCAAAAATAACATTTGAAGAACACTTACCGCCATTTGAAAAAGTAGATGATGAATATATTCCTATACTTTTCGAGACAGCAGCGAAAAAAGTTGGAGTAAAACCTGAAATATCTTCATTCCATGCAGGTGCAGAAACACACATTTATGCAAACAAAACAAATTCAAAAGGTGAAAAATTTACACCTTACCTTGTAGGACTTGCTACAGTATGTAATATGCATTCAAAAGAAGAATATTTAGACTACAAAACGATATTAAAAGGCCATGAGCTTTTGGTTGAATTTTTCCGTGCTTATAATTCATAAGTAGGCTTAACTGTAGATTGGGTTTCCACCCCAACAAAATGTAGTTGTGCATCTCGCCCAACAATAGAACTTATGAAAATGCTTTGAATGAACGTTCAACGTTTTTGTCTATAACACTTTTAATTGAATCGTACTCAGTTTGAAGTGCACTGTGTTCTGTGTCTAATTTTTTCAAATCCTGATCGTATTTTTTGTCTTGTTGTTCAATTTCAGTTAAAGCGTTTTGATATTTAACTTCAGCTTTAGCAATAGCAGCGTCGTTTTGTTCAGAAGAAATATCAGCTACGCTGTTGTATTGAATAGATACCCAATCAACAGTACCGATATTAGGATATTCATCAGAGCCGTTTTCTGAGAATGTAACCTGTTCAAGCGAGATAATACCGTGTTCAAGCGCAAATTGTAACCATTCGGCATTATTCATCAAATTGCTGTCAAGAACTTTGTAACTGTTGCTGTTATCTTGTTTTTCAGTTTCAGAAATACCGCCCATTCTGTACCACAAATTTTTGTACCATTCATATTTAGGGTCGTTTTCATCTGCTGTCAATTGTGGCGGAAGATTAGCAATAGCGTCAAGAAGAGTTTGTTGTTTCAACTCAACTTCTGCCTTCCAGGCTTTAACACTTTCTTGAAAAGCAACATACTGCTGTTCCCAGGAATCATGTGCTGGAACAAATTCTGTCATTGCTTCGCTAATAATTTGAGAATTTAAATTAGCTAATTTATTATAAAATTCATTCCATTGAGCAACCAACTCAGCTTCAGATTTAGCAGAGCCACCTCCAGATATTGTATACCTGTTACTATCTAATTGTACTGTTGATGTTCCAACACAACCATTTTTATCAAGATAATTGATAACATCACAGTATAAATCTATTGCATATTGAATCATATCCTGTACACATGCATAATCTCCAGAATAGTCATTTAGAGCTTTTCCTAAAGCTTTTGATGTTGAAGTATCAGTGAACTGGTAATTTGTCAAAGATACATATGAAGAAGATGTTCCACTTGCAGTTACCGTTATACCGCTGGAACTTGTTATTGTGCCTGAGCCTAACCCATTTCCACCCCATAAAAGAGCAGACAAATTATGTTCCATATGTCCAATACCTTCTGCTGTGTCAGTTACAGAAGGATGGCATTGCTGCCCATTATAGTCAGTAACTAATTTTGAGAAATCCGGCAAAGTCGGCATAACCGGCTCATCCCCAAAATCCCAAGATGGCGGGTTTGATACTGTATCAAGGTAGTCGCCTAATTGACCTTTGATGCTGTAGGTATGACCGTTCAAATACTGATCCATCCAACCAGTACTGCCGTTTGACATCTGAGATACCCAGTTATTATAACCGGTTGATGTTATATTACCGGAGCCTAAAGTTGGAAGACCGCTGTTATAATTGTTTAACCAAGTATTTGCTGTACCGTCAAATAAGCCATTTATAACATTATTACCAATATATGTTGCTGCATCATCATCAGTTGTGCAACCTGCCATTATCTGATCATAATTTTCACCAAACAAAGTTGTCATTGCTGATGCGTATTCCGGATTATCTGTCAACGGAACATCGTAGCAAGCCAAAAATTCAGCTAATGTGTCGCTGTTTTCATAATTCTGTCTATCAATATCGCTTACCATTAACTGACCTGATGAGTTAATTAGACCGTATTGTGTTTTTAATTCACTATAATTCATCAATACAGAAGGAGTTAAACTTTGAGTAGTTTTTGCTCCTGTGCTGTCATAACTTACATAAGTAAGTTCAGATGAATTCAAAGCCTTCATATATTCAGAACTTGCTTCTGATGATTTATCAGCAAGACGAAGTTTTGAATTTGTAATCAATTGAGAGCGCATTTCATTATCGGTCAATCTGGCCGTAATGCTTAACAATCTCGCTTGTGCTGCTGACATTCCCATTGTTGTAACAAGTTCCTTTCTTTAGATTAATTCCTTTGATACACATGTATCTACGACAGTTTTTGCCTGAAACTTTAAGAATAAAAAAGATTATGTTACAAATGTTAACAATAAGTTTACCTTGTTGGGCAGGTATGCCCAACAACAGAACTGTCCCAACACAAAACAGACAGCCATTTGGGCTGTCTGTTAACACATTTTGTTTAAACTTTTTACACTGTCTATCTAAATAGCAACTGTTTGAGTTTCCAATTTCAACTCAATTTGTTTTTCATCCAAAACTTCAACATGCAAGTCTTTTGCATCCTGAACTTTCATATTTGTTTTGTTTGGAACAGGAGCTTTTGCCATAGTGTGTTGAAGTGATTTTGAAGCAGCAACAGCCTGAGCGTGATTATTTTTTACTTTAACCACAATAGGATCAGGATTGTGTTTCTGTCTGTTGACATCTGTCATAATTTTAGAAACAAATCTTCTTGTTTCCCCATAAGGAGGTACTGCTCTGTAACGTTTAACGTTTCCAGGGCCGGCATTGTAAGCTGCAAGTGCCAATTCAACAGAGCCAAACATATTATACATTTTTTTGTAATACATAATTCCGCCTCTGATGTTATCATTTAAAGAATACGGATTAAGCCCCATTCTTCTTGCAGTAGAAGGCATTAATTGAAATACGCCGACTGCCCCGTGAGCGCTTCTTGCTTCATGACGGAAACCTGATTCTGTTCTTGCAATGCTTAACGCAATTGCAGGATCAACCCCTAATTCAAGAGCATGTTTTACTATTGTTGCTTTTACAGAATTGACATCGGCAGCGTTCGCCTGAGCCTGTGTGAATACTATACACACCAGTGTAAAAGTTAACAGTAATAGTTTTTTCAAAATGTAATCCTCTATGTTGTAAATTGAAAATTTCCAAAAGCGACACCCTAAATAGTTCTATAAAGGAAGCCATTGCTTCCGGAAATAAAAAAGTTTATATAATTATGATATGACAAAAATATAAAATTTCAACCCCTAAGCAAAAATTGCAAAAACCAATATTGGCTTATTGCTTGGCACACCAGCTTTTTGAGTGTATTGTAAACAATTATAAATTCATCAATTTTTATGATTTTATTACATTATTTTTTTATATTCATGATAAAATTTTTATAGTTATACTAAAAATGAGAGGAAGACTTAAAATGGAAAACAAAAAATTAGCAACAGTCGGTGTATTTGGCGGGTCTGGATTTTATAAATTTCTTGACGATATAGAAGAAATTAAAGTTGAAACACCGTATGGAATGCCGAGTGATAATGTATTTTTAGGCACAATTGGCAAACATAAAGTTGCATTTATTCCAAGACATGGAAGAAATCATACAATACTTCCTCACTTAATAAATTACAGAGCAAACGTTTGGGCAATGAAATCCATCGGATGCGAAAGAGTAATTTCTCCTTGCGCTGCAGGAAGTTTGCAAAAACATGTTAAACCAGGCGATTTTGTAGTATGTGATCAGTTTGTAGACTGGACAGACGGAAGAAAAACAACATTCTTTGAAGGACCTATCGTTACTCACCCGTCTGCTGCTGAAACTTACTGTCCGGAACTTAGGAAATTAGCAATAGAAACAGGTAAAGAATTAGGTATTACAATACATGAACAAGGAACAGTTGTCGTAATTAACGGCCCAAGATTCTCTACAAAAGCAGAATCTAAATTCTTTACAAATCAGGGCTGGGAAGTTATAAATATGACCGCTTTCCCTGAAGCTTATCTAGTAAAAGAAATGGACATGTGTCCACTTAACATTTCTCTTATTACAGATTATGATGCAGGCCTGGTAGGAGATGTTCCGCCGGTATCACATCATGAAGTAATTCAGGTATTTAATAATAACGTAGCTAACCTTAAATCATTGTTATTCAATATGATTGAAAAAATTCCAACAGAAAGAAATAACTGCACTTGCGCAAATACCAAGAAAAATTCTCAATTGTAAAAACGTAAAGCGGCCTGACGGAGGAATTTGATGAACGGAATAATTTATGGAATAAATAATATATTCAACTTATACTTTTTCTTAATAATTTTAAGGATATTTTTAAGCTGGATTCCAAGTATCAGGTGGGAAAATAACCCGTGGAGAACTATCCGTTCCGTAACCGACATATATCTGGATTTATTTAGAACAATTATTCCGCCATACAAAGGACTTGATTTTTCTCCGATTATTGCACTGCTTGTGTTACAAATCATGCAATATGCAATAGTTTACATATTATTGTTACTTTTCAGGTAATAAACTTGTAAAAAACTTTTCATTAATATATAATTCGTTTGTTATGAAGATTATAATTTACGGCGCAACAGAAATTGGCTGTCTGCTTGCAACAGAATTTTTTGAAGACCACGATATAACAATTATTGATAAAGAAGAAAACAGAACTGATGAATGCAACAAATTAGACATAAGTTTTGTTCATGGGAATGCTTCTAATATCGATGTATTAAAAAATGCAGATATACTTGATGCAGATATATTTATAGCCTGTACTGCAGTTGACGAAGCAAATATAGTAGCATGCCTTACCGCAAAAAAAATTAGCGGGATTAGAACAATCTGTTTTGTAAGTAAAGAAGAATACAAAAAAACTTTAAGTTTTTCTAAAGGCGGCGAACATTTTTGTGACTTTTTTATCGACTACATTATCTGGCCGGAAGAACTCCTAACTCAGGATATATTCAGAGTTGTGACAGTTGCACATGCTCTTGATGTTGAAAATTTTGCAGATGGCAAAGCAAGATTACTTGAATTTAAAATAAAAGAGGGTTCTCCGCTTGCAAACAAAAAAGTTAAAGATTGCAGTTTTCCTAAAGAAACTCTTATAGTCGGCGTCACAAGAAACAGTGAATTATTTATCCCGTACGGAGAAACAGAGTTATGCGTGGATGACAAGTTAATCTTTATGGGTACATCACACTCACTCGACATCTTAGCCGGAACATTTTTCCACGAAAAAGAATACGTAAAAACAGCCGCAATTATAGGCGGTGGAAATGTCGGTTTAATGCTTGCAAAAAGTCTTGAAGCAATGAAAATTAAAACAAAAATTATTGAAACCGACTACGATCGCTGCCAGCTTATTGCAGAAGAATTAAAACATACTCTCGTAATAAACGGTGATGGAACGAATTTACAGCTGCTTGATGAAGAAGAAATCGGTGCAAGTGATGTTGTAATAAGCGTTACAAATAACGATGAAAGAAATCTTCTATGCTCACTTTTATCAAAACAATTAGGTGTAAAACGCGTAATCGCACGAGTTGCAAAAGTTATTAATATTCCGCTTTTTGAAAAAGTTGGTATTGATGTTGCGATTTCACCAAAAACATCAGCACTAAATGAGGTTAAAAACGATCTTGCAGAAAATGATGTTGATATTCTGGCAACAGTGGAACAAGGTCAGGGGGAAGTTCTTGAGATTGCAGTAATATCAGAATTCAACAACAAACGTATTATGGATATACATATGCCTGCTCTTGCAGTAATCGGTGTTATACAGAGAAATAACAGCATAGTTATCCCAAAAGGAGATACGACTATTTACACAAATGACACTTTAATTATTTTTACAAAAGCAGAATCAGCAAAATCTATTAAGGAATTTTTTAAGGTAAAATAGAATGCGTTTAAATTATCTTGCAAATGCAATAGGGTTAATAATGATATATATAGGAATAGTAATTCTTTCACCTATAGCAGTTGCGCTTTATTATAAGGAATATTCATCGGTTGTACCATTTGCAGCAGCAGCTTTAATCTCAATATTAACAGGATTAGCATTGAGAAAATTTGTAAAAGAAGCCTCACAGGTTGATAGTTTAAACGACATAAAAAAAGCTGAGGCACTGTTTATTGTAGCAGTTTCATGGATAGTATTCGGAATAATATCAGGCACACCATATTTATTTTATGGAATAAGCCCTGTTGATGCACTTTTTGAATCAGTATCCGGTATAACAACAACAGGAGCTACTATTTTAACCAATTTTAATTATCCGCACGCGTTCTTTTTCTGGCGGGGATTAACCCAGTGGCTTGGAGGTTTAGGAATAATAGTATTGTTTATTGCGATATTACCGCAATTTGCAGTTGCCGGACGCCAGATGTTTTTTGCAGAAACTCCAGGGCCTACTGAAGACAAATTCACTCCAAGAATAAGAAATACAGCCTCAGCACTGTGGAAAGTTTACGCAGGAATTACAATAGTACAAATAATTTTACTTGTAATAGCCGGTATGTCAGTTTTTGACGCGATTTGCAACGCATTTGGAACAATGGCGGCAGGCGGTTTTTCTCCTAACCCGCAAAGTATTATGGGGTATCATTCAAATTATATTACCTGGATAATTTTAATATTTATGTTCCTTGCAGGGGCAAGTTTTAACCTTCAATATAAGGCTATTGTTCAAAAAAATCCTTTTGTGCTATTTAAAAATGAAGAATTCAGAACATATTTATCAGCAGTACTTTTTATGTCCGGTTTAATAGCAGTATCATTAGTCTTAAACCAACATTACAGCATATTTGCAGGTATAACCCACGCCCTTTATCAGGTAATAAGTATAGCGACATCAACAGGTTCTGCAAGCGTAGATTTTGCACAATGGGATTTCACATCAAAACTTCTTTTATACCTTGTAATGTTTATGGGCTCATGCTCTAGTTCTGCAGGCGGCGGGATAAAAATGACAAGATGGATGATTGTTTTTAAATCAATGAAAAGCGAATTAATTAGGATTCTACACCCGAATGCAATTATTAATATAAAAATAGACAATAAAACTGTTCCGCCAGAAGTTATAAGACAGATAGTTGTTTATGTATTTTTCTATTTTCTGGTATTTGCAATTATTGCAGTATTAATAACATTACTTGAAAAAGATGCGGTAACAGGGCTTGCAAGCTCAATAACGTCTGTCGGAAATATAGGCCCTGGCTTTGGAAACGCAACAGGTCCAATGGGAAGTTTTGCAGGCATACATGTTTTTTCCAAAATTCTCATGATAATCGGAATGCTTGTCGGACGTTTGGAATTAATACCTTTCCTTGTAATGTTTCAGAGGGACTTCTGGTCTTTGAAAAGTAATTGAAAAATCTAATGTCAATATATGATTAAAATGAACTTTTAATATGATTTAATCGTTATAATAATATCTGAGATTATGAGGATTAATCATCATTGAACTTACATATTAAAAAAAAATTTATAATATTGACACTTGTAATTACATTAGGTACAAACTGCGTATATGCAGTAGAAAACATTAGTGTAGAAAAAAATGCGATTTTAAACATAAAGGATTGTATAGAACTTGCTCTGCATAACAGTCCATCAGTAAAAAAAGCCAAATATAATTACGGACTTGCAAAAAATAATGTAACAATTTCAAAATCCGCATACTTTCCGACAATAGGTGTTGGAACAGGCTATTATGCGACACAAAATGCAACAAGCAACAGCCTTATGCGAAACGGGAATATGAATTACTATTCAGCAGAAGCTTCTATCCAACAACTAATTTTCGACTTTGGGAAAACATTTGCTGATGTAAAAATGAACAAATTTAATATGATTACAGCAATGTATGAATTCGATTATACCGTACTTGAAACAATTTTCGGCGTAAAAACAAATTATTACGGAGTTCTCGCGGCAAAAGCCAGTGTTGATATTAACAAGGCAAATGTTCAAATTAACGAACGAAATTATCAGAGAACAAAAGCTTACTTTGAAGAAGGCATAAAATCCAAAATTGATCTTGTTAATGCCGAAGTAAACTTGAGTGATTCAAAAGTTTCACTTGTTGATGCGCAAAAATCTTATCAGAATGCACTTGTGAAATTGAACAACTCAATGTATATTGCATTTGCACCAGAATACGAAATTGAAAATACTGAAACCTTTAATTTTACAACAAATTACGCACCGGTAAACCTTGATAAAATTTCAGAATCAAAAGATATTAGTGCACCGCCCAAAGATGTAAGCAATGCATTTTTAACATCTGAAGTTCAAAAAATAGATGTTTTACAAGATTATAAATTTGAGCCGTTTCCATATACTTTTGAAGAAGCAGTAAAAATCGCTTATAAAAATCGTCCAGATCTTAAGGCTTATGATTCAACACTGAATGCAATGAAAGAAGCGTTAAAATACACTAAACGTGCTTATCTTCCAGAATTGAGCGCCAGAGGCGGATACGGCTACAGAGATACAAATAACACAAATTCTTTCAATATATCATTGAACTTATCAACAAGTCTGAATATTTTAAGCACAAAAAAAGAAATTGATAATGCAAAAATTCAGGTTGATATGGCACAAAACGAAATTGATTTAGCAAAACAAGATATCTACTTTGCAGTACAAGACGCTTATATTAATATGAAGCAACTGGAAAAACAAATTCCTTTGATAGCAGTTAAAGTAAAACAAACTCTTGAGAATTTTGAACTTGCAGACGGCCGCTATGCTGTAGGAATAGGCGACTATATCCAATTACAGGATGCAAAAGTTAATTACAATAACGCACAACACGAATACGTGCAAACAGTATATAATTACAATGTCGCCAGAGCAAATCTTGAAAAAGCAATGGCACTCCCTCAAGAAATTACAATGAACGTAGAGGATTAGAAGAATGAAAATACAAAAAAGATACTTAATACCAGCACTTATAATAATTGCGCTTATAATCGCAATTATTATGACAAAAATTTTAGGCAATAGAGTCAAATACCAGACCAAAAAGCTTGAACGCTGTACAATTACAGAAGTCGTCGAAGCCTCAGGAACAATTAATCCTGTAAATACCGTAAGTGTAGGTTCAACAGTATCAGGTCTAATTAAAGAAATCTACGTTGATTATAATGATGTTGTAAAAAAAGGACAAATTTTAGCACAAATTGACCCTGCAAACTTTGAAGCAACAGTTCAACAAAATCAAGCACAAATAAACAATGCACAGGCAAACGTTGCAAAACTTCAGGCTGTTGCGGATTACGATAAAAAAATGTATCTAAGATACAAAAATCTTTATGCCAAAAACTTTGTAGCCAAAAGTGAACTTGATCAAATGTATAGTACATATATGTCAGATGTTGCACAAATAAATGCGGCAAAAGCACAAATTAATCAATATCAAGCATCGCTGAAAACAGCATTAACAAACCTTGGCTACACAAAAATTATCGCACCTGTAGACGGAACTGTAATATCAAGAGAAATAGACTTAGGTTCACCAGTTGCTGCAAGTTTTCAGGCACCTGAACTATTCACGATTGCGCAAGACCTTACTAAAATGCAAATAGAAGTAAGCGTCTCAGAAGCAGATATCGGACAGGTTGAAGAAGGACAGGACGTAACATACACCCTTGACGGCTATCCGGATAGCATCTTCACAGGAAAAGTAACTCAGGTAAGACTTTCTCCGACAACAGAATCAAATGTTGTAACTTACACTGTAATTGTTGATGTTAATAATGAAGATCTAAAACTTAAACCCGGAATGACCGCAAACGTCTCAATTATAACAGACAAAAGTGAAAATGTTCTTTGTGCTCCCAATATTGCAATGAAGTTTACACCTGACATAAACGGTCCAAAATACAAAAATCAAGGAATTTGGATTTTACAAAAAGGTAAACCAAAACGAGTAGAAATAACAACCGGTGCAAACAATGATACTTCAACAGAAATTACATCTGATACAGTAAAAGAAGGCGATGAAGTTATTATCGGCATTCGCGGCAAAAATAGCAAAAATCGTACAGGAAGGGCTCCGGTACCAAGGTTATAAATTATGAGTTTAATAGAAGTTAAAGATGCCATAAAAACATATCAAACAGGCGAGGACAGTTTTAATGCCCTAAACTGTGTTTCACTTTCTGTTGAAAAAGGTGAGTTTGTTGCGATAATGGGCGCTTCAGGTTCCGGCAAGTCTACATTTATGAATATGCTTGGGACATTGGATAAACCAAATTCCGGCAGCTATCATCTTGATGGCATTGATATGCTTTCACTGGACACAGATAGCCTCGCAATGGTTCGGAATGAAAAAATGGGTTTTGTATTTCAGGGTTTTAATCTGATATCAAGAACAACAGCACTTGAAAATGTTGAACTCCCGATGATTTATAAAGGAATTCCAGAAGAAGAGAGAATTATCCGAGCCAAAAAAGCTCTAGAAATAGTTGGTCTAGAAAAACGAGAAGACCACATGCCAAACCAGATGTCAGGCGGTCAGCAGCAAAGAGTTGCAATTGCAAGAGCAATAGTTAATGATCCCCCATTGATACTGGCGGACGAACCGACAGGAAACCTTGATACAAAAACAAGTGTTGAAGTTATGGAATTTTTTGTAAACCTTAATAAAGAAATGGGAAAAACAATAGTTCTCGTAACTCATGAACCTGATATCGCTCAGTATTGCAAACGAGTTGTCAGATTTAAAGACGGAAACATAATTTCAGATGAACTTAACATGCATACAACAATTCCATATTAAAAGGATTAAACCATGATAGATTTCAAATCTTTAGTAAAAATGGCAATAGTATCGCTAAAAATAAATAAAATGCGTTCAATGCTTACAAGTTTAGGTATAATCATCGGTGTAAGCGCAGTAATCATAATGCTTGCTGTCGGAACAGGTGCCAGCGAACGTGTCAAAAAAGATATGGAATCAATGGGCAGTAATATTCTAACAATTCGTTCTGCTTCTGCAAAAGCCGGAGGAGTAAGAATGGGTTTGGGTACCAAACCGTCATTGACCATAAAAGATGCACAAGCCATATATAAAAATGCCAGAGGGATTTCTGCAGTTGCTTCAGTAAGCTCTGAATCAAAACAGTTAACATACGGCAATCAGAACTGGGCAACAACAGTTTACGGCACAGATCCTGAATATTTTTATATAAAAAATTATGAAGTCAACTCAGGCAGAGGCTTTGTTAGAGAAGATATAAAAAATTCTGCAAAAGTAACAGTAATTGGAGCTACAGTCGCATCAGAACTTTTTGGAGACTTAGATCCTATAAATAGAACAATAAGAGTTGGCGGTATTCCATTCAAAGTCATTGGAACACTCAAATCAAAAGGCAGTATGGGGCCTATGGATCAGGACGATTTAATCTTCATTCCGATAACTACAGCTCAGAAGAAAGTATTCGGAACAGTTTTCCCTGGAACAGTTTCCATGATAGTTGTAAAAGGTTCTGACCCTGATGATGTTTCTATTGCAGAACAAGATATTGAAGAGCTTCTTATTGCACGCCACAGAATTGGAAAAAATCAGGAAAACGATTTTGAAATAAGAAATTCTGCAGAGTTTCAAGAGAAAATGAAATCAACAGTTCAGACATTTGCGATATTACTTGCGTCAATTGCCTCAGTATCGCTTCTTGTCGGAGGTATAGGCATTATGAATATTATGCTTGTATCCGTAACAGAACGAACAAAAGAAATAGGTATACGAATGGCAATAGGTGCAAAGCCGTCTGACATTCGAATACAATTTTTGATAGAATCTTTTCTTTTATCAATAATCGGAGGATTAATCGGTGTTGCAGTAGGGATAATCGGCGCCGAGCTTGTACAAATTAGCGGAGTAATGACAGTATCAATATCGCTTTTCTCTATTTTATTATCACTGGGCTTTTCGGGTGCAATTGGCGTACTTTTCGGGTATTACCCTGCATACAAAGCCTCATTGCTTAACCCGATTGACGCTTTAAGATATGAATAATTTAATACATTTTTTCAAAATAATCAGGATCAGTCAAAGCTTTTGCGGCACAAGCTATACCGTTTAATCTGTCATTTGAATTTTTTGAACAATATTTATCCATATTTGTATATTTTGTCCCCTCTGCACCCATTGGCAAAAGTTTTCCCTCAGATGTTAATTGAAAAGTAAATAAATCTCTGCCATAAACATTCGGCTTCTTATTCATACCATTTACATCTATTGATATGTATATAATTCCACTACCTACAATATGAGGATTCTCGATCAAAATTAATGCTCCATTTTGCAAAATCAATTGCCCGTCATCAAAAATATCAGCTTTTATGGTTTGTAAATTGTTATAAGTTTTATAATTATTATAAACCCTGAAAACAGAATCTTCACTATCACCATCTTCTAGTTCTCCAGGCAGAATCGAACTTATAGAAGCAGTTTTAAGAGATTTAAAATATTTACTGAAAATAGGAGAAAAAGTTCTTGCAGGATAATCTTGAGGTAAAATATCTCCTCCAACGTCAGATTTCATAAACTCAAGAGCCTGTAATATTTCGGAATACCCTTTTTTCAAAGCTGTTTGTAATTCTTTATTCTGCGTTCTTGTTATTAATGATGGTAATGTCATTGCAGCAACGACACCAATGATACCCAAAGTTATCAGAATTTCTGCTAATGTAAAGCCTTTAAAATCCTTGTGGAATAAGGTTAAGCGCTTGCCCCCCCCCCGTAAACCAGTCTTTTTGGTCTTTTCATAATTTTCTCTCCTTATTAGTTATTCCGTAAAAATTATATTATATTTGAGTAATATTTGCAACCTACAAAGCTTCAAGAGCTGCTATTTTCATATCTTTCCAATCAGGAGTTCTACCGCTTGCACCAGCAGTGCATGAAGTTTCAAATCCATTATTTTGAGCGTTATTAATCCAGATTTCCTGCGCTGCTACAGCCTGAAATATCAACATATCAAGCCCAGTAATTGTTCGCAAATTCAATTTTTCAGCAGCTTTAATTAACATTGTTTTCTTAGGATTATATATAACATCATAGACAACAGCTTCAGAATTTAAAGACTCTAAAGCTTTTACATCAACCGGCATCATATCTGCAGCTTTTCCGAGCATACCGATAGGTGTTGTATTAACAAGCATTGCATACTCACCGAGGTTTCTAATATTTTCTATCTGATAAACATTAAATGTTACAGACGGAAATTTTCGCCTTACGTAATTCATTAATTCAATTGAATTTGGAATATTTCTTGTAAAAAATGCTATTTCCTGCACCTGACACTCAACTAGTGCGACACAAGCAGCATGAGCGGCTCCTCCTGTTCCAAGAATTGCAACTTTTTTTCCCTTCAAATCAATATCAGCAGGAATTGCTCGTTTAAAACCAATGACATCAGTATTGTATGCCTTCAATGATTTGTCAGAATCAATATAAACAGTATTTACAGCCCGAGCAAGATCTGCATATTTGTCAACTTCATTAACAAATAATGAAATCGGAAGTTTTAAAGGAATTGTAACATTAAAACCTTTATAACCGTTGTTTTTCAAGAACTTAATTCTATCAACAAGACTATCCGGAGGAGTTTCCAGAATATCATAAGTCGCATTAATACCAAGACTTTTAAATCCTGCTTCATGAATAACTTTTGACAGCGAGTGCCCGAGCGGATAACCAATAAGAGCAAATTTATTTTCACGCGTGTCCTTAATTTCCTGCTGCGGCTGGTTAAGCGGACTACTATTATATTTAGGTGTTTCATCCATTCTTGAAGGTCCAAAAATATAAGACGGAACTTCAGTTTTTACAGTCTCCGGCTGCATTCCGCTATATTGCTGGTGAACAGGAACAGTATTTTGTTCTGAAACAATTTGTTCCTGAATAGTTCGTTGAACATATTGTGGTTCAGGATTTTGTATAACAGCAGGCTCGGGCTGAGTTGTTTTTTCTTCCGTAACTGGAGAAGCATTCCCCTGAGCTTTTAATTCTTCTACAGAAATACCTAATTTTTTAGCTTTTTTAGCAAGATAACGTTCATACAATTCCGGATTCATGTTTTCTCCTCTTTGTTATAATAAGCTATAACCCATTATTCATACCACTTAACTGCTTTGCTCAACAGTTTGCTCTTCTGCCTCTTTTTTGTAATGGCATTTTATATTAGAACATGTTATTACTGTACCTTTTTTCAAGACTTTTTTTACCAGCAGTGATCCGCATTCGGGACAAGTTTCGCCTGTAGGTTCATTCCACAAGGTAAAATCACAATCCGGATATTTATCACAGCCGTAAAAAATTGTTCCGCGTTTAGATTTTCTCTCAACAATTGTACCTGCACCGCATTTAGGGCATTTAACTCCTGTTGATTTTCTATAAGGCTTACGGTGCTTGCATTCAGGATTTGTACATTCCATATACTTGCCGTAAGGGCCTGTTTTGAAAATCATATCAGAGCCGCATTTTTCGCATTTTTCTTCGCAAATCTCAGGTTCTGCAGATTGTTCCTGAAGACTTTCTTCTGATAACGCATTCAAAGACATCATTGTTTTACATTCAGGATAGCCGGAGCAGCCCAAAAATTGAGACCCATTTCTGCCAATTCTTAACACCATCGGCTTACCGCAATTCGGGCATTTAATTTTGCTTTCTATTCTTACTCTCTCACCTGTTTGAAGAGCCTTGTTTACTTCTTCAATAAACGGAGTATAAAAATCCTGCAAAACATTATTCCAAATAGCTTTTTTTTCGGCAATCTGGTCTAATTTTGTTTCCATGCCTGCAGTAAATTTGTAATCCATAATATCAGCGAATTGAGCAACAAGCTGCTTTGAAACAGTTCTTCCCAACAAGGTTGGATGAAGTGCCTTGTCTTTCTTTTCAACATATTTACGGGTTTGAATTACGGTAATAATTGTTGCATAAGTTGATGGACGGCCAATACCGTATTCCTCCAATGCTTTTACCAGAGAAGCTTCATTGTATCTCGGCGGCGGCTGTGTAAAGTGTTGTTTTGGTTCAACTTTCAAGCACTTAACCTTATCACCCTCGTTTAAGTCAGGAATTTTAGCTTCTGCTTGTTGTTCTTCTTCATCAGCGTCATTGTAGACTTTCAAAAAGCCGTCAAAAGTAACTTTGCTGGTACCTGCTTTCAGGGTATAATCGCCTGCTGTAATTTCAACTGTTTTATTCGCAATATCAGCCGGCGTCATTTGAGAAGACATAAATTTTTCCCAGATTAATTTATATAATTTAAACTGGTCATTATCAAGATATTTTTTAATACTTTCAGGAGTTCTTTCAGGATAAGAAGGTCTGATTGCTTCGTGCGCATCCTGAACATTTTGTTTGCCTTTAACGTAAATATTTGGCTTTTCAGGGTAATATTTTTCACCGTAATTAGATAAAATAAAATCTTTTGCCATTGCCTGCGCATCATCAGAAACCCTTACACTATCTGTTCTCATATAGGTAATCAAACCAACAGGAGTTCCATCGATTTCAATACCTTCGTAAAGTTTTTGCGCGACCTGCATTGTTTTTTGAACACCAAAACCAAGTTTTGAACTTGCTGCCCTTTGCATTGTTGATGTTATAAAAGGCGCTGTTGGTTTCCTTTTTGATGATTTTTTAGTAACCTTTGTAACATCAAATTCTGAAGGATAAGAGGTTAGAAAATCAACAATTTTTTGAGCTTCATCTTTATTTTTAATATTTTTTTCAACAGCTTTGCCCTTTATTTTTGAAAGCTCTGCTTCAAATGTTTTGCCGTCTTTGTCAAGGTTAGCATGAATTGACCAGTATTCTTGCGGAACAAAAGCTTCAATTTCTTCTTCCCTTTCGCATATCATACGCAAAGCAACGGATTGAACACGGCCTGCAGAAAGATTTCTATTTCCGATTTGTTTCCACAACACAGGGCTAAGTTTGTAACCTACAAGTTTATCAAGAATCTGCCTTGTTTGCTGCGCCTGAACCATATCCATATCAATTCCGCGGGGATTTTCAACAGAATGCTTTACGGCTTTAGGGGTAATTTCATTAAATACAATACGGCAAATTTTATCATCCGGCACGTTTAGAATTTGTCTTACATGCCACGCAATAGCTTCTCCTTCGCGGTCAGGGTCGGAGGCCAGATAAACTTTATCAGCTTTTTTGGCCATATCGTTTAATTTTTTTACGACAGCCTGCTTTCCTGGGATTACCTCAAACTTTGGCTGAAAATTATTATTTATATCAAACCCGAGATTTTCTGTTGCAGGGTCTTTTGTCGGCAAGTTTCTTACATGCCCGAAACTCGCTTCTATCTGATAACTGTCCCCTAAAATTTTACGTATTGTCTTTGATTTTGCAGGAGACTCAACTATTACCAGTGATTTTTCTTGTTTAGATGTTGCCTTTTTAGACGTTTTTACTGTTTCTTCTGTCTTTGCCATTTATACTGCTCTCTTGTATCTATCCCCGTCGACTTGTTTAATTATGCCTTTAAGCTCCATTGTTGTCAAGTACATCAACAATGTTTCAAGATTTATTTTTGTTAGCACTAAAAGCTCGTCAACGCCTTTCTCTTCAATTTCTAATGCGTTGTAAATCTTTTTTTCATCATCAGTTAAATCTGGAATTTCAAGCAAAGACTTTTGCTCTATTTTTACTTCCCAGTTAAGTGCTTCAAGAATATCATCCGCACAGGTAACAATCGTTGCACCATTTTTCAGGAGTTTATAAATACCTTCGGTATTCGGATTTGTGATAAGCCCTGGAATACACATTAATTCTCGTCCCTGTTCAAGCGTCAAGTTTGCAGTAATCAACGCTCCGCTTTTCAAAGACGCTTCTGCAACAAGTGTTCCGTATGAAAGTCCTGAAACAATCCTGTTTCGTTGAGGGAAACGGAATTTTAAAGGTTCAAATGTCGGATAATATTCAGATACTACAGCACCATTACCGTTTTCAATTTTTTCATACAAATGTTTGTTTGCCGCAGGATAAGTATGATCAAACCCGCTTGCAATAACGCCGATTGTTTTAAGATTATTATCAAGTGCTGCAATATGTGCAGATGTATCAATTCCTGAGGCAAGTCCTGATACTATACATATATCAGTATTTTGCAGTTCTCCAATAATTTTTGCCAGTGCTTCTTTAGCATAACTTGAGGCACGTCTTGACCCAACAACTGCAAGTGTTTTTTGAAGATTACATGAAAACAAATCTCCTTTGTAATACAATACAACCGGCGGATTAGAAATTTGTCTGAGCATTTGAGGATAATTTTCGTCCTCAAAAGTCAAGTAATTAATTCCACGATTTTCAACTTCTTTTACTGCTTTTTCTATATTGACTTTATCACGCGCTTTTATAAAATTTTCAGCCTTTTTAACACTTAAACCGTCAATTTGAGAAAGTTCCCTGGAATTCGCATTAAACGCTGTTTCGATATCGCCAAAATAATTATAAAGACGCTGCACAAAACTGCTGTCAACTTGTTCAATTGATGAAAATGCTATCCAGTAATCTCGTTTATCCATTGTTTTTCTTCTTAATTCTTTCTATTAGTTCTTTAATTTTATCTTTTTCGTCCTGAGGAATATCCATGTCAATATAATCCTCAAAGTATTCTACAGCATCATCATAGTCCTCTCTTGCAAGAAACAGAATAGCTGCTTTTTTATAAGCCGGATGAAAGTTTGGATTTCTCGCTATTGTTTTTAAGAAATTTGATAAAGCTTTATCAATCTCGTTATTAGCTTCATAAGCTTCGCCGAGATAAAAATATATCAGCGGATTTTCATCCTTAAACTCCAGAACATTTTCAAAATTTTCTATTGCACACTGATAATTTCCAAGCTCAAAATGAACTTTTCCCAAATCATAGTATGCGTCGTAATTTTCTGGCTGCTTTTCAAGAACATATTCAAGTTCATCAATAGCAAGATCAAGCCTTGCATCTTCCATATAGAATCTTGCAAGATAATGTCTTAGTACAAGATTATCAGGCAATTCAAATATACCTTGTGATAATAGTTGAATACCACTATCCATATCTTTTTTGCGGTAATAAATATCAGCAAGATTTATATACACCTGCACTAACTTAGGGTTTAGTTCCTGAGCGCGAAGATAATATTTTTCTGCATTTTCTATATCGCCAAGGTTATCATAGCATAATGCCATATTATTATAAATTTCAGCACTATCTTTTTCTGTTTCCAAAACAGAACTGAATACATCTATTGCTTTTTGATATTCACCTTTTTGATAATATTCTATAGCTTTATCTACTTTATCACTCATATTAAATTCCTCTATAAAAAATTATAATCCTAAGCCCATTTCAGAATTGTCATCGTTGCCTGAGCCGATATTTTTAATAACAGTTCTTGTATTACCTTCAGCATGAAAATCCTTTGGTTTTAAAGTCATTTTAATTTTATCGGCAAAAATAGTTCTCACACCCTGAGTAATACTTGAACGCCCGGTGAAATAAATATCATTAGGCTTACCTTCTTTGTTAGGATAAACTGTAATTTTTGGACCTACAGCATAATAATCCTGATACCATACACGGCAATTACCAGAAGCGTTGAATACATTTTTATCCTGAGCATACTCTTGCCTGTTTGATTTCAATACAAGTTTTTTCCCGTCTTCCATTGTAACATTTGAGGTAGTATTACTGATAGCTACAAGAACTTTTGTAGTTGAATTGTATTCAAAGCGATCCGCAAATGATTCATTGTTTTCCTGCTTAATTCTAGCATTTCCCATCAATTCTATATTTTTCAAATCACCATTTTTATCAGTTTTAATTTTTGCTTTATCAGAGAAAGTTTCAAGCTCTTTATAAGTTATTGCGACTTTTCCAGTTGCAGTCATAACGCCAGTTTTCGTATCGTATTCCTGAACATCAGAGTTTATAACTGCAATAGGAGTTTTTCCGTCAAAAACAATAGATTGTGTGTCGCCTTCTGCTCTAACGACTTTTGTAATCAAAGAAAGTTTCAGAATATTAGCTTTTACTTCTCTTTTTTTATTCTTTTTTATTTCAAAAGCATAAGGTTTATCATAGAAGGTTGCGGTATCTAGTTTTTGATTTTCATCCATACTCACATCTGCTTTGTCTCCAACAACATGCATATCATCAACAGAGACTTTCACATCGCCCTCAAACTTTAATTTATTTTCTGCCTCATTATAACTTTGGGTCTTAGATTCTATAATCAAATCAGAAGCATGCGACACCATACATCCACCAAAAACTAAAATTATTAAAGCTATAAGTAATTTTTTCATCTTATCTCCCTAAGTTAAACATGTTATCATTTTTACCGGAATGTTTTCCGTTTTCATCATAAATTTTAGAAACAGCATTACCGATTATTCTAAATTTTTCGTAATCCGGGCTGATTTCAACTTCTCTGGCTGTGGCAAGGAATTGTTTATTTCTAGTAATTCTAACATTTCCCTGTGCGGTTATAGGTTTGCTGCTGCCAGACCAAACAAGTTTATCTGTCCTTAAAGTTGTACCATCTTTTATTACAACAAAAGTATCGTCATATAAAATTATTTGACCTTTTTTCTCGTTGTAAGTTCCACTTGTCGATTCAAAACTCATAGAAACTTGATTATTGTCATCGTAAAAATTTCCGATAACGTTATTCAGCATAGCGACCCCGTTTTTACTGTCGTATTTACCGGTTTCGCCATATATTTCCCAATATTTTTTTTCGTCCTTTGTCTCTGTAAGAATAATCCCGCTTATTAAAGCTTCCTGACGGTCTTTATCAGTAGAAAGCTGTGCTCTGTTAAAATTATGAGTAATAATTCCAGCAGAAATAAAAGCCCACAGCAGCAATCCTACAATTGCGGCAAAAGCTCCAATATATGCTTTTTTCTTCTTACTTAGATTTTTAAATCTTTCCTTAAAATCCATATATAAAATATTAGCACGAAAACTTGATAAGAGGTATAATCATAAACTTATATGAATTTTCACTTGAAAGATAAATCACTCACATGATGATGCCTTATCCCAGCCAAGCTTATCTGGACAACGTATGTAATCCATATTTTTATTTATTATCACCCACGCTGTACAATTACCTACCCAATTTGAGCCTGGTTTCATACATTCATCAAAAATTTGACACCAAACACCATCATTTGGCATACCTGCTGGAATTATATCATCAATAACTAGATAAAATTTAAATACATCCTTCTCAAATGTATTTGGTGGTTTATTAAAACCATTTACATCAAGATAAAAATAACCACATGCGTTAAAATAAGTATTACCCTTAGTACTGCCGCCATGAATTTTAAAACTACTATCTATATTACATTGGTTTTGTTCACTTTCCCCGCCAACTACCCCGTCAAGCTGTGTATTATTAAATACAATCTCTGCGCCACTAGGTAATGCGAATGATCTATCAATCCTAAATGATGTTTCTCCACCAGCAGGCCTACGAAAATAGTTAGCAATAGGTCGTTCTACTTCTGTAAGTTTTATATATTTAGGAAGTAATTCCAAGTAACCTCTTAGAGGTTTTTCTCCCCAAACATTATCTATACCGCCATTTTTATCTAAAACTATTTGGCGCGTTGCTTGAGACAATTGATTATAAGAAACATTTAATTGGGTTATTAAAACTTTTTCATGATGATTGCTAATTAATGTCGGGAGTGTCAGAGCCGAAACCACACCAATTATTCCCAATGTAACAAGAACTTCTGCTAATGTAAAACCTTCAAAACCCTTATGTGATAAGGCTAAGCGCTTGCCCCTCCCCCGAAGTAAAACAATTTAGTCATTTCTCTCTCCTTAATTAAAACAAAATTCTATTTTATTATATATAACTTAATATAGAATTTCAAGAAATAGTATAAGTTAGTTTAACGTTCTTAATAAAAACAGTACTATATATTTGTTTGGTTTATAATTAAAATGTAGACTTAGTTTTTAGGGAAAGAGGTATTTATGGCTTTGAGATATGATGCAGGTGAAGTTATTACCGCTATGGTTACGCCTTTTAACGCCAAAAGGGAAATAGATTATGATAAAGTTGAATCACTTACTAAATATTTAATCTCTCACGGAAGCGACGCAATTTTAGTCGGAGGAACAACAGGAGAAGGACCTACACTTTCGCATGAAGAAGATCTTGAACTTTTAAGTACTGTAAGAAGAGCCTCTGAAAATAAAGTTAAAGTGATTATGAATGCAGGCTCAAACTCTACTGAAACAGCAGTAAGAACTGCAAAACTCGCTGAAAAAGAAGATGTTGATGCACTGCTTTCTGTTGCACCATACTACAACAAGCCAAATCAAAAAGGGTTAATTGCACATTTTTCTGAAATTGCAGAATGTACAAAACTTCCTATTATTTTATACAATATCCCGGGAAGAACAGGAGTTAACATTCTGCCAGAAACAGTTGCACAGCTCGCTGAAAAATATGAAAATATCGTTGCTATAAAACAAAGTTTCCCTGATATGGATGCTGTTACAGAAATGAAATTACAGTGTCCTGCAGATTTTTCAATTTATTCAGGCGATGACAGCTTAACTCTTCCAATGATGTCACTCGGTGCAAGAGGCGTTGTTTCTGTTGCATCACATATCTTTGGTTCAGAAATTAAATCAATGATTAGAAACTATAAAACCGGTGAATTTACTGCCGCACTAAACATGCACAAAAAATTATACCCTTCCTTCAGAAAATTCTTTATGGCGCCTAACCCTGTTCCTGTTAAGGCTGCACTCGCACATAAAGGCTTGATTGAAGAATATGTTAGAAAACCTTTGGTTGAATTATCTGAAGATGAAAAAGCTGATCTATTCAAAGTTATTGACAACTTTTATCAAGGTTAGCCTCATCAGGCTATAAATAAATTTCTAATTTAAAAGTATTATAGAAAATATTTTAAAATCATATAAAGAGGTAAAAAAAAGTGAAAAACAAAATTTTAATGTTCTGGTTTATTGTTTTAATAGTAATAGTATCATCTGTTATTATAGCAATTAAACCGACAAAATTAGGTCTGGATCTTGTCGGAGGTTCAAGACTTGTCCTTGAAGCACAAACGACAAAAGACATTGCAAAGATTACTCCAGAAGTAATGAACAGATTACAGTTTGCAATAGAACAACGTGTAAATAAACTCGGTGTTGCTGAAACCGTTGTTCAACAAACAGGTGAAAAAAGATTAATTATTGAAATTCCAAACGTAACAGATTTGAAAGAAGCCAAAGCTTTCATCGGTGAAACCGCACAATTGGAATTCAAAAAAGAAGGAAAAGCCGCTGACGGCTCACCAATCTGGGTTGATACAGGCTTGACAGGTAAAGACTTGTCAAAATCAACACTTTCTACAGATCAAACAGGTCAATGGGTTGTTTCTCTTGAATTCAACTCAGAAGGTGCAAAAAAATTCGCAGAATTAACAAAAACACTTGTCGGACAACAAATGGCAATATTCTTTGACGGCGAACTTCAATCAGCACCTGTTATAAGAGAAGCTATTTATGGCGGGAAAGCACAAATATCAGGCGGTGACAGCGGTTTTGAATACGAAGAAGCTGAAAGAATGGTAAATCTTTTGAACGCTGGTGCATTGCCTGTTCCGGCTGAAATCGTTGAAGAAAATACAGTCGGACCTACACTTGGTGCTGACAGTATCGCAAAATCAACCAAAGCCGGGATTATCGGTTTAACTGCTGTTATGCTGTTTATGATTGTGTTCTACCATGTTCCCGGCTTAATCGCAGATATAGCATTAATTATTTATAGTTTAATACTATTTGCACTATTCAAAACAATACCTGTAACCTTAACACTTGCAGGTATCGCAGGTTTTATCCTTTCAATAGGTATGGCGGTTGATGCAAACATTCTTATCTTTGAAAGAACAAAAGAAGAATTAAGAGCCGGCAGAAACTTATTTACTGCAATTAATTCCGGTTTTGACCGTGCATTCACCAGTATTTTCGATTCAAACATGACAACAATAATTACCTGCACAATCCTTTATCTTTTGGGAACAAGTGTTGTTAAAGGTTTTGCACTTACACTGGCACTTGGTGTTATTGTTTCAATGTTCAGTGCTATCACGGTTACCAAAAACTTCATGCACTTGATATTCGGTACCGGAGAACTTAAACATCCGGCACTTTTCGGGTTGAGAAAAGACGAAATCGGACAAAGCTACGAAGCAAAAGAAACAAAACGTGAAAAAGCAAAATTCGGAATTTTGGATTA
>CALURL010000007.1 GCA_944323155.1 Candidatus Gastranaerophilales bacterium
GGAATTCTTTTTTGTAATTCCTCGTGTGTGTAGAAGGTTAGTGTGTAGTAGGTAGTGTAAATAGTAAGTGTGTATGTTATATATCTCGTGTTTATTTAATCGTGTTTATTATTTATTGCTTACATATTAATAAAGTATTTCTTGAATATATAATTGCTATATCTAAACTTTTTTGTTACAATTCTTAATCAAATACCTTATAATATTCTGAAATCAGGCATTTACATAATCTAATATTCTTAAAGAAAAACTGATATATTTTTAATCTTAAATATTTATACCTCCCCTTGTGGTTAATATATTCCCTGAGATTTAAAAATAATAACCTTATTTTTAATAAAAAATTCACATTTTTTAAAAAGGTTCTCTTTTAGCGTCTTTACTTAATCTTAATATACAAAGTATTGACCTTTTTTGAAAAAAGTATTCTAATAAAAAAGTTATTAATAAAACAGATGAAGGAAAGAGGTCTACATGAAAGAATTTATGCACACAAGATTAGACAACAAACAGTTTACAGAAGATGATATTAAAGGCTTTATTAAAGATTATAATATCAAATTCATTAAGTTACAGTTCGTTGATATTAACGGACAGGTAAAAAATATGACTATTCCTTCACATCATATTGAGAAAGCACTTAATAATGAAATTATGCTTGATGGTTCATCAATCAAAGGTTTTAGGAGTATTGAAACATCTGATATGTTTTTCCATCCTGACAAAAACTCATTCCAAATACTTCCATGGCGGGGCAACGATGATGGAATAAATTCAGCCAGATTGATTTGTGATATATATAATGCAGATGGTACACCTTTTGAAGGCTGCCCTAGATGCAATTTGAAACGAGTTATGAAAGAAGCTGAAAAAATGGGCTTTTCAATGAATATTGGTCCTGAAGCAGAATTCTTCCTATTCTCAAAAGATAAAGACGGAAATGTTACAACACTAACTCAAGATAGTGCAGGTTATTATGATGTTGGCCCAGAAGATTTAGGGGAAGATATTCGTTCTGATATTGTTTTAACATTACAGGAAATGGGCTTTGATATAGAGGCTTCACACCATGAAGTTGCAGACGGCCAGCACGAAATTGATTTTAGATATGCAGATATCTTAACAGCAGCTGATAATGTTGCGACATTCAAAATAGCAGTAAAAGCTATTGCCGCAAAACACAACTTACATGCGACATTTATGCCAAAGCCAATATATGGAATAAATGGTTCAGGAATGCACTGTAATATTTCACTATTCAAAGATGGAAAAAATGCTTTCTTTGATGAAAATACAGAATATCAATTAACTGATATTGCCAAATATTCAATAGGCGGAATGCTAAAACACGTAAAAAGCATAACAGCCATTCTTAACCCGACAGTCAACAGCTTTAAGCGTCTTGTACCTGGATATGAAGCTCCGGTTTATTTAGCCTGGTCATTGGCTAACAGAAGTGCGCTTTTAAGAGTGCCTGCAAAACGCGGTAGTTCAACACGTGTAGAACTTCGCTCACCTGATCCGGCTTGTAACCCGTATTTGGCTTTTGCGGCAATTTTGGAAAGTTGTCTTGATGGAGTTAGAAACAAAATTGACCCGCCGGCTCCGGTTGAAAGCAATATATATAAATTAACTACTAAAGAACGTAAAAAACAGAGAATAGATTCACTTCCTGGAAGTCTTGCAGAAGCACTCGACTACTTCGATAAATCATTAGTTGCACGTGCAGCACTGGGAGACCATATTTTTAATGAATTTTTATCTGCAAAGAAAAAAGAATGGGATTCATTTAGAACATATGTTTCTCAATGGGAAATTGACAGATATCTTGAAAGATATTAAACAAAAAAGAGGCTCATAAGAGCCTCTTTTTTAATATAAAGAAATAAATTTAGTCTATCATTTTTTACGAGATTTTTCAAGCTCTGCAGCTAAGAAAATCCACAATTTCTTTCATTGAGTATATATCCTTAACAACAAAAAATTCTTTATTTGTTTTTTTGCGAACATAGTCCAAATTTCTACCATCCAAAAAATCTTCTGAATACGGCTTTAGCATAATTGATGGAATTACAACAATATCGGCATCTATGTCTTTTATTGCATTAATCAAATCATCAGTTGTAATAAGCCCAGCAACTGTAATATTTTGCCCCCAATAGTTTGATTTTATAGGTTTTACAAGTGTTTCAAGATTTTTTACTTTGTTTAATTTTTCTGAAATAATTTTAAGAGCATCATAAGCTGCATAAGAAGTTGCAAATAATAACTTTAAAGGCGAATTAAGTGATTCTGGGAGTTTTTGTGTCTTGAAATCATCCAATAACAGTCTAATTGCACCAACACCGTCTTCTAACTGCCCGAAACTTCCATAATACTTTGCAGGAGGAATTTCTCTTCCTGCAAGCAGAAAGAATTCATCCGAGCAGCAAACGCGCTTAAATTTAGATGCGATATCAAGAGTTTCAATGGCTGCTTTTTTATCAACCTGAACAAGTTCTCCCTTTCTAAACTGAGTAACTCCGACAGGTACAATTGCAACAGACAAAACAGTATTTTTTAAAGATGCTAAATCAGATAAAGTCCGTTCTAGTTCTGCACCGTCATTAAATCCAGGACACAAGACAATTTGGGCATGAAAAGGAATTTTATTTTTTCTAAACCACTTTAAGTTATCCATAATTTTTGCAGCGTTAGGATTTTTAAGCATTTTCACGCGCAACTCAGGATTTGTTGTATGAACAGAAGCATAAAACGGACCTAAATGCATTCTTTTTATGCGCTCTTTGTCATCTTCTCTTAAATTTGTGAGCGTAATATAAGTTCCTTGCAAATACGATAATCTGTAATCGTCATCTTTTATGTAAAGAGTTTCTCTCAAACCCTTTGGCTGCTGGTCAACAAAGCAAAATATACAATGATTTAAACATGGACGAACTCTGTCAAAAACAGCACTTTCAAAGACAATTCCCAAATCTTCATCATAATCTTTTTCTAATTCAATTTCTTCAATTTCTCCGCTAGTTTTTTTTATTTCGATAGTTAGAAAATCTGATTTACACAAGAAATTGTAATCAATCATATCAAGCATTTTCGAATTATCTATTGATAGAATTTCATCTCCAGCCTGAATTTCTAACTCTTCTGCTATTGAACCTTCTATGACTTTACTAACTATTGCGGGCATTATCTTTTTCTAAACCTTCTACTATTGCTATAAAATTTTTGAATTCACAAAGCGCATTATCCAGAATAATTTTTTGATAAAAATTATATTGATTATACTCATCATCAAGCATATTTTCAGCAGCACACTTATGCTGCATTGCAAGTGATTTTATATTAAAAAACATTTTTTCACGTTCAGCAGGATTTAAATACTCGGCACAAGCGAGTTTAATTCTTGCATTTGACAAAAACTGAACAGGATTTTCACTCAAATCTTCAAGCAAAAGTCTTTTTAATTCATCCTTACCTTGTTTTGAAATAGAATAAAATACAGAAAGCTTTCCGCCATCAGACATCATTTTTCTTGAAGTCAAAAAGCCGTTAGCTTCAAGTCTTTTCAAAGCAGGCTTTATTGCTCCGAAACTCGGTTTTGTAAAAGGCGCAAAATTTTCATCAATATGCTTTTGAATTGCATACATGGTAAAATCACGTTTTAACAAAACATACAAAATTAAGAGTTCAATCATAGACCTACAATAGCATAAATTGAACTCTTAAGCAATTTATTATTTTTCGATAATTACAAATTGCATTAAATAAAAATCTTTTGTATAATTATTAAATGCAGAGCTTAAGAAAATATTACAGACAATCAGCAACTTACAAAATATTCTCAGCGATTTTTAGAGAATCAATATCCTTTTTAGATACTCTTGGAAAAATTTCTGAAAACGCAATTGATGTTATAAAATATTTATTTAAAGGCGGAATAGACAAAAAAGAGTTAATCTATCAATGCGACAGATTTGGAATTAGCTCACTGCCAATAACACTTTCCATTGTTGGAATGACATCTGTAATTGTAGCCTCCCAAGTCGCCTCAGAAATGGTTAAACAGGGAGGCGGAAATTTTGTCGGACTTTTAATGACAATCCTGATTGTAAGAGAACTCGGAGTTATTATGGCAGGATTTGCGATTATATCAATGATAGGTTCTTCAATTGCTTCAGAAATTGCCACCATGCGCGTTACCGAACAAATCGACGCTATAAAAGTTTTGAAAGTTAATCCTATACAATATCTGTTCGTCCCGAGAGTGCTTTCAGGAATGATAATGATGCCTGTCGTTGTTGTAATAGCTTCAGTTGTCGGAGTTCTGGCAGGGGCTGTAACTGCAAAACTTTCCTCTGAACTCGGATACAGGGCATTTTTTGATTCTATGTGGCTTGGTATTTATATGAAAGACTTAAGCGTTAGCATAATGAAATCAATATGCTTTGGGGCAACAATTGCATTGATAAGCTGTTCATGCGGGTATTACGCAAAAGGCGGCGCAAAAGGTGTCGGAGAAGCAACAACTAAAGCTGTTGTCTGGTCTTTTGTTGCAATTGTAATAATTGATATGTTCTTTGCTATAGCATTTTTCTTTTAATGATGTAAAATAAAGGTAAATATGAGTATAGAAGTTAAAAATCTAGTAAAAGTATTCGACGAAAAACGGGTTATAGATGACGTTTCATTTAAGGTTAATAATGGAGAAACATTGGCAGTAGTCGGCTTCTCCGGGTCAGGCAAAAGTACAATTTTAAAACTTATATGCGGACTTCTGGAACCTGACAGCGGAGAAATCATTACATCAGAAGGCGATATTGCAATGGTTTTTCAATATTCAGCACTATTTGATTCTATGAATGTTGCTGACAATATTGCTTTTGCACTAAGAGAAAGAAAAGATTTACGCAACAAATACAAAGAAAATGATATTAAACGTATTGTTGCAGAAAAATTAGAACTTGTAGGACTAAAAGGTATAGAAAATAAATTCCCATCTGAACTGTCAGGAGGTATGCAAAAACGTGTAAGCTTTGCGCGTGCTATAGTTACAGAACCGAATTCTATCCTGTATGATGAACCTACTTCTGGGCTTGATCCTATATCTTCAACACTGATTGAAGATTATATTGTAAGACTTAAGGACGAAACAAATGCTGCTTCAGTTGTTGTAACCCACCAGATGTCAACAATTACAAGAACTGCAGACAGAGTTGTTATGTTATATGATGGAAAAATTGTTTTTGAAGGAACACCAGAAGAAATGCTTAGACAAGATACACCGTATACTAAACAGTTTGTAACAGCATCTTTAGACGGTCCTATGCATATGATGACAGAATAATTATTTTTATAAGAGAGGATAATATGAGAAATCTATTTAATGATGATGTCATGACACTCGACACATACATAATGTTTAAATTAAAAGAACAAACAACAAAATTAACTCCGGAATTAAAAGCCAAAGGCCGTGCTCCGATTTCACTTTCAATGGGAGCACCTACTGCTAACCCGCCAAAAGCCTTAATTGAAAGATTAAAAGAGATTCTGGATGAAGATGGAATTCATATGTATTCAACCCCAAAAGGAGAACCATATTATAGAAAAGCAATTGCTGAAAGGATGAAAAACCGCTTTGGTGTTGATATGGATCCTGAAACAGAAATATTCTCCCTTGTAGGCTCTAAAGAAGGGATTGCAAACCTTATAAGATTTTTGATTAATCCTAAAAAAGAAGAATTCGAAAAAGATGTTATAATGGTTCCAGATCCTTGCTACGCTTCATATTTACAGTTTATTAAATGTTCCGGCGGCAAAGCATATTCAATGCCGATGACAGAAGAAAATGATTATAAGCCGGATGTTGAAAAAATTTATCAACAACTTTTAAATGACGGCTACAAGGCTGAAAATGTTAAGGCAATGATAATTAATTTTCCTAATAACCCCTTAGGCGTTATGACAACAAAAGAATATGTTAAATCCTGCATTGATTTTTGTAAAAAACATGAAATTCTGTTAATATCAGATGCAGCTTACTGCGACATGTACTTTGGAGATAAAGAAGAAAAACCTTTCAGTATATTTGAACTTGAAGGAGCTAAAGATATTGCAGTAGAATTTTTCAGTTTTTCAAAACCATACGCCATAACAGGCTGGAGGCTCGGCTGGGTATGCGGCAATAAAGATATCATTCAACGTTTTGGAAAAGGTAAATCTACAATTGATAATGGTATCTTTAAAGCACTCCAAAAGGCTTGTGCAGAAATTTTAAATTCTCCAGAAGGCGACAAATATATAGAAGAAAGCAACAAAGGTTATGCAAGAAAACAAGCCATTATGGTAAAAGGTCTAAAAGAGCTGGGCTGGCCAATATCAGAAGAAACAGTTCCGCATACAACCTTCTACTTATGGCTTCCAATACCTAAACGCTATTCTTCATCATTTGAATTCTGTGAAGATGTCTTGAAAAAATCCGGAGTTGTCCTTGTTCCAGGAAACGCATACGGAGAACACGGCGAAGGCTATTTTAGAATTTCATTTGTATGTTCAGATGAACAACTTCAAGAAGTTATTGATAGATTTAAAGCCGACGGTTTTACATTTAATTAAAAAAAATACCGCTTTTTATAAGCGGTATTTTTTTATATTTAATAATTCATTTCCCAGTTGTCATTAAGAAGTTTTCCAAAACAACCATGATAGTTAGCTCCACTATCAGATTGACAATAATTTTTAAATCGTTTTTCTCTCTGCTCTGGTGACATTGGAATAGTTGCTTTTACCTCAGTATCGTCTTCAGAAACTGCAGCAGATGTAACATCTAATTCATCAAGCTGCCCACCATTATATAAATACATTACAAAAAGATCTCTGCCAACTATATTAGGTCCCTTTTGTCCATTTGTATCTACCCAAACTTCAAGAACCGCTGTGGTAACAGTTGGATCTGCAGATACAGATCTATAAAAAGTTGCAATAGAAGAACCGTCTGCCAAAACAAAATGGCGCTTACCATACCAAGTAGTCACTTTTGAACCGGAAAGTTTACGATATTCACCAGTCTCTGCAAAACAAGGTGTTTGATTTTCACCACAATCTTGTATAGTTTTGAAATAATTTTTAATAAAATTTGCACCTGCATCTTCGCTAGTTAAACCTGCTTCACGCAAGTTTAAAGCATTTTTATCAGTCATATACTGCAATGCAGCCTGCTGAATCTGATTATAAACTTTGTGCAATTGTACTGCATAAGTTTTTCTCTGATGATTTTGCATCAAAGTTGGAACAGTCATGGCTGAAACCACACCGATAATTCCTAAAGTAACCAGAACTTCCGCTAACGTAAAGCCTCTACGGCGTTTGGAAAAGGAGACTAAGCCTGTGCCCCCCCCCCGCAAGCAGTTCTAAATAAATTTCTCATAACATCTCCTTTCAAAATAATAATTCCATAAAGATTATACAATATATTTATAACATTTTCAATATTTCAGAGCCAAAAATCATTATACCAATTGCAATTGCAATAACAGTTGCAAACATAACTGCTCCTGCAGAAATATCCTTTGCCATACCAACAAGCTTGTTATAGCGGTTTCTAAAAACCGCATCCAAAGAAAATTCCACAGCAGAATTAATCATCTCTGATACAACAACAAATCCAATGGTTAGCAGCAGTATACAGATTCTCGGAGTACTTATTCCCAAAAGAAAAGCACATATCAAAACCAGTGACCCGATAATAAAATGTATACGAATATTTTTTTCTGCTTTTATTGCAAGCCGCATGCCTTTTCGCGCATTTTTAAATGTGTTATTAAATCCCTGTGACTTAAATTTACTCATATCCTTAATTCCGATTTTTTGAATTTTTATAAAGCCTTTAATGCTTTATCTTGAAGTTCAATAATAAAATTATAATCTTCTTCAGTTTGGTGGTCAAATCCAAGTAAATGTAATATACCATGACTTATCAAAAAAGCAAGTTCATCTTCTTTTGTTTTGCCCTTTTTCTCTGCCTCTTCAATAACCTTATCCAGCGCAATTATAATTTCGCCTAAATTAATTTCCCCATCAAAAACAAAACGTTCTTCAACAGGAGTATCTGCAAAAATAGCAAATGTTATAATATCAGCAGGATAGTCTTTTTCTCGATATTCTTTATTTATTTCATGAGTTTTTACAGAATCACAGTATAAAAAATCGAATGAAACAGTATTATAATCATGGCATACAAGACACGATTTTTCGAAAACTTCCTCAAGTGAAATATAGAAATTAAATATTTTTTTTGCAATATCAATAAATTTTTTCTCATTAATTTCCCACTCAGGATAAATATTTTCGCTGAAAACATGTAACTCAGGCGTTTTTGTTTTCATCATTATCCTCCGGTTTGTCAAGTGGTTCATTTGATTCCAGCTGTTTAATTTTTTTCTCCAAATCCTCATCCAGCATTTTAGACGGCATATTTATTTTTGCATTTTTAAGTTCATCTGCAAGATTTTCTTGATACTTAATTCTATTATGCTGCATACCGCGTAAAATTCTTGAGAAAGTTGCCGCAATAGTTTTTATATCTTTCAATGTTAAGGGGCTGTCAGCAAGTTGAGTATCATTTAATCTTTCAATAATAATTTTATCAATAATAGCATCTATTTCTTCTGGAGAAGGATTTTTTAAAGAACGAACAGCAGATTCAACAGCATCCGCAATCATTAAAATTGCAGTTTCTTTCATATTAGGTTTTGGACCTGTGTATCTGAATTGTTCTTCTTTAACGTTTTCTTTACCTTCTTCTTGAACAGCCTGGTTGTAGAAATATTTAGCCAGCCCTTCTCCGTGGTGTTGAAGAATAAAATTATTAATTATAGAAGGCAAGCCGTATTCTTTAGCGATTTCCACTCCGTCTTTCGGATGTGCCGTAATTACCATTTTACTCAATCTTGGATTTAATTTTGTATGCGGATTTTCAATACCAAAGTAAGACTGATTTTCAACAAAGAATAGAGGCCTTTTTAGTTTTCCGATATCATGATAAAATGCGCCTACTCTTGCTAAAATAGGATTAGCTCCAATTGCTTCTGCCGCAGCCTCACAGAGATTTGAAACCATTAAACTATGATGATAAGTTCCAGGAGCTTCAAACTGCAAACGTTTCAACAACGGCTGATTGTGATCTGCAAGTTCTGCAAGACCGTATGGCGTAATAATCTTAAATGTACTTTCAAATAAAGGCAAAGTTCCTAGTGCAATAATTGAGCTTATAATACCATTTAAGAAAATATAAGCGCTGTTTTTTAATATTAAAATATTGCTCACATCAATCAAACATTTTTCAAGCATATAAATACTGAATATAATTACAAGCCCAGCAAAAGATATATCAAATCCGGTCTTAATCAAATCAAAACGTCTTGAGTATCTGATTTTTGAAATAGCAACAGATGCCAAAAATCCAAGCAAGATAAATGTTACCAAAAATTGAATATCGTACTGATATCCTATAGTCATAACAGAAATTAATACAACACCTGCTGCAAAAGCAATTCTTGGAGTTGTAAAGATAGAAAGGATAATCATAAACGCAGGTATAGGAAGTACATATGGCGAAAAACCAGTCGGTATAACAGCTGCAATTAATGCTGTAATGAGCGATAACACTGCTGTAATTGCCATATAATTAGCTTCTAAATATTTTTTTTCAAAAGCACGCATATACAAGATAAACAAGGAAGTTGCAATAAATACAAGTACATAAATAGCAATCAATCCTTGCCAGTTCAGTTGATATACATTATATCCAGCCTGTCTTAAAGCATCACGTTTCAGACGTGTAACTGGTTCACCTTCAAATAAAATTTTGTCACCTTTTTGAAAAACAGTTTCATAAGGTTTAACCGCACTTTGAGCATTTTTTCTAGCAATTTCGGTCGCAAAATCATCAACAACAAGGTTTGGAACTATAACTTGTTCTAATAACCCTTTTATAACAGAAACCTGACGTTTAGATACATTCGAAACAAGATTATCCATTACAATTTGCTTAATGTTATCCTTTTCATAATCTTTTTCAGTAATTCCTACACGTAAAATATTTGCTAAAGTGAGATTTGCTTTATCAAAAACTTCATGCAAAGAAGAGTCATCAGCTTTTAAAAGAAAAGTAATAATAAAGTCTTTTTTATAAGAATCAGATAAATCAAAAAGAATGCCGATTTCCTGCCTTTTAACCTCATCACTTGCGTCTTTTCGTCTTATTTGCATAATAGAATTTTCAAGAGTTTGAAGATTATTTTTAATAAAATCATCTTCTGCAGGCGCCATAACAGGATCAACCTTTTGAGCAACTTCTTTTCTGCGCTGCTCAGTTCTTTTTACATCAATTACTGTCAAAGTTTTTTGAGCAACAATATCACGCTTGCTTATCCCGTTTTCAATTATGTTTTGAAAAAAGAAATTCTGAGAAGCTATAACTGCTGTCATCAAAATTGTAAACACCAAAAACGCTATAACTTTAACCGTTTGCGATGATGTAAAAAAAGATTTTATCTTGCTAAAATATTCTTGAATATTCATATATATATATTACCTTATTAAAACCTACTAAAATATTATCATGATTTTATAACTTCCTAAAAATTTTTCAACCCCAGAGCTTTTAAGCGTTTTTGGATATCTTCAAGAAGTTTTCTGTTGATAGAAAGCAATTCAGAAAGCACAGCAATAAGTCCGACCTGAACACCGGTTATTAATAGTATCGCTGCTAAGATTAATGATTGAATATGACCAGCGCCGCTTCCTGTAAAATAATAGTACAAAAATCTTACACCCAATATAAATCCTAATAAAAGAAACACAGAAGCCATCAAAGAAAAAAATCTAAAAGGTCTGTAAATAATAAACATTCTCAGCATAGTAAAAATAGACCTTCTTATATAATCAAACATGTTTGTAACAAGTCTTGATTTTCTTAAATCTGGATTTACACCTATAGGAACGCAAGTAAGAATTAGTCCTTTTGCCTTTGCCTGAATGATTGTCTCCAAAGTATAAGTATAGTTATCAAAGACATTCAATTGCAATGCTGCATTACGTGAAAAAGCGCGAAAACCGCTTGGAGCATCTTCTACCGACGTAGAACTGACAAGACGCATGACACATGATCCAAGCTTTTGTAAAAATTTTTTCAAAGGAGAAAAATGTTGAATTTTAGACACAGGCCTTGTTCCTATAACCATGTCAGCTTCTTTATTTATTATAGGCCGAATAAGTTTTTCTATATCAGAAGCGCAGTATTGATTATCTGCATCAGTATTAACAATAATATCTGCACCTATTTCAAGAGATTTATTTATTCCGGCAATAAATGCTTTTGCAAGACCACAGTTATGAGAAAGCTCTGCAAAATGTTTTACTCCCAACTGCCTCGCAACTTCAACGGTCTTATCTGTTGAACCGTCATCTATCACTACAATTTCTATTTCATCAATTCCATCTATATGTTTTGGTAAATCTTTTAATGTTACTGGAAGTGATTTTTCTTCGTTATAACAAGGAATTTGTATAACAAGCTTCATAAAACACCCTCCCCTTTTCAAATTTTCTTTTTCATTATATAATTAAAAAGGGATTTTTACAATGGTAAAATATATAAAACAGCATTCCTATATACTTGGAATCCTTATATTAGCTCTTATTTTAAGATTATTATTTATCAATAAACCTGACGGACTATGGAATGATGAATATATTAGCTGGATGATTAGTGCAACTCCGTTTTCAAATGGTTTTATTAATGAAATGAAATCTCAGTGTCACATGCCATTTTATTATTTATATTTGAAATTTTTCATGACACTATTTGGGCAAAGCGATATCATTTTAAGACTTACATCTGTATTTGCAGGTATCATATCTGTTATAGCAATGTATTTTGCAGGGAAAGAGAAAGATAAACGAACAGGACTTCTATGCGCGGGGTTCAGTGCAATTAGTTCTTTTCTGATATATTACTCTCAAGAAGTCCGAATTTATTCTATATTATTTTTCTTTTCGGCACTAACTCTTTTATATACACTTAAAACATTAAAAAATCCAGATAAAAAAAATTTAATATTATGTATATTTTCAAACCTGATGATTATGTTTACACATACAATCGGGTTTGTTTTTGTATTGTTTAATTTAATATTTTTAAGTATAAATCTTTTCAAACAATACAAAAAAACTATAATAATAATTTGGTCTTGCCTGTGTATTAGCGGGCTTGCCATGATGCCAATTGTTTTAAAAATATTTACAACACAATCGTTTTCACAATGGTGGGGAAGTTTTTCAATATCAAGAATTGGGTATCTTTTTACCGATTATTTTTCACCGGTTCTCACAAATCTAACAAACTGTCCTGAATTCTTCAGACATGACATATTGTTTATAATTTGTGCAATTATTCCCTCGTTAATTGCGATAGTGCTTATTATAAAAAGCTTAATAAAAAATAAAACTAATATAGGCTTATTTTCTATAGCACTGCTAACAACAGTTGTCTTAGCTGCTGCAGCTATATTAGGCAAGCTGGTATTTATTACAAAATATTCTATAGAAATTTATCCGATTTTAATATATCTGGCATGCTCAGGCTTGTCTGATATAGAAAATAAAAAACTACGAAATATAATTATTATATTATATAGTACAATTTCTCTTGGCTATTTAATATTTCACCCAACATCTGCACCTAAAATTAGACGGGCAGAAGGTCATAAAATTATGACAGATATACTTACAAGAATGGATTTACAAAAGGGTGATGTTATTCTGCTTGAATACTATCCAAAACAACGATTTGAAAAGTATTTTGATTTTTCAGATTACAAAACAGTAAGTATTAATAAAGGCAATTTTTCAAAATATATCACGCCAGAAACAAGCTATAATCAAGCTTACAAAAACGGTAAAAAAATATATAAAAATTATTTTCTTGGCCAGCGTAATACATATTTTGAGAACAAATTAAAAACAACAATCATTAACAAACTTAAACCAAATCAAAGCGTTGTAATGGTTACATTAGACAGTGTATCATTCCACCCGCCTGAAGAAGTTAAGTCTATTGCGGCAGATAAACAAACTTATTCAAAAGAACCTCTTTTATTTTTAATATTTTCATACATAAAAGAAACAACATTTAATGAGCTGGCAAAAAGCTTACAGGTAACTAAATTGGAGAAAAAAGGAAATTGGACAATTATCAAGTTTACAAAACTTAAAAATTAACAAATTAATAGCAATTTTTATTTTTTTTAAACTTGATATATATAGAAGGTAGAAGGTTTTATCTTTGGGAATAGTAGGACATCATGAACGTAGACAAGGTTAAACTAAATAACACAAATCCACGAAGTTTTAGGCAAAACAACCAGAACTACAAAAACAATCAATTACATTTTAGAGGTGCATCAGTAGCTTTGTCAGATATTACAAGCGAAATTAACAATCAGATGCCTAAAAAATTACAAACAATTTATAAAATGGGTTCTGGCGGAGAGCTTAGAGATATTATTATAAATTCTTTCGGTACAGCATTTCTTGCCCCGATATTTATCAAATGGAATCCATTATCAAAAACAGATGAAGACACTAGAACATATTCAGCATGGAGACAGCCTGTTTCAGCAGTCTTGGCCGTTGCAACACAGGGTTTAATTACAATTCCGTTTGATAAAGTTGTTATTAATATGGTAAATTCCGGCTGGTTTAATGATGATCATAACAAAACAGCTTTCAAAGATAGAAAATATATAGAAAAATTAGAAAAACGCAATAACCCAAACATTTCAAAAGAAGAACTCACAAAAAAAGTTGACGCTTTATTGAAAAAACAAAATAAAGAATTAATTGATTCAATAAGATATAAAGATACTATAACAATACAACATGCTCTAGGCAAAGAAGCCACAAATATCAGCCCCGAAGAAATGAATAAATATAAACTTGCAACCTTAGAAGATTTACTTAAAGAAGAAAAAGAAGAGTTAAAAAAATTCAATGAAACAAAAATTCCACAAAGAATTCAAAGAAGTGAATATTACCGCTTACACGGAGATAGAGCAAGTCAATTCTTGACAGATACTCAAAACGAAATTGCAAAAGTAAAAGACTTAAAAGATATAAATAAAATATTACTTTCTAAAGAAAAAGCCCTAAAAGGCAAAACAGAAGATAAAGAACTTCTTTCAATCATTCAAGAACTCAGAGGCATGCTTGTTTATGGAAAAGCAGAAGATGCCCATAATAACATAAATACAAAAATTGACAAAATAGTAAAGAAACATATCCCAACATATAAAAACTTGCCTGATAAAGCATCAGTTGAAAAAATAGTAAGAGAAAATAGCGACATAGTAAAAAGAAAAGAAGGTCTCGATACAGCTATTAAACAAATAGAAGAATTTATTAGCAAAGTAAAAGATAAAAATAGTACATTAACCGTAAATGAAATAGAAGAAACTATTAAAAATTTATTGAGTGACGAAAGTAAAAACTCAAGTAGACTAGAAAAATATAAAGACTTTGCAAAACTTGTTTCTGAAAAATATACAAGTACAATAGAAGCAAATATTAAAGGCTTTAAACGTATATCTGGTCTAATAGTTGCTACAGCAATGCTTCCAGTATCATGCTCTTTATTGAATTGGGTTTATCCAAGATTTATGGATGCAGTATTCCCGAATTTGTCAAACAAAAAACATTCAAATGAAGCTCATGACTATATAGATAAGGCAAATCGCAACGGGGAGGTGACTAAATAATGGGTATATCAGTAAAACCAATTGTTGATTATGCAATAAGAAAACCTCTCAAAGCTTTATCTGAAACAAGATTTTTAAAACATGTAGAAAAACAATACAGAAATGATAATGTAAAATTTATTTCAGGAATAGGTGTTACATCAATTGTTGTAAAAGATGGTTTTGGATGCTATCTTTACGTAAAACAAAGTTTGAATAATGACAAAATTCCTGAAGATAAAAGGAAATTCGTTGCAGCCCTTGACCTTGCAAACGGCGGCTTAATGATTGCAACTCAATTGTTAATGCACTTTACGATTTCAAATAAAAAAGTTCAAACCTGGATGTTTGAAAAAATTTATGGAAAATACTTCAAACGCCCTGCAACAAAAAGTTTACAAGCCTTGTTAGCTAAAAATGATAAACTTAAAAATCTATCAGGTGATGACTTCCATAAAGGTGTAAAAAAATATAAAAAAGATATTATAGGAGCATTTGGCTGCTTAACATCACTTGTTGCCTCATCAGTATTTGCAAAACGTGTAATTGTTCCGTTCATTGCAACACCTTTAGCTGACAAAACTAAAGCCTGGATGAGTAGAAATGATAAACCTATACAAACTCATAAAGATACTAAAAACACTTATGATACAGAAGAAAAAGAAATCATAAAACCAACTTCTGAAAAGAAAACAACTAAATTACTTGCAAATATTCAAACAAAATAGAAATAAAAAAGAGGTTTAAAATAAACCTCTTTTTTTATTATTTATTATTTTACAAATATTAAAACGGTTTTGTTTGATTTAATTTCAACCTTAAATCTCTAAATCTTGCAATATCTTCCTGAGTTTTGCCAGACTCTCTAAATACTGCTTGAGTAGACGGATGAACCATCAAAACATAATCCATGTGAATTTCTAAAAAATTATATTTTCTTGGCGACTGATTTGAATTTCTCGGATAAATTTCAGCATTAGTAACTGCCAAAAATCTTCTTTCTTTATCATTCAAAAGGTCAGTCAATTCACGATTTGTATTAGTATATTTAGAAACATGCACAACCCCTTTTATATCGTGGTCTGCCGTCAAAATACTAACTTCTATAGGTACTGTATCTATATTTTTTGCCATAATTTAATCCTTAACTTCCTGTCTAATACAAATATAATACATTTTAGACAAATTGTCTATATGTTAAATTTTCTCTACTTTACTTTTAGTTCTTCCGCCATAAGCCTCATGCACATCAACAACAGAAATAAAAGCATGAGGGTCAATTTGTTTGATAATTTCTTTAATTTTAGTTAATTCTAATCTGTTAACAACACAATATATAATTTTTTTATTGGCACCAGAATATGCGCCAATACCTTTTAAGTATGTAACACCAATTTCCAAACTTTCTAGCAGTTCTTTTCCTATTTCATCCGCATAATCACTTATAATTCTTATTGATTTAGCAGAATTTAAACCTTCAAGAACCGTATCAATAACTCTGTATGCTATAAAATAAGTCAAAATAGAATACATAGCCCTATCCCAGCCGAACACAAGTCCTGAAGCGCTATAAATAAAAATATTAAAAGCCATTATTATTTCACCGACAGAAAAACCGAAATTTTTAGAAATAACAAGTGACATAATCTCAGTTCCATCTAAGGAACCATCATTTTTTAAAACTAATCCGACACCAGTACCAAGAATTATTCCGCCAAAAACTGTTGAAAGAAGCAAATCATCTGTGACATGGATGTTATGACATAAATTCAAAAATAATGATAACATCATAACAGCATAAAAAGTTTGTAATACGAATTTTTTCCCTATTTTATTAAACGCAAAAAGCATAAAAGGAATATTCAAAACAAAAATCAACGTACCGAGTTCATATTTTGTTAAGTAACTAACAATAATAGAAACGCCAACTATACCGCCATCAATAATATTATTAGGAACCAAAAATCCCTCAAGAGCAAATGCCGCAATAGCAGGGCCTAATGTTAAAAATATAATTTTACTTAAAATAGCAAAAAATTTACTTTTTTTCGTAACTGGCATACTACACCTGCTTTTCTTCTGAACCGGATTTTTTGATAGTAATAAAATTATTTATTTTAAAGATAGTTTTTTTACTATCATCCTCTTCTGATTTTTTTACGCCGAGAATTTTTTCCAAATCATTTTTCAAAGTAACTAAATCTTCATATTTTTTAAGAGTTCCATCAATAGCAATAGACACATCTCCGGTTTCTTCAGAAACGACAAGACATGCAGCATCACTTGTTTCTGTCATACCGATAGCAGCCCTGTGACGCGTACCGTATTTCCAGCTTAATTTAGGATCCTCTGTCAGCGGCAGCAAAACACCTGCAGAGATAATTTTTTCACCATCTATAACAACGGCTCCGTCATGCAAAGGAGTATTAGGATGAAAAATTGTTAAAATAAGTTCTGTTGAAACATCTGCATTCAATTTAGTTCCGACATCAGAATATGTATGACTCAAATCTCCTTGAAATACTATCAATGCACCGGTATGAGATTTAGACAAATATTTTACAGATTCAATAAGTTCTTTTATAACATCAATTTTTTTATCAGTATTTTTCTTATTATTCTGAGTAAAAAGGCTGCTAATAAAGTCAACTTGGCCTAAGAAACCTAAGAATCTTCGCAATTCGGGCTGGAATATAACGATTAAACTCAAAGTAACAAGTGTTACAACACCTTTTAAAAACATGCCAAAAATGTTCAAATCAAGTCTTATCAAAATTTCGCTGAAAACCCAAGCGAAAACAATTATTAAAAGGCCTTTTACAAATTTTTCTGACTGAGTATTTTTTATAAATTTTTTATACAAAAATAACAACAACGCAACAAGGAATATTATTTGAATTATGTCTGACCAATTCAAAGAAACTTCCAAAAATTTTATTTGTTGAAATATGTATGCTAAAATATCAGTCATCAGTCTCTCTTAAGCTTATCAGGAATAATATCATGAGAAATTATATCATCCAGTGTCTCTCTACTTACTATAATATCAGATTGAGAATTATTTACAAGTACCATAGCAGATTTTTGTACCCTGTTGTAATTTGATGCCATAGAATAATTATAAGCACCGGTATTGAAAACAACGAGAACATCGCCTTCTTCAATCTCCGGCAATTTTATATCTTTGATTAAAATGTCACCGGATTCACAAAATCTACCTGCGATTGTAACAGTTTTAGCCAATTCTTGTGAAGGTTTGTTAACAATTTCAGCGTAATATTTTGCCTGATATATACTTGGTCTTGCATTATCTGCCATACCGCCATCAACTGCAAAATACGTTTTGCCTTTTGGAACCTGTTTTGAAGTTCCTATAGTATAAAGTGTAACCCCTGCTGTTGATATGATACTTCTGCCAGGTTCAATGAATAAAGCCGGCGGTTCTATTCCATATTTTTCAATATTTTTATTCAAACTGTTAATAATCTTATCTGCAATTTCGTAAGTTGACGGCGGCAAATCACTATCCGTATATTTAACCCCCAAGCCTCCGCCAACATTAACTTCATCGAGTTTTAATCCAAATTTTTCATCCAATCTTGCAATCTCTTTTACAAGAATTTCTATTTCATCAGCATAAATAGATGTTTCGAAAATCTGGGATCCGATATGTGCATGAAGTCCGTGTAATTTAAGATTTGTATACTCATTCAAAATTAATTCAACAGCGTCATCAATTTGAGTTAAATCAAAGCCGAATTTAGAATCAAGATGCCCTGTTTGGATATATTCATGAGTATGGCATTCTATACCTGGAGTTATTCTAAGCAAAATATCAACGATCTTATTGTTGCTTTTTGCAATTTCGTTCAATAAAGAAAGTTCAAAGAAATTATCTACAGAAATTCTTCCAACACCAAGATTCAGTGCAAGAGAAAGTTCTTCAAAAGATTTGTTATTACCATTAAACAGCACTTTTGACATATCAACACCGGCTTTATATACAGTGTAAATTTCACCTGCAGAGACAACATCAAAGCCGAAACCTTCACTTGCAAGAAGGGCAGAAGTTGCCATTGTACAAAGAGCTTTTGAGGCGTACATCATATTTACTTTTGGATACTTTGAAAATGCTTTTTTGTAATCAGAACAAATACTTCTTATAGTAGCCTCATCCAATACGTACAAAGGAGTGTCATACTTTTGAGCCAAATCTATTAAATCACATCCGCCAATTTCTATATTACCATTCTCATTAATTCTTGTAGTAACAGGCTTCAAACTCTGATTAGTGCTTTCCATAAACATATATCCTCTTGCTCTCTTTTATATATTTAGGATAGCATAACAATAGTTAAAATCAAACAAAAATATATCATTAAATTTCTAGCCTGAAACAATCTGAAATAAAAAGGGGCAACAGGTTGTTTTTTTAAGATTTTCCAGTTGTCGAGCGGATAATTATACCATCTGGCAGGCGGCAAATCATTTTTATCGTTGTTATAAGCTTTCATATACCCGTAAAGTTTCACAGCAAGAGGCATTGTAATATACGTCCAGAATAATTGATAATTCCACGTTTTTATAGCGAGCGTTCCAATCATAAAATACCCGATAAAATAAATGAACCACAAAACTTTTAACGCAGAATTTTTATTACCGATACAGCAGCAAAGAGTATTTTTGTGAGCAGTCATATCACCGTCAAAATCCAATAACGTATGAGTATATAAAAGCCCAATAGTAAACATTACAACAGCAATGGAAATAATTAGGACATTTGTTGAAAAATTTTTCATCATAACATAATAAACACCTTCAAACAATAATGGTCCAAAAGCTATTCCAACTGCGGCTTCGCTTAACCCGATAAGTGAAAGTTTTGAATATAAAAGAGTTATAATCCCGCCAACAATAGCAAGCCATAATACAGGAAAACCTGCTTTGAAAAACAAAAACACACCGGTAATTAATGCAATACTACAGTAAAATATAATTACACATAATAAATCATTTAAAGAAGCTTTTCCATTTCTAATATATTCACACTTGCATTTTTGAGCTGAATTCAAAAATTTTTCATCTTTACAAAGAATTTTATAATCAAGATAATCATCTAAAAGATTAGTTGCCAGATGCGCTACAGAAATTCCAACAAGCGCGATTAGGCCGTTGATAACATTTCCGTGGTGTTTAAGCGCATATACAAAAACCACCAGCCAAGACATAAATGTCATTGGAAGTGAAAATACACGGGAATTTTCAAGCCAAAAAATTATTTTTTCACACACGAATTTCATTTTAAAAGACTACCTATACCGACAACTGATTCGTAGCTTGCTCCGGCCTCAAGAATTTCTTCTGCACTAAGCCCAAAAAGAGTAACAAGTCCATAAACATCCTTATCGCCTTTTTTTAAAAGTTCAACAACAGTCTTTACAGCCTCCTCACGCGATAAACGAGAAAATCTATCATTAATACCAAGATGTAAACTTCTTTTTTTCGCTTTACCCATTACACCCTACCGCAATTATTTAAGCCAACACCTAATGCAAGCAATGCTGCACCTATCATTCCGGAATAATTCCCTGCCTCTGCAAGAACTACCTTTGTCGGGGTAGTTACGATTTCAGAATTTACAGCATTTTCAAGATATTTCACATCTGCAAACTTAGCCATAGAACCTGATAAAACGATTACATCAGGGTCGAAAATATTTACTAAACCGATTAAGCCGTTCAATATGTCATCCTGCCACTTGTTAAAAATTTCAGTCATTTTGGAATCGCCTTTTTGCAAACCTTCAATAACATCGTAAGTTGTAACATCAGGATTACCTAACATTTCCTCGGCCGTATGTTTTAAACCAGTACCTGAAGCATAAGCTTCAAAACAATCCCAGGAACCGCAAGTACATTTTCTGTGTTTATCAGTTCGCATTTTAAAATGCATTTCACCAGCCGCTCCGCTTTTACCCTTGTAAAGACGGTTATCCAAAATTATACCGCCGCCGACTCCTGTTCCAAGTGTAAGCATTATAGAATAAGGCATTCCTTTTGAAGCCCCGATAATATGTTCAGCCCAGGCCGCCGCATTTGCATCGTTTTCAACAAAAACAGGCTTATGGCTTAAAGATTTAAAATCCATAGAAGGATAATCTTTTGCGATATTGCCGGTTGAACCGAGAATCCTTGTATTTTCATTGTTTACAGCCCCGCAAGTTGCAAAAGCGATTACATCAACATCCTGCTCATATTTTGCAATTATTTCTTCAAAAACCTCTTTTATTTCAGCAAAAGTCTTTGGGGTAGAACGTTTTTCAACATCTGCGACAATCTCCCCTTTTTCATTAACTATTGTGTTATAAATTTTTGTACCGCCGACATCAATTGCAAGAGCTTTTTTCATAAATCATTTATCCTCTAAAAATACCCTGAATACGTTTTACAATTCTTGATATGAAACCAGCGCCGCGGTCTTGAACTTGAGTATTTGCAGCATTATGATGAACAACTTTTGGATTTGGTCTGTAAACTAAATCTTGCGGCTTTGCACCATTTATAAGTTTATACAAATCATTAGCTTTATCCAGTGTAGAATTAAAGCGTATACCTATAATTTTCATGAATAATTCTCCTCAATTATTTCTTTGTACAAATCTTTTTGTAATCAACTGCGGGCGTGTAATAGCAGAGCCTATAACCACACAGTGAGCACCAAGTTCAAAGGCTCTGTCAACTTCTTCCGGCTCCCATATTCTGCCTTCTAAAACAACGGGTTTGCTAGTTTCTTTGACAAGATTTTCTAACAGCTCAAAATCCGGTCCTTCAGGGCGGTTTTGCGAAAACTGTGTATACCCTGACAATGTAGTTGAAAGAATATCAGCCCCGAGTTTTGCAGCGTTAACTCCTTCTTCCACAGTTGAAACATCAGCCATAGACGCACGCTTGTTGATTTTAACATATTTTATAAGACTTTCAAGCGTATCACCACCGGGACGGGGACGCATTGTTCCATCAAATGCAACAATATCAGCACCTGCATTTACAAGTTCAATAACATCATTTAAAGTCGGTGTGATATAAACAATTTCCTGCCAGTTAGAGGGAATTATCTCCGGTTTAGTAAGCCCAATAACCGGAATATCAAAAAGATGTTTTGCATTTTTAACATCCCTTGCACCTGCTACACGTAAACCGCCTGCACCGCCTTTTACAACAGATTTCATCATTGCAACCATACATTTTTCAAGATACAACGGCTCGCTGGGCATCGCCTGACAAGAAACCACTACCTTATGTTTTAAACGCTCTACAATATTCATATATTAATTATAGCGTAAAAATTTTTATTTGGAGTATAATATTTACAAAGAATAATAAAGAGGGGAATCAAATGAAAAAATCTTATGTAAAATATCCGTTTTTAACAGAAGAAGTCGAGATTTACGAAAGAGATAACGGCCATAAAATAGTTTTAGCGCACAAAGAAGGCGAATTAGCCAATATAAGCACCTGGGTTAAAACAGGTTCAATAAACGAAAATGATAAAAATAACGGTATTTCGCATTTTCTGGAACACCTTATGTTTAAAGGTACACATAAACACAAGGCCGGTGAATTTGATAGAATCCTCGAAGCCAAAGGGGCAATAGTTAATGCTGCGACATGGAAAGATTATACATTCTATTATGTAACACTTCCAAAAGGTGCACAGGACAAAGATTTATACCTTGCAATTGAACTTCACGCAGATATGATGACAGATCCAATTTTGCCGGAAGAAGAAATCGGTGCTCCGTTTGATTTAAATGACCATACAGTTACTGACAAACGCGAACGCCACGTTGTAATTGAAGAAATCAGAATGAGAAAAGACCAAAATTGGACAAAAGTTTATAATGCCTGCAATTTCAATATGTACACAAAACATCCTTACAAACGCGATGTTATCGGTACTCCGGAAATTATTTCACAGGTTACACAGCAGGAAATAATGGACTACTATAAAACATTTTATTCTCCTGAAAATATGACAACGATTGTTGTTGGCGACTTTGATAAAGAAAAAGTACTTGAAAAAATTGAAAAAGAATTTGATTTCAAAGGCCGTCCAAACGCACCTAAAATTCCCCGCGAAATTGATACTCCAACAGATCACACTCTGTTTATTGAAAACAAAGCAAAAGTTAATACATCTTACTTAATGGCAGGCTTTTTAGGGCCAAAAGCAAATAACCTGAAAGAAAATATCGCGCTTGACTTAATCAGTATAATTCTCGGTGAAGGTTCAAGCAGCAGGCTATATCAGAATTTAATCGAAAAACAGCCTGAAGCTGTTTTCAATATGGTAGGTTCTGAACATTATCAGTTTAAAGACGGAAATAACTTCTTTATTCAGGCAAACTTCAAACCCGAAAAACAAGATTTGGCAATAGAACTTATAAAAAAAGAAATGACAAATCTTCTTGAAAATAAAATTAGCGAAGAAGAGCTTTTGAAAGCCAAAAAGAAAACTAAATCGCGCTTTGCATATTCTGCTGAAACAGTGTCAGAAATAGGTGAAACTATCGGATACTACATGACAGTTTGTGATGATTTGAAGCTTATTGAAGACTATCTGAAAAATCTGGATGATATTACAATTGAAGATTTGGAAAACACAATAAAAACATACTTAAACATCAACAATGCCGTAATATCTGTTTTGAAGCCTGAAAATGTTTAATTATTACAACTTACAGCCAATTTGCTGATTTTCTGGTTATATTCTTCCAGAACGTCAGCGAATTGGTCTGTTTTAGAATTAATAATTTCGACATAAGGCAAGAGATACGAAGCCTCATCACTATTTTCAACAGCATCTTTCAAAATTCTAATGAAATCCAAAATTTGAGAAAAGTCGCTTTCAATGCTACAGACCAAATCTAATAAATCATCGTTCATTATTTACCTGCTTTCTTTATTTAAATAGTAGATTATAATCAATTATAATCTTATTATAGTTAGTTGATTTAAATTTGTCAATATTTATAATTAATACAATGAGAGACAAAAGGCTTAGTATACTTGGCGATAACATACGTGCAGAAAGAATGCGGAAAAGATATTCGCAAATGAAGCTTGCTGAATTAATTGGAATAAATAAAGACTCTCTTTTAAAAATCGAAAACGGCCGCCAAACACCGTCTGCTTTCATTGTTTTTGATATAGCAAATACGCTTGAAATCCCTATTGAAGATTTATATAAAAATGTTCCCAAAACTAAGGAGTAGGTTCTATGCCGAGCACACTTCAAAAAGAAATTGAAGAATTAGAAAAAGTAAAAAATAAATGCCTCTCCTGTCAAAAATGTCCGCTTGGTAAAACACGAACAAATATTGTATTTTCAGGCGGTACTCCTAACCACAAACTTATGCTTATTGGAGAAGCACCGGGGTATTATGAAGATCAGAAGGGGGAACCATTTGTCGGAAAAGCCGGACAACTTCTTGATAAAATTTTTGCCTCAGTAGGCCTGTCAAGACAGGATGTATATATTTGCAATACCCTTAAATGCCGTCCGCCTGAAAACAGAGATCCTTTGCCAGATGAAAAAGCTGCTTGCAAAGAGTATTTAGATGCTCAAATTGAAATTCTTAAACCAAGAATTATTCTTCTTTGCGGCCGCGTCGCAGTTAATTCTCTTTTGAACACAACACAGGGCATAACAAAACTCCGCGGCAAATGGTTTGAAGGCCCAAATCATTCTAAAATGATGCCAATTTTCCACCCGTCTTACCTTTTAAGAAACGATTCCAGAGAAAAGGGCAGCCCTAAATGGCTTATGTGGCAGGATATTCAAGAGATTAAAAAAGTTTATGATATGCTTGATGATATTTAATTATTCCTTATAAATATCTGTCAGGTAATTGAAACCGCCTTTTTCAACAGGCAAACAGTATGTTATATTGGGATAAAAATAATAATTTCCATTACTATTTCTCATAATTACCATACTAAATAAATCAAATCCGCTTTTATTTGGTTTTGCATTTCCGTTAATGTCCATTGCAAACATCGGTTTCATTACGCCTGTAGGATAATTGTAAATAATAATACTGCTTTGGTCTTCCATTACAAAAACCTGATTAAATTTGTTAATCATACTTTCAGAAAATCCTGCGCAACGGGCTTCAGCGGTATAAGAACTATATACTGGAACACAGGATTTTTCTAAAGCATTACCATTACAAAACTTTCTAACATTCAGGTTAGTTGCAAATTTCTTATAAAAACGTTCGCATTTCGAAAAATTTGACGGAATATTTTTATCAGCACTGTAATAACAGCCTATTTCATCAGACATTTGCATAGCAGTAAGCAGCAATGCATCATTATATGCCGAATATTGTTTTTTAAAATTCAAAACAGCCTGCTTTTCTGAAAAGTTCAAAAGAGAAGCTGCGGAAAAGCCCATTAAAATAACAATATATATAATGAGCAAAATTAATATTACATTTCGAATTCCTGCTGTTTTTTTATTCTTATACATCACAACACTTCCATAGGTTCTACTACAAAATCAACTAAAACAGGTTCTTTACTATTAAAAGTCTCGCAAAGAACACTCTGCATTTGAGATAATTCTTCTACTCTAAAAGCTTTAATTCCATAAGCCTCAGCAAGTTTGACAAAATCAGGATTAACGATTTTTGTCTGTGAATATCTGCCCTCACAGGCTTTTTCTTGTAACTGCCTTACCATTCCAAGATATCCATTATTCATAACAAATATTTTTACGGGCAAATTATACTGTCTGATTGTGGCTAACTCTTGAATATTCATCTGAAAAGACCCATCGCCTGCAATACAAATTACGCATTTTTCAGGTTTAGCAATACAAGCTCCGATAGAAGCCGGCAGTCCAAAACCCATAGTACCTAGCCCGCCGGAAGTTAGAAATTCTCCACAGTTTACAGAATTAAAAATTCTTGCAGCCCAAATCTGATGCTGCCCGACTTCTGTTGTAATAATTGGGTGCATAGGCTTTGTGTAAGAATTAATTGCATTCAAAACTTCAAATGAATGAAGTTTTTTAGATTTTTTTATATATGCTTTATCAGAATGTTTTAGTGAATTACATCTTTCAAGCCAGGTATCATAATGATTTTTTTCAAAATTCGAATTACTTAATTTTTTATTTAAAGCTTTTAGAACCTGAGCCAAATCACCTACTAAATGAAATTTTGCAGGAATAGTCTTTGATATCTGCTCTGGATTAATATCTATCTGAATAATTTTATTATTCAATTCATTATTTTTAAAACAGCAAGTGACTCTATTATTTAGTCTTGCTCCGAGAGATATTATTAAATCAGCCTCTTTCAGCATTGTATTTGCACAGCTATTTCCAAAAAGGCCAATCATTCCAAAATAATTTTTACTAACCTGCGAATAAGTCCCCAACCCCATCATAGTATTTACAACAGGCATATTAACATATTTCACAAAATTTTTAAGTTCTTCTGCTGCTTTAGAATGTACAACGCCGCCACCTGAAATAATTACCGGTCTGCTTGCTTTTGTAATCTCTTCAAGAATAGTATTTATTTCATCATCATAATCAAAAACTTGTTCAAAATTATTAAGAGAGATTGTTTCATCATACTCAGCTTTTTCAAGAAAAACATCTTTGACAATATCAATAACAACAGGGCCTTTTTTAGCAGACATAGCCGTATTATATGCATTTATAATAGTTTGCTGTAAATCTTTTGGATTATTTATTTGAAAATTAGCCTTAGTGCAAGATTTTGTAATATCACAAATATCTACCTCACCGAATGCTCCTTTTCCAATAGAATTTCGTCTAACCTGCCCTGTAATAACCAAAAGAGGATACCCATCTTTGTATGCATTCGCCAATCCGGTAACAATATTTGCAGCCCCCGGGCCAGATGTAACAAATACAACACCGCATTTGCCGCTAACTCTGGCATATCCATCAGCCGCATGCACCGCAGCTTGTTCATGACGCACCAAATAATGCTTAATTTTATCCTGCTTATACAATTCATCATAAAGATACAAAATAACACCGCCAGGATAGCCAAAAACATCAGTAACACCAAGTTTTACTAACGTATTAAGAACTATTTGAGCACCACTCACAAGTTTCTGATCAGTGTTTAAAACAGACATCCAAATTACCTTTTATAATAAAATTGATACTAGCATAATTTTATACATCTTGCAAGCCAATAGAAAAACGCCTCTTTTGAGGCGTTTCTTTTTTCTATCTATTTGCTCAAAAGCTCTCTTAGATTTTTCTTTTTATTGTCTATCTTTTTTTGCCTTTCGCGTTGTTTTTTCAATCGTTCCGCTTTTTTCTGTTGAGCCTTTTTTTGTCTAGCTTGAGCTTTTGCTTTTTGTTTTGCAATTTTTTCCTGACGTGCTTTTTTCTTTGCAGCTATTTTAGCATTATTTTGTTGTTCTTTTTTAGCTACAGAAGATGTTTGTCTATCAAGCCATCTTGAAATTGGTCCTTGAGGTTCTGCTGCATAAACAGAAGTCATACTCAAGACTGCGAATGCTAATAATGCAACTACACTTTTTTTCATACACTTAACCTCTCATTTATTAATCTGACAACAATTCCTTTAATAATCTTTTTTTCTTTTCATATTTTTGTTGGCGTTCAGCTTGAGCTTCTTCGCGGGCTTTTTGTTGTGCTTCCAATTCAGCTTGTTTTTCTTTTAAAGGATTCAACTTTTCATCAATTTTTTGTTGTAAAGCTTCTTGGCGCTGCTGTTTTGCCTCTTCACGGGCTTTTTGCTGTTCTTCAATTTTTTTCTGAAATTCTTCTTGACGCTGCTGTCTTGCTTCTTCTCTTGCTTTTTTTTGAGCTTCAAGTTTTTGTTGGAATTCTTCTTGTTGTTTTTGTCTTGCTTCTTCACGAGCCTTTTGCTGTGCTTGAAGTTCTTTTTCTTTGTCAACTAACTTTTGTGTATGCTTTTGAACAAACATTTCAGTGAAAGTTGTTGGTTCATCTGCATACACAGCGCAGGATCCAGCTAGAGTTAAAACCAATGCAGCCAATAGAAATTTTTTCATAATTCTCTCCTTTTTTAATAACATTCAAATTATACTAAATTAAATCATACATAGCAATAACTTTTTGAATTCCTTTTTTAGCGACATTAAAAATTTCAATCATTTTTTCTTGTTCATAAGGCTCACCTTCCGCAGTTGTTTGAAATTCAATAATTTTCCCGCTTTTTGTAAGGACAATATTTGCATCAACTTGAGCGTTGGAATCTTCAGGATAATCCAAATCCAACCTTACTTCACCGTCGACAATTCCCGCAGATATAGCTCCAATTGGTTCAATAATCGGATTTTCTTTTAAAGTCCCATTTGAAAGAAGTTTATCTATTGCAATTTTCAAAGCTAAAAAACCGCCGCAAATACTTGCAGTACGGGTACCGCCATCTGCTTGAATCACATCTGCATCTATAGTTATTGTTAAATCAGGCATTTTTGTTAAATCTACACATGCTCTTAAACTTCTTCCGATAAGTCTTTGAATTTCCTGAGTACGGCCGGAAATTTTCGTTCTTTCTCTCTGACAGCGAGTGTTTGGCGCGGAAGGCAGCAATGAGTATTCTCCTGTAACCCAGCCTCTTTTATCGTCTTTATCCATCCACTTAGGCTTACCTTCTTCTACAGAAGCAGTAGTTATAACTTTTGTATCTCCAAATTGTACTAACACAGACCCTAATGCATGTTTTGTAAAATCTTTTATAAACTTTACTTCTCTTGTTTCATCATTTTTTCGTCCTTCTCTCATAAATAGCCTTCCTTTATTTTTTGTATCCTGTATCGTAATCCCACATATAAATCTGACCGCAATATTTACAAACAGCATGATCATTCATAAACTGTAAATCCGGAATAAATTTATATCCGTCAACTGTGATTTCTATTTCGTTATTTTTGTTATATTGCTGCAAAAACTTTTTTTCTCCTCTATAATCCGGCGAAAACATCAATTCAAATTTATCTATAGATTTGCAGTTTTTACAAATAAACATAGGACTTCCTTAATATTCATCATCTTCCAAACGCGCACGTCTAATTATTTCCGGATCAATGCCGCGTTTTTCGATTTTGAACTGTTTTTTATCAGATTTTTCATAATTTTTTACCTTTTTAGGCTGACTCTTTTTAGAAGATTTCTTAGGCGTAACATCAACTATGCCAGTGTATAAATTTTTATACCACAATGTCCAGCAAATACTTCTTAAAGGGAGAGTAAATCCAACAACAAGAAAGAATATAATTTGTTCGACAACTGATTTGGAAATAGTAACAGGAGTCAAAGAAGTATGAAACATTGCTAAAGAGGCATTAACCTGTTCCAGAGGTAAAGTTGATGCCCAGCCTTCAAAAACCTGAGCCAATTTACCAGTTAAATTAGCAGCGTCGAACAAAACAGAAACACCCATTGTTAAAAGATTATAAGTTAAAAGTGTAAGTATTGTTAAAAGAATAAAAGTTCTGGCGAATTTCCCTTTAATCAACTGTAGACTTCTTCTAAAACAGGAAATAGGAGAAACATCTTTTTCAAATGTAAAAACCTGAAAAATAAGTACAAAATAAACAAAGAAGATAAGTCCCAATACCCAGAATATAGGAATTATGGCAAGTATTGAAAATATACTGAACAAAAGCCACAAAAATATATAAGAAAAAGTTCTTCTTGTAACAACAGCATTATGAGCCTTAAAATCATATACTCTTCCGGTTGTTAAAGCACCTTCTGTCATAGAATTCAAAGCTCCGTAAGCCACAAGATAATCCCAGAATGCCTTTGCCCAAATCAAAAGCCCCGGAACACATATTAAAATTATTGTTAAAACGATTGTCGAAAAATTATTAAATGCAGGATACTTTTGGATAAGTTCCGGCAGACTCTGTGAATACCAGAAGCTTAAACCAAAAACCAGCCCCAGCCCTAACAATTGTCCTAATACAGGATAAGCCATATATAAAAAGAATTTATGAAAGTTAAAACAATATATCTTTAATCCCTCAAAAAATACCTTCCAAACACTTTTATCACTTTTATCTTTTGCCATATACTCTCCGTTAAAATAATCTGTTTATTGTATAATAATTTTATTACAAATAAAATTAAAAAGAACAATGACAAACAGAAAAGATATAAAAGAGTTAATAAAAAGCTTTACCCGCGAAGATTTTGAAAACAATCATATAAATTTACACATACATTCTACATTCTCTGACGGCAAAGGAGAAATAGAAGATATAATTAAGCAGGCAAAAAACAAAAATTATAAATATATCGCGTTTACTGATCATAACACCCTACAAAGTTACCATACAACAGATATCTTAAAAGAAGATATAATTATTCCAGGGATAGAATTTGATGTTTGGGCTAACGGAGTTTTTATGCATCTTTTAGCTTACGGGATTGATGTAAATAATAAAGAACTTCAATCTTTCTGTGCAAAAACAAAACGCGAGACAGAATGGGATATAATAAGAATTTTTGCAAAACGAGATATAAAAAAACTTATTCAAGCAATACATTCTGCTGGAGGAATTGCAGTCCTTGCTCATCCGGCCTGTTGTTTCACTTTTAATATGGAAAAATTTGTTCAGCACCTTATAAGTTATGGACTTGATGGGATTGAAGTATATTACCCGTATCCGCGCTGGAGAAAATATTTAAGATTCTACACTATAGAGCATATTGAAAAAATTGCAGATAAATTCGGCCTTATAAAAACCGGCGGAACTGATTTGCATGGAAAAATTATTCCTTAACTCTTTTTCTTATCCTTAAACAACATATTATTTATTTTTTGTGATGAAGCAGCACCAACAAGAGCGCCAATTCCTATACCCAAAAGAGAACCTGCTGCACCGAATTTTTTAGCGCCGATTGCTCCAAGATATCCCATTCCAAGAGTAATTCCAAGCACATTTGAGCCGGATTTTACAAATTGTTTTGCAACAGATTTTGATTTTTCTTCTTGTTTTTCTCCTTTTGTAAATGATTTAATAATTCTTGGGACCTCTAACAGGGCTGTAAATGCTAATCCTAAAACAGTAGTACGTTTTAATGCACGTCCGGTTAACTCTTTTAGTCCAAGAAAATCATTTTTGACGACAACTTTTTGAACATTCAACTTGTCTCCCCAAAGTGTCTTGCAGGAAGATACTACAGGGTTTCCATCGGTAATTCCCATAACATTTTTTAGCCAGTAGCCTAACTTAGTATTATACAAAGTTTTATCAGATTTATAAATTACATCAACAATCTTTTTCCCTCGTTCTGACTTAACTCTTTTCATTGCCTCATGCAAAAGTGTTCCTCTCAAAAAGGAAAAGTCATGCTGATATTTTTTATAATTGTAGGCGATAGGTATACGTTTTTTTGTAAGTACGCAAGCAGAATGATCATAAGCAGCTTTTATATCACGGCAGTCTTCCGGCAAGCTTACAACTGTTAAGGCAGCAAGGCCTAAAGCAGGAATTAAATCTCCTTGCTTTATCATATCAGGAATTCCAACGATTCGTCTTGCTGGAGCAACACTATTGACAACAGTGTCTTCTACAGGCTTTAGAATTTCTCCAATAGAATCATTGCTTTCTTTTTGATTATCGAAATTTTTCTTTGGCTGCTTTATATATTGGCTTTGAGCAGATAATGATACATTATTTACTGACATAACCTAACCTTATACCTACTCATATATAAAGTATTTTTTTATAAAAAAATTGCCTTATTTAATTATCAAAACGCAGCCAATCTCCTCAAATTCCATAATCAAGTTCTGATTGATTACTCACATGATGATGCTTTTTTCCAGCCAAGCTTGTCAGGACAACGTAAATAATCCATATTTTTATTTATTATTACCCATGCTGCACAATTGCCACCGTAAGGAGAATCCGGTTTTAAACATTCGTCAAAAATTTGACACCAAACGCCATCATTGGGCATACCTGCCCAATAAGAAAAACTTGAACTATCCAAAAGTTTAAAATTCTGTGAAGGGAATATTCTTTGCAAGATTAAACTTTATTTTATAGAGGTTAGATCCTGAAACAAGTTCAGGATGACATTTTCGTAAGTTGGGGTTTCCACCCCAACAAATGAAACATTAACAAAAAGGAGACGTACATGAGTAACGCAAATCATTAAGAGTGTACCCTCACCCGCCATGCGGGCACACTCTCACATAAGGAGAGGGAATATATTTTATATAAATCCCTTCTATATTGCCTCTTAATACAATTGCATAAAAAAAATAATTAAGCTAAACTTTTCTGTATGAATGATGAACTTATAAAAATTCGTGATTTGCATATTGAATATAAAACAAATAAAGGTATTCTCGGAGGTACCAGAATTATTCATGCAGTAAATGGAGTTTCTTTAGATATAAAAAAGGGAGAAATTCTTGCAATTGCAGGAGAATCAGGATGCGGGAAATCTACACTTGCTAAAGCTATATTACAGCTTGAACCAGCAAAGGCAGGTGAAATATATTTTGAGAATCAGGATACTCTTAAATTTAACAAAAAAGAAATAAAGAATTTTAGAAAAAAAGCTCAAATGGTTTTCCAAAACCCATACGCAAGCCTTAATCCTAAAATGAAAATCATTGACACTTTGAAAGAACCGTTAAAAATTAACACAAATCTTTCTGATAAAGAGATTACAGAAATTGTTAAAGAAAAAATAAAAATGGCCGGACTTGATGAAAATTGTCTTAAACTTTATCCTCACGAATTTTCAGGCGGACAAAGACAAAGAATTGCCATTGCACGCGCTCTTGTTATGGAACCCGAATTTATACTGGCAGATGAACCTGTTAGCGCTCTGGATGTTAGTATTCAGGCACAAATTATTAACCTTTTGAAAGAATTGAAAGAAAAATACAACCTGACATTTTTGTTAATCACGCATGATTTAAGCGTAATAAAATACCTTGCAGATAGAATTGCTGTTATGTATCTTGGAGAAATTGTCGAAATAGGTACAAATGATGAAATATTTAATCATCCTAAACACCCGTATACAAAAGCATTATTGAGTTCTGCTCCTCAATTAAGCAAAAGAAAACAGGAAAAAATCATTTTAAAAGGAGATTTACCATCACCTGCAAATCTGCCGGACGGATGTAAATTTCATACACGCTGTCCTTTTGCTATGAAAAAATGTCTTGAACATATTCCGTTTGATACTGAATTTTCTAAAACACATAAAACAAGATGTTTTTTGTATGACAACAATGATTAAAATTTGAATATCTGTGCTATAATCAGCTTATGGATAAAAAAGTTATTACAACAAACCGGAAAGCTTTTCATGATTTCACAATTTTCGACAAATTTGTGGCGGGAATTGTACTGACCGGTACTGAAATTAAGTCCATAAGAAAAAATGCGATTAATTTAAAAGACAGTTTCTGCAAAATAGAAGATGGCGAAATTTTTCTATATAACTGCCATATTTCACCGTATGAGCAGGGTAATCGTTTTAACCACGAGGCTGAGCGGACTAGAAAACTTCTATTAACTAAAAAAGAAATTCTCAAAATGCTTGGTAAAATAAAAAAAGACGGTTACACAATTGTACCTTTAGAAGTTTTTATTACCCATGGTTTTGCCAAAGTTGAAATAGGACTTGCTAAAGGTAAAAAACTGCATGACAAACGCGATGATATTGCAAAAAAATCACAAAATAGAGAAATTGAAAGAGCTTCTAAAATAAGGTATTAAAATTATGAAAGTAGTTATTCTCGCAAAAGGAGATATGCTCGCAAATTTGATAGAGGGAACTCTTGATGCAAAATGTGAAATAGCAGGAGTTTTACGATACGAAAGAACGACTCTTTCTAAACTAAAATTGTTTTTCTACGATTTTTTCAAGCCTTCAAATGATTTGACAGTAATTAAACAATATAAACTGCATGAAATTAAATGTAAATCTGCAAATTCTGAAGAATTCAAAAAAGAAATTTTAAAATTAAATGCAGATATAATTCTTGTAGGCACGTGGGGTGAAAAACTTTCAAAAGAAACAATAAATTTACCAAAAATTGCAGCGGTAAACGTTCATCCGTCATACCTGCCGCAATACAGAGGCCCTAATCCTTACCTGCAGACAATATGGCATCAGGAACCAAATTCGGGAATTACATTTCACTTGATGGATGAAAATTTTGATACTGGTGCAATTATTGCTCAGCAAAAGATTAAAATTTATCCTGGAGATACAGGCAAAGAGCTTAAGGAAAGAACATTGTTTCAAGCAAGATTAATGGTTTCAGAGGTATTAAAAAAACTTGAATATGGTATTATAATCCCTGTAGCTCAAGACGAGACAAAAGCGACTTATTTCAAGAATATTAAGCCTGATGATATGATGCTAGATTTTCAGGAAGAAACAGCAGAAGAAATTTGTGCTCACATAAGAGCTTTTCATCCGTGGTGTCCGTGCTATGTAACTTACAAAAACAACTTTTTTATTCCAAATCCATATAATCTTAAAATCATTGATAGCACAAAGCCTAATATCGGAGCTATTATTGACAAAAATATTAAAAACAAATCAATAACAGTTCAATGCCAAAATAACAAAGCAATTGTTATGGATAACGTAAAAATATATGGATTTTTAAAATCACCTTACACAAAATATTTTATAAGCAAAATCAAATGTGTTTAGATAATTTAGAATTTAAAATTTCTTTCTCCGGCTTCAATTTTCTTTAAATCTTCAATGACTATTTTTTTGATATTTTCATTCTCAATAGCCGGAACTTCTTTGGCAATAAGTTCATTGCCGACTTTTTTGGTTTCAGAAGATGCATAATCTTCTAAATATTCTTTTAAAGTCAATATCGCGTTTGGATGACAGAAATTATGAATTTGTAAGCCTTTACAAATTTCCATAAATCTGTCTCCTGTTCTACCGCTGCCATAGCAAGCTGTACAGAAGCTTGGAAGATATCCGAGTTCCATAAGCCACTTAATAACTTCATCCAGCGGACGCCTATCAGAAACATCAAATTGCGCAGAGTCATCTTTTTCAGGCATTGGGTTAAAATATCCGCCGACGCTTGTTTTTGACCCGCCTGAAATTTGCGAAATTCCAAGCTCTAAAACTCGTTTTCGACATTCTGCGCTTTCTCTTGTTGAAACAATCATGCCGGTGTATGGGACGGCAATTCTGATACAGGCAACGATTTTCGCAAAAATATCGTCATCAATACCGTTGTCAAAAGTATCAGGGTCAATATCATCAGCTTTTCTAATTCTCGGGACACTTATTGTATGAGGTCCAACGCCGTAAACAGCCTCCAAATGTTCTGCATGCATTAATAGTCCGGCAAACTCATATCTGTATGATTCTAAGCCAAAAAGAACACCTAATCCGACATCGTCTATGCCGCCCTGCATTGCTCTATCCATGGCTTCTGTATGGTATTTATAATTATGTTTTGGACCTGTTGGATGAAGTTTTTCGTAACTTTCTTTATTGTAAGTTTCCTGAAATAAGATATAAGTTCCAATCCCAGCTTCATGAAGTTTTTTATAATTTTCAACAGTAGTTGCCGCAATATTAACATTAACACGTCTTATCGCGCCATTTTTATGTTTAATACTGTAAATTGTTTTTATTGATTCAAGAATATATTCCAGCGGATTATTAACAGGATCTTCACCGGCTTCTATTGCGAGTCTTTTATGGCCCATATCCTGCAGGGCTATAACTTCATTCTTAATTTCTTCCTGAGTAAGTTTTCTACGCGGAATATGTTTGTTTTTTGCGTGATACGGACAATATACACATCCATTGACACAGTAATTAGACAAATATAAAGGTGCAAACATTACAATTCTGTTGCCGTAGTAATCCAATTTAATCTTTTTTGCCAGTTCAAAAATCTCATTATTTTTCTCATCTATATCACAAGCAAGAAGAACAGATGCCTCTCTGTGAGTTAAGCCTTTTCCTAATCTTGCCTTATCTAATATTCTGTCAATAAGTTCTATATTATCTTTATTTTCATCAGCGAACTTTAAAGTATCAAGAATTTCCGTATGAGAAATAAATTCATCGGCATTGTGAGATTTTGGATTGTACATATGACCCTCCCCTTATAATACAATAATACTTCTGTGAAAAATAAAAGTAAATATACTAAAGTCTTTGAACAAAACCGCCGCCGATAAGATGTTTGTCATTTATATCATACATAACACAGGATTGTCCGTTTGTTACGGAATTTACCGGTTCATAAAATTCTACATATGCAAAATTTTCGCAGAGCCTGACATGCGCTTTTTTGTGTTCCATATTGTAACGTATTTTAACCAGAGCATCAAATTCCTGCATTTCAACCGGATATGAAAAGTTCAAATTAGTAACTTTAAGATTTTTTCTATAATTGTCTTCTTCTCTTCCCACATAAACTATATTATTTTTAGCATCAATATCTATTACATAGAGAGGATAAGGTGCTGCAATGCCAATTCCTTTTCTTTGCCCTATAGTATATTGATAATATCCTTGATGTTCACCCCATTTTTTGCCTGTCAGAATATCTATAAAATCACCTTTTTTATTTCCGAATTTATCTGTTAAATATTTTTTAGTTGTCATCGGCTTTTGTATAAAACAAATATCCTGGCTTTCTTTGGAGTCTTTTGGCGGAAGATTGTAATCTACGGCCAATTGTTTAACCTGTTCTTTATCATAGTGATACAAAGGGAAAACCGTTTTTGATAACTGTTTTTGGTTAAGTCTGTATAAAAAGTATAATTGGTCTTTACGTTCGTCTTTTGCCGGAAAAAGTTTATAAACGCCATTTTCACATCTTATATCTGCATAATGACCGGTAGCAAAAACATCAGCCTTTAGTGTATCTATCGCATAATCAAACAGAACACCCCATTTAATAAATTGATTACACATAATACAAGGATTTGGAGTTCTGCCGCAGTGATAAGAGTCAATAAAGTAATCTATAACATTACTATGAAATTGTTCAACAGCATCAAATACATAATGCTTAAGACCAAGTCTGTCTGCGACGCGTTTTGCATTTTCAACAACAGAATCAGCTTCACAAAAATTTAGCATTTTCCCTGTCAAACCTATAACTTCATAGCCTTGTTTTTGAAGCAAAAGAGCAGTAACAGAGCTATCAACCCCGCCGCTCATTGCAACTACTGCTCTTTTATTTTTTGATTCCATAATTAAATTATAATACAAAATAAATTAAGTTATTATTCATATTTGCCAGGCGTATAATTTTCAGTTTTGATTAGCTTATCAGTTGCAAGAACATAGTTAAGATTCCCATACAAATTATCCGAATAGCTCATATCTCCAGTTGGGCCAAATCCAAAACCAAAATTATCAATGCCTACTTGATTTGGCCCCTTAAGTCCATTTGTATCAAAATATATCCAACCACAAGCATTACTTGTATGATACGAGCCTTTATGTCCCGTTGGACTTGATGGATCTGGAATAAAATATCCGTTTTCATCTTTTTCATTTGACCAAAATTGTTTTGAACAACTGCCATATCTTAAAGCCTCAGAAGTTATAGTTATGAATGTACCGTCAGCCAATACAGCTCTACATGCATTCATATGACTATTTTGTCGAGTATTACCGGAGCCATCATTTAACTTTTTGTATTGCTTTACGGTATATTTACCACCACAAGAGTCTATATTTGAAGAATCACAAATTTGAACTATATTTAAATATTTAGAAAGAGATTTTAGTATTTCGTAATCAGAAGTTCCTGCTGTGAAAAAATAAAAATAATCGCCAATTGTTCCATTATCAGCATTCCAACGGTTAACAGCATTCAAAGCCGTAGAATATGATTTTTTGGCAGCCGTAACAAATTGTTTTTGTCTATAATCTGCAATTAAATTTGGCAACGTCAATGCCGCAACTATTCCAATAATACCTAAAGTTGTTAAAACTTCAGCTAAAGTGAATGCACCAAACTTGCCGCAAAAGGAGACTAGGCCTGTGCCCCCCCCCCGTGAAGCTCATTAAGTAAATTTTTCATAATTCTTCTCCTTTCATCCTCAACATTTTCATTATAAAAAAAATTTTTATTTTTTTCAAGAGAAACATCTTTTAAACATCGTCTGTGATAAAACCTGTTTGAATAATATTTTTCCCAAATTTATTCTCCAGCCTGTCTAAACATTTTGTAAGCTTTGATTTTTTATCATCCAAATCACTGTTATCAAACAAAGATAGTTGAGCCTCACTGTTAAATTGAAAAGTATCCAAAATTACACCGGTGCTTCTGTAAAGAGTATTTGGGTTATATAATTTATCAAGAAGCTCAAAAATAATATCGGAAATTTCCAGCTCAAAATCTGTAGATTTATTTAAGATCCGCTTTTCAGAATACACCTTAAAATCTTTTGTCCTGAGAAAAATGCTTATACCAAAACACTTTGCATCTAAAGAACGCAATTTTACACAGGCTCTATGAACATGGTAGTTCAAAGAATTTTTCAAATATTCCTTATCCGAAGTAAACTTTGCCAGAGCACAGGTTTTCTGAATTGATTTTGGGAGCTTAACCTCATCAGACACAGGTGAAATCATTTCTCCTAACAATTCATGCTTCATTTCAAGCCCGCGGATTCCAACCTGTTTATTAAGCCAGATATCACTCTGCTGAACAAGTTCATAAGCTGTCAATATTCCATTTTTTCGAAAAAACATTGACAAATTCTTTCCAATTCCCCATATCTCATCAATAGAAGTTTTTTCAAGTACAGGAATAATTTTTCTTGTTCCTATAAGAAAAACTCCTTCATCAAGTTTTTTTGCTTTATCCGAAGCTAGTTTTGCAAGAGATTTTGATGAACTCAATCCAATAGATACCGGAATATCTACTCTATTTCTAATTTCTGTTCTTAGCATTTGAGCGATTTTAAGATAATTTTTTTTGTATAAACGCTCCAAACCCGTTAAATCAACAAATGCTTCATCTATTGAATAAATCTCAACAAGAGGGCTAAACTCTTTTAAGACAGCCATAACTTTTTTAGAAATATCATAGTATAAATCATGTTTTGCATTAATAAATAATGCCTGCTTCATTTTACCTTCTATCTGAAAATATGGCATTCCCATACGAATACCAAGTTTTTTAGCTTCTTTAGAACGTGAGATTACACATTGTCCGCGGGCAGACATTACACATACTGCTTTGCCTTTTAATTCCGGGTTAACAGCCTGTTCACAAGAAACAAAAAAAGAATCACAATCAACTAATGCTATAACATGTTTACGCGCCATAGCAACATTGTCATCTTTATTCAGAATTTCGTCCAATTCATTTTCCATAGGCTTTGAAAATTACACTATAATTTCTTTTTCATTTTTATATATAACATATCCTAAAGCTGCTTTTGGCGGCTTTTTTAAATATTTTCGTTTTGTATAAATAACTCCGGCCTTTGAGGAATTCTTTGCTTTAGAGTATTTTTTAGCAAGCAGAGCACAATAGTAAATTTGTTTATCTGTAGGATGTGCAGATTTCAAAAGGACATGCGAACCGGCTGAATCTTTTATATGAAACCAGTAATCATCGTCTTTTGAAAGTTTTGAAACAATATAATCATTCTGTCTATTATTTTTCCCGACAAATACAGGAATTCCTTCAATAGAAAACTCCAAAGGCTGGGATGATATATTTTTATCGGATTTTTTGTCTTTTAGAGATTGCGGCTCTATTTCATGTCTAATTTCAACTAAATCAGAAATATTTTCGGCAGCATCTATTGAGTATAAAATTTGCTCATAGTATTCAATTTGCAAACTCAATTCTGATGTTAATTCTGTTAATTTCAAAATTGTGTTTTTGCCTTTGTTATAAAGTTTATAAAATCTATTTGCGTTATCCTTAAGCGTTTTTGTATCATCCAGTTCAATTTTCAAATTTGTTTCATTTTCGTAATCAAATACTTCAATACATTTTGAATAATCCTGAAAATTATACAAGTTCGCCATAATCAAATCGCCATAAAGACGATATTTATCTGAATTGCACTCTTTTTCGAGAGTATACTGCATTTTTTTCAGAGATTTCTTATCTTTACTTAGTTTTGAATTAACAATTTGCTTGCAACGCTCTTTTAGCCTGTTGAATTTATCTTCAAAAATACATTCTGCATAATAATCATCAATAATTTTATTTATATCTTCATCTTTATTTGCAAGAGAATTTTCTACTGCATACCAGGAATTTGGGCGGCCTGAAGGGTAGACATACGGAAGCCCTCCTGCCATTTCGCGTTCTCTGCTTTTTTCAGAACCGACATTATGCGCACAACCAAGGATTAAATTCGTATCATAGTTATAAAGTATAACGTTTGAATATTTTCCCATAAGTTCAATTGCTAGACACAAATAAATTTTTTCAGATAATTCATTATAAGTCTCGATATAAAATTCAAGAATTCGTTCATATTGCGGCTGGTTAACTTTTGCAATACGGGCATTTTCAAGATATTTTCTAAGAAGCATACAAAACATTGGCGGCTTTTGAGGGATTTCAATCAAACGCTTTTCCTCGTTAACCTTGTCCATAAAACAAACGTGATAAAATTGAGGATTTATATTTATATAAAGCTTTCTTGTTTCACCTTGTTTTCTAATCGTAAAAACAAAATCACGCCTTGTTGGCTGCTGAATTTTTTGAATTCTGGCATCTGTCAAAAATTCACAATTTTGCTCTATAAATTTTTTCAAAGTCAGGCTGTCAAAATTTATCATAACAAAAGTCTATTATATCAAGAACAAAATACAATATACAAAATAAAAGCCTGATATTTCACAGGCTTTTTATTATTTAACTTTATCACCTTTATTATATTTTGTATAAATTGGATTCCCGCCCTGCAAAATGTTATAAAGACTATTAGAACCTATTGGAGCCCAATCACCGTTTTTTGTAATACCTTTTTGGTCAATAAGTATACCAAAAGCATCAGCTCCAAATTTATTAGGTCCAGCTGGCCCGTTTGTATCAAAATAAAGTATTGCACAATATCTACGAGTTGCCTCATAAGTTATAAAATTACCGTCTTTATCTTGTGCAAGTGTTCCATCAGGGTTATATTTTGAATATACAACATCCTCTTCACAAGAAGGATACATACGTACTACAATAGTAGAACCATCATTCACAACAAATAAAGGAAAACCGCCAAGAGCTTGATAAGTTGCCTCTCCATTTTCATTATAAATTGCAGAAGCATAAGCAATTTCTGGATAAAACCTTTTGCATTGCGCACTACTTGAATTCTGACATAATTTCAAAGTATTAAAATACTTTGAAAAATTTTCCGCAACTTCAAAAGAAGTCATTGAAGGGTTAAATAATCCCGATACATCCCCCGGAGTTCCATTATCAGCCTCATATCTCTGAAGTGCTTGACTGATTAATGAATAAGTACGTCGTGCACGGGTTGCAAATTCTTTGTTTTTATAATCAGCTATCAAATTTGGTAATGTTAAAGCTGCAACAACGCCTATAATTCCTAAAGTAACTAATACCTCAGCCAGAGTAAAGGCCTTATGGCAGTTGGAAAACGAGACTAGGCCTATGCCCCCCCCCCGTGAACTAACTTGAATAAATTTTTCATAGATAAAATCTCCTTTTCTAATCTCATCAAATTAATAATAACAAATTTTTTAGAAAAAATCTAGTTTTTACGCAGATATTCTTCAATAAATCCGTCTATATCACCATCCATAACCGCATCAACATTTCCAGCTTCATAGTTAGTCCTGTGGTCTTTGACCATCTTATACGGATGGAATACATATGAACGGATTTGTGAACCGAAATTTATATCAACATTCTCACCTTTTAATTCGGCTAATTTTTTTTCATGTTCTGCCTGGCGGATTGCAAGAAGTTTTGAGGCAAGAATTTGCATAGCATTTTCCTTGTTTTGAAGCTGAGAACGTTCTTGCTGGCATTTAACAACAATACCAGTAGGCTTGTGAAGAATTCTGACAGCAGTTTCAACTTTATTAACATTCTGACCGCCGGCACCGCCTGAACGCATTGTATCAATTTCCAATTCTTCTGGCGGAATTACTATTGTTTTTTCAAAATCTTCTATTATTGGTGAAACTTCTACTGATGCAAAACTTGTCTGCCGTTTTCCATTTGCATTAAATGGAGAAATTCTTACCAGACGGTGAACTCCTTTTTCTGCTTTTGCATAGCCAAATGCGTATTTGCCGGAAATCTTTATTGTTGCAGATTTTATTCCCGCTTCTTCACCGTCAAGTTTATCAAGCAAATCTACTTTCCAGCCTCTGCTTTCTGCCCAGCGCATATACATCCTTAAAAGCATTGAAGCCCAATCTTGAGCGTCTGTTCCTCCTGCACCGGCATTTATTGTTAATATTGCATCCGCTTCATCATATTCCCCGCTTAGCATCTGCTTTATCTCAAATTTGTCAAGCGCTGTTTCCATTTCTTTTAAATTTCTTGTACTTTCTTCAATTAAGTCATCATCTTCAATCTCAACAGCTACGGAAGCATCATCAAGAACTCCCTGCCATTTATCTAAAAAAGTAAGATTTTCCTTAATTTCTCGAATCTGAGCACCTAACTTTGAAGCTTTATCTTTATCACTCCAAACATCCGGCTGCTGCATTTTTTCCTCTAATGAAGCAAGTTCTTTTTTTAATTCAGAAGCGTCAAAGACACTCCTTTATTTTTTCAAAACGTGACTTTAATAAATTAATCTTTTGTTTAATTTCTGTATCCATAAAATTATAATACTACAAAAAAGAGTTAAATATAAAGCAGGTTGCCAAAGATAAAAATAATGCTATAATTAAAAGGTATTATTTGCAACTTCGAGGTAAAGGTAAATATGGCTGGAGTTATTGAAAGTATAAAAAGACTTTATAAAAATTGTGATTATAAAACGCACATAATTTTATTTATAATTTGTTTTGTATATATGTTATTGACGACATTAACAGATATTAGCCTGCATAGAGATACATCAATGCGCCAAAATCCTTTTGATTTTATTTTTGGTTTATTTATGGCATTATATAGTATTCAATACATCAACAATGTACTCAAACAACCTGAAATTGAAGGCTTGCCTAAAATTACAGAAATAGATTGGAGAAAAATTTTACCATTAATCGGAATTAATATTATATGGGGAATTTATCTGGCAATAATCATTGTAGCTTTGGTTATAATATGGTTAAAAATAAAAGCTTCAACTATTTTTGTTATTGCTGCAGCAATTGCATTGATTGCGCTTGCGCCGTTATTTCAGTTTATATATATTGGACTTGCTGATAATTTCAAATTCAAACAGCTTATGAACATTACTTTGATATTCAGATTTACCAGAGCAGCTTTTGGTTCATTTTGGCTTACAACACTAAAGACTATTTTAATTTGTATACCTTTAATATTAGGTTATATGCTAATTTACCTTGCATGCGGATATTTTGGGCTTACCGGAATTTTAGAAATCGCAAAAGATTACTCACTGATTGATATAGTAATGTATCCTGTATTTATCTATTTCTTTTCAATAATTTGGTATTTTGCATTTCCTGCCGCACTGGCTGACACTTATAAAGTTAAAATTCGTCCACTCTTGATTAATGAAAATATAAATATTATCGAAGAACAATCCTCTTCAGGAGAACAAGAATAATGCTTGCAAACATGCGTGAAGGCATAAAAAAATTATACAATACGGGAAATAAGTATGATAAACATATTACTTTTTTCTCGTTATTGGGAATACTATCGATTGCAGGTGCTTATTTTAACCTCGGGAAATTAGATATTATCGCGGCTAATAACAAATCTTATATATGGATAATTATGGCTGAAATATTGTGGACTGCTTATTTCACCGGATATGAAATGAAGTTTATAAATAATACACTTAATGAAAGAACAGACATATTTCCAGAATTCGACATAAAACCTTTTAAAGCTGTAAAATACCTGTTTCCGATATCAGTAATACTGATTAACATTTTTTTTATAATACTGTCAGTTTTTTACGAAAACTTGACTTATTTGATTACAGTAGTAGTCTATATGTTTATCACAATACTACAGGCCGGATATTGCAGAAATTATCGCAACAATGAAATCTTTGAACCGTTTCATTATTTTAAAATGACTGATTATATAACTTTATTACTTAAAAGATTTTTCGTAATAATCATTGCTTTTTTAATGAGTTACGGTGCAGTATTTGCGATAATCTTAATTGCAGGAATAGTTATACTTGTAAGCGGTTTTTATAAAACACATTCGTTTACTGAAATAATCTTCACAGCCCAATCATTACAATTGGCGCTGACAAAACTTTCAATTTATGCTACAACTATTTTGTTTAATTATTTTACGACAATAGGTCTTTTAGGCTGGGATTACGATTTAGCAAAAACATATATTTATAGACAAAACCAACAAAATTATAATACAGAAAGCGAGGTTTAGTTAATGGTTGGATTTAAACTAATAAATGATGGATTCAAAAAAGTATTCAGCGGAGAGCATGCTTGGTTAACACATATTGCTTTATTTGCAATTTGCGGAATTTGCTCGGTTATTACAACTATATTTCAGGAAACTGCAAAAACAAAAATGACTCCGGATTTCGGGCTGGCACTATTTGGAGCAATTTTAGTTTTTATATTGTATCTTTATTTAACCGGATATAACTTAGCATTTATGCACAAAAGCTTTTATGATGAAGAAACAGGACTGCCTGATATAGATGAAAAACCTTTAATAGTATTTTCTAAAGTGCTGCCTCTATTAATAACATGGATATTTTATTTTATCGCAGCAATTTTACTAAGTGCATTTGTTAAAATACTTATTATTCCTGTAATTATACTGCTTTTAATAATATCACCTTTTGTTTCATTTGTTTTTGTTGCTTTTTCTAAAGAATATAGTGCAAAAGGATTATTTAATATTGCATTACCATTTAAATATTTTGTGCCGACACTATCAAGCATTGTTATTCAGGGCTTATGCTTTATACCGCTGTGGATTCTTGCAATTATACCAGCAGTTCTAGTAGTAATGTTGCTAAACATAGCCGGAGTAAAAACAAATAGTGGAATCCCTGCATATTTTGTTGCAATGATTGGTGCATATATTAGTTTTATTATTCAAATGCTATGGAACTATTCACTGGTACAAATTTTTAGAGATAAACTGGAAGATAAACAATAAAACAAAAAAGTCCCCTTATAAAAGGGGACTTTTTTCTAGTCTACAATTTGAATTCTGCCGTCATCAACAATATCAATTGGTTCTTTATGTTTCTGAATATAATCTTCAATACATTGACTTACATCAAAATCATATTTAGTTTCAGCATCTTTAATTCTATTTAACGGGGCAAAACCATCATTTCCGGCAGCATAATAGTCAGTAATTGCAACACGATAGTATTTTGTTGTATCAGGATTATTGATATCTATTGGAGTTTCTTGTCCATTTTTGTCAACAAAAGTCAAACTGCGTAAATTACCGTCTTTAGAAACTGTATACTTTAACCCGGAAACATGAATAAGACCAGGTTTGTTATTAATACTAACCATTGATTTAGCAGCCAGTTTCAATGCATCAACAATATCTTTCTGGTTATATTTGACTACAACCATTTTATTTTTAAACGGAGACAAGTCTTCAATTGAACGTGTATCAATATTACCTGCTTCAAAGTAGCCTCTAATTGTTGCAGCACCAAACATCGCTATATCTGTACCAAGTTCTGCACGCATACAGTCAGTTAAGAAATTAGCATGTCCGCTTGGTTCTATTAAATCATTAGTTAACGGCGGAGGTGCAGAATTTATTTTTCCAATAACTTTTGGTTTTCCTAAAATCTGTTCAAATACATATCTTATTGGAGCATTTCTCTTGAATTTACGTGTATTTGCTACATTGTTTTGAATTTTTGTCAACACACCTTTATTATTAAATTCCAAATTTAATATACCGAAATTTTTGCCGTCACGCCCAGCCTGAGTAACAACAACAGGCTCGCCGGATTTAGACTTAAATAAATTTACACCGTCTTTTACATCGGTAATCAAATTATGTGAATGACCGCCTAAAATAACATCAATACCGTCAGTTTCACGTGCGATTTGTTTATCATAACCATAGCCGACATGCGATAATAGTATGATTTTATCTATTCCTTGAGATTTTAATTTATCTACTTCTGCTTGAATATCTTGTATGGTTTTGTCAATATCGTCTACATTTAATTCATCAAAAATTTTCCCGTACTTCAAACGCATAAATAAATCAACGGGAGAAGCCCCAATTATACCGTACTTATGACCATTAACTTCTTGAACGTATGATTTTTCAACCTTTTTACTCAAAGGATTATCAGACTTTATATTAACATTACATGCAAGAAGTTTAAAACCTATAGTTGGAATTAATTCTCCAACATGTTTTGGCATATCATATTCATGATTTCCCATTGCGGATGCCATAATTCCCATTGCCTTTTGCGCTTGCACAGCAACCTGATTGGCTTTCATAATTTCGCCAAGCATAATATCGCCTGATGAAAGTTTTAACTTATCAGTAGGTGTTGAAGGAACAAATGCATCAAAAGCGTTAGATGCAGTCATCGTTCTTTCCATATTAATAGATTTTCCATGATAATCATTAATATAGAAAATACTTGTTCTTACAAAAGAGTCAGTAGGCTGAAAACCAGGATTATTCGCTCCATTTAAAGATAAATTATCCTGTTTGTTATCCTCTTTTCTGCCTGAAATTTTGTTTGTAGAATTCTGCTGCAATCTTTGGGAAATTGCCTTATTCAACAAATTCGATTGTACAGAATTAACGGGCATACTCATGTCTATTCAGTTTCCATAATTAGAAACAGCCTGAATATTTTTTTTTGCCAGATATAAACAAAAGGTTTACAAAAGTTTATTATTCAAATTTCATTGTCTGAATATCCCAGTGCTTAGAAAGTTCTAAAAGCAATAACTCTGCATCACCAATAACTTCCAGCAGTATAATTCCTCTATTTGAACAAGCATTTTCTTTTGTCGGATGAAGCCCGATTCTTGTTCTGATTTCACAGCCGAATTCAGTTATAATCTTTTGGAATTCAATAGCACTTTCAAGTCTGTTTTCTAAATTTACCCCAATAATTGTTGTTGTCATATAAACTCTCCTTTTTTTCTAATTATAAAATTCTCTAAAAACTAAAATACCCCTCGATTAGGGGTATTCGTATTGATGATTATATTTTGTTATCTTCATCATCCATGGCTTGAAGCTGTTTTTTCTTGATATTGTGCATCACTGCATCTACAAGTAATTCGTAAGACTTCATCTCCTCTATATTTGGAAACTCTGCCTTAAGCTGTTCTCTGACCATTGCTTCCAGCCTTCTTTCGTCAGCGCTTGATTTTAGTTCGTCAACTCCGCTAATCAACCTTACGTATTCCGGTGATGATTTATCCATACCTTGTTTTGAATACATTACCCAACGAAGCTTCGCACTAAGACTTTGCTTTAGTTGTTTAACCAGTTTTAAATTTTTAAATCGGTTTAGCATTGTTGACTCCTACCATTTATTATTCAATTTAAAAAATTTACTTTACCTTCTTGTACTATTTTAAAGTATCCTGAAAAAAATAATTTACTATTTTACAAACTTTGTTTACAATTCTTTATAAAAAGCCTTGAAATCCAGTTATATCTTGCTAAAATCTGCAATATAGTCATATTTTTTCTTTAACATTGTAAGTAGTGCAAGTCTATTTTCTTTTATTTTTTCGTCATTATCCATAACAAGAACATCTGCGAAAAACTTTTCTACACTAGGGTTTATATCCTCTAATGATTTCAGATAAACTGTGTAATCCTCAGTTTGGGATACTGAAGTAATTTGTTGATAAAGCATGCCTTCAGCGGCTTCTTTAAACAAATCTCGATTAACTGATTTTGTAGAATCTTGTTTAAGAAGTCTTGTAATTCTTTTTGCACTTTCAAATACAGGTTCTGATTTGAAAGAAGAAAGCGCTTCGACGCGTTTTACAAAATCAGTCAAATCAATCAGAGGATTTTTAACAGCAGCACATGCTTCCAAAATATTTTTTGAGTATTTATCACTCAAGAATATAATTAACCGCTGAATAATAAATTCATTAATTTCGTCGCTGCATTTGCCAGAAAGTCTGTTTACACTTGAACCTGCGATATTTTTAACTTTATCAAGAACATTTTCACCTTCTGTTTTCACAGGCAAAAGCAATAAAGTTTCATTTATCAAATTCGGAATATTAATTTTCAAATTATTTGCAAGAATTGTTCTGATAATACCTAAAGCAGCTCTTCTAACACCGAGAGGGTCAGATGAGCCTGTCGGTTTTTTACCTTCTGCAAAAACTGCAGAAATTGTGTCTATTTTATCAGCAATACCAACAATTTGCCCTTCAATTGTTTTAGCAGTTTCGCTTTCTGCATTAAGCGGGAAGTAATGTTCTTTAATACCTTCACAAACTTCAGCCGGTTCGCCTGAAACTCTTGCATAATCAGCGCCTATATAGCCCTGAAGTTCTGTAAATTCAAATACCAGATTAGTTGTCAAATCTGCTTTTGCAAGAAGTGCTGTTCTTTCAACTGTCGGTTTATTAATTCCTAATTCTTTAGAAATTAATTTTGATAGAAGAACAAGTCGTTGAGCTTTGTCATACATTGAGCCCATACCTTTTTGGAAAGTAATGCCTTTTAAGGCTTCAACATAATCAGCAAGAGGCTTTTTGGTATCTTCATTAAAGAAGAATACTGCATCATCAAGGCGAGCTTTAACAACTCTGACATTTCCAGCCTTAATATTTTCAAATTCATCTCCGATATAGTTTGTCATTGTAATAAATTTATTAATAAGTTTTCCATCCTTATATAAAGCAAAATATCTTTGATGAACAGCCATAACCGTAACAACCAATTCTTCAGGAAGTTTTAAATATTCTTCTGAAAATTCGCATGTTACAGGAACAGGATATTCTGTAATAAATGTAACTTCTTCAAGCAAATCATCTGTATAATAAGGAACTGCGCCGATTTTATCAGCTTCTTCTTTTGCTTTGTCGATAATTCGTTGTTTGCGTTCATTTTGATCAACAATAACACAGCAGTTGCGCATCAATTCAACATAATCATCCGGATGGCCGACAATAACGTTTTGTTGAGCAAATCTATGTCCGCGTGTAATATTAGAACTTTCTTTATCAATAATTTTAATTTTAACTTCATCTCTATCCAGTATTGAAACAATCCATCTTATAGGACGTGAGAATTTTTCATCATTATCAGCCCATCTCATAAAATGAGAGCCTTGAAGTTTCAAAACAATATTAGGAACATTATCCTGAATAAGTTCAACTATTGATTTACCTTTAATAACAACTTTTGCGTGAAGGTAATCATCTTCAAGATACAAATCATCAACTGACAAATTATTTTTTTTACAGAAGCCTTCACCTGCTTTAGTCAAATTACCATTTTCGTCGTATGCGACTTTTTTAATAGGTCCTTTTATAACCTTAACTTCGTCTTTGCTTTGTTTTTCAAGGCCTGAAACAATAACCGCAAGCCTTCGCGGTGTTGCATAAACATCTACTTTTTCAAATTCAACTTTATTGGATTTCAAAAAACTTTCAAAACCTTCTTTAAGCTGCTGAATTGCAGACGGAATAAATTTATATGGTAATTCTTCACAACCGACTTCCAGTAAATATTTGCTCATACTTTTCCCTTATTTTTCTATCACTTAACTTAATTATATCTTATGAAAGTATATTGTAAAGAAGTTGGACAAATTTAGTCTTTATCAAAATAATATTTTTGACTGCAATAATCCTGATTACCTTTAACGCACTTGAGATAATCCAGATTTTCTTTTTGAAGAACCCATGCACCGCAGCCACTGCCATTCCACCAGCCAGTGACACTTGAGGCTCTAGTTGGATCACAAGTTTGACCGCTGCCATGGGTATTCAATCCGCCGCGTGGAACTATTTTATTTGCATCTGCATGAAAAGTAAACGTGTCAACACCCCAACGATTAGGAGATTTATCACCGTTGATATCTACAGTAATATGAAAACAGTATTTTAAATCGCCACAATTTGGCTTTGGAGTACTTGTCTGATGCCCAAAACCAATAACCATACCATCTGACATAACCAGTGAAGTCGAGCCGCCAGAAGATACTCCATCCATACCATCCACAATATTATTTGTTAAATCACGTCTTTGTACATTAGCAAAACAGCCTTTTTCACCAGTTTTGCATATTTTTACGTTTCTAATATATTTTGAAAAAATCTCTGTTACACCATCCCAATCTTCAATATTCCAGGAATTAGGATCACCATAATCATACAGAATGCTTATATAAGCATTTGACATAGTTGAATATGCTTTTTTCAAACGAACAACTGTTTCTTTTTCTCGATGATTGGCGATTAAATTCGGTAAAGTAAGTGCTGCAACAAGTCCTATTATGCCCAGAGTGATTAAAACTTCTGCGAGAGTAAATCCGTCTAAACTGTTGTTATGAAAGGAGACTAGGCCTGTGCCCCCCCCCCGTGAACGTGTTTTATATCTTTTTTCATACTCTATTCTCCTTTTATACTATTCTAATTATAACAAGTTATAAATTTTATTGCAATGCAAAAATAAAAAACAAATTGTTTGTGCTAGCATAATAATAGAAAGTAAAAAATTAAAAAGAGGAATAAAATTATGTCAGGACACTCAAAGTGGTCAACAATTAAACACAAAAAAGCAAAAGTAGATTCACAACGTGCAGTTGTATTCCAAAAATATTCAAGAGAATTAATAGTTGCAGCGCGATTAGGCGGAGCTGATCCGGCAGGAAACTTTCGTTTAAGAACTGCAATTGAAAAAGCAAAAGCAGCAGGACTTCCTAATGACAATATAAAAAGAGCAATCGAAAAAGGTGCAGGTGCAGGAGCTGCTGAAAATTATGAAGAACTGACTTATGAAGGGTATGCTGCAGGCGGAGTTGCCGTTGTAGTTGAGGCTATGACAGACAACAGAAATCGTACGGCAGGCGATATAAGAAGTTATTTTACAAAATACAACGGAAGCTTAGGTGCAACAGGATGTGTCGGCTGGATGTTTGATCAGCGCGGAGTTATAACATTCGACGAAAGCGTTGATTTTGAAAAACTATTTGAAACCGCAATCGGCCTAGATGCACTTGATATCATAGAAGACGACGGAGCTTACAAAGTTTTGACAACAGTTGAAAACTTTCAAAAAGTAGTTGAAGGGCTGGAAGCGGCCGGTTTTAAGTCTACGACAGCAGAATTATCAAGAATTCCTCAAAACACTGTTGAAGTTACAGATGAAAAAACTGCTGATCAAATTCTTAAACTTCTTGATAAATTAGAAGAACATGATGATGTTCAAAATGTTTACGCCAACTTTGATATCTCGGATGATATTTTGCAAAAACTGGAAGGATAGTGCATTTTTAGCATGATTTTGCAATACATTAAAGATTTATCTGAAAACTTGAATAACGCATTCAACGCACAGGGAATTATAAGGGTTCTTGAAGAATTCTTTTCTCCCTGTGAAGTTGAAAGTATTGATATATATGTTTTTGATGAAACAACAAGCACTCTGCGCGACTTCGCAAGAAGCTGGATGGGTATTGACGAGTGTCTTGAAAAAAATAAATCTAAAGAAATTTATCAAATTTTCGACAAATTAAAATCAAAAAAATATATCAAAAATAAAAATACATTGTATTATCCGCTTTTAAAACAAAGCAAACCCATTGGAATAATAATTTTTAACGGTTCATCATTTGATACAATTTTAGAATTTATGGACTATGCGGCATTCAGTATATCTTTGAAAATTCAAAATGTCATACTTTCTGAAAAAATGCAAAAAAATATTGACTTTCATGACGCAATGAAGAATATCGCTAAAACGATAGAAACTCAATATGAAATAACCTATATCATACCGATAATTGGAGAAATGATTGACAAATTTATTTCAGATCATTTAATTTATATATTTTTGAAAAAAGATAATACAGAAAATCTTGAACTATTCTGGCCAGGCGCTTGCAAGGATAAAAAAATATTCGAACTAATAAAATGCTTAAATAACAATTCTGATTATATTCTGACTCCCGACAAAAAGATTGGTATTTTCCCTCTTGTAAGTGAAAATACGCTTCTGGGTTGCATTGTGACCAAAAGCACAGATAATATTTTAAGCGAAAAAGAAATTGAATATCTGGAACAGCTTACAACACAAGCCGCAACAACCATTAACAGAGCAAATGTATATGCAGAAATTCTGCAGCACGCGACTTTAGATGCCTTAACCGGTTTTTATAACCGCCACCAGCTTGAAGAACGTATAAAACAAGAAGCAGCGTCTGCAAAAAGACAAAACCGTTCATTATGCGCAATTATGACCGATATCGACTTTTTCAAACATGTAAATGATACATACGGTCATGCTGTCGGAGATTTAGTATTAAAAACAGTTTCTCACCTTATAAAATCACAACTTAGAGAATATGATATTGCTGGACGTTACGGCGGGGAGGAATTTGCAATACTTCTGCCGGATACAAATATTGATGATGCCAAAATGGTTGCAGAAAGATTACGCAAAGCTGTAGAAAAGAAAAAAATTGATATATCAAAAATTAACTCGGAAGCTCCAGAAAAAATTATTAGTGTTACAATAAGTCTTGGAGTTTATCAATATGAGCTTGAAAATAGCGAAAGTGATTTGCTGAAAAATGCAGACAAAGCGCTTTACAAAGCAAAAGAAACAGGACGCAACAGGGCGGTGGTTTATGAAAAAATTTGAAAAAGTTTGTAAAACTCTTGATGATACAAAAGAATTGGCGCAAAATTTTGCAAAACTGATTAAAGACGGCTGTTTTATTAATCTTTATGGCGAAATAGGAGCGGGAAAAACTGCATTTGTAAAACTTGTTGCCAATGCACTTGATGTAAAAGAAAAGGTTACAAGCCCAAGTTTTGTAATACTTAATGAATATCACACCGGCTCAATTCCGATTTACCATTTCGATTTATACAGACTTGAAAATGAGGGAGTTAGAACAATTGTTGACGAACTTCGTGAATACTCAGAAGGTAAACAGGTTACATTTGTTGAGTGGGCTGAATTCTCGCAGGATGAAGTTCCGTTTAATCACCTGCAAATTAATGTAACATATTCTGATGACGATTCCAGAATTTACACTTTCTCATTTATTGGAGAAGACAAAAACAACATAATAGAGGAGTTGAAAAAGTGTTATTAATAGCTTTTGACACCTGTTTAGACAAAATGTATGTAACTTTAAAAAAAGATGAAAAAATTCTTTCTTCAAAAGTTGTAGAAAATTCCGATACAAAATACCATTCAGCATTTTTGATTTCGACATTACAAAGAGTGATGAACGAAAACAATGTTAAGCCTGAAAATCTTGATCTTATTGCAGTAAACATCGGCCCCGGAAGTTTTACAGGAATACGAGCCTGTACAACAGTTGCAAGAGTAATGGCACAGCAGTTAAACATTAAAGCAATAGGAATTTCATCTCTTGAAATCCTTTCACAGATTAATAATACTGATAAAAAAACTCTTGTTGCACTTGATGCAAGAAAAAATTCAGCATACCTGTTTGTTGATGGAGAAATTAAAGGCGCAATCCAGCTTGAAGAAGTCAAAGAACTTATTAAAAACGGAGATTATTTTGTTATAACAGATGACAAATTAAAACCAATTTTAGGCGGAATTTCTTATCAGGAAAAGGCTTATCCACTCGGAGAAATTCTTGCAGATCTAGCAGAACAAAAATCACAAAATGATGAATGCAACTGGAGGAAGTTAAAACCTCTATATATCCAGCCGCCGCCAATGGGATAAAATTTTTGTGAATAATAAAAAATAAAAACGGGAATAATATAAGCGGGTGAGAATTTACCGCTTATGGAGAAAAGAATACTCAAAACAGAAAATATTAATTTTAAATGCAAGGCTGAGGATATTCCACTAACCAGACGGGAGCTGAAAAATTTATTTAATTACCGTATTCCATGCTTGTGCTGCGGAAGAGAAATGCTTCATCCTGATGAATATATGAAACTTTTAAATATTAAAGAACTATCAGGAAACGCAGAGCTTGTTATACAAATTTTATCTCCGTATGAAAAAATAATGTATCCTGTGGAAAGACAAGTTTTCAATATGCTTAAAAATCTTGCAGTAAAGTATCCTGATAAAAACTTTCAGGAACTTTTGCTTATTAAAAAGGATTCCCATGAACTTGCACTTGTCAGAATTCAGAGCATAATATTTAACAAAATAAGTTTTTACAGAAGAATATTACCTGAAAAAGAGGCAAAACAGCTGCGAAATCTCATGATAAAAACAAATGATATAATCTTTGATCCCCAGCCTAAAAAACCATTTAGCAGACGCATATTTATCACAAAGATTAAGCATATTGTAAGGAATTTAAACAACAAGCGTATTAAACATGAAATAATAGAAATTTCTCGCAGACTACCGCGTTCTAGCGATGAAGTCTGTGCATTTGTGGTAAAAAACGCAAGAAAACGGCCGGAAATTATTGCATTAAACTTAATACACCCTGCAGTCGGGACATTTGAACACTTGCAGCCCAAAAGCCAAAAAGGCATGAATAATTCGCTTAACTTTGCACTAGAATGTTCATACTGCAACAATTCCCGCCACCATTATCCAATACCTGTTCAGATTGAAGAAAATCCTTATATGCCGCAAAATGCGCAAATTCAAGCTGATAAACTAATTTCTTTATACAAAAAAAATATCGGAAGCAAAGAATATATAAAAAATCTCAAAAAAGTTTTGTACAATCTATCCTACGAACAGATAGAGCTTGATATTTCTAAACTTGACGATTAACGTAACATTTTATTACAAAACTGGCAAAATAAAAAAATTACGTGTATTACTAAAGTGTGAAAGTAATATTGTCGACAAATAAATTTACAACAAATCTGAGAGGAGATTATAAGAATAATCAGTATGATTATTCTTCTTACAGGGCACCTGTAAGAAATTTTTTGCCGCAAAATGATACTTTTGTAAAAAACAATCGTCCATCATTTAATGGTTTTATTCATACCCAATCTGAATTCAGAGGAATAATACGAAATCACCCTGTACATTGTATTTATTGTAAAAAGCCAATGATAAATGTTGATATTCTTAAAAATTTTCAACACGAAGGTGTCTTTAATGGTCCTGTAATTAGATTTCTCCAAAAAATGACTCCATACAAAAATATTCTTAAACCCGCCTTACTGGAGGCATTTAATGATATAGAACGTATAGCGCTTCAAGCACCGCAAACCCACCTTTCAAGAATAATAAAAATTCTCCATAACGAATCTCTTATAGAATTAAGAAGTATCCAAAGACCTATATTCAATGAAATAGACAAATACGTAAAACAGCTTCCTGAACCATATAATGAAAAAGCAATGGAAGTTTTACTTCGCCACAGAAACAGAATGGAAGGTATAGCTCAACAGGAAGAATTTAACCCGAAAGATTTTACATATAAGATAAGAAATGCCGCCAAAACAATATTACTTTCAAATGAACAAAAAAGCCGTATAATTCAACTCTGTGATTTGCTAAATGATAAACAACTAAAAGGCAGCAAAACTGATGCAATTTCTAATGCAATATTTAATTCTATATTTCCGAAAAAGAACAAATTTGATTATTCACTGCCATGTTCCATAAAAAGTATACAACTTTATATTGTCGAACGAATAAAACAAATCTCCAGCAGACAAGGCTACAACGATATAACAAATTTTTGCAGAACTGCAGAAAAGACGCTTTTAGATAAGCCCGTAATTGTTCCATTTAGAAACAAAGCCTTTATCTATGACTTAAAACAGGTTCTTAATGATTGTACTAATAAACATATTAAGCACAAAATTTTTGAAACAGCCCAAAAACTTCCGACATCAGCAACCAACCTTAATTCATTCATCACCAAACATCAGTGTTCAGATTCAAATACAATAGGCTACAATCTTTTTAAGCCATCAATTGTAACAATAGAACACATTACCCCAACCGCAAAAGGCGGAAGAAATCAAATGGGCAACTGGGCACTTGCCTGTGCATTTGACAACAATTCACGCCAGGATAATGCAATGAATAAAATATTAAACAAATATGATAAAAATAATACAAGATACTACTTCAACGAAATAATAGACCTTACTAATCAAAGTCTTATATCCTTTGAAGATATGCTTCAACAAAGTGAATCAATTTACCATGAAAGCGGACGGAGATTAAGTCTCAAAAAGTTGTCACGACATATTCTGGAACAAAACTTTAGAAACAATTCTCAGCAAAATTTCGATAAATTAGTGGAACTTTCAAACAAACAATTAATTTCGGGCTATGATATATACGAACTTCAAAAATTATTACAAAAAAAATGCGGAATATACGTAGAAGTAAAGAATTTATCATATCATTTTTATTAAAAAATTAATACAAAATGACAAATTTTAAAATTCAGGTTAATTAATATAATATGAAAATACTTGCGGTAACAAATAATATAATAAAGCTAAGAGAAGTTTATAAGAATAATCTATATGATTATTCTCAATACAGGGTACCTGTATTGAGCCGCGACACATTTACTTTTTCAGGTAAAATTTCTAAAAAAGATAATAATGATAACGATTTGGAAGTTGCCAGATTTTATTACAAGCCACCAGAAAATGAGCCAATTTCTAATAAAGCAGAAGAAGAACTTATTAAGGATACAGTAAACAATTATGCCAATTACATTCTCCCCTGCCCTTGCTGCGGAGACATAATGATTCCTCCAAATATATACTACAAACTACAAAGAGAAATAACACGAAATCCAAGAACAACAATATTACTACTAAATAAAATGGAAAAATATATGCATCCTGTTGAAAAAAATATATTTTCAATGATAAAAAAAGAGCATAAAAAACATCCTGACAGAAATTTTCACGAAATCTTGATATCAAAACGTCCGCAGGCAGAAAAAGAATTGATAAGAGAACAAACTGAAATTCTAAACAGTATCTTGCTGCTAAGCCGAAATATTCCTAAAAAATATCAGCAGGAAATAAATAATTTAATAAAAAATACATACAGTCAAATCTTTAATCAAGAACCGCAAGCTACTTTTAGAAGGAAAAAATTCATAGAAAAACTTGAAAATTGTATTGAAAATATTGAAAATCAGGAAATGGAAGAGCATACAAATTATTTGAGTCCTAGCGAAAAAAGAACTTATTATAGAATCATAAAAAAAGCATACAAAATGCCAACCTCCTATAATTCGGTACCTGCATTTATAGTTAAATACTCAAAACAAGAATACTCTCATAAAAATATTGCTACCAGGTTGATAAGCGGATCGGTTGCAACATTAGAACACGCATTACCATCAGTTCTTGGAGGGGAAACTTCATACAATAATCTTATTAATGAATGCGCAAAATGCAACAGCACAAGAAGAGAAGATGATGTTATGACACAACTTAAAGAACATCCTAATATGCCGCAAAATATGCAAAGACATTTTAATAGACTAATAGAACTTTCAAAACAAAATAAAGTTGATAAAAGCTATATCTGTGAAATTGCCGCAACATACTATCAATTATCAAATGGTAAAATTGATATTGATTTAAGCGAGCTGTGGGAATAAATATTAAAAATTGTAAAAAATATTATCAAAAAAATTAAATATTTCACCTGAAAATGCCGATTAATTAATTGTACTTATAAAAACAACAAACAGGGATAAATTAAAATGGCAGATACAGGTGCTTCATTTAACAGACCATATAAGCCTTTCGGGATGAACGTAAAAGTTCCTGAAATAGGCGAACATACAATGAAACTTGCGGGTAATACCTTAGAAAACATTATAAAAAGCCCGGCAGAACCATTATTTGAATTTTTGGAAGAAAACGAAAACGTGTTTAATGGAGATATAAATTACCAAATAAACAAATTATTTGCAGAAAGCTTTACAATAGGCTCTGCAATGCGTATGGAAGACGAAAAAATGAACGGAATGCCGCCGTCTTTTGATATGCACTTCTAAAATTAAAATAGATATAAAAAAAACTTATTGTCTATATATCGATAGAAAAGCCCCTAAAGGGCTTTTTTGCATTGCTTAATAATTATTATGATTTTAATTATTTTAACTTGTTTGCGGTATAATAAAATAGAACAAAAGAAGTGTATAACAAAAAAGGTGCAGAAGCACAAGCGGGTAATTGTTTCTAACTCCCGCAAGAAAGGAAAATTATGGTACCGGAAACAAAAAAAACACAGATTGAAATCGGCGGAAAAACCGTTACAATTGAAACCGGCAAGTACGCTCAATCTACAAACGGTTCTGTTACAGTTAGATGCGGTGATACAATGCTATTCGTTCACTGCGTTGTTTCAAAAGAACCAAGAGTCGGGATAGATTTCTTCCCGCTATTAATTGATTATGAAGAAAGAATGTCTTCAATTGGCCGTATCCCTGGCGGTTACAACCGTTCAGAAGGGAAAGCAAGCGATAAAGCAATATTAGTTTCAAGACTTATCGATAGACCAATCAGACCTCTTTTCCCAAAAGGATATAGAAATGATATTCAAATTGTAGCACAATTATTCAGCTACGATCAGCAAAATCAACCGGACACACTTGCAATGTTAGGCGCATCATTTGCATTAATGCTTTCTGGCGCTCCATTTGAAGGCCCTATAGGCGCAGTAAGAGTTTCACGCGACGAAAATGGCAATATGATTGCAAACCCAACACACCAGCAAGCTAATAAATCTGACCTTGATATAGTTGTTGCAGGTACACACGACAGCGTAATTATGGTTGAGGCCGGATGTAAATTCGTTACAGAAGACGATATTATGAATGCAGTTGAATTCGCCCAAGTCGAAATCAGAAAACAATGCGAAGCTCAAGAAGCATTTATAAAAGAATGCGGAGTTGAAAAAGAAGTATTCGTAAATCCTTATGATACATCAGAAATCAAAAAAATTATTGATGAAACAGCTCACGATATGATTTTTGATGCTTACCACAACTTTGATAGAACTTACAGACAAGAAAAACTTGAAGAAGCTAAAAAACTTGTTAAAGAAAAAATTGATGCGCTTCCGGAAGATGATTACAGCAAAAAAATCATGGAAGAAACAGGCATTGACTTTGTTGCAGAAGAATTTAAAAATGCAGAAAAGAAAATTATGCGTACAATGATTCTCGATGAAGGCGTAAGAGCTGATGGAAGAAAGCCGCATGATGTACGTCCTATCTGGTGTGAAGTTGGAGTAATTCCACGTGCCCACGGGTCTGCAGTATTCACAAGAGGCCAAACTCAAGTTTTATCGGTTGCAACATTAGCAGGACCAGGAATGAAACAGGAACTCGACGGAGTTGATCCGGAAACTGAAAAAACTTATATGCACAAATACATCTTCCCTGGATTTTCTGTTGGTGAAGTAAAACCATTAAGAGGACCTGGCAGACGTGAAGTTGGACACGGAAATCTTGCAGAAAGAGCTAATGTTCCAGCACTTCCTTCACAAGAAGAATTTGGCTACACAATCCGCGTAACTTCTGACGTATTAGAATCCAACGGGTCAACATCAATGGCATCAACCTGCGGTTCATCAATGGCATTAATGAATGCCGGTGTTCCCGTAAAATGTATGATCGGCGGTGTTGCAATGGGTATGATTACAGAAGAAGGCAAAGAACCTGTTGTATTAACTGATATTCAAGGTATTGAAGACTTTTTAGGCGATATGGACTTTAAAGTTACAGGTAATGACACAGGTATTACAGCTCTTCAAATGGATATGAAAGCCAAAGGAATTGCAAATGACACATTAAGACGTGCATTACAACAGGCAAAAGAAGGCAGATTACATATCCTTGGAGAAATGAGAAAAGTCATTACAGCTCCAGCAGATCATCTTTCACCTTATGCACCAAGCATTACAACAATGACAATTCCTGTAGAAGACATCGGAACAGTAATTGGACCTGGCGGAAAACAAATCAGAGCAATTATTGACGCTTCAGGTGCTGAAATTGATATTCAAGACAACGGTGTTGTAACAATTACTTCTAACGACCAGGAAGGCGCAGCTATTGCAAAAAGAATGATTGAGGAATTAACTTTCAAACCAGAACCTGGAATGGTTGTAAAAGGTAAAGTTGTAAGAATTATTCCAATAGGTGCTTTTGTCGAACTTGCACCGGGCAAAGATGGAATGGTACACATTTCACAAGTATGCAATGAAAGAATAGATACAATAGAACCACACTTGCATATTGGTGACGAAGTAATCGTTAAAGTTATCAAAATCGACGACAAAGGAAGAGTAAACCTTACAATCAAAGGTGTTACAGAAGAAGACAAGGCTAAGTTAAATTAGCAGAGTTTATAAAATAAAAATGCCGTCCCTAAAAAAGGGATGGCATTTTTTTTAATAATTCATTTCCCAATTGTCATTTAATATTTTTTCAAAGCTGCCAACCCCTTACCCTAGACAAACTTTGTTTAATGATTTCAATGTCACAAAAAATTATTTTTGTGCTAAGCTAAAATCAATTGGAGGAAGTAAACATGTGCGAAGTTATAACTATTGGCAGTGCTACAATGGATGTATTCGTTGAAAGTGATGATGCAAACATTGTTTCAGTTTATACAAAAAATAAAAAATCAGAATTTATGAGTTACCCATATGGTGCAAAAGTAGAAATTACAGATTTTGCATCAAAAGTCGGCGGAGGGGGAGTTAACACAGCCGTTAACTTTGCGAATTTAGGCTACAACACAAGTGCGATATTCAAAATTGGCGATGATATTTATTCTGACGGGGTTTTAGAATCTTTTAAAGGCAAAAACATTGATTTATCAAACATAATTCAAGATCCAAAAATCAGCACCGGCTTTTCTATAATTCTTGTAAGTTTTCAGGGAGATAGAACAGTTCTTGCGCATAGAGGCGCAAATGCTATGATAAAAAAAGCAGATATAAATTTTGAAGCAATCAAAAATTCAAAATTATTATATATAGCCCCTCTTAACGGTGATAGTACTAAAGTTCTTGATGACATCGCAACTTTTGCAAGAGAAAACAATGTATTTGTATGCTTTAATGCAGGTTCTTCAAGCATTAAAAAAGGATTTACTTATCTAAAAAAAATCCTTGAAAATGCAAATATTGTTGTAATGAACAAAGAAGAAGCGTCTCTTGCAACCCAAATTCAAGTAAGACCTGACACTAGAGATGAAAAATTCTCTGATCAGTTAATCCACCCTGATGTAAAAGCAATGTTTAATAAATTAAAAGTCATGGATTATCAAATAATAGTTATCACAGACGGCGGCCACGGGGCATACGCTTACGACGGCAAAGATTATTACTACTGTCCTGTATTTGATGGTCCTGTAGTATCAACACTTGGAGCCGGAGACGCTTTTGCCTCAACATTCTGTGCAGCACTGGGAAGAACTGATAAGAACATAGGAAAATCTCTTATGTATGCCTCTGTAAATTCTGCAGGAGTAGTTTCTGAATTCGGCGCGACACAAGGATTGTTAACCTTTGACGAAATCGAAAAAAGATTAAGCAGCAAACCTGACTACACATTTACGGTAATAAAAAAATAAATTCACAAATTTTTAATAACTTTGCAAGGATTTCCGACAGCTAATACATTTGCCGGAATATCTTTGCAAACAATACTTCCTGCGCCAATAATTGAATTTTCACCGATATTTACGCCGGGCAAAACTGTTACATTTCCACAAATCCAGACATTATCACCAACTGTAATCGGTTTTGATGAGCCAAATCCTTTGGCACGTAAATCAGCTTCAATAGGGTGAATGGATGTAAAAAAAGAACAGTTTGGTCCTACTAAAACATTATCGCCAAAAACAACCTTATCAACATCTAAAATCATAAGATTATGATTTGCGTAGAAATTTTCACCGATTTTTATATTCGAACCGTAATCACACATAAACGGCTGTTCTATTAAAAATATAGATTTAGTTTCTCCAAGAATTTTTTTTAATAATTCTATCCTCAATCCGACCATATTAGGAGAAATAGAATTATATTTGTAACACAAAGACTTGCAGGCTACACGTTTAAAATAATTTTCTCTATCATCATTATGTACAAATTTCATAACTGTATTTTTTGAGAAATAAACACAAAAAACACCGCCAGATTAGCTAAAAATTTTAATATTTTCAATTTGTATAAAATTCAGCAATAAATACTACTTTAAAAACCTCCCATAACATTCCTTAAAAAATTTCCCATATTGCACATTTTATAGTATAATGTTAACATATAAGAAGGAGACTAAATATGGGATACAAAATTCTATCAAAAAAAGAACTTTGTCCTAATCAATACGAAATTACAATAGATGCACCTTACGTTGTAAGAAATGCAAAAGCAGGACAATTTATTATATTCAGAGCAAACGAAAATAGTGAACGTGTACCGTTAACTATCGCAGATGTTAATAAAGAAACAGGCGCCTTAACTCTTGTTTTTATGGCAGTAGGATATTCTACAAAACAGCTTGCAGCATTGAATGTCGGTGATGAAATCCATGATATTGTAGGACCTTTAGGCCAGCCAACTCATATCAAAAAATACGGAACTGTAGTATGTCTTGCAGGCGGATACGGTGCAGCACCATGCTATTTGATTGCAAAAGCCTTCAAAGAAGCAGGTAATAAAGTATACATGATTATGGGTGCAAGAAATAAAGATTTGATCTTCTGGCAAGATAAAATGAAAGACGCTTGCACTGAACTCTTTATCACAACAGACGACGGAACATTGGGCGAAAAAGGATTTGTTACGCAAGTTTTAGAAAGGTTAATGAAGCAAGAAAAAATAGATTACGCAATAGCCGTAGGACCTATGCCAATGATGAGAGCAGTGGCTGATTTAACCCGTGATAAAGGAATTTATACTGAAGCAAGCATGAACCCAATCATGGTTGACGGAACAGGTATGTGCGGAGCTTGCCGTGTTACTGTCGGAGGTGAAACAAAATTTGCCTGTGTTGACGGCCCTGACTTTGATGCTCACAAAATTGACTTTGATGAAGTTATAAATAGAACAAGAATTTACAAGGATCAGGAAAGAAAACGCGACGAAAATTGTAATTTGCTTCAACAAGCAGCAGCTTTGAAAAAATAAAGAAGAAGAGAGGTAATAATGGCAAAAGATATTCCATACTGTCCGTTAATGAGTGCAGGTTCAGATATTGACAAAGTGTGTACATTAGAAAGTTGTGCGTGGTATTTACCAAGCGTAAAAAAATGTTCAGTTTACATGCTTGCTTATAATGCATTAATAGAAACGAATGCAAGACAAAGAGCTGCACATCAGCCAAGGTAGTTAATGAAAATACTTGTATGCATAAAACAGGTTCCTGATACAGCAGATATCAAGTGGACTGAAAATAACACAATTCAAAGGGAAGGTGTCGAAAGCGTCATCAACCCTTTTGACATATATGCAATTGAAACTGCATTGGAAATAAAAAAATCTTGCGAAAATGTAGAGATAACAGCACTCAGCATGGGGCCATTACAGGCAGAAGAAATTTTGAGAAAAGCTATCGCTGTTGGCTGCGATAATGGAGTTCTTGTCAGCGATAAAAAATTTGCCGGTGCAGACACATATTCCACAGGAAAAACTATTGCAGCAGCCATAAAAACATTTTGCCCGGACTTTGATTTAATTATATGCGGCCAATTTGCAACTGACGGAGATACCGCGCAAACCGGTCCAACTATTGCAAACAATTTAGATATTCCACAGGTTACTTATGTTAAACAAATAAATTCCTGTGAAAACAATTCAATTACGCTAGAACGCGAAACAGAAGAAGGCACTGAAACTCTAAAAGTTCATTTTCCTGCATTAATATGCGTTTTGCAAAATGACAAAGAACCGCAAAGACCGCGCATAAATGGTATAATAAAGGCACAAAAAGCGGAAATCCAAACTTTAACGCTTAACGATATCGGTTTATCTTCTGATGAAGTCGGAATAAAAGGTTCACCAACATATGTAAGCAAAGCATTTCGTCCTGAAAACAAACGGGAAAAGTGTGTAATAATTAATACCTGTGATGAACTTTTTGAAAAACTATGTCAATGCGGGGTAAAAATAAATGAGTAATAAAACAATTTTGTTATACGCCGAAGTCACAAAAGAAAATTATTTGCATACGGTTTTATTTGAACTGGCAAACAAAGCTCACGAACTTGCAAAATCTCTGGATAATGCAACAATTGCAGCGCTATTGATAACAAAACCTGGAATGCTTAACGAATTCAAAGAAGCATTCGAAAATAACGGCTTTGACAAAGTTTATATTGCAGAACATGAAAAATTTTCTAATTATTCCACTGAATTATATTCAAAAGCGGCTTTGGATATAATAAAAGAAATTCAACCTGAAATTATCTTGATAGGAGCAACAACACAAGGAAGAGATTTAGCGCCAAGAATCTCATCCTCACTTCATACAGGCTTAACCGCTGATTGTATAGAATTGGAAATTAACGAAAAAGGGATGCTTGCCGCGACCCGCCCAACCTTTGGCGGCAAACTTATGGCGACAATTCTCTGCAAAAATAAGCCGCAGATGGCAACAGTAAGACCAAAAGTATTCAAGCCATTAAATGAAATTCTCAAAAAAAATACTGAATACATACTTAAAACACCGGATTTATCTAATCTAAAAACAAATGTTGAGCTCATAAAATTCACAAAAAATCTAACTTCATGTATAAATGAATTAGATAGTGCAGAAATTATTGTAGCCGGCGGCAAAGGCATGAAAAATGAGGAAGGCTTCAGACTTTTAAAGGAATTTGCAAATACAATAGGTGCAGCCGTAGGTGCAAGCAGAGGGGCTGTAGATATGGGACTTGCAGCTCATGAAATGCAAATTGGTCAAACCGGCAAAACAGTAACTCCAAAATTATACATAGCCTGCGGAATTTCCGGAGCAATCCAGCATATTGTCGGAATGGATGGTTCTGACAAAGTTATTGCAATAAATTCAGACAAAAATGCACCAATTTTTGAAAACAGTGATTACGGCATTGTTGGAGATGCATTTGAAATTCTCCCCCAATTAACTAAAATGTTAATAAAATAATGAATACAATATAATAAGAAAAAGGGGACTGAATTTATCTATATAAATTATAACTACAACTTTTTTTGTGCTAAAATAAATTAGTAATTGACCTATTTTTCAAAGAAAGGATAAGGGATATGAATAAAGTTGTAGTTGGTGCTCAATGGGGCGATGAAGGTAAAGCAAAAATTACTGACTTACTTGCAGAAGATGCTGATTTAATTATACGCTATCAGGGCGGCTGTAATGCAGGGCATACTGTCGTTGTTGACAACAAAACTTATAAGTTTCACCTGATACCTTCTGGAATTTTATACGGTAATAAAATTTGTTTTATCGGTGCAGGAACTGTTATTCTGCCTGAATATTTTGAGACAGAAGTGCAGGGATTAATCTCTGATGGAATTGATGTCTCAAACTTAAAAATAAGCCCGCTTGCAGCAATTACAATGCCTTATCACACAGAAGTTGACGGATACAGTGAAGACAACGCTAAAAAAGGGAAAATAGGAACTACAAAAAAAGGGATTGGGCCAACTTATACCGACAAGGCAGCACGTATCGGATTCAGGATTGAAGATTTATATTGTCCAGAAGCTTTAAATGAAAAATTAGATATTATTTTGCCTCTTAAAAATAAAACACTAAAAGAAGTTTACGGCTTAAAGCCTTTTTCAAAAGATGAAATAAAATCATTATGCGAAAGATATGCAGAAATTTTCCGTCCTTATGTTTGCTTTGATTGGCAAGAAATGTTGAACAAATATAAAAAAGGGAAAAACATTCTTTTTGAAGGTGCTCAAGGCGTAATGCTTGATATAGATTACGGAACATATCCTTATGTAACAAGTTCCAATCCTATAGGCGGCGGAGCTGCTATCGGAAGCGGTTACGGGCCGACAATGATTGATGAGGTAATAGGTGTTGCAAAAGCTTATGTTACAAGAGTTGGAGAAGGACCTTTTGCAACAGAGTTAACAGATGAAACAGGCGACAGAATTCGCGAAGTCGGTCATGAATTCGGTGTAACAACAGGACGTCCACGCCGCTGTGGCTGGTTTGACGCTGTTACTATGAAATATTCTGTTCTTGTAGGAGGCCTGACATCTGTTGCGCTTACTAAGATTGATGTATTTGATAAGTTTGATGAAATTAAGGTTTGTATTGCTTATAAAGATATTAGAGACGGAAAAATATATACACAGTATCCGACAAATGTATTTATGCATAAATATCTAGAACCGGTTTATGAAACATTTAAAGGTTGGAATACAGACATATCAGGAATAAGAGATTATGCTCAATTGCCACAAAACTGCAAAAAATATCTTGAACGCCTTGAGGAACTTATCGGGGTGCCGATTTCTATTGTAAGCGTCGGGCCAGACAGAGAACAAACTATTTTCAAAGTGTAAAACTTTATATTTCTTATAAAATAAGCAATTTTTCATATTTATATGTTTTTATAAACATATAGGTAGAATGGTATACTATGCTTAATATTAATCCTCATTTTACAAATAATATTAATACTGTTAATAATATCAAAACAACAAAGCCGCAAAATAAAACATATGAAAAAACAATTTCAACAACAAACCAGGCTGAATTCCCCAATATACAACCTGATTATGCGGTGAAAACTCCTATCGCATATCAGAAAATCGAAGAAATAAATTTTCCTTATGATATAAAAGCACACTATTATAGGCTTTCTAATGGTCAAAAAGTAGTCATTGTTCCTAAAGAAGGAGAAACTGTTTTAAGAACTTATGTTAACACAGGCTCTATGAATGAACCGGATAAATTACGCGGAATAAGTCATTATATTGAGCATAACCTGTTTAACGGTTCAGATGGGTTAGAAGAAGGACAATTCTTTAAAGAAGTTGATAAAATGGGGGCTTCAACAAACGCAAGCACAGGCTTTGCTGAAACCAATTATTACATAAGCTCAAACCTTTTAGGCAAAAATGATTTGGAAAATAAAATTAAACTCCACGCATCAATGCTTGAAACTCCGCGTTTTGCAATTGATAAACTTGAAAAAGAAAAAGGCATTGTAAATTCTGAAATAAACATGATTCTTTCAGATCCTGAAAATCTTGCAGTTAACAGAACTATAAAGAATTTATATAATATAAACTCAACCTCAACAGACTTGATAGGCGGAACCACAGATAATATAACAAACCTAACAAAAGATGATGTTGTAAATTATTATAATAATAATTATTATCCTGCAAATATGGTAACAGTAATAACCGGTGAGGTTGAGCCTGATGAGACAATGAAGTTAATCTCCAAATACTTTACATCAACCAAACAGCCATCATATAATAGACATTTTGAAATGCTGCAGCCTATTCAACAACCTAAAAGAGAAGATATAATTTCAGATAAGGCAACTGCAACATCTATAGTTATAGGATTCAACGGACCGCAAAACAACAATACTAAAGATAGAATATTAATGGAAGCTTTGGGAAGAATACTGACCTCAAGTTCAACTCCAAGAATGTATAAGGCTTTGAAGCCTCTAAATACCGCAGCCTGGATTGAAAATGAAAAAGTAAGCACAAATCCTAATGACGGCAGAGCTATTTTAATATCAACAGAATGCATTGATGAAAATTCTGAAAAAGCATTAAAAGCAATATATAACGAAATTGCTCAAATAAGTAATCAGCCTCCATTACATGATGAATTACAAATCGTACAAAAACAAATGCTTGACAGCTTTACAAAGAATTTTGAATATTCATTTGCAATAAATGACAAAATTGGGACAGCATTTCTAGAAAATAATCAGGATTACATCAATAACTATGAACAAATAGTTAAATCAATTACACCTGAAGATATTTCAAATACCGCAAAAAAGTATCTGGACTTAAATAAAGCAGCAATTACCGTGATACATCCAAAAAATATCTCAAAAGATGATATTCAAACTAATTATAAAAATGCAAATATAGCATTTCACGGACAAAAAAAGGAGCCTGTAAATTTAAATAACGTAAAGATGTATAATTTGGCAAACAATATAAAAGTTATCACAAATGATACAAAAACAGATAACGTTTATATGAACATAAATTTTAATTGCGATGATTACGCAAAAAGCAAGCCTTCTGCGTCTTTAATACTATCAGCAATTCTTAACGAAGGAACAATTGATAAAAATCAGGAGCAATTTGACTTTGAAATTGCAAAAAATGGGATTAAAATGAGCGCAAAAGCGACTGATGCTTCCTTATCGCTGTTTACAAGCTCAGGCTCTGATGATATGGATAAAGCGTTAAAATCCGCAAAAGAAATTATTTATTCGCCCAGATTTACTCAGGGAACTTTTGATTACGCAAAAGGTTTGATAAAAGACCAACTTTTAACAGAAGAAAAAAGCGCTAATGACAAACTTGAAAAAGAATTATATGAAAATCTACCATACGGCTATAATAAAGAAGATTTACTGAAAGATCTAGAAACAGTAACCCTTGAAGATGTCAAAAATCTATATAACTACTTTATAACAAACTCAAAAGTTGATGTTGAAGTTTCAGCACCTTTCAACAAAAAAACAGGTCTCGACAATACATTATTCACGGAATTGTCTGAAATGCCTAAGGTAACAGAATTTTCTCCTATAAAAATCGCAGATTTTTATAAACCGGTAGAACAAGCTAAAGTTTTAACTGATACCGATTTTAGAAATCAGGCAGAAATTATTATGGCATATAAATTCAAAGCAAACGGTAATTTAAAAGACAGTGTTACATTAGAACTTTTAAACAAAATCCTTGGCGGAGGCCCTTCATCAAGATTGTTTAATGACCTGAGAGAAAAAGAAAAACTTGCGTACTCTGTTCGCTCTTCATGCAACAGAATTGATAATATAGGAACAATCAAATTAAAAATAGGTACAACCACAGAAAACAACGAAACCGGCGAAATCAGCTATGATAACGTTGAAAAATCCATAGAAGGCTTCAAACGTCACATAACTGATTTAAAAAATAAAAAGGTTAGTGAAGAAGAATTGAACAATGCCAAACTTAGCTTAAAAAATGATCTTTTAAGCAGTAATGAAAGTGCTTCAGACAAACTATCTTCCATTGCTTTAGGAATTGCATCTCCATATGGTGTATCAAGACAAAATCAATATTTTGATATGATAGATACTATTACGACTCAAGACATTTATAATGCAGCAAACTACATCTTCTCAGGTAAACCTGTATATTCAATTCTTGCAACACCAAATACTCTTGCCGCTGAAAAAGATTATCTGGATAAGTTAAACTAATATTTTTCAAAAACGTCACGATAAGACATAATTGCATAAATAATAGCGCTAATACCCACAAGAATATAAATAATTCTTGCAACAACTGTCATATCGCCAAAGATTAAAGCGACTAAATCTAGTCCAAAAGCCCCTAATAGTCCCCAGTTCAACGCACCTATCAAAACAAGAATATATGTAATAATTTTTAATGCTTGCATTTATTTATCCTCCTTTTCAAACTTATTATTTCCTGTATAAAAAATAATTAAATTCCCCAAAAGAGCAATAAAAAAAAGACTCCTCAAAAAAGAGAAGTCTTTTCTTTATTTTTAGTTTTATAAAAACTATAATTTTTCAGCAACCATCAAAGTAGTTTCAGCTAAACGAGTAGAGTAACCCATTTCGTTGTCATACCAAGAAATAATTTTAACTTGGTTGCCGCCCATTACACGAGTTAATAAAGCATCAACTGTAGATGATTGAGAAGTTCCGATGTAATCAGAAGATACAAGCGGTTCTTCAGTATAGCAAAGAACGTGTCCATCAGCACCTTCTTTTAAAGCTGCATTAACTTCTTCAACAGTAACGTCTTTAGAAAGTTCGAATACAACGTCAACTAAAGAAACGTCTGGAGTAGGAACTCTCATAGCGAAACCATCCAATTTACCTTTCAATTGAGGCAATACAAGAGCAACAGCTTTAGCAGCACCTGTTTTTGTAGGAACGATGTTTAAAGCGCCGGCTCTAGCTCTTCTTGGATCTTTGTGACCTGCATCTAAGATTCTTTGGTCACCAGTGTATGAGTGAACTGTAGTCATCAAACCTTTAACGATACCAAATTTTTCATCAATAACTTTAGCAACTGGAGCTAAGCAGTTAGTTGTACAAGAAGCCATTGAAATTACGTTGTGTTTAGCAGGATCGTATTCTTTTTCGTTAACGCCTAAAACAATAGTTTTATCTTCGTTAGTAGCTGGAGCTGAGATGATAACTTTTTTAGCACCAGCATCGATGTGAGCGTGAGCTTTAGTTGCATCTGTGAAGAAACCTGTAGATTCAACAACAACTTCAACACCTAAATCTTTCCAAGGTAATTGAGCAGGATCTTTTTCTGCGAAGAATTTAATTTTTTTACCGTTTACGATAATACCTTCATCGTAAGCTTCAACTTCACCGTCAAATTTACCCATTACAGAGTCATATTTGAAAATTCTAGCAGCATCAGCCGGTTTCAAACCAGGGTCATTGATTGCTACATAATCGATTTTGTCAAAAATACCTTCTCTAATAGCTGCTCTTAAAGTGTTACGGCCAATTCTACCAAAACCATTAATTGCTACTTTCTTTTTACTCATAAGTTTTTACTCCTTCTTCTTTTGTAAAACCTTTAACATGTCACTTATAGCACTAACAAAAAAACTAATCAAGTAGGTATAGGCGTCTAAAATATTAAGAAAAAGTTAATTATTTACATTTATGCTTACCGTCCCATGATAAATCATCACAATGCAAATAATCCATATTTTCATTTAATAATAACCATGCAGTACAACCATATCCATTATTTAAACATACCGAAAAGTTCATAACTGAAGAAGGTGATTCATCAGGACTTCCAGCAGGAATTATACCATATTTTGTCCAATAGAATACAAAAGTATCGCGTCCAAAAGTATTCGGCTTCTGCATCCCATTTATATCAACATAAATCTCTTTACAAATATTCTTTAAAGCAGGCGTAGAACCTCTTACGATATTACAATCATCAAGTATAACCCCGTCTCCGTTGGCACCATTTTCAGAGAATTTCAGGAATGTACCATCCGGCAGCACCATAGCATAAGCAGCAATTCTATATCCTGAATTGCCGTCATATTGACCATGTAAATATTTATATCCTTTATTTATGCAATCTGAATTTGAACATATTTTTATATGATTTACATAATTTTTCAAAATATTATAAGCAGTGTAGACCTCAGAAAGTATTTCGCTATTTGATTGTATAATATTCCACTCATTCGGATAGCCGTAATCATTTGTGATTTGAATATACACCTGTGAAAGAAGTGAATATGCTTTTTTTTAAACGCTCTAAAGTAACCTTTTCCTGATATTTCTGAATTAAAGATGGCAAAGTTAATGCCGCAACAATTCCGATTATACCTAATGTAATTAAGACTTCAGCAAGTGTAAAACCCTTTCTCATAAATTCTCCTTTTATAAACAATCATTAAATAATATTATATAGCTATATAATATTATTATACATATCTATAATTCATTTTGCAACTGTTTGCTTAAAATGATAAAAATTTTATATGATTAAAAATAAATTATCCGAAATTATGGGCAGAAGACGAATGAACATGGCAGAAGTTGCAAGAGAATCTGGTTTGACCCATGTAACTGTGTTTAGAATTTACCATGACAAAACAAAGACAATAGAACTTGAAACTTTAGACAAATTGTGTAATGCTTTAAATTGTAGAATTCAGGATATATTTGAACATATTCCTGACAAGGATTAGGGAAAACAAAATGAGAATAGCAAAAATCACAAATTGTCAGTATTTTAGCGGTACACCCAATGGCAAAAAACAATCAATTTTAGATAAAATGCACACCTATACAAAAAATTCCGCAGATATGAATGATACAATAATCGTTCCGAGAACTATTTTTAAAGGCTATTTAGGAATTATGACCGGCACAACTCTATTAACTCTTGGCGGTCTATTTAACAGTAAAAAATATCCTAAGACATCAAAAAGTCTTACAGCGGCCGGCCTGTTAACATCTTTATACGGCACCTGGGCTTTTGTAAGACCTTTTATTGTTAAAGACTAGATATAAATTATTCGAACTTTCCTGGAGTATAATTTTCGGTATTTATTAATTTATCATTTGCAAGTACATAATTAAGATTTCCCATGCTATCAGATGATTTTATGGAGTTTTTGAAAAACAGTATTCCAAAACAATCAATTCCAACCTGATTAGGCCCCTTTAGACCATTTGTATCAATTCTTATATATCCACAATCTTCAACAGTTATATATTCACCCTTAAAACCATTTGGGCTTGAAGAATCAGGAATAAAATTCCCATTACTATCTTTTTCATTTGACCAAAATGAATGAACACAACTTCCATTTGAGGCTGTTGTATCAATACTTAAAAAACTTCCATCAGCTAACACTGCCCTATTTGCATTAAACCAATTTGCTGATAAAGTATTACCCTCACCGTCATTAAGCTTTTTGTATTGCTTTGCGACATGATCTCCACCGCACTTTTCCATGTCATAAATACAGATATCAAGAACATTCATATTTTTTGTTATCATTTTTAAACGTTCTTCCATAGACACAGGATAAGTCCAAAAATATTCATAGTCCCCGACAATTTCATTTTGGGCATTCCATGTATTTATAGTCGCCAAAATTGTAGTATAAGCCTTTTTAGCTGAAGTAACAAATACTTTTTCTCTATAGTTTGCAATCAAATTGGGTAAAGTTAAAGCGGCTACAACTCCTATTACACCAAGTGTAATTAAAACTTCAGCAAGAGTAAACCCCTTAAAAGCACTGCTGTGAAGGCTTAAACGCTTGCCCCCCCCCCGACTTGCTTTCTAATTAAATTTTTCATGACTTAACTCCTTTTCTTATTAAAGTTGCTATAAATTTTTTGTATAAAATTATTATAAAATATTATCTAAAATTTTTCAATAAAAAAGTGGTTATGAAATTTTTCACAACCACTTTTCAATTTTATTGAGCAACTTCTTCTGTTTCTTTCTTTGATTTTTTAGCTTTTCTTTCAAAAGTAATTTTATCATCGACAAGTTTCAGAACAATTGTATCGCCCGGAGAATATTTTCCGGAAAGAATTTCTTCAGCAAGCATATCCTCAATCTTTCTTTGAATTAAGCGTCTCAAAGGTCTTGCACCATAAGCTTCTGAATATCCGTTTTTAGCAAGATGATCTTTAACTTCATCTGTAACCTCAACAGACAACTCTCTTTCAGCCAGACGTTTGAATAAATCCTTCAACATCAAATCAACAATTTGTCTAATTTCTTCCTGTGACAGGTGAGAGAATACAATTGTTTCATCAATACGGTTAAGGAATTCAGGTCTAAACGCCTTTTTCATTTCTTCTGTAACTGTTTCTTTTAATTTTTCGTATTTATCTTTAGATTCGTCATCAGAAGTTGAGAAGCCAAGTTTTGATGTTGTAGTAATCATACTTGCACCAACGTTAGATGTCATAATGATAATTGTATTTTTAAAGTTAATATGACGGCCTTTGGCATCTGTAAGACGTCCGTCATCCAGAATTTGAAGCATGATATTGAAAACATCCGGATGAGCTTTTTCAATTTCGTCAAACAAAATAACTGAATAAGGTTTTTTACGAACTAATTCTGTCAAGTGTCCGCCATCATCGTATCCAACATATCCAGGAGGAGAACCGATAAGTTTTGCTGTTGAATGTTTTTCCATAAACTCTGACATATCAACTCTTATCATGTTATCTTCAGAGCCAAATACAGCTTCTGCTAAAGCCTTAGCGAGTTCAGTTTTACCAACACCGGTAGGCCCGCAGAAGATAAAACTTCCGATAGGTCTGTTAGGACTTTTTAAACCAACTCTTGCACGTCTTATTGCTTTAGAAATAGCAACAACAGCGTCATGCTGACCGATTACTCTTTCGTGTAAGGTTTCTTCTAGTTTCAACAATCTTTCGCTTTCACCTTCAGTAAGTTTAGTAACCGGAACACCTGTCATTGTTGCAATTACCTCTGCGACATTTTCAGCCGTAACAGTAGGCTTGTTTGCCTCGTGTTCTTCTCTGTATTTTTGAGCCATTTCACGAATTCTATCTTTCATATCAGCTTCATCATCGCGAAGTTGTGAAGCTTTTTCAAATTCTTGATTTCTTATAGCTTCTTCTTTTTCTTTTATTATATTTCTTAATTCTTTTTCAAGTTCTTTGCCTTCCGGAGAAAGGTTAGAAACTTTCAAGCGAACCTTTGAAGAAGCTTCATCAATAACATCGATTGCTTTGTCAGGCAAAAATCTATCTGTAATATATTTACTAGAAAGTTTTACAGCCGCAACGATTGCTTCATCAGAGATTATCAATTTGTGGTGTTCTTCATATTTCGGTTTCAAACCTTTGATAATTTCAATAGATTCATCAATTGTAGGTTCTTCTATAATTACAGGCTGGAAACGGCGTTCCAATGCAGAATCTTTTTCCACATATTTTCTGTATTCATCAAGAGTTGTTGCACCAATAACTTGAATTTCTCCTCTTGATAATGCAGGTTTTAAAATATTAGCGGCATCAATAGCACCTTCTGCAGCACCTGCGCCTATCAAGGTGTGCATTTCATCAATAACAAGAATTATATTTCCTGCCTGACGAATTTCGTCCATAATCTTTTTTAAACGTTCTTCAAATTCACCACGATACTTTGTACCGGCGACAAGAAGTCCCATATCTAATTGTATAACTTTTTTGCCGTCTAAAATATCAGGAACTTCAGCATTAACAATTCTTATTGCCAAGCCTTCTGCAACAGCGGTTTTACCAACACCAGGTTCACCAATAAGAACAGGATTATTTTTTGTACGACGTGCAAGAATTTGAATTACACGTTCAATTTCTTTTTCCCTGCCGACAACCGGATCAAGACGCAATTCTTGAGCCGCAAGAGTTAAATCCCTGCCAAACTCATCAAGACTTGGAGTTTTAGTTTTTCCGCTTGAAGAAGATGAGGAACTAGTAGATCCAGAAGACACTGTCTGAGGCTTAGATTCACCAAGCATTTTCACAACATTGCTTCTAATCTTATTCAAATCAACACCAAGGTTTTCAAGAACTCTTGCTGCAACGCCTTCGCCCTCTCTTATCAAACCTAACAAAAGGTGTTCTGTCCCAATATAATTATGTCCAAGCTGTCTTGCTTCATCCCAGGATAATTCCAAAACTCTTTTAGCTCTTGGTGTAAAAGGAATTTCCACTGCAACAAACCCAGAACCTCTGCCAATAATTTTTTCAACTTCGGCTCTTGCATCTTTCAGGGTAACACCCATAGATTTAAGTGTTTTTGCGGCTACGCCTGTACCTTCACCGATTAAACCAAGCAGCACCTGTTCTGTACCAACAAAATTATGGCCCAGACGACGAGCTTCCTCCTGAGCGAGCATTATAACTTTTATAGCTTTCTCCGTAAAACGTTCAAACATTTTGTAATTTATTTCACTCCTATCTCTCTCTTTATATATATATTTTACATAAAATTAAAAAACTTTCAAGTGGGCAAATTAATTACTCTAATTTAAATCAGAGTTGCATTTTATACAAAAATTGTTATAATAAATAAAAAAGGAGGACGAAAAATGCTTATACAAAAGAATTTGACGGTTTGCCCCCCCCCCGTAAAGCAGATTTGATAAGGAATAGATGGGGATTTACCTTAGCAGAAACATTAATTACACTAGGAATTATTGGGGTTGTGGCAGCACTTATTTTACCTACATTGATTGGCAATTATAAAGCAAAAGTTTTAGAAGCCCAATTCAAAAAAGGATATTCAACTTTATCTCAGGCTATTATGCAGATGTACTATAACACAGGAGTTGAAATTGTTCCGGAAAACTTTGGGCAATATGCATTAAGCGAACACTTAAAAATTTATCAAAATAATTTTCTAAAAAATAGTTGACAATAAATATTGTTTTGGTATTATAGAATATGTGAAAGGGACAGCCCCAAGAGCGGTAGCCAAAAGCTAAACTCTAAATTATATGCTCCCATCGTCTAGAGGCCTAGGACAACACCCTTTCACGGTGTAGACGGGGATTCGAATTCCCCTGGGAGTAAATTTTAAAATCAAGCGCCAATTGCAAGGCGCTTTTTTAATGTAAAATTCTATATAAAAAACTACCTGAGTCATCTAACTCAGGTAGTTTTTATTTTTATTAACTAACAATTAATTGTCATTAGAAATAATTACTCTGCCGCCGCCAGTAGATTTTACTTCACCTTTGATATCTGCATCTTTATTTGATGTATTCCAAACTGAAATGTTACCTCTGTTATTGATTTTAGCGTTTTCTGTAACAGTTAAGTCATTACCGTGGTTTGTAATATATAGGTGGTCACCGTTGTTATTAACTGTACCTGAAATATTCATTGAACCGTTATCACTTTGAATTGCAGAGTTTGCGGAAGTATTTTCTACAGTACCAGAGATATGAACACCGCCGTCACCAGTACTCCAGATTTTCAAGACTCCATCACTTTGAACTTTGCCTTGTTCATTTACATACAAGCCCTGGCCATGGTTTGTAATATTAATTTTATCACCTGAGTTTGCAATTGTTCCGTTAACAGTTATGTCACCGTCATTACTTGTGATAATTGTTCTGCCGTTATTACTCAAAATACCGTTTACTGTCAAACCATTTGCACCATTATTCAATACTGATAATGAACCCTGGTTATTAATATTTGAATCAGCTCCGATAACGATACCACCGTCAGAACTCAAATAAATTTTATTATTAACACCAGTGATATCACCATTAATATCTAATGAGCCAGCTTTATTTGTAAAGTATGAAGTGCCTTGAGATTGAAGATTTCCGTTATATTTCAAACCTTCATCTCCATAGTTGATTAATGACAGGTTACCATCATTATTAATAGTTGAACCTTCAGCAAATTCAGCACCTGTACCGTAAGAACTCATTGTTGTTTTACCATTGTTTGTTAAAGTACCGGTATAGCTCAATTTACCTTCATCATTTTTAATTACAACAGAACCGCCCTTAGCATTTGCAACAGTTCCTTTAATATCAGCACCTTCTGAACCAGTATTCCATACACTCAATGTTCCGGAGTTATCTAAACTTCCATTTTCAGCAAGTGTAAATTTACCAGACTTGTTAACAATGCTAACTTTTCCTGATTTGTTTTCTACTGTACCATTAACATTAAAGTTACCAGCTTTATTAGTTAAAGTAGCACTTCCGTTGTTAACAATTTTTCCATCAAGATTCATTCCTTGAGAACCATTGTTCAACATTGTTAATGTTTTATTATTAGTAACAGTAACGCCTTCATTCAAATTAACACCTTCTTTTGAAGTGTAAGAAAGCTTACCGCTGTTATCAACATCATGAGCGATTGTAATATCACCTTTAGTGTTAGAAACAAGCATATTTCCGGCATTTACGACTTCACCGTTCATAGCAACTCCATTTGCACCGGTATTAGTAACTGTAAATGATCCAGTACCATTATTTTTAATAGAGCTGTCTGCAGCTAAAGTCATACCATTGCCTTTGTTTGTAAGTCTAACAGTTCCGTTGTCATTAACGAATTTGGCAGATACAGTCATATCACCATTATCACTTTGTATAACCATATCACCTGAGCCATTATATTGGCCTTTAACATCAGCGCCATTTGCACCTGTAGCCCAAACTTTAAAAGCTCCATTATTATTTACAACTGTTGAATCTGCCAGTTTTAAAGAATTACCATGATTTGTAATATTTACCTTTGAATCTTTAGCTACATCAAAGTTTGCACCAACAGACATATCGCCTTTTTGGTTAGTAAATATAATATTTCCAGCATTACTGTTAACTTTACCATTTACAGTCATACCTTGATCGCCAGTATTTAGAACACCGGTATAATCGTTATTTGCGATAGTAGCTGTATCTGTAATAGTGAATTTTGAACCATTATTAATTAAATTCAAAGTATCAGCATTTGAAATATTTCCGCTGATTTCCATATTACCTTCGTAGTTTTGAATAACTGCTCTTGCATCGTTATCAAAAGTTCCTGCAACTTTAATACCGTTGGCACCTGTATTCCACATTTTTAATGAATTTGTATTTTTAATATTAGCGTCATTGCCAACTTCCATACCAGAACCGTTGCTGATAACGCTTAATGCAGATTTATTATCAATTTCGCCATTAATTTTAAAAGTACCCTGGTCATTTTGAATTACAGCATCTTTGTTATTAACAATTTTACCGTTTAAGTTTGTACCGCCTTCGCCTGTTGCCCAAACTTTTAATACATTATCATTATTTACGGTACCATTAATATTCAATGCATTGCCATGGTTTGTAATATTAATTCTATTTTTACCGTTAACAACAGCAGTACTATCAATATCTAAATTACCATTGTGGTTAACAATTAATGTATTACCGTTAGTATCAATTTTTCCGCCGATACCTAAGCCATTGCTGCCTTTATTAGTAATTTCAACTTTTCCATTTTCTGCAACGTTTTTAACAGTACCGTCAACGTTTACAGAACCTTCTGCATTAGTTGATTTAATAACAATTTTTCCATTATCAGCAACAAATGAAGATGCACTTGAGGCAGAAGATGTATTAACAAGTTCGTTAAATAATTTATCAGCCTGAGCTTTACTTGATAAAGCTTCAATGCTGTTTACACCTGATAACAGTGCTCCTTCTGCGCCTAAAGTAACGTTTCTTCCTGATAAAGTAATGCCATCACGAGCTATTACTTTACCATTAATTTCTACATCTGCTGCACCCTGATCCATTTTATAAAGACCTAAATCAGGTTTTGCTTTGAATGAATTATAATCTTCCTGAGTAGGTGTATAAACAGCTAATGAACCAACATTAAGGACACCGCTGCCGCCTACAACCATTCCGTTTGGAGAAATAAAAATAGCCTGACCGTTATAGAAATTACCGTCACGCATTGTATTTACCAAACCATTAATATTAATTGTATTATCAACAAGGTTTACAAATTTTGAAACATTTTGCTCGCCATATTTAAATATTAAGTTTGCAACATCGCCTTCTGATAATTTAAAGTTTTCGTACTGTCTAAAACCAGCGTCGCCATGAACTTCAGAAGGATTAATATTAAAGACACCATTATTGCCTGTAATACCCGTAATATCAGTAACAGGTGGGGCTTCAACAGCTTTTGCCTCAAGCGCATTAGCGGCCAACACGCACACAGCTAATAAAGAAACAAGCATTTTAGCTCTGCCGCTTTGATTTTTTGATTTAATCATAATTAATATACCTCACATTTTTCAGATATTATATAATAACCCAAATAATAAGTAAAAATTGCTAAGATGTTAAGGAATTGTAACAAATATTTACTTTAGTTCACCTTTATACTTCCACCAGCAAAACAGTACAATATAAGAAAGTGATGAACTTAAAAATAAGGTATACAACGCCAATATGGATATAAATCCGACAAATGGCGCCTCAAGAAACCAGAAGGAATCAATTAAAATTATAAATATAACTAATTCATAACGGAAAACTCTGTTGGTTTTCAAAAGTGAAATAAGCTTTAGTACAACCGGATTTGATGATTTTTTTTTCGAGTTTAGAATATAAAATCGGCAAACAAAACAATCTCAAAACTGAGAAAATGAAAAAGAAGATTAGAGCGGTACAAATAATTATATCACGTTTCAAGCTTTCATCTCCAAAATATCCATAAATAAGAAATATTCCAAATAAAGCTATTCCAAGTATAGCATAGTGTGCAAGAAATACATTTACGAATAAAATAAGTAATGTTTGCCAATTAATATATTCTTTTATTTTGTTTTTTATTTTGTTCATATGAATATTATAACACAAATTTTATAAAAAGGTTAATAATATTTCCGTTTTTTTAAAATTTATTTAATATTTTTTATTTCATTTTAAATTTTATTGGTATTAACATATAATAATTTTTTCTTAACTTGTTTTCCTGAAGCCAATAGAAAAAGTTATTTGCAGATTTATTAAGACTATATCCGCCATCTTTGATATGGTCAAAGTCATATTTATCAAACAATATTCCTGAAAAATACCCGTCATTATCCACTTTTGGATTTATTATTGTAGCATGACCGATTGACAAATGAAGATTTGGATCGTCTGTAAAATTAACACTCAACTTACTTGAATTAAATTTTCCGCCTGCTGAATTATAATTTTCACTGATTTGTTTCTGCATCTGAGAAGAAGCTGGAAGTCTTTCTGCAAAAGGACTATGTTCATTAAAAACAAAACCTTCCCAGTTATCATCTATCTTTCCGCTGCCAGTTAGTTAATGAATATTAAAACAGATAAAGCCCGAAACTATCAAGTTACTTATTTTTTCATAGGGTTATTCATATTTTCATAAAAATAGTATCCGTAGGTAATAAGTTCTTTTTCATTATTATTAGGCGGAACTTCAACATCCAGTTCATCTATTTTTCTGAAATTATGCTGTTTATAAAAGGCATCTGTAAGCATACAACGCATAATATAAGGACGCTGGTCAGTATTATCTAAATCTGTTATTATACGGTAATTTGTACTCATATAAAAACATGGAGTCTCTTCATTTCTTCTGAAATATATTTTTTTAGTAATTGGGCTTATATAAATATCGCTCTTTCTTGCCTCAAAATCTTTGACATTAGTTGCAAATTGGTCATTAAACACTGTCATTATAATGTTATAACTATCAATATTTATATTATTAATATTTTCCATAACACCAAAATCAACATGGTAGCCTTGGAAATTCAACATTTTTAGAAGAATTACATCAGTTGATGAATGAGCAAAAAATAGAATTCTATTTTCTTTTGAAATATTTTCTCTAATATAATTAACAACAGTACAAGGCTCATTATAGTACTCTTTACGTACCTCACCACGCGGGACTAGGTCAACATCTTTTATAAACGCACTGCAAGTAGCTGTTTCCCTCACCTCAGAAAGAGTATAACCATGCCTGAAATAGTTTAGAACCTTAAAGAATGGTCTTGCCCAAATATGAGTTGAAACAAGAGTCATATAATATAATGCAAAGAGTATGACAATTACTTTATAAATATTGTTCTTTTTGCAATAAGAATAATATAATACAGGAGCTGATAACAAACAGAAAAACATCAAAAATCTTATGCTATAAACCATAAACTGTAATTGTAAAGACATTACAATAATATTTATTACAAGCATAGCTCCAAATGCAAAAAGGAACCAGGTAGTTTTTTTACGGGCAAATACAGGTTTAAGCAAAGACCAGAACCAGCATGGCAAATAAACAATAATACCTAAAATTCCAAGCCCCATCATTGGTTCTAACAAACTTTTATTAAAAATAGTTTTGGAATTATAAATACCATCCTTAATATCAGCCAAGCCGATAAAAGCTAACAGAGCTTCTCTGACCTCTGTTAATTTACTTCCCCAATAATCAGCCCAGTGAAATCCTGTAAAGTCAAAAAACATAAATATGTATTTTATGAAGTTAGCAGGAATAGCTCTTAAGCCATAGTAATTTGCATGCGCGCGCATCATAGAGTCACTTCCTGCAATATTGCCAAAGTCAATTAAATTTAAAATATAGTTGTATGACGCAAATATTATAAAATTAAATACTGCATAAAATAAAAATCTACAAAAAGGTTTATAAAAATCTTTTTTAAGATAGAAAATAGATAAACCAATCATAAAAGCTCCTACCGCAGGAATTGCCATAATAGCAGGAGTTTTAGTTCCAACAGCTAGTGCATAAGCCAAAGCTGAGAAAAATACAGGAATTTTTTTATTATTTTTAACAGCATACCAGTATAAAAACAAACTGGAACTTACAAGCCCTGTAATTATAATATCTGTTTCAGTACCGGAAATCTGAACAATTACAGCAGCAAAAGAACAAAGCATGAAGATTATCCACAATTTTCGTCTCATACTGAATTTCATTAACGAAAATATATTATAAAGCGCTGTAACTGATAATATAAAACCTGCAAAGGATACAAAACCAAACCATGCTAATTTTTTTATAAATAAAATTATCCAAGCATACACGATTTCAGAATTTATAGGAAAAGCTAAAGCTCTGATATCAGCATACTGAAAATGATTTAAATTCTTGTTCAAAACCCATTCAACACTTCTTAAGACATGATAAGAGCCGGCATCAATATTAACAAGCGGCATAAATGACATTAAAAAGAGGCTGACAAATATCAAAACCGCAAAACCAACAGATAAAACAATTAAAGATTTGTCAAGTTTAACAGCTTTCAAATAGTTTCTAAAAAATCCCTGTGCGTCAGAGAAATTCCAAACAGGCCTGCCGCTTCTATTCCAAAAATATAAAGAGGCCGCAAGTGTCAATATATTTAAAATTAAAACACCCGGAATAGAAATTGCCGAGAATAATGATAATATTTCAAAAGTCAAAACAACATTTGCAAAAGCAGAAATTAAAAGATATATAATACCGAATTCACTCTTGTTTTCTGCAAAAATAGAAGCTATAAAATACGAAGCTGCTATAACCAGTAAAAAAGATATAACAAATAATATCATTAAACTCTCCTCATATCCCAATAAATTAATACAAAAATTTTATCATGAATCCTTAAATATTTACAATATATATTTTTGCATTATAATAAATCCTATGAAAATAATTAATCTCCAATACCGACGAATTTTAAGTAAAAGAAAGGCTTGTTTATAAAATAAGACGTTGCTTTTGTCGTGTATAATATAAATATTTATAAACAAGACCTTTAAGAAAATTAAAGGTCTAATTTTTTGTAAAAAATTTGTAAAATAATACAAAAATACAGCAATAAAAATTTTGAGTAGTTTTAAGAAAAAAGGAAAGGTAAGCATGACACAAAAATTACGACGAAACATAAACATTAAAGCGAATGCCCCAATCGTAAAACTAATGAATTTAATCTGGGGTCTATAGTAGTAGTAATTGCGTGTCATTTAACCACGCAGGAAAGTAAAAGGATAGACATGATACCCGCAATAAATGCAAGTAATATATATTCAACATTAGGAAATAACAGTTCTTTAGTTCCACTCGCCATTAAAGATGTGGCAAACAGCCTTGGTATAACAGCAGGTTCTTATATTACAGGCAAAAAAACAGAAAGCGAAGACAGATTTATAGATGAATTCGGAACCCAGGCAATATGGCTCGGCGGAATTCCTTTTTTCAAGAAATTAACTGATTTTACCTTATACAAAGCCCTAAAAATTGATCCGAAATTTGATGTAAGAAACTTTAAAGATAAAGAAGTTTTAAAAGTTCTTGTTGAAAAAACTCCGCAAAACTTGAAATCCAGTGTTGAAAATGCGGTGAAAAATCCTCATTTTACTAAAAATCTTTCAATTGCGAAATTTGCTGTTTCAACAGCCTTAACTGTTGTTTCATATTTTGGCTTAACAAAATACAGACAGCATCACAGATTAGAACAAGCATTGAAAGAAGAAAAACAAAAACTTAACAACAATAAAACAAATTCACAGCAAACACAATCATTATCTGGTTCAGCCAATACACAAAATAATTCATATAAAACTCAAGCCTTTCCTCAGTCTGCAACAACAAATCTATCCAAACAAATTAACTTCAAAGGCGGATTTCAGGAATTCATGTTTAATCCAGTAAAAAATCTTATGATATTAGATGGTGTAATCACTGAAGAAAGATTAAGAAATTCTGAAAATAAACAAGAATTCATAAATTACTCAATAAAAGAAGGCGGAACATGGCTATTTATGTATATTATGGGGCCGATATTCCAAAAACTATTTGAAAAACAAACAATGGACAAGCACGGAATTCCTATTAATTTCGACTCAAGAATAGTAGAAAGTAAAGAACTCGAAGAGTCATTAAAGAATGGGAAATTAAAAGAAAGCATTCAGCAATATGAAAACATAATCACAAAAGATACATCTAATGCTGATGTATATAGATTTATCCACGAAAATCCTGAAAACTTTATTGTAAAAATGGCTAAAAAAGCTGATATTGTTTCAATAGATAAAAAATCAGGACAAATTGATACAAGAAAATTCATAGATATTGAAGATTTCAAAAGCTTAAAAGACAGATTAAATAAACTTTTAATTGCATCTGATAATCAAAATATCAGCGATTTTATGAAAAAAGTAAAAACTCTAAAAAGACATGCAATTCTAAAGAATATGGGAATATGTATTTCAGCTCTTGGTATTGGAGTTCCGCTGATAATGATAGCATCAAGATACATAATCCCAAATAATAGAGAATATAAAATAACAGAAAAGGCTAAAAAACAATTGGCGCAAGAAAATATGTCCACATCTAGCGTTGCATAACACCTTTTGCGGCGACATAACCTGTAGACCAGCAATTTTGGAGGTTAAATCCGCCACAAAAACCGTCTATATTAAGAATTTCTCCACAGAAATAAATACCTGGTTCAAGTTTTGACTCCATAGTCTTTGGATTAATCTCATCTAAATCAACTCCGCCGGCGGTTACGACTTCTCCATCAGCAACCGTATCAATAACGTTTACCTCAAAATGCTTCAAATAATCCATTATGGAATCACGCATTGCTCCATTAATTCTATGAGCCTTTTCATCTTCATTTATACCAACTATGTTCATAATATAGCTTGCAAACGACTTTGGCACAAAATCAGATATAATATTTTTTATAGATTTTTGAGAATTGTCATTAAGAATTTTCTGCAAATCAATTTCTTTCTCTAAAAAATCAAATGATATTTTATACGGTCTGTTTTCTCTCGCCATTAGAGAGGAAATCATATAAATTAAAGGGCCTGACACTCCTTTATGGGTAAAAAGAAGATCCCCACGCAGTTCTTTTCCTGAAAACTCAGCCTTGACATTTTTCAGAGTAACGCCTGAAATTGCCGCGAAATTTTTATCACAAACCAAACCAACAAGTGCAGGTCTAGGTTCAATAATTTTATGTCCTAAATTGCTTATAATATTATAAGAAGCGTGACCACCTACAGCTATAACTATTTTGTCGAAATTATAATTGTTGTGAGCTGTAATAACTTTAAAAAGATAGTTTACTCTTTCAACACGTAAAACTTTTTCCCTTAAAAAATGGACATTTTTTAGTGCACACAGAAATTTTTCTCTAACATACTTTGAACTATTTGAACAAGGGAAAATTCTATAATCGTCCTGCATATATGTAGAAACATCTATTTCATCAAAAAACGCCAATGCATCAGCAGTCGAAAATTGAGAAAACACAGAATATAAAAACTTTTCCCCTCTCGGATAAAATTTTACGAGTTCTCTAAAGTCATACTCCGCATAAGCAAGATTACAACGTCCGCCGCCAGTTGGAAGCAACGTTCTTAAAGGATTTCCAAAATCAAATAAAGTTACCTCATAACAATCCTTCAAATAATAAGCACAAATACAACCTGCAGGCCCGGCTCCTATAATTGCAACCTTAGATTTCAACTCTAGTACCATACAAAAATACCATTTCAGGATTTTCTAAATCATTGTGAAGTTCAATAATTGACTTATGTAAAACAGGATGCTCAAAATCAGGAATTAATTCCAACAAAGGCACCAGAGTAAAAGCTCTCAAATGAAGATATTTGTGCGGAATTGTAAGATTTTCTTCATTAATAATTTCTTTACCGTAAAAAAGAATATCAATATCTATTGTTCTATCTTCATAAGAATTGTTAGAAGAATTTCTTTTTCTTCCAAGCTGCTCTTCAATTCTTTGGCATTCTTCAAGAAGTTTTTGCGGTGGTAAAGTTGTTTTAGCCTCAACAACAGCATTAACAAACCACACGTCAGAATGCATATTCCATGGTTCAGTTTCATAAAATGCAGAAGTGCGGATAATACTTACACCGTCAACTGCCCCCAAAAGGCTTGTTGCCTGCTGAATGTATCCTATTCTGTCACCCTTATTTGACCCTAAACTTAAATATACTATCGCCATACAAATAATATAATATAGATTTTAATTAAAATTGTCAACAGGGAATTTTACTGAATATTATTGTTTTTCAGACACTTTTTAGCATTCTTTAACAAATTTGCCGCAAACTGAAATTTTCAGGTATAATTATTATAAATTATGTTTATATATGGAATACTTTCAACAATACTATTTTTATTTGCACTGCCGTTTTATTCTCTTATTAGGGCGATAAACGGAAAGTTCTTGTATGGCTGGGATAAAAAATTAGGATTTTTTGACAGCCCGAATCTTGGCAGTAAAGTTATTATGCTACACGGGGTTTCTGTCGGAGAAGTTATTGCTCTTGAAAACTTGATAAAAGAAATAAAAAAGACATTTCCAGACTACAAAATTGTTGTAACTACAGGTACAAAAACAGGACAAGATATTGCTAACAAAAAATATGAAAATATTGCAGATTTTATCACATATTTTCCATTTGATATACCGTTTTGTGTAAGGAAATTTCTTAATAGGATTCAGCCATCAGTAATATTGATTGCTGAAACAGAATTATGGCCGACTTTTGCATTCCATTGCCGCAGAAGAAATATTCCACTATATGTTATCAATGGAAGAATTTCTGATGCGACCTTTAATGCATACAAATTCTTTAAATTTTTCTTTAAACATGTTTTGAAAAATTATACTGAAATACTTACTCAAAGCGAGGAAGACAGAGATAAACTTATAAAAATCGGTGCCGAACCTGATAAAACATCTGTTATGAAAAACTTAAAATTTGATATAAAAAAATCAGATGAAATTATAAATTTAGAACAGGGCAAAAATAGGGTTATAATTGCAGGAAGCACACATCAAGGCGAAGATGAGATAATAATAGATACATTTTCAAAACTCAAAAAACAATTTCCTGATATAAAACTTCTGCTTGCACCAAGACATCTTCAAAGAGTTGCGCATGCAAAAGAATTAGCCCAGGAGACAAATTTATCTTACGGCTTTCGTTCTAACAAAGATACTTTCAAAAATAATGACATTATAATTCTTGATACTATTGGAGAATTAAGCAAAATGTATTCTATATGCCATTTTGCATTTATAGGCGGAAGTTTTAATAAAACAGGCGGGCATAATCCTTTAGAGGCTATTGTTTATGATAAACCTGTCCTTTCAGGCCCAAATGTTCATAATTTTAGAGATATATACCATATTTTAACAAAAGCAAATGCGGCAAAAGTGGTTAAAAATCAACAAGAACTCCAAAATTCAATGCAAGATTTACTTGGCAATAATTCTATTTATGAACAAATGTGCCAAAACAGCATTGAAATTTTTAAACAACATCAGGGTGCTCTTAATATAGTAATAGATAAATTAAAAAATATATTATAATAATTTAAGTCTTTTTATAATCCTTAAAATCATCTGTAACAGGCTAATTTCAAGAGAAAATATCCTACAAACAGATGATTTTTATTACGAAATGTAACGAAAATAAATAAAAAAATTAAAGAAAAATAAAAACTAATCCGTAAATAAAAACATAAGGGACAAGAAGAAAGGAAGATTGTCATGGGTATGGCAGCATCTCAAGCTCGATTCCTGGGCTTGACAGCTAGAAAGACAAATGTTGAATATGAAGGACAACAGGTCAACCAACAAAGAACAACGTTGTCTAACCAATCTGCTAACTACTACAATCAGTTGTTAGGGATGACGGTTCCAACACCTCCTTCTGTTGATGACTACACTAAAACTGTGTACTCTTTCAATGATGGAGCGTTAAACAACACCGTAACTGCTCTTATTGCTCAGGCTGATGGTACTTACCTGGTTAGCTACACTTCTTCCTGGACTGATGATTTTTCTGTTGTGTCTGCGGGTTCTTCTATTGTTACTAGAGAACAAATTGGAGCTACTGCTGATTATAATTACTACATCGGGTCTAAACAACTCAGAACTTTAGGAGTAATTACCGATGAACAAAGACAAAATGATGAATATTTAAAAACTCTTTCTGACGATCAAATTGCTAATTTGATTAAAGAAGAAGAAGAATACAAAAAAATGTTAGATGAACAATATGGACAAGGTGATTGGCAGGTTAGATATGTACTTAACACGACTACTAAAACCTGGAACCCATATTTCTACAAAAAAGAAGATTTAGACGGAGCAGACTATTCTGATAACGGAAGCTCTCAAAGCTACATTCCGGCATACACTGTTGGAAGCACTCAAAAAACCAAAGAACACAAAGGGGTTACTGCGAGAATTGAGCAAGATTCTTCTGGTAGATTGATTAACATTACATTAATCGATCCTGTTACAAACCAGGAAACTACTTATGCCCTTTCTACTGAAACAACTACTGATCAGAGTGCTTATCAAGACGCTATGAACCAGTATGAATATGATAAGTATCAATATGATCAATCTATTCAAGAAATTAACGCTAAAATTGAAATTGTTCAGGCTGAAGATAAAAACTTAGAATTAAGATTGAAACAATTAGATACTGAACAAGATGCTATTCAAACTGAAATGGATGCCGTTCAAAAAGTTATTGAAAAGAACACTGAATCTACTTTCAAAACGTTCGGATAAGTAATTAATCTATAACCAAAATATATTATTAATTTTTTTGCGGTATTGCAAAATTAGATATAATTTTTTATTTTTCCTTTCCCTTTTTTCCCTTTGACTAACCAACGGTTAGTCCTTTTTATTATTCAGCCTGAATAGAAATATTCATCAGTTCAATGTCATCATAATCAATATAAGCATGCTGCATAAGATTTCGACCTGTTTTTATAGTAACTTCGTTTAACATATCTGGTTTTATAAGATTATTAGGTATTTTAATTCGTTGTCCATCGCCATTAAGCTGAACTTCAGCGATTTTTGCGCCATTAAAATATACTTCAGGAGGAGAAGAATATGAGTTAACAACTTTATTCTGTCCAATTTTCTTTGCAAGTAATGTATCAATGCCAATTATAGAGCCGATGACAATATAATTTGTTTTAGAAATTGCCTCAGCAGCCATTTTAAATGTTTTGGAATAGAAAGCTCCTACAGAATGACCTTTAAACTCATTTGAATTTGCAGAAGCACTGGAATAATTGTCATCTCCAAGATGAAACATTTCTGCTGATAAAATTATATCTTGAATATTACTTTTTTCGATTGCAACAACCATCGGCACAGAAGCGACTTTATCAGTAATAGTAAGTGAAAATGGACGATAACCATCTTTTTCCACAGACATAATCTGTGTTCCATTTATTTGAGTATTTAAACTAAAGGCTCCATTCTCATCTGTCGTTGTAGAATAATTTTCTTTCGGCAAAGAAACAGTAGCATCAGCAACAGGCATATTGGTTTGATTATCTATAATTCTATTTTGAGCACCAATGCCAGTTTTACTTACTCCGCCTTCCATTACAGCACAAAAACCGGTAATATTTAAAGAAAACAAACAAATTAGCAACAATAAAACTCGTATCATAATACCTCAACTTATATCTTTGTACTTATTGTAAACACACACCAGAATCTTTTAATTAACCGTATGGAAAAGATTAAAGCAGAATAAAAAATTTTTAAAAATTTTATTTGAAATTTAAAATGTTTTTGCTATTATAGATATATGAAAATTAAATAAGCCGATGTGATGAAATTGGTAGACGTGCTAGACTCAAAATCTTGTGAGGGCAACCTCGTGCCGGTTCGACTCCGGCCATCGGCAAATAAAAACCTCTCTTTAGTCAGAGAGGTTTTTATTTTATTAATAAATTTGAGCATTAAAATATAGAACAAATATCCTGATAAGTCGTTAACACTCTTAATATCCTTAAAGTTTTATTATCAACTATTCTATAGATAATCAAATAATTCTTTTTCACAACATAAAATTTCACATCTAAATATGTAAAATCTTCTCTTGTAGTTCCAAGATAAGGATGTTTGCACAAAGTTTCAAATGTTTTTTCAAATAGTTTGACGCACTTTATTGCGGCTCTTTTGTTATCTTCAGCAATATAATCAGAAATTATCTCAATGTCATTATATGCTTTACTTGTAATCTCAAGCTTTAAATCATTCATATTTTTTAATCAACTTTTCCATAGCAGAATGACCATCAAAAACTACAGTATCGTTCCACCCTTCTTCAATGTCTTTATTTAATTTTGCTAGCCTTTCTTGAGAAATTCCTTCTTTGGCAGCAAGCAATCTCAAGGCTTCTCTAATAACTTCGCTAACTGAATTATAAAGTCCAGATGCGACTTTATCCTGTACAAATTTTTCTAATGTTGGTGTTAAAGATATGTTCATAAAATACCTCATTTATAACAATATATA
>CALURL010000008.1 GCA_944323155.1 Candidatus Gastranaerophilales bacterium
CCTGTACAAATTTTTCTAATGTTGGTGTTAAAGATATGTTCATAAAATACCTCATTTATAACAATATATATCTATATAATAACAAAGATTGTTACAAATTTCAATTATGTAAATAAATTTCCCAACAATTATACAATTTTGTGATAAAAACTAACAGCGGGTCAAATACTGAAACAAGTTCAATAGATAATCTGTTTAATATTAAATTTCTGGCTTTCGGTTATGCATACTCTTATCCATAAAAAAAGACTCTAAATATAGAGTCTTTTAAATGGTGTCGGAGAAGGGACTCGAACCCTCACAGATTTCTCCATACGCACCTGAAACGTACGTGTCTACCATTTCACCACTCCGACATTTAACTTATATTTAATTTTTATTTCGTTTCTTCTCCAATCCAGTTTAGATATTTGTCCAGACCAGAGTTAATATCAAAACTTATAACTTCTGGAACTTCATAGTCATGCAATTCTTCAATTCGTGACTTTAAACTCTCAAACAAACTCTTTTTTGTTTTTATTATCATTAAGAATTCTTTGTCTTCAACTATTTCACTGTTCCAACGGTATATTGAAGTCAGGTTTGGAATAATATTAACACAAGCTGCCAATTTTTCATCTACCAAAATTTTTGAAATTTGTTTAGATTTTTCAAAATTGTTTATTGTACATAATACTAATATGTATTCCATACATATATATTAATTAAATCATCTTATTTTGTAAAGCTTTTTCTTTATTATATCTATATTTTGTGAAAAGATTTGAGCTTCCGGCAATAAAAAATCCCATAACTCCAATTCCAAAAAGTATTGGAACAGATGATATAAATAGTTTCTCTTTCAAAAGTTTTTTGTATAAATTATCATAGTCACCGCCGCGTCGTTCTATGATTTTTTGAGTCAGCGACTTTAATTCTTCCAGCCGGGGAACGTTTAAATCCTTTTTCACAAGCTCTTTGCATTTGCCTGTTTTATATAAAAGTTTATTAAAACCTTTTTCTAATAACTCATTACCGGTTATAATATAAAATCCGACAAGCGGGAATCTGAATAGTGTTTCAAGGAAATTCTGCCGGCCTCTATCTTTTGAGGCTCCAAAATATCCTGCGCCGCCAACTAATACACAAGATGTCAATTGGCCTTTACTCATTGTCAACTTTCCATTATTATCAGCAAAATCTAAACTAAAATATTTATTAAAAAATCTTTCACGCTTTGGATTTTTGCTGAAAAATTTTGTACCTGGTGCAAGAATTGCCTCTGAAATATTTTGCAAAAATTTTAAATTGCGCCCTCTTGTAATTAGTAAGGAACTCATTGCAAGGCAGCCTCCGAATATAGCGGCTGCACGCTTAATATTTTTCTTTGCACTAAGCTCTACTTTTTTATTTAGAATTTCATCCTTTTTATTCGATTTATCAAGATTAGCAATATTATCAAAGTTTCCTTGTTTAAACATTTTCAAGGTCATCAAGTTTTTAATATAATTAAGAGTAAATTCTATTAAAGGAATTGCAAAACCACTTAAAGCTAAAGCAGCCTTAACAGGCATTAAGGTTTTATTTGCAGGTACTTTTGATTTTAATAGTTCTACCGCTGGAATAGAAAGTTTTTGTTTTAGAGAAGAATTTAATCCTTTTGAATAAACTTTTCTAAAAACATTCTCGCCTAATAAAGTCGGACAATAATAGACAAGTCCTGATTCTGCAAGTTCTAAAAAAGAATTTTCAGCCAAATCAGCTTTGCTTCTTGCAAAAACCGCCTTGGGTACAAGCCCTGTCATTGTGTCCTGAAAAAATTTAACATGAGAAAGACCTGAACCGCCTTCTTGTATAGAAATAACTTTACTTGCAGCCTTTAATCCTAAACCAAGACTGGTATTTATTCCAAATTGTGTATTGTTATTAATTTTATTAGTTTTCATCTATGTAATTTCCTTTATAATCTAAAATAATTAACGCTATAAACAGGGTAAAAAAAATGACCTGCAATTTTAATGAGTACAGGTCATTTTATAAAATCGATTAATAATTAAAATTATTTTAAATTATCGCCAACAAAAATTACCTGTCTCAATTAACAGGTGCCACCAAGATTGAAGGTTTGAATTTTTGTTTAACATAAAATTACATTTCCTTTTTCAGTAAAATAAAATTATCACATTGATATTAAAAAGTCAACAAAAATTTTATTTTATTTTTGAAAGCACCTCCTGGTAATGAATAATATTTTTATGGAGCAGCATAAAAATATTATTTATCACACTTTGAGTAAATAATTTGCCAGGAGAAAAATTATTATATGCAATGAAATACAAATCCATAGGTAACATGCCGTCTTTATTTGGATAATAGTAATCTATATCCAATTTTACAGCTCCTAAATTTTTATAGAATTTTATGCGGCGTAATGTGTTATTACAAGTTAAATCAGGTTTTTCAACTTCTAAATAACAACCGTTATAATCTGAATAATATTTTTTCAAATTTAACATAATCAGGCTTCCATAACCTTTACCGTGGAAATCTTCTAAAATTGCTATATAATCAAGCCAAATTACTTTATTAATATTATCTTTTGCAACAATCACATAGCCAATAGTTATGTTATCCATTTTTGCAAGCAGCAATTCATAATTAGTTTTTTCCAGAAGATTTACAAACGCATCATAATCCTTTAATTCTGAAACTGGAAACTGTTTTTTCATATCAGAATATACAAAGTCAAAAATATTAGGATCTGCTTTTTTTAAAATCAATGCCATAAATTTTATTCAACACAAATTTTAACAACTACCTTTTTTACTTCAGCAGGATATTTCTCAAAATTCATCTGAGGTTTATGCGCCTCACCAGGCTCAAATACAGCGAAATATCCATTTTCTAGACAAACCGTGTTTGTTTGATATTCCGGATTTTCAAAAAATACAATGTCTCTATCAGCATTGTAATCTTCTCTTACTTGCAAATTCTTTGAAGTAAAATCAATTCTTTCATTACCCGATAATAAAATTTGAATATCAATAAACTTCTTATGAGCTTCAAAATAACAATTTTCATGCGATTTTGTTAAATAAGTCTCAACATTTGCAAAATCTGTTTTATTAATCTGATGTCTGCCTAAAGATATATCAGAATTTATATTTTTTACAAAACAAATAATGTCTTGTGAAAAACTATATTTATCAATATTAGAAATTTTATCAAAAATCATATTAGCTCAATCCCTATTTTAATTCCTGCAGTGCACGCTCATAATCCTCTTTATTCGGAGCTTTTCCATGCCACCCTGCGTTATTTTCCATAAAACTTACGCCTTTTCCTTTTATGGTATTAGCAATAATTGCAGATGGTTTATTATTAACTTTAGCCCATTCTATGGCATCATAAATTTCAGACATATTATGACCGTCTATTTTTTTTACATCCCAGTTAAATGCTTTTAATTTTTCATCAAGCGGCTCCAGTGATTTAATATTTTCAGTACAACCGTCTATTTGCAAATTATTTTTATCAATAATGGCAATTATGTTATCAAGTTTGTACTGAGCAGCATGCATAAAAGCTTCCCAGACACTGCCTTCTTGCAGTTCACCATCACCGAGAAGAACAAAAACATGAGCAGGATTATTATCTAGCTTTAATCCTGTAGCCATTCCGCAAGCAATGGACAATCCCTGCCCTAAAGAACCGGTTGCAGCATCAACACCGGGGCAAAATGTTGCTGGATGCCCCTGCAAACGAGAACCTAAGAGTCTAAAAGTCATTAATTCATCTTTTGGGAAATATCCAAGTTGTGCTAAAACAGAATACAAAATAGCAGAAGCATGTCCTTTTGAGAGAACAAATCTATCGCGATTATTGAAATCCTTACTTTCAGCCCACTTCGGACAAAGTTTCATGCACTTGTGGTATAAAACTGTCATAATATCTGTTGCTGACAAAGCACCGCCAATATGACCTGATTGGGCATTATAGACCATTTTTATGATATTTTGTCTGCTTTCAAGTGCTAATTTTTTTAACTTTTCAATTTCTGTATTATCTAACATTTAAACTCTCCCGAATAATTTTTCTTTAAAAACTTTTAACACAAATAACGGTAAAGTAGGGAAAATTCTTTTGAAGCGTTTTGGGTCTTTAACCGTTCTATAAAGCCATTCAATACAAAGAACCTGATAAATTTTTGGAGCTCTCTGTACTACACCTGACCAAACATCAAAACTTCCTCCAACACCTATCATTAAAGCTGCAGGAATAATTGTCTTTGCTTTTGCGATAAATTCCTCTTGTTTTGGTGAACCTAATGCAACAAATACAAGTGCTGGATTTACATTTTTCAATTCTGATAAAATCTGTTCATCATCTTTAAAATATCCGTCATGAGCATATGCAACTTCAATTTCCGGAGTTTCAGCCTTTAAGTTTTGTATAGCTTTTTCAAGAATTTCGGGTTTAGCACCTACAAAAGCAATACTTCTTCCGGCTTTAGCATAGAGATCTATCAGTTTTCTTGAAAACTCAATTCCCGCAATACGTTTCACATTATGTCCGAGAATCTTCAACCCTAATTCAACACCGACTCCATCAGGAATTACGAGTTCTGCCTTATTTATAATACTGGCAAAAGCAGGATTTTTACCGGCATTAATTACCATTTCCGGATTTAAAGTTACAACCTGACCGCTTATATTACACGCATATTCAAGTGCACTGTTAATATCAAATGTGTCTATATTCAAGCCCTGCAGGCATACTGTGTTTCTATCCATAAACTTATTATAATTCATTTTTTTTCTCAGGTAAAGTAATTAATCAATAACTTTTGCAAGTTTAAACAAATAATCATCTTTTGCAGTTGTCTGCAAACCTTTAGGGATAAAGTTCTCTTCAAACTTCATAACCGCATATCTGTCAGTCATGCCAGAAATATAATCTGTTACGATTCTTTCAATTTTACTTTCTTCGCAGATTGGTTCAAGCATTTCTTTGTATAAAAAGAATAATTCTTTTACTACATTTCGAGCTTTCTTCTCTTCTAACTTAGCCGGCGAATCTATATAAACATTATCAAACATCCATTGTCTAAGTTTTGTAGTATAATGCCAGGCTTCCTCGCTCATAGAAACAATAGGCTTATTTGTAGAATTAGAAACTATTTCATGAATCATTTTGTTTAGTCGCTTACTCTGAACAGACGAAAAATATTCTATACAGTCTTTTGGTAAGTCATTTTCTACAATAATTCCGGCTCTGATAGAGTCTTCAATATCGTGATTTATATATGCAATTTTATCAGCAAGCTGAACAACTTGAGCTTCCGGAGTTTTTGGAGTATATCCCCAGGTATGTGTTAATATGCCGTCAATAGTTTCCTGACATAAATTCAAATCCTCAAGCACTTCTACCACACGAACACTTTGAATATTATGATGAAAACCGCCTTTTACAAGTTCATTCAAAACACCTTCACCGCAATGCCCAAAAGGAGTATGACCAAGATCATGCCCGAGAGCAATTGCTTCAACCAAATCTTCATTCAAATCAAGTGCACGCGCAATTGTACGGCCAATCTGAGAAACTTCAAGAGTATGAGTTAAACGTGTTCTAAAATGGTCATCAAACGGAGAGAGAAACACTTGTGTCTTGTGTTTTAAGCGCCTAAATGCTTTTGAGTGAAGAATTCTATCTCTGTCTCGTTGAAAATTTGTTCGTAAATCACACTCATTTTCAGGCTTTTTTCTTCCCTTTGAAAATCTGCTTTTTGTTGCAAATTCACTTAAATTATCTATTTCTCTTTGCTCAAGTTTATATCGAATTGATTCCGTTTCAATCATAATAAATCCTCACTTTGTTTCTTTGCGGTTAAATTATATCAAAAACATACAGCCTAACTATACTGTTTTAGGTTGAATTTTCGCAGCTTCAATATCAATTTCATTTTGAGGTGAAATATTTTGCTGACGTTTTGCCTTCATATTCTTTCTCATATCATCAACATATATGCCGACTCTATTCATAATTGCACCTGATAACAAGCCGATTAATATGGCCTTGCTGCCCGATACAAGTCCTGCACTGCAATACAGAGAAGTTCCCACTGCTGCAACTACAGGAATACCGGATTTTAAGGTTACTGAAATCTTTTCATCCCTGCTATCTGCTTTGGTCAAACCATAACCGATTGCTCCTATAGAAAATAGAATTGACAGAACATCAGTTGGAGCTGAACCCAAGACCAAATCACGTAATTTATCATAAAATTGAACAGTCTCCAAATCTATTGCCTTATCAAGAGATTTCACTGATTTATAAGCTTCTTTTTTCAATTTCAAATATTCATTTCTAGGTAAAATTGCTTTGTATATCGTAAGCAATTCCTGAAGAGCTCCTTTATCATTTTTGGAAATAAGTGCACGCACTTCATTAATATAACCTGAAACCTGTCTTACAGCATCTTCACTGTATTTGTATTTAGAAGATAATTCAAAATAGTTTTCTGAAAGTTTTTGTAAATCTTCCATTATAATATGATTAATTGCGACTCTTTCCTGCACTTCATTATTACCTGAGAGTTTTTTATATGAATTCAAGCTGTTTCTCAGGCGTCTGATTACTTCTCGAGAGGATTTATCTGCCGGATCCAAAAATTTATCTATATTATCAAGGGCTGTGTTTGTTGCCTTATAATTATCTAAAATATCATGAGTTATAGTCTGGCGTAATTTTGAAACTTCATTTGCCATTTTCATTTTATCTGCTTTTATATAATCATCTGCGATAAAAGTTTGCCAAACATCTTTTGAACCCAAAGATTTTAATGTTCTAAAATTTTTACCCCAAAAATAATCAAATAATCCATTAACAGATTTTTTCATTTCATTATATCTTGAATTCCTTGCACTTTTTCCAAAGCCGTTTTCAAGATTAATATTTATTGATGTGACAAGATCAGATGCTTGCCGAAGCAGCTCTGTCAAAGAATATTCCCTGCCGTTTACATTATAGCGTTTTGCCATTGCTCCCGGTTGATTTAATAATTCAGTGTTAATATTTCCAAGTTTAAATGCAAAATTTTCAAAACGCTTATTGGCCGTGTTATATGAAGAAATAACCGTATTTCTGCCAATTTTTTCAAATAAACCTGTTACGGCTTCATGCATTTTTCTTGTAATTTTGCGGGTACCGTTTTTACCCCACATCAAACGCTGAAATCCTACATCTTTCCAGGAGGTTATATTATTTATACTTTCTGATTTTTTCAAAAAGGATTCTATTCCTCTTAGAGAAATAATATAAAACTCTTCAAACTTACTTACGGTCTTGCCTGCCTTTATGTTGGCAACTTTCTGTTCCAAGCGTAGTTTTAATTTATTTAAAAATTTTCCTGTATTTTTTGACGCAAAACCTCTAACAAGTGCAAGGGTGCCGAAACCAGCAATTAATGCACCTATTGCAATTGATTTTGATAATTTTCTTGTTTTACCTTCCTCTCCGCCATCTTTGACTTTGTCTATTTCCTGTAAAGACGTTAAATAATACGCATTCTTTGCAGTTGAGAATGTGCTGAACGGGGATGTGTTTATATTATTATTTACGCCAGATACAGAATTAATCATAAATCTACTACTTTTTGACTAACCTTATATATTCTTAAACAAAAAATTTACGTAAAATTTGCTTATTTATAAAAAATTTTTAAAGATTTATTACATATTTAAAGCTTTTAAAATTTCTTCTGCAGCCTCTTTTGAAGAAACTTTGTCAGATAATAATGCCTTTACATCACCAAGCTGTTTTATTGTATTTTCACGATATGATTCATCATAAAGCAATTTTTCAATTTCATAAGAAATATTTTCTACATTAACCCTATGTTCAATAATCTCTGGAACTATCATCTTATCTGCAATAATATTGGGCAGAGAAACTTTATTAATACATCTTACAAGAAGGTATATTAAATAAAACAAATAAGGGCCGCGATAAGCAATAATCATTGGAGATTGATACAAAGCAGCCTCTAAAGCAACTGTTCCTGAAGCAAGAATTAATGCATCAGAGACACTTAACAACGCTTGATTTTCACCTTTTATAACCTTGAAATCAGTATCTTTTAAATATTTATTATAAACATCATCACGTAAATTTGGGGCATGAGAAATACAAAATTGTAATTCAGGATGGCGCTTCTGCAATTCTTTTGCAGACTTTATAAACACATCCATCAAATATTTTAATTCAAATTCTCTTGAGCCCGGAAAAATTGAAACAAGTTTTTTGTTGATATCAAAACCATGTTTTTTAAAAAATTCTTCTTTATCAGCTTTAGGAGGGAGCTGCGATACAAGCGGATGCCCACAATAATGAGTCTTTATCCCGTGACTTTCATATAATTGTTTTTCAAAAGGGAAAATACAAAGAACTTCATCTATATTTTTCTTTATTGTATTTATGCGCCATTTACGACTAGCCCACACTTGAGGCGGAATATAATAAAATACTTTTATACCAGCTTTTTTCAAAAATTTTGAAATGGATAAATTAAATGCGCCATAGTCAATCAACAAAACTAAGTCTGGTTTAAATTCCTTTGTGAGGTAGTCAACAACACGCCTGCCTAACATTAAATGGTCAACAATTATTTTAAAAGAAAGGCCAACTGCCCCCATTTTTTTTTGGTCACTGAATAACTTTACACCTGCAGCCTTTAAGTTTTCGCCGCCTATTCCTTCCAATATAATTTCAGGATTTCTGGTTTTTAAAAACTGTGCGACACGGGAAGCATGTATGTCTCCGGAATATTCACCTGTTATAATAAAAACTTTTTTCATAAACTATACAGCCATAATTACTATGCCATTGTCATCCGCATATTGAATAACCTTTTCTTGATCAACGATAATTGTTTCATTAGCTTCTACAGCAATCAAATTCGCTTTATATCTTTGCATTGTTTTAAGAGTTTTTAAACCAATTGCAGGGATGTCAAAACGTTTGTCCTGAGAAGGTTTTGAAACTTTTACAACAACAGCATCTTTCTTAGCAAGTTTTGCACCGCGTTTGATGCACATATCAGTACCTTCAATAGCCTCAACAGCCATAATCATTTTATCTTTAATTACAACAGACTGTCCGACATCAATTTTGCCCATTTCCTTTGCAAGCCAAAATCCATAATTTACATCTTCCAGTTGCTCTTTTGTCGGTTTTAGTTTTCCAAGAACTCCGGCAGGTATCATTAAATTCTTTATAAAAATAGTTTGATCTAATACTGTTATGCCGCTTTTTTCAAATTCTTTTACAATCAATAGCATAACTTCATCATCATTAAGTCTTTGTGCTGCTTTTAAAAGTTCAATAGCGCGAGCATCAAACTTATGCAGCTGTAATAAAACTCTTTTATGAACTTTGCCTAAAAAAGTTGCCTGTTTGATACTTTCATCCTTAAGGATTTTTTCAATTTTATTAACTTCACCAGGATGGCAGGAATACACTTTTGAGCAATATTTTTTTAATTGTCTTAAATTATCTTTTGCTAAAGAGATACAGATTACATCAAATCCATTTTCTTTAGCATACTGAGCCATTTTTACCGGCAAAGTGCCATCGCCTGCAATTAATCCTTGTTTATTTTCCAACATTATTGACACAATTAATAGTCCTCTTATTTCCAGTATTTATTATATCACAATAATTTATTTTTTTAGAGAGTTAATTTCATCAACCTGCTGTTTATTTAGCAAAACAGGTCCTCCTAAAAGTTTTGTATTAAATAAAACTTGTGCATAACCTTCTGCCATTTCAAGCTTTAAATATGCACTTTTAATATCTTTATCACCAACGATAACTCCGTGGTTAGCCATCAATACAACATCATAATCGTCAAAATATTTTGCTGTTTTTTCAACCAAATCAAATGATGAAGGCAAACCATAATCAGCCAGAGGAATTTGCCCAAAATAAAATATATTTTCAGGCATTACCGGTTCATCCAGTGCAATTCTGCATGTTGCAAAAGTACTTAGATATGGCGAATGCATATGCAAAATATAGTTTATGTCTTGACGTTTTTTATAAAATTCAACATGAAGCATTTTTTCTGATGAAGCTTTTTTATTGCTATCTATAACGTGTCCGTCAAAATCAATTAGAACCAAATCTTCTTCAGACAAAAACTCATTAGCTGAACCGGATGTTGTAATAAGAATTTTATCATTAAAACGGGCAGACATATTACCGGAAGTTCCTGGTGTCAAATTCTTCTGTCCGCAGAGTTTTCCATACTCTATCAATTCCTGTTTTAGTTTGTATAAATCTTCACTCATTAAATATCTTCCTTATCAGGATCCTCAATATCTATTACTTCTGCATATATCTTTTTAACAGGAGCTTTCATTTCGGTATTTTCTTCAAAAGTTATTAACTTTTCCTCTTTTTCATCACTTTTAGCCAGCTTATCCGGATTTTTAATTTCCATTTTTTCATATTCTAAAGAAGAACCTTTTGTATCCATATAAACATTTACTGCAAAATAAGTCTGTCCTCTAACAACATCATAGCCAACACTAAGCTTTAAATCGTCAGGGCCAAATGATACAATAAATGAATTTTCCTGGAACAATTTTCCATTCAAAGAATCGTCAGTCAATGTCATAGACCCAGCCCAGGCCAGTGTTAAATACTTATTAACCCTCCAGGCTTCACGAATATATACATTAGAATGTCCATAACGATAAGCATCAAAAACAGGCATAGGCGTATTATCTTGATAACCTGATATGAAATATCCGAATTCCTGCATCCAGTGTTTATATTGAGTATGAAAACGAGGTCCAACACGACCGACAAATTGGGTATCTCCTGTACCATACACTGCAGCACTTCCCTGCAGCACCGCATCAATATTAAATCTTATTGCGTTCTTTGGATCAATATAATGATACAAGTTTTGTGATAACTCAGCCATATATTTACCACGGATTGTGCCTATATTATTTATTGCAATATCTTCACCATACCTGTTTTCATCGTTATCCTGCATATAACCAAACGATGCTCTATGACGGAATGATAAATCCAAACCCTCTTTTATAGTATTAGGTACAAGAACTTTGTCTTTATATACAATTTCTGCTGTATATTTTGGAATTCTCATACCAAACCACCATTCATCCATATATGAATTAGCACCATATTGAATTAATAATTTATCATCAAGCTGCTGTTTGCCTCGTAATACAAAGATATCATTTGCAGAACCATACATAAATTCAGTACGGTTTGTACCGCTTACATACTTCAAACCTCCGCCAAAACCGATTTTATCTTTGTAATTCAGCATAGGCATAACCTTAACAATAGCACCGTTTGGAATATCAAATACAAAACCAGGTCCAATGAACATACCTAATTTTGTTCGTGATCCAAATTCAGGATAATTGGCCTCGAAATATTCCTGCTTTTTGTTTGTATGAGCAGTAAATGAAGGTATTGTAAAAAGTTCATGATCACCATAGCAAATCGTTGCGTCTCTTAAAGAAATAACGTCATGGTCTTTTTTTGCATCCACAACAACTTTTTCTGCCTGAATTTTTATTGCAGTATTGCCTAATTGATCCGCAAGAGAAGATTCCTCACCCTCAGGAATTAACATAGAGTTAAAGACTTCTCCGCCTATCATTCTGTTATGAAAATTTATTACATGCGATTCTTCAGATACAAGCTTACCTCTATTCAATATAATTTTATCCTGCTGTGAAGACGCAGAGCGTGCTTTTATTGTTAAATATGTCTTTTTAGAATTTACATTTTCCATAAACGAATTTTCTTCATTCATGTTAACCTGTATAAAATCACCTTTGATTACATTATCATCTCTAATAACTTCAACATTACCATAAGCTTTTAGGATATTTGAATTATTGTTATAAATCATTTTATCAGCTTTTAGGGTAACACTTTGCGGTGGAAATACAAGAATTGGTTTTCCAGTTGCAATTATATTTTGAGTTTCTTCATCGTAATCTATGTTATCTGCATCTAATAAAGCATCATTAGAGGCAACCTGTTCCTTTACCCCGCCAGACAGCTCTATTTTATTTTCAGACATTTCTTCTTGAGAAGTTTCTGCAGGAGAAATATCTAAATTTTTATCTATAACTTCACTATCAACTGCCTCTTCTTTAATGAGTTTAGCATGTTCTTTTTTTTCGTTTTCAAGAATTTTCTCTGCATCTCGCAAATCTTTTGTACGGAAATAATTTGTTATTTTTATACGGCATTTTTTAAACAAAGGAGTAGCCTTTAAAGGAGTTGTAAGATTTTTAGGCTCATTAGATTTAACTTCAGGTCCTGGAATAATCGGGGCTTCATAGAAAAATTCCTGAATATTCTCCAAATCTTCAGGGGAATTAAACAGCTCCTTTGCCGCAAAAACTGGATTTGCGGCAAATAACAATAAAAATATAAATAGTATTGATTTTTTCTTCAAATTCCCTGCCTCTAGATATAATTTAACGGATTATTAGGTTTACCGTTAACCCTTACCTCAAAGTGACAATGCGGTCCTGTACTATAACCGGTAGTTCCTTCATAACCAACGACCTCGCCTTTTTGCACAAACTGTCCCTGACGTGCCCTTATTGAGGACATATGAGCATACAGCGTTGTAATAGGACGACCGTTAACACGTCCATGGTCAAGAATTACAACTTTACCATATCCGCCATACCAGCCGGCGTAAATTACTTTGCCTGCATTCGAAGCTCTGATACTGCCGTGATTAGGTCCTGCAATATCAACACCGGAATGGAATGTTCTACTATTAAAAATAGGGTGAGTTCTCCAGCCAAAAGGAGAAGTAATTCTTCCGCTTATAGGGCGCATAAATCCTGTGGATGTTATCTTAACCGTTGATGAGCCGCTGTTTCTGCTAATCATACTTTGAATGCTGGCTGACTGACGTGCAAGCTCTCTTTCTGCTCGTTCATAAGTTGCTCTATCTGTTTTGTACTTATGAATCATGCTCTGATTTTGAGCAATTGCATTTTTAATATATTTTTTCTGAGAATTTATTTCATTAATAGATTGCGCAAGTTCTGTTTTTCTTGCCTGAATATCCTGTTTCATTTTGGCAATCTTTTCAGACTTAACTTTTACAGCCATCAGCTTTGCATAATCTTTTTTCAGAACAATTTTTTCAAAATAAACAACATCAAGCAAAGAGTTTAAATCCTGCGCATCAAAAATCAATTCAAACATACCTGTTCTCTGGTTTTTAAATACCTGACGGATTCGGGAGCGCATTGCAACATTTGCTTTATTGAACTCTGCAATAGAAGAGGCTAAATCCTTTTCCATTTTTGCAAGCTGAGATTCAAGATTTCTATACTGAGCTTGAGTTGACTGTAAAGAAGCTGATGCAGACTCTAATCTTTGCTGATTTTTGTATAATTTATTTTTTTCCAAGTGTTCAAGGATTTTTAATCTCTTAACTTTTTCATGAGCCGCTTTTTGCTTTTTCTGAATAGTATGAAGCTGGCTGCAAGAAGCAGTCTGCGGCTGAAAAACAGAAATCATCAGCACAGATAAAAAAACTATAAATATTTTATTTATAAATGTGTTATTTATAATCACTCTTATCCTACTTAATTAGAAGAGGCAACATCATTAAACCGACAGTCCAGGCTATAAAAGTTACTGCTATAATTCCGATTATCAATCTTTGATGTTTTCTAAAAAATTCCATATATTTCCTCTAAGTTTCAAGACTGGTTCATTAACATTGTACTATCAAAAAAATGAAAGTGCAATTAGTTAAAATTTATTTGCAAAAATTCGAAAAATCTATTAATATTACTTTATGAAGTACAAGTTTATAGAATCAAGCATAGACAAAAAAACAATTTTAAAAACAGAAAGCAATATTGATCCTTTTTTTCTGGAAAATAATGTTAATCAGGTTGAACAAATAATTAATTTTTTACAAAATGAAAAACAACTTTTAATTGTATCTGGTTTTCTAGGAACTGGAAAAGATACTATTACCAAAGAAGCTTTGAACTATCTATGCGGAAATACTATTGTATTATCTTACAATTGTTTTGAGACAACTATTCTTGATGATATATTATTAAGTTTTTTCGATACTTTCAGAAAACTTACACTTCAGGGAATTATTCAAACGCCTAAAGCTAAATCAGAAAATTTTACACAAAAAATATCTTCCTACTTCCAGGCAATAGAAAAACCAATTGTAATTGTTGTCAGTTCATTTGAAGAAATTTTGAAAGATAACAAACAAGAAATTATAAATTTTTTTATTCATCTTGCAGGGTTTAATAAAGTTAAAATTATACTTACCGGAAGAAAGTTTGATCTATCTGAATTTGAAACGAAATTTGATTATGAAAAAGTAAAAATATTGGCATTGGACAAAGGTATTTTTGAGAAATATCTCCGCGCGCATGATATAAAGCAAATAGGACCTATCTCAGATGAATTGTATAAACACACAAGAGGTTATTGGTTTTATACATCACTTGCAGTTAAAATTATTAATCTAAGAAAATTAAATCTTGTTGATTTTCTTGCAGGTTTTACTAAAAGTCTTATGTCATTCAATGACTTTATTTTACGAGAAGCTCTGTCATTTGTGGATCCTATAAGCGGTCATCTTTTCAGATTTCTTACAATCATGCGTCATCCGGTTAGTATAAAATTACTCAAGACATTGAATTTATATAACGAGGAAAAAGAAACTTTTTTTCTTGAAAACATGATACTTGCTAAAGATAAAGATTGCCTGTACATTCAGGATTATTTCAAAATAATAGCAGATAATTCAATTCCTGAGAATATATCAATTAAGCTTCACAGAGGATGCAGTGAATTGTACAATACCCAGCTTCCTCTAAAACCATTGGAGCGCGATATTCTTGTGTCAAGACAAACTATGAGAAAAGAAATTGAATATCATAATATGTTCCTGCCTAAAAAGCCGTTAATACAACAAAAACCTATATCAGGTGTTGATTTTATTGAATATGGAAATTCAAATGTTGTTAAACCGCAAGAAGAAAAACTTACTTCTGAAACTAAAACAGAAAAAGATAATAAAATTAAACAAATATCATTTGTCTTTGACTCTGAAGAAAATGAAATGGCAATAATGAATAAAATTGCCCACTCTATTAATACTTTCATCGACAAAACAGAACAGAAAGAAAGAGAACAAGCAGAAATAAAAAAACTTTCACTTATAGACTTAATCAATCTTGCAAAAGAAAAAGAACTAGCATATGAATACAAAAAAGTAGTAATTATTTATCAACGGGCACTGGAACTTGAAAACGACGACGATTATTACACATTCCTGCCGACAATTTACACAAAACTTGCCCAATGCTACAAAAATCTTTCAGATTGGTTTAATTCTCTAAAATACAACGAATTAGCTTTGAAATTCTACCAATCAACCGGAGATCTTGAAAAAATTAATGAAATAAAATATGAAATCGCAAATATATATTATGTAACCTTCAAGCATGATAAAGCAAAAGAACTTATTGACGAAATTCTTGAAAATGGTGCGATTACTAAAAATCTTGAAGTTAAAACATACTTATTACTTGCGAATTTATCAGAAAATACTTCTGATAAAAATATCGTTGCAGAATACTATAAACATGCAGCCGATATTGCTGATAATTCAATAGAAAAACCAGTTCTTTCTGAATTGTATTTTAAATATGCACTTACACTTGATGAAGATGATGACTTAGAAAATGCTCTCAAATTTTACAAAAAATGTATTGAAATTGATTCTAATCCAAAAATTAACTTATTTTTGTCATCTGCCTTAACCAATATTGCAACGATTTATGAGGAACATGGAAAAATAAATTATGCGATTAAATATTATGAACAAAGCCTTAAAGTAGACGAAAAAGATTTAAATTACAATGGGATTTACCTATCTTCAATTAAACTTGCAGAAATTAATGTAAAAACATCTCCTCAAAAAGCTCTTGAATACCTTAAACGCGCGAAAGACTGCGCTCTTGAATTAAATGAAACTTTCTACATAGCTTCTGCAGATATTGCACTTGGCGATTTTTATTACAATAGAAAAGATAACGAACTTGCAATGAAACATTATGTTTCAGCATACAAACTTGCAAAAAATAATTTCAGCAAAGATAATATATTTAAAATTGAAATGAGAATAAGTGATATTAAACTCAGAATTGGCTCAGATAAGTTTGATATTATGGCAAAAGAAATGAATTATGCAGAATAAAGAATTTTATAACAACTATATAAAAGTATTCCTAAATCAGAATTCTAAATTGAATTTGATATCAAAAAATGATGAAAAATTTCTATGGGAAAAACATATTTTTGACAGCCTTTCAATAGAACTATTTTTTAATAAATACGGCAAAGGAAAAACTCTTCTTGATATTGGAACAGGAGGCGGCTTTCCGGCACTTCCAATTGCCATAACCTATCCTGATATAGAAGTTTACCCTCTTGATAGCATAAGAAAAAAAATTAATGCAATAACAGAGATAAAAGAAGAATTAAATCTTCAAAATGTCCATCCAATATGCAACAGGGCAGAAAATATTAATCAAAAATTCGATATAATAACCTCTCGTGCTGTTGCACCGCTTTATAAAATTACTGGATATGCAATGCCATTATTGAACAAAGACGGATATTTTGTAGCATACAAATCTTTAAAAGCCAACGAAGAGATTTCTGAAGCAAAAAATATTCTAAAAAAATATAATGCCGAAGTTGTTGATGTAATTCAATATGATTTGCCGCTTGCAGAAAATCATACAAGAAATTTGATTGTAATAAAGTATATTTCTTAGCGGCATTAAACATTGTATCAAAATACAAGTTAAAAACATAAAAAAAACCACTCATTTCTGAGTGGGTCGTTTTCTGCATCCTAATGGTCTCTTTTAGTGTTTATTATTTAGGAGTTTATATGTTTTTGGGGTTAATGAATTCTATTTATATTTAGTGTTTCAGCTACACTTAAATCTTATGTAATTATTATTACATAACAGATTTTAAATGTCAATAATATGTTTTAATATATTTTTCTAAATTCCTGAAACGTGCATATAGTGTAGAATTCACACTTTACAAAACTTAATATTATGTTAGATTTTTGTATTTTGTGGGTAAATATATTTGCCTGACTTTTGAGGATAGTATTTATAAAAAAATATTAAAAAATATTAACTTTTTTAATTTAATTTAGCAATTATTTACTATTTATATACTTTATATATATAAATACACGATTAAAGGATTATACTATGCCAGATGGAAAAATAGATGCTATAAAAAGACAATATTTCAATCCTGTTGATGCTGTTAAACTTTACACAGACATTAATACCAGAACAGCAGAAGAAGTCAGACATTTAAGTGCTGAAAACAATCCATTTGCAAATACAAGAAGTCAATTAGGATTGTGGCAGCAGCCGACTGCAGGATATGTCGGTCAGGTTAACGGTGAACCTCCGACTGAATACACTTCTAAAAACGGGTATATAGAAGAAGTTCAAAGAACATTTGTAATGTTTGCTTAAAAAAGAGGATATTATGTTTAATCAAGGCGGATTATCGGAAATAAAGGAAATTACTGGTGCCAATGCAGCAAATATGTCTGCGGTGCAGGGAACTACTATTCCATACCAGTTTGGAGATATTACCCGCGCAAATTTTGGACGGGGCAGCGAAACCGCCGCAAACAGAGCATTAAATATAGATGAAATATTTATGGATAAAAATGCAGTGGGTATAAATCCATTCCAAAAACTAACTCCTGATCAGGGACAAAAATTACACACTATAGGATAAAAAAGACGACTTTCGAAAATTCAAAAGCCGTCTTTTTTGTTATTTATTTTTTGTTCTATACAGCCGCTGCAGTTTTAGAAAGTTCAATACATTCTTTAACTGTTTTAGCAACTGTTCTTTGTTCTTCTTCTGTTAATTCAGGGAACATTGGCAATGAAATAACCAATTCAGTGTTCTTTTCTGAAACAGGCAATGAACCTTTGCCAACTCCAAGATATTCATGAACTTTTTGCAAGTGCAAAGGAATAGGATAATAAAGCATTGCACCTATACCTCTTTCTTGAAGCATTTTATGAACTGCATCTCTGTTAGGAATTTTAATAGTATATTGATGATAAACACAATATGTATTATCCAATTCTTTAGGTGTTTGAATGTCTTTACAGTCAGCAAATAATTCATTGTAATAATAAGCGTGTTTACGTCTCATTTCATTCCATTGTTTAACGTGAGGTAATTTAACACGCAAAATAGCTGCTTGAATTTCATCAAGACGGCTGTTAACACCAATTTCGTCATGATGATAACGAATTGCACCGCCATGGTTACGCAAAGCAACAACTCTATCGCGCAATTTTTCATCATTAGTCATTATAAGACCACCGTCACCCATACCGCCTAAGTTTTTAGTAGGATAGAAGCTTAAGCAGCCGAAATCGCCAAATGTTCCGACCATTTTGCCTTTATATAAAGCACCAATTGCCTGACAGCAGTCTTCTATAACATGTAAGTTATGACGTTTTGCAACATCCATAATAACATCCATATCACAAGGCTGACCGTATAAATGAACAGGTATAATAGCCTTAGTTCTTGGAGTAATAGCAGCTTCCAATTTAGAAGCATCCATATTGAATGTATCTTCATCAATATCAACAAAAACCGGTTTTGCACCGACAATACCAATAGCTTCAGTTGTTGCAACGAATGTAAATGCAACAGTTATAACTTCATCGCCAGGGCCGATATCCAAAGCTCTCAATGCTAAATGTAATGCATCAGTTCCGGAATTTAAGCCAACTGTATACTTGCATCCGATAAAATCTGCTAATTCTTGTTCCAAAGCCTTAGTATTAGGCCCTAAAATATAAGAACCTGAGCGTAAAACTTCACAAACTGCTTTTTCAACTTCCGCACCAATAGTTGCGTACTGACGTTTTGAATCCAAAATAGGTATCATATTTATCTCCTTCTTACTACCACTTTTGTAGTTATACCCTTAATTATAGTTTATCACATCTTTTCCATGCCTTTATAAAAGCTTAATAACCTATAAAGACAAAATCAGAATTTGTCACTTGAATAGCCGCCGTAGAAATATCAATATAGCAAATGAAATTATTAATCATTATTAATAATAAGATAACTTCTCAAAATCGCAACCATTGTCCAGAATACAAATTGAATCTGCGGTCTGAAAAACACAGTATCAACAAACCCGTGAACACATACTGAACATACGGAAATTATACAAGCAGCAACAAGAATAACCGCTTTTATATCAGCAGATTTTAATATGAAATCAACAGATTTTTTAATAAGAGTAATCAAAAATCCAACAAATGCTAAAAGAGCGAAAATTCCACTTTCTACAGCTATTTCAAGAAAAATATTGTATGCGCTCAATGCATCAAATCCTGTTTTCATATAAAGCCCGTAGATTTCTCTGAAATTTTGATTACCGACTCCAATTCCCAAAAGCCAATTGTCTTTAAACATTTGCAAAGAAGAATGATAAACATTAAACCTGAACGAATTGGAAGAATCATGCCTCATTGCAAAAATAGACAATACTCTTGCGCGTAAAGAAGTTACAAACAACAAAGCCATAGTCATTAATGCAATAACAGCACCTATGATAGATAAATAAATTTGTTTGTAATTATTCCACAAAAATTTTGCAGAAACAGCGAACATCAAAACCATTGCCGTCATTAGTCCAATATAAGAACCTCTGCAGCCGGTTAAGAATAATGTTATTACGCTCAACAAAGCTATAACCAGCCAAACAAGTGAAAATTTATACTTTTTATCTGCTAAATAATATGCTGATAAGCCAAATATTGCAGGAATTCCAGCAAGAAGATACCCGCCGAATAAGTTTGGATTAAAAGGTTTTAATGTTCCATAAACTCTTGTCATAACTTCTTCAGGGTTCAAAGATGAAACATCCTGCCAGGAAGAAATTTCTTCTACATGAGCGAAATTCTGCAAAAAACCTATAATTGACTCAAATCCGAGACACAAACCTATACAGCCAAGTATAAAAGGAATTTTAGATTTATTATCCTTTAAAAACTGAACCATTGACATATAAAAAGCTAAATAAGTAAAAGTTTTCATAAAGCCCTTAAAACTCAAATGAAACAGAGTTGAGCCAAACAGGCTTATGATAACAATCATAAAATATGCTAAAAGCCACAGTTCAAAACTTTTACATTCAAGCCTTGCACCACGCACTGTAAAAAGCTTTATTATTGTCAGAAAGACAGTAATCAAAGCAATAAAACCGATTACGTCAGAAGACATAAAAGTAGACGTTAAATATACTGCAATTATCGATATGAAAATCAGTTTATCAATATTTTGCAAAAATAAACTGTTTTCGTATAAATAATTCAATTTGTTTTGAGAAAAATTAATTATATTATTGAACATTGTCAGCTTCGTTAATAGATTTATCTAACTCTTTATCATCAGTAGACTGCATTACGCGCAAATCAGAAACAGTTCCGGTAAATTTATAATCTTTACCTTCCAACGTAATAGGCAATCCCATTTTAACCTTGTTACCGCCAACAACAGCGCCGTCTTTAGTAATTTTTGCTGTATCAGTCAAAGTAACAAGAACATCATAAACATTTGCCTGTGAAAGGTCATCAACAACCATTACTTTATTTGTTTTCAAAACAGGAAGAACAACTTTTCTTCGATCAGCCTTTACATTGACTATATCAAGGTCAGAATATGGAACGTTTCTTATACTGATAAACGTTTTTTCGCCGGCTCTAATCGGCAAATCTTTACCTGTAAAAGTTATTCCTCTGATGTAAACCTGAAAAGAAATTTGAGAAGTTGCTTCAATCTGCTTTGCTGCAGTTTGTCTAAAATTTTTATAAGTAACAAAACCTACAGCCAGTGCAATAATAACACCTAAAATAATAATTAAATCAACTGGTTTAATTTTTTTTAGTGTTTCTAACAAATTTTGCATAAAAATTTCTCCTATTTTAGAATTTGTCTACAACTCTTTTACAGCTGCCAAAAGTTCATCTATTGTTGTTGTCGCGCAACCGAATTGACGAACAACGATACTTGCTGCGATATTACCGATAATAGCAGCATACGCAGCATCAGCACCAGCTGCAAGAGCCAGCGTGTATACGGCAGTAACCGTATCTCCTGCACCTGTAACATCAAAAACTTCTGATTTATTGAATACAGGTATTTTTGTATAATTTTTATTCGGCCTTGTAACAAACATACCATCAGCCCCGCAAGTTATCAAAATAGATTTTGCACTAGTTTGTTCTAACAGTTTGTCACCGGCTTTTTTTAAATCGTCTTCACTATTAATAAAAAATCCGACAGATTTTTGCGTATCAGGAAGATTAGGCGTCATTGACGTAATATTTTTATATGTATCTAAATCTTTTTGAGCATCAACCACAACTATTTTATTGTGTTTATTAGCAAGTTCAATTGTTTTTTCTATAATTTTCGGGGTCAAAGTTCCTATATGATAATTTGAAAGAATAACTGCATCATGTATCGGGATTGCTTTTTCAATATTTTCAAGCACTTTTGCTTCAACATCAGGTGCCAAAAAGCCATCTGTTTGACGGTCAATACGAACAATCTGCTGTGTAATAGATGTTGTAATAGAACCTGAAATTCTTGTTTTAGTTGTAGTTTTTCGAGTTTTGTCAACAACAATGTATTCACAATTAACATTAGCTTTTTCGAAAGTTTCTCTCAATTGTTCTGCCTGAAAATCTTCACCGCAAACTCCTATAACAGAAACTTTACCGTTATTAAGCGTTGAAACGTTATGAGCCGCGTTAGAGGCAGCACCAAGAATAAGTTTTGTATTGGAATGACGAAGAATTAAAACAGGAGCTTCACGGGAAATCCGTTCTGCATCACCGTAAACCATCTCATCTATAGCTAAATCGCCAACAACCAACACTTTGGGTTCACACAATTTTTTTATATAAGAAATAATTTGTTCTCTATTCACAAACATAACTATCTTCTTCCAAGGATATGTTACCACAAACAAAATTTTTAGCAAAATAGAGTAAAAACTTCCATTCTGGAAGTTTTTAACAAGTAGTTTTAATTTTAAAAATTTAATACATACTTTACCATGGATAATCGTCTTTTATCTGCCAGCCGTCATACTGGATAAGACCACCACACCAAGCGCCTGAAAACTTATTATTTGAGTCATATTTACATCCTCTGGCACCATTCAACAAATTCTCTCTTGTTTGGCCTATCCCATACATATTAATTTTCGATGAATTTGGTTCAATTATTAAAGTAAAAACATCTCTTCCATAAATATTAGGACCTTTTTTACCATTTATGTCAACCATAATAAAAATTATATAACCATATTTTGTAACACCGCCATGATTGGCGCCACCATCATTATCATAAGCTAATTTAACTACCATACCATCATTCATTATAAAACGATAATCGTTATAACTTGATTGATTCGCAGACACACGTAGCGAGCCGTCACGATTATATATTTCATAAGAACACTTTGTTCTTCCTGATGTACCAGAGGGGCAATTTTCTACTTTTTTAATATTTGGGATTAAATATTTATTTGCAAAATTGTTCAAAGCACTATTAGTTTCTGAGGCATCCAGCCCGCTAACATACCCCCAGCCGGACATATCGCCGTAATCCTTCTGTGCCATAACAAGTGCCTGACTTATTGTTGTATAAGCTTTCTTTAATTGAGTTACTGTTACATTTTTTTGATAATTTAAAATTACAGAAGGTAAGGTCATTGCAGCAACAACACCTATAATTCCTAAAGTTATCAAAACTTCCGCTAAAGTAAATCCTAGTGACTTCTTAAATTTAATACATACAATATCACTACTATAACAAGTATATGTAGGTTGGGCTTTCAGCCCAACAAATTTCAATATATTACCTGAAACTACCTCTGCGCCTGTGCCCCCCCCCCGTGAGCACGTCTTATCTCTTTGTACATAAATTCCTCCTTTATTTTATATATTAATATTATAAAATATGATTGAATTTTTTACAAGATATTGTATATAATGAAAATATGATTTACAAAACAAAACTAATAATAGAACAACATTTTCATGGCTGCTTTGGAATTGATTTCAATACTGCTTCTGTTGATGATATTCTAGATTTGTCTAAAGAAATTTTGAAATACGGTATTGGCGGAATTTTTCCGACCATAGTAACTGATACAGTTGAAAACACAAAACAAGCTATAACAAATATTAAAAAGGCCAGCGAAAAACAAACTGCTGATATGGCTAAAATTTTAGGGATTCACCTTGAAGGCATATTCTTAAACCCTGAAAAAAAAGGAATTCATAATTCAGAACTTTTTCTAAAACCGACAATTGAGAATTACAAACTTATTGAAGATGATTTTATAAAAATTCAAACCCTTGCTCCGGAATTAGATGAAAATCTTGAGTTATGTAAATATTTAACAAACAGAGGCATAAAAGTCCATGCCGGTCACTGTATAGGCGGAGATTTGACGGAATGCACAGGAGTAACGCATCTTTTTAACGCAATGTCAGGAGTTGCACACAGGGAGAAATCAACTGCGCTTTCTGCTCTTATAAACGACAATATTTATACTGAAATTATTGCAGACGGCGTACATGTCTGTGATGACGCTTTAACTTTAACATTCAAAACAAAACCCGCAGATAAAATTATATTAATTAGCGACTGCCTTCCAATTACAAAAAGCAGCTTAAAAGAAACGGTATTTGCAGGAGAAAAAGTATATTATGACGGTATAAAAGCGACTTCAAAAGAAGGGACAATTGCCGGAAGTACAACACTTTTGCCAGACATAATTAAACGCCTCGCAAAAGTAAAATTGTTTAATCCAGAATATATTAATAATCCATACAGATACCATAATATAGATTTAAACGGACATCTTGAATGGGATGACGATTGGAATTTGATTAATGTTTTATGCTAGAATAGTAGACTAATAATAGAAAAGGGGTAAAACGTGAAAAGAGCAATTTGTATGGTTATTGATTCAATGGGTATAGGCGCAATGCCGGATTGTGAAAAGTTCAATGATATTCCGCAATGCAATACCCTCAAAAATGTATGCGAATTTAATAATGGACTTAATGTTCCTGTTATGCAGAAAATGGGGCTTGGAAATATTCAAGACTTTATGGGGATTGCAAAAGAAGAAAACCCTATTGCACAATACGGGACAATGGAAGAAAAATCAAACGGGAAAGATACCACAACAGGTCACTGGGAAATGGCAGGGGTAATTTCTGAAAAACCTTTCGCAACATACCCGCAAGGTTTTCCTGACGAGCTTATAGAAAAATTTATCGAAGAAACAAATTGCGGCGGAGTTCTTGCAAATCGTCCGGCATCTGGAACTGCAATTATTGCAGAACTTAACGATGAACACCATAAAACAAAATTTCCAATAGTTTATACAAGTGCAGACAGCGTGTTTCAAATAGCTCTTGATACTGATTTAATTCCGCTTGAAACCCTTTATAAATGGTGCAAAATCGCAAGAAAAATTCTTGATGAAGGAGATTACAACGTTTCAAGAGTTATAGCAAGACCATACAAAGTAATCGACGGTAAACCTACAAGAATTTCCAAAGACAGACGTGATTACTCTATGATTCCTCCTCATAATCTTCTAAACGAAATTCAAGAAAAAGGCGGCAAAGTTATTGCAATAGGGAAAATTGAAGACATTTTTTCAAAATCCGGGATTACTCATGCAATACATACAGGCTCAAATAAAGAAGGCCTTGAATTAACTTTAAAAGCCGTTAAAAATGAACTTGATTTAGACAAAATTCAGGTTGCAGATTGCGGGAATGAAGATTTTGAATTTATCTTCACCAACCTTGTTGATACTGATATGCTTTACGGCCACAGAAACGACGCAAAAGGTTATGGCAAAGCAATTGAAGAAGTTGACACTTACCTGAAAAGTATTCTTGAAAACCTAAAAGACGATGATATTCTGATAATAACAGCTGATCACGGATGTGATCCTACAGTACCGGGAACAGACCATACAAGAGAATATGTACCTATTTTAATATACGGAAAAAAACTCGAAAGCAAAAATTTGGGATTAATTAAAGGCTTTGACTTTATTGCGGAAGTTGTAAAAAAACATTTATTTTAATGATTTACAATTGAAATTTTAAATTTTTAGGTTATAATAGCTTTGTGAAAAATTTTCACACACTAATAAATAATATAAGGAGAAAAGAAAATGACAGTAAAAATTAACGACGGATGCATCGGATGCGGCGCTTGCGCATCAATTTGTGAAGAAGTATTTACAGTAGATGATGTTGCTACAGTTAACGAAGCTGCAGTTGAAGCAAACATGGATTGTGTTAAAGAAGCTGCAGAATCTTGCCCTGTTGGCGTTATCGAAATTGAATAGTTATAAAAAAAATATTTTTTAAATAACCGTAAGATTTTATCTTACGGTTATTTTTTTATTGAGGAAGTTCACATTCAAAATTAATTTTTACAATCTTTGAATTATGTCCGGCAGAAGAATAAACAGTATTTCCCTGTTCATCAATAAATGATATTGGAGTACATATATATTTGTTTGTCACTGCAGGCTGGTTTGAAGGTCTTTCAGTTTGTTTTCTTCGTTCAAAATCATTCAGAATATCTCTAACTCTGCTTTCTATTCTAGAATCAATATTTGATTCCAGACGGGATATCTCCATTCTTGTATCATTTCTCAGCCTATCGAATTCTGAACGATCAAACTCGCCTGATGAATGAGAATTATCATCATAGTTTCTATCATAATGGTCAGGGACAACTCTATCCTGTTCAGACTGATGAGAATTTTCTGTATTTTTAGCTTTATCAGCCATCATTGGAGCACTTATAATCATTACAATTCCAAGCACAATCACAAATATTATACCGACACCCATAGCGGATATTGCTTTTCGTTTTGCCATAAACCCTCCGTTTATCATTATTATTGAAAATTATAACACAGCCACTAAAAAATAAGCTCATATAGAATAATGAGCTTATTTAGAAATTATAATTTTATTTGAGCGACAACATCTTCGAGTGCCTGTAAAGCATCGGGCGGAAGTTTATCAACACCGTTTTTCTCTGTTTCACGTGATTTTATGAAGTTTATTCTGTCATTCATACGCGCAATAAATTGCTCTGCGTAATTTTTATCTGCAAAAGAAGTATTAAAACCTTCAATATCCATAATTTCAATATCAGAAAAGTTTTCCCACTTATGAAAATTAGCCCGAGCCTCTACAATAGCTTCAATTATGCCTAAAGTATGTGCTGGTTTAACTTTTTCCCCCATAAATTCACCGGTATTCAGGATATAACAATCAACGCCGTCAGAAATTAACTGTTTAAATCTTTCGTAATCAATAGAAAGCGGATATACTCTAAACGGATTTGCATAAGGTTCAACAACAAGAGCATCAGGATCAACTCCTTGCGCAAGTCTTTCGGCTGATGAACGTTTTGTTGCAAGCGTAGCACCCATTGCAGCACCTAAAGAAGCTCCTGAAAGTTTAATTACAGGAGGAATTGTAGGATCTTTCATTAACCAGAAAATTGCATTAATCGGTTCATTAATTCTGTCAACTCTATTTGGAGTCCACAATTTTGATTTAACCGCACGCCCGTTACCGTTTCGAATATCTTCTGTAATAGAGACAATCTTTCCGTTGCTCAATTGTATAGCTCCAACATTTTGCTGAGTAAGAATATATTTGTTATCCTCACATCCAATTGGATAATCAGCAGTTTTATCAAAATACGCAGGCTCTAATGCTATTGAATATTTGTCATGAACATTAATTATAAAAGCATCGTCGTGTAATACAGTAATATCATATTTATTGTTATGTTTTGCATGAGTTATGGTTGATTTGCCGGAGCCTGAAAGACCAAATACAGCAGCTTGAAAAGATTTTCCATTATCGAGATTATATCGTTTCATACCGCCATGGCATGAGGCATAGCCATTACGGGAAGCGGCACCCCATGCAAGAGTTAAGGTACCTTTTTTATGTTCACCTAAATATCTCATACCCAAAATTGCGGCACAATTGTGCTCAGGATCAAAAAATGTTAATCCGTAAGGGAAATCAGGATGAGACCAGTCAGGATCTGAAAATACAAATATATCTCCTTCCGGAAGTTCTCTGGATTTAGAATACATTTTATCATATTCCTCATTGAAATACTGAAAATTCAACATCCAGGAATAAATTGTATTCTCAAAACATTCCGGAATAAGAAGATGAGCCTTTATCATAAAGTCTTCATCCAGTCCGACAACAACCTGAGCTTTATACATAATCCTGTCACGCGTATTGTAAACAGCTTCTCTGATTATAGGCAGTAAGTATGCTAAATCGCAATTAGGTTCCCCGACAATTCTTCTTGCTGCAGTACAGCGTCCGACAACCGCTCCGTCATTAAATAACAACTGATTAGCCTTTCTAGGAAGACCTATTTTTTCAGGATTAAAAACAGGCATTCCTGTGAGTTCAACCGTTCCTGGGCTGTTTTTTGCAAGCTTATAAGCCTCGGCAACAGAACTTATTTCCCTCACATTATTCCCGAAAAACGGTGCAGTAATTGTTGTACGCGCGGCTGAATAATATTTTTTTAACTCATCATTATTCGTAAAAAACTCTTTTGTTGCCATTATTTCTCCTTTTATTGAATAAAAATGGAATATTAATTTCTAACTATATTAACATTATTTGCAAAAACTTACAAGAAAAAGAAAACTGTTCCGAATTTTTAATCTTGATATATAATAGATTTATGAAAAGTGATAATATAAAACAGGGAATAGCAAGAACAGCTCACCGCGGGCTTTTAATGGCAACCGGCGTTAGCAAAAAAAATATAAATAAACCATTTATCGGTATAGCAAGTTCATTTTCTGACTTAGTCCCCGGGCATATTGGAATGCGGGATTTAGAACGCCAGATTGAAAAAGGAATTCATTCAGCAGGCGGACAGGCTTTTGTTTTTGGAGTTCCTGCCATCTGCGACGGGATTGCAATGGGACATAGCGGAATGCGGTATTCTCTTCCTTCAAGAGATTTAATCGCAGATTGCGTTGAAAGTGTCGCCCAAGCGCACCAGCTTGACGGTATTGTAATGCTTTCCAACTGTGACAAAATTACTCCCGGAATGCTTATCGGGGCTTTAAGATTAAATATCCCTGCAATAATCGTAACAGCAGGGCCAATGTTAGATGGTTCCTGCAGAGGCGAAAACAAATTAACAATGGTTTCAGGAGCTTTTGAAGCTGTTGGCAGATACAGAGCCGGTGAAATTACCAAAGAGCACTTAATCAATCTTGAAGAGGAATCATGCCCATCAGCAGGCGCATGCCAGGGTATGTATACTGCAAATACAATGGCAAGCCTCACTGAAGTTATGGGAATGAGTTTACCTTTCTGCTCATCATCTTCAGCCGTTTCTTCAAGAAAACGAAGAATTGCTTTTGAAAGCGGTATGGCAATTATTGATTTAGTAAAGAATGACATAAAACCTTCTGATATAATCACAAGAGAAAGCTTACGGAATGCAATCACTGCCGACCTTGCACTCGGCGGTTCTACAAATACTTTCCTTCACATTCTTGCAATAGCAAATGCCGGAGGAATAGATATTACGCTCAATGATTTTGAGGAATTAAGCAGAAAAATTCACCAGATTGTAAAAATAAACCCTTCATCATCACTTACAATGACAGATTTTCACAATGCCGGCGGAATCCCTGCTGTTTTAAAATCACTGTACAAGTTTCTTTTTGATACCCCGACAGTTTCAGGAATTTCAACGAAAGAAATTGCAAAACAGGCGTGGGCTGATACTTCAGTAATTCCTGAATATGACCAATCTACATATACTCAGCCGGGACTTGGAATTTTATACGGAAATATTGCAAAAGACGGGTGTGTCATAAAAATTTCCGGTGTAGATCCTGAATGCTACGAATTTGAAGGCACTGCAAAAACCTTTGATAGTGAAGAAGAAGCAATGTCTGCTTTAGAGAATGATAAAATAAAAGAAGGTGATGTTATAGTAATCCGCTATGAAGGCCCGAAAGGCGGCCCAGGGATGCGGGAAATGCTTGCACCAACCTCACTTCTTGTCGGCAAAGGTTTAGGTAAAAAATGCGCCCTGATAACTGACGGACGATTTTCCGGTGCTACACGCGGGATTTGTGTAGGGCATATTTGTCCAGAAGCTGCAAACGGCGGAGTCATTGCCTTAATTGAAAATGGTGACAGAATAAAAATAGATATTCCAAATAGAAAAATTAACCTTTTAGTTGATGATAAAATTCTTGAAGAACGCCGAAATAACTTAAAACCATTTGTCCCGCGCGTAAAATCCGGCTATCTTGCCAAATATGCAAAAAACGTTCAAGATGCCTCGCACGGTGCAATTGTTTAAACAAATATGAAAACGCTAAACGACTTTAAAAAAGAAATTAATAAATGTTCCAAATGCGGCCTATGCCAATCAGTTTGCCCTGTTTATAAAATTACAGGCAACGACTGCGCGGTATCACGAGGCAAATTTGTTATGCTTGACGGAGTTTTAAAAGGTGATTTAAAACTAAACAAAAACATTGAAAAATATCTTGATTTGTGCCTAAAATGCGGGAAATGCAAAGATTTCTGCCCCAGCAATATTGATGTTTGTGAAATATTTAATATCGCAAAATATGAATGCTCTAAAAATACATTTCACTGGAAGTTATTGAAATTTTTAGAATCAAAATTTGTATTCGGAAATGTAATACACTTTTTTAGAAAATTTCCGTTCACACATCGCTATAAAATAATTTCCCAAACTTCTAACCCGAAACTTAAAGTAATTTATTTTAAAGGCTGTGTAAATGAAGTTTACCCTAAAGTTGAAAATGCATTAAAAAAGATTTTTTCAAATTTGGATATTGAAATTATTGAAAAGGATTTTGATTGCTGCGGCCTGCCTTTTCTTTCAAGCGGAAATATGGAAAGATATGAACAAACGGCAAAACATAATATAGAATTACTAAACGGCGGCTATGATTATGTTCTGACAGACTGCGCAAGCTGCGCGTATACATTATCAAATTATAAAAAACATTTCAAAAATATAAATCTGCCCCCAATAATTAATGCAGGAGAACTTTTAGCAAAAGAGGATATGAAATTTGTATTTGAAAAGCCTGTTAAAATTACATTCCACAAGCCCTGCCATCTTGAAAATGATGATTTTATAAAACTAATATTTCAAAAATGTGAAAATATTGAATACATAGAAATGGAAGGCTATGATGACTGCTGCGGATTTGCCGGCGAATTTGCAATAAAAAATCCAAAAATTTCAAAAGAGATTTCAAAGAAAAAAATAACAAATGCTTTAAAAACAGAGGCCGATTATATAATTACAACCTGCCCTGCCTGTGTTATGGGACTGACCCAAGGGCTTATTACTAATAAAATTTTCACAAAAAAATCGCCAAAAATTTTAAACTTAATGGAATTTCTGGCAAATGCAAAAATTATAAAATCTTAAAGGACTGAAAGCCCAATCTTCACTCTTCCAGAAAACATTTTCACATGTTAACGCTTTTACCGCAAAACAATTAGGAATTTCCAAAGGACTACCATGGGTAGTCCTTTAAATTGTTAAAATTCTATTTATGTCAAAGCTTATTATTTTCCTAATTCATGTGCTTTTTGAGTGGTTTTTTCGATGACATCGTGGAATAATTTGTCCGAATGTTCGTCATTCATTACAGAAATTCCAACAAATGTGCATCCGCCTTTTGTTGCAACATTATCTATCAGAGTTTGAACAGAAGTTTCGCCGCGGTTTTCAATCATTCTGGCAGAACCAACTGCTGTCTGTGTGGCTAATAGCAATGATTTTTCGTATTCCAATCCTAATTTTTCTCCAGCACGCGCCATATCTTCAATAACTTTATAGAAAAATGCAGGCCCTGAGCCTGAAATAGCAGTTACAATATCAATTTGCTCTTCTGACACTTCAATGCACTTTCCAATATTAGAAAGAAGATTCATAACAAATTCAGCATCCTCATCCAAAGCATAAGCCCCTTTACAAACTCCGCTCATACCTTCCAAAACAAGAGCCGGAGTGTTTGGCATAACCCGTATTACTCTATTTTGGCCGACAACATTCTCAATCTTTTCAGTAGATACCCCTGCTGCTATTGAAACAAGTAATTTTTCAGGAGTCAATTCTGATTTAATTTCCTCTAAAATATCAACAACATAATTTGGCTTTGTTGCAATAAAAATAACATCACTATCCATAACAAGTGCCTTATTATCAGTTATAACTTCAATATCAAGGCGTTTTTGTGCAGACTCTGCAACCTCAGGATTAATTTCAGCTCCCTTTATCATATTTTTAGGCAAAAATCCTGAAGCAAGTACTCCTTTAATAATTGCACTTGCCATTTTACCACAGCCAATAAAACCAACTTTTACATTTTTGTTCATATTATTTAACCTGTCCCTCTCTTAATGTTGACTAATAATTTTTTTTCATTTAACATAAAAATTATACGACAAATATAATATAAATAAAGGAATTAAAAAATGAGACGTACACTAGAAGGAACAAAAATTAAAAGACAACGTGTAAGCGGTTTCAGAGCAAGAATGGCAACCCCTGGCGGAAGAGAAGTATTAAACAGACGCCGTGCTCGTGGTCGTCATAAATTAGCTATTACCGCTAAAAAACGTGCTTAATTGAGCCAAGCATAGGGGCTTAATACAGACTTGCAGAATTGTAAGAATGTAAAAAGCATTTGACGCAGGGCGAAAATGTTAAAAAAGCAGTATCGATTAAAAAACAAATCAGCATTTAATGCTACTTATAAAGTTAAAAACTCCTCCCACAAGGGTGGAGTAACTTTGTTTGCAGGTTTAAAGAAAAAAGATTCCGACACAATAACCCGTGTCGGTTTTGTCGTCAGCAAGAAAACTCACAAACGCGCAACGAAAAGAAATCGACTAAAAAGATTAATGCGCGAAAGTTACAGGCAGCTATTGAAAGAAAATCAAACAGGACTTGCAGATAACTTTATATCTTTAATCTTTGTCGGCAACGAACACGCTCTTGATAAAGACTTTCTACAAATGAAAAGTATTATAAAAAAATTGCTGGATGGTATAAAATGTTAGAAGGAATATATGTAGAAAATGTTTTTAACCATAAATCACTACAGCCATATATTCCATGTCCGCAAGAAACGTCAGGTTATAACTTAGGTTCTCAAGCAATCTACAGATACTCCCTGCAAGATTCAGACTATCCTATACTAAGCATTGCAGAACCTCTGTTTGACGGAAACGGAGATATGATTCCGCCAGGACACTATGAACTTGCACTGTCTGATGAAAAAGATTTTTTTATACTTATGCAGTCAAAAAATCCACGCGCCATAATTCCGGTATTCAAAGTTGAAGAAGATAAAACCGAAGCAAAACGTTTAAATGATCCCAAATATAAAAAACAACTAAAAAAAGAAGCAAAAGAACGAGAAAAAACGAATAAAAAACGTGCAAAAGCAGGAATGCCGCCAGATGAACCTTCAGTTTATATGGAAGCGACTATTGAATATATAAAAAATGGTGAATATTATTTAATAAAATATCAACGTGGAACAATAAAAGCCTGGGGAGCATTCAAAGGATAAAAGGTAAAATTATGAACGCAAACTATCATATGCATACAAGTTTTAGTGATGATTCTACATTTAAAATGGAAGATGTTGTAAAAACAGCAATATCCTGTGGTTTAGATGAAATATGTATTACAGATCATCTTGACTTGCTGACTTATGAAAAAATAAATTTTCCGTTTAAAGCTTATGAAAAAGAATTCCAATATTGTAAAAATAAATATTCAAATCAGATAAACATAAAACTTGGCATGGAATTTGGAATTCAACGAGGAACAATCGACCGCTTTAATAAAATTTTCACAATGTTAAATTTTGATTTTATAATAATGTCTTGTCACGTAATTGGCGACAAATGGCTTTTTAACCAAAGTTTTCAAACAGGAAAAACTCAAGAAGAATATAATAAAAAATACTACGAAGAAATTTTATACCTTGTAAATAATTATAATAAGTTTTCAGTACTTGGCCACCTTGATGTAATAAGGCGTTATGACCGATACGGCGACTATGCATTTGAAGAAGTAAAACCAATGATAGAACAAATACTAAAACGAGTAATCTCTTGCGGTAAAGGCATAGAACTAAACACTTCAAGTTATAGATATAAATTAACAGATAGTATGCCATCACATAATATACTAAAATTATATAAATCGCTTGGCGGCGAAATAATCACACTCGGCACGGACTCACATCGCCCTATAGATGTAAACTGCCATCTAGATGAGGCAAGAAAACAATTAAAATCACTTGGTTATAAATATTATTGCACATATAAAAACATGGAACCAGAATTTCATGAACTGTAAAAAAGGTACTTGATTTTTGTTTTTTAGCATTTAATAATTGGATGTGGTAAATGATAATTGTAGTTTTCAAACCACCAAAAATTAAAATAACGCGGGATGGAGCAGTCTGGTAGCTCGTCGGGCTCATAACCCGAAGGTCGTTGGTTCAAATCCAGCTCCCGCAACCAAGTAAAAAGCAATAGAGATAAGGAATTAAGCTTTATCTCTATTTTTTAATTTTTTTAAACTTTTATCATTTTGGGTGACTTTTGGGTGACTGTTTATCAATATATCAGACTTCAATTTCGCAATTTTAGAATTGACCAATTTTTAAGTTGTTCATTTTTCATAATAATAATTGATTAATTAAAATTTTTGAGCTTGCTCTGCTGTTCAAAAATAGTTTTGTTATGGAATTCGGAAAGGGAAAAATTATGAACATTGTTGAACCAATCAGGCAAAAAAGAGATTTGGAAAAAATTGAAAGCATATTAAAAAGACAAAACCTCAGAGATTTACTAATTTTTACAATAGGCACAAATTGTGGACTTAGGATTTCAGACATTTTAAATTTAAATGTAGGAGATGTCAGGGATAAGGAATACATTTGTATTACGGAAAAGAAAACAGGCAAATACAAGAGATTCCCGATTAATTCAAAACTCAAACCTATGTTTATGAAGTTTACTCAAGACAGAAAGGCAGATGAGCCATTATTTTTATCCATTTTTCATAACAGAATGGAAAGAACGCAGTGTTATAGAATTGTACATGAAGCCTGCAGAAAAGCCGGACTTGAATACAATATTGGTACGCACACTCTCAGAAAAACTTTCGGTTATCATCATTATCAAAAATTCAAAGACATTGCCATGCTTCAAAAAATCTTTAACCATTCTTCTCCACAAATAACTCTTAGATATATAGGAATAGATCAAGATATGATTGACTATAGCTATAAAAATTTTACTTTATAATACCAATTCAATAAAAAAATAACTCAACATAATATCTATTGAGTAGAGTTGGAAATTAAATTCTGAGAAGTGATGCTATAAAAATATGGGTTATACAGATATATGATTTTTCAACAAATCAAATCCTATACTTTTCTAAACGCAATAAATGTTTCTATAAAAGATAAAGGTGGGGCTGTAATTTTTGCAATCTATGAATATGTGTTGAGGAGAGCATAAATGATTTAAAATTTGTCAAAACCAACAAGTATAATGTTTTGTGTTTCAATGAATTGTAGTGAATATAATCTATATGTTTGTATAAATCTTCTTCGTTTCTTATAATATAGTTATAGTGTCGACTTTGCCAAACTCCTTATTGATATTGCAATTATTTCAAAATTAAATTTTGATAATGCTTATTTAAAGCTATCTTTTAATAATTGAATATTGTGTATTATGATTGTATGTTACAAATGTTATAAATACAAGATTATTGCAATTATTAAAATATCTCTTATAACTACTCATAATAATTTATTATTGCTACCATTTAAAAAGTCATATGTTCGTTTTATCTCTTCCATTATGTATTTATAAGATTTTTCTATTCGATTATTTTTTTCAACTTGCGTAGTATTAGGTTTTATTCCTGCCACGATATCTATTAAATTTAAAAGTCTTATTTTAGTATCTTCAATGCTTGCGCTTAAAATTGTTGCTACCTTTTTTGGTAGTGTTGAATTTTCTTCAATTGCGATTTTAACACGGCCCTGACTATTTATACTTTCTATAATCTTATCTAGAAGTATGTTATCTGCAACTTTACCTACTGCTTCTTCAGGTATATTGTACTTTTTTGCACTTAATTCTTCTACAGCTTTAAGTAACTCTGAAGGGGTTTTGCAATTAACAAATCGTTCAAGGAGTTTTTTATAAAACGCGGCTTTCAAACTGCTTTCATATATGTACAGGTAAGTTGTAGCTATATGTTTATCGGAAAAATCTGCAATTTCTTTATTATTTAAATTTTTAATTATATTTCTTAGCTCTTTTATATCTATGTTTTTAATGGATTTTTCACACATATTTTTCATAAATTGTCTTACACGTGCGAAACTGGTGCCATCTACCAAACATCCGTCGGGACTTACATATTTACAATAATAAAAAATATTATGCTTAATAAGCATAATATAGCATACAATATAAGTATTTGTTATTTATAAAAAAAATATATATAATAAAAAGTAATAATTTATATTAGGAGTAATGTGTTTGACACAAAAAATATATAAAAAATGAGGTAAAAAATGTTTAGAAAATTTTTGGTTTTTATAGTAACACTAATACTAATTATTGGAGGCACAACAATGAGTATGGCAAAAAGTAACGACTGGGACAAGACTTTCGCAAAAAGCGATAAGATTGATGTAAAAAAAGTAAGTTTTAAAAACAGATATGGAATAACACTTGTTGGAGACTTATATACACCAAAACATAAATCTTCAGACAAAATGGCTGCAATAGCTGTAAGCGGTCCTTTTGGAGCCGTGAAAGAACAAGCCTCTGGATTATATGCACAAAACATGGCAGAACGAGGTTTTATAACATTAGCATTTGATCCTTCCTATACAGGCGAAAGCGGAGGAGAACCGCGAAATGTTGCTTCTCCGGATATTAATACAGAAGACTTTAGTGCAGCAGTAGATTTTTTAAGCAATCAGCCTGACGTTGATCCTGATAAAATTGGGATTATCGGAATATGCGGCTTTGGCGGTTTTGGAATAAATGCTGCTGCAATGGATACAAGAATTAAAGCTACTGTTGCATCTACAATGTATGATATGACAAGAGTTTCTGCTAAAGGGTATTTTGATGCAATGGACGAAAAAGCCCGCTATGAATTAAAAGAATCTCTTAACAAACAAAGAACAGAAGATTTCAAAAACGGGACTTACGCTAAGGCTCCAGGGCTTCCAGAAAAACTAACAGGTGAAGAACCTCAATTTGTAAAAGATTACTATGGATATTACAAAACTCCACGCGGATTCCATAAACGCTCAATAAATTCTAACGGAAACTGGAACACTACATCATCATTGTCTTTAATCAATATGCCGATATTACAGTATAGTGGAGAAATTAAAAACGCAGTACTAATTATTCACGGAGAAAAAGCTCACAGCCGCTATTTTGGAGAAGATGCGTTTAAAAAACTTAAAGGCGATAATAAAGAATTATTAATTGTTGATGGGGCAAATCACGTTGATTTATACGACAATTTAGATAAAATACCGTTTGATAAAATGGAAGAATTTTTCACAAAATATCTAAAGGAGAATAAATAATGAAAAAATTATTATTTATAATATCATTACTACTAATGACCGGAGGAAGTTTAGCTATGGCAGAAGAATTAAATCAACCATTTGCGCTAGGAGAAATTAATCCTTATAGCAAATATTTTACAGGCACTACACACTTAAATAGACTTGTCGCAAAAGATGATATCTGGAATTCTTCAATAGGTAATGTCACTTTTGATAAAGGAGCAAGAACTAATTGGCACAAGCATTCCGGCGGACAAATTTTACTTGTAACAGCCGGTGAAGGCAGATATCAGGAAAAAGGCAAAGAAATTCAAATTCTCAAAAAAGGAGACGTTGTAAAAATTCCGCCAAATGCAGAACACTGGCATGGAGCTGCTCCAAATAGCGAATTCGCTCATATTTCAATTGAGCCAAACCTTCCGAACAATGAAACTACATGGCTTGATGCAGTAACTGATGAAGAATATAGGTAAGGCGGTTTATGATTAGAAAAATAGTAACGATATTTTTAGCATTAATGCTTTCGCAAAATATTATCTTTGCGGCAGCAGTGCAAAATGAGGACAAAAACATGACAAGAACAGATATTTGTAAGGAAAATTATAAAACCCTTTTTAATGGAGAAGCTCTCACCAATGAAGGCAATGATCCTGAAATGATGAATATTCTCCAAAAATATATCTTTGGAGAAGTTTTTACTGTTGGCAAACTTGATATGAAAACAAGAGAAATGATTACTGTTGTATCTTTAACAACACAACAAACCCTGCCACAGTTAAAGTCTCACATACACGCAGCTTTGAACGTTGGAGTTACACCAATAGAATTGAGAGAAGCAATTTACCAATGTGCTCCTTTCATAGGATTTCCAAAAACCTTGAATGCTCTTAACATACTAAACGAAGTGTTCAAAGAAAGAGGGATTAAAACTCCTCTTAAATCAACAGCCACAGTTAAAGAACAAGAAAGATATGAAAGAGGTTTTGCAATTCAAAATCCTATTTATGGAAATGAAATAAAAGAGTCAATTTCAGGCTTGCCGGATAATATGGGCGAAGATGTTTCAATGTTCTTGACAGAAGTTTGTTTTGGAGATTTTTACACACGTGAAGGTCTGGATTTAAAAACAAGAGAATTATTAGTAATAAGCCTTCTTGTTACGACAGGTAACACTTCTGTTCTAAAAAGCCATATAAAAGGCAGCTTAAAAATAGGAAATTCTAAAGAAACAATTACAGCAGCAATTATTCAATGTTTGCCATATGTAGGATTTCCAAATACTTTAGCAGCCTTAAGAACCATGAAAGAAGTTCTGCAGGAAGAAAAATAGTTTATATCCAACAAAAATGAAATTGCTCTTCAAATTAAAATAAATTTGAAATGAAGGGCAATTTTTTTGTATTGATTTATAGACTTATTTAATTTAATATTCGGTTATGCAATTAATGTTAAACTTGGGGGCAATATTTTTTAGAATTCTCTCAAATTCTTTTAGTAATGTTTTTCAAAAAAAACTGGCCTGTGAAGGTGACAATCCCGTTTATATAAATTATGTAAACTATTTAATTCTAAGTTTATTTTGTATCCCTTTTCTGTTTTTTATAGATTATAAAAACTTGTCTTTAGAATTTTGGCTTTATGCTATTTTAGATGGGCTAAGCGGAGCATTTGCAAATAGTTTTATGGTAATGGCATTAGAACATGGAGATTTGTCTGTATTAGGGCCGATAAACTCTTATAAGTCTGTGATAGGACTACTTGCAGGCATTATTTTGTTACATGAAGTTCCTAATATTTTTGGGATAACAGGAATTGCTCTTATAATTTTTGGAAGTTATTTTATATTTGACACGCTTGAAGAAAAATTTTCGTTAAAGGTTTTCACAAGAAAAGATATTCAATATAGAATATATGCCTTAATACTTTCTGCAATTGAAGCTGTTTTCATAAAAAAAGTTATTATACTTTCATCAATAAAAACTTCTTTTATAGCAAGCTGCATTTCTGGAGCAATTTTTTCATACTTTGTCTTGAAACTTTTTAAAATAAAATTCCGTAAAGAAATCAAAAAAATATCAAAAAAGAGTTTGGCATTCTATATTTCAACAGCTTTTTGCTTCGGAATAATGACATATACCACAGCTTATGTATTTAAGCATATGAATGTCGGATATGCACTGTCATTATTTCAACTGTCTATAATTTTAAATCTGTTTCTTGGATATAAACTCTTCAGAGAAACAGATATCAAGAAAAAACTTGCAGGTTCAATAATAATTCTTGCAGGTTCAACTATGATAATCCTATTCGGGCATTAAAAATATTTGAGAATTGTAAATAATTTTAAAGAAATCAGCAATAAAAATTTTTTAGTGATATTAAAACATATGGGATAAAACTATGCTGGCACCAGTTAATCAAAAGTTTAATATTTATACCAGTGATGAATTTACTGAATTTTATCCGCCTAAGAAAAAAATTAAGCGGAAATTTGATATTACAACCTACCGTTATCACCAAAAAGAAGATTTGTCAGTGAATTCTAAATTAAAAATTGGTTTTGGAGCCGCTTTAGGTACAATAATCCCAATGTTTTTCCTTGCAAAGCACCAGAATAAAAATATGTTTAAACTTCATTTCGGTTTAAAAGAAATGGTTTTGGTGAGCTTAGGCAGTATTGCAGGCGGTGTTGGAGCAGGACTTGCTGTTGACAAAAAAGAACACGCTAAACAAAAACTAAATGAAGGTGTATTCCAATTTTTAAACGCTTCACTTCCTCCATTGCTGGTAATGCCAGCTATTAAAGGCTGTGAAAAAGTAAAAACATTAAACAATATGACAACAAAAGCTATTGCAACTGTCGGAGTTCTATTTGGCGGAATGAAGATTGCGGCGACTTTATCTAACGTAATTAATGATCCTAAAGATCTTGAACCCGATAGAAAATTAACGTTTAAAGACGCATTAGCAAATATTGATGATGCATTAGGTATTTTTGTACTTGCAAAAATGCCATTCGCAAAATATTTGCATGCGGAAAAGTTACTTCCTGCAATTTATGCCTGGTGCGGATATAGAGCAGGAGAAAGCAACTAACTACTGGATATTCTCTATTTTTATCTTGCCTTCATCTTGAACAAATTGAGAATTTCCGTTATTTATTATTTTATGGAATAATGGTCTTTCCTTAATTGTATCTGCTTCAAGTTCTCTTTGATGTTGTTCTTTAACTTCCTGAATAGATTTTGCATCATTGTATTCCTGACGGCGGAACTCTTGATCACGAAGCATTTGCATATTTCTTGCATTTATTGCACCGGCGTCAAAAACCCCAGGATTTACAAAACCTCCGTCAAATGCTGATACGCTTTGGAAAGATACTAAAATTATTCCTGTTAATATTAAAAATTTTTTCATATAAACCTCATTATCTATTTAATCTGAAAATGAATATTTGCAACTGCTGTTACTTTTTTATCAATAGTTGTAGTATCATTTATTCCCATATCAGAGACATTTGTAGAATCAACAGGAGTTATTTGGAAAACTCCCATCTGAACTGACTGAATTTTTCCAGGCTTGTTATGAGTTGCCTTTAACATAGCAGAAGCACGCTGTTTTGCATCTGTTGTTGCTTCTTGTAGCAATTCTACTTTCAAATCGGACAAATTTGAATAGAAATACTGAGGGTTCATTACGTTAATATCAATTCCTTTATCCATCAAGCTTTGAATATCAGAAGCTATTTCTTTTATTTTTTCCACGTCGGTTGAAGTTATAACAAGCGGCTGAAAGAAATTGTAGTAAGCAGCTTCTCCTGTACTGTTGCCACGCGAATCATATTTGTATGTATAATAACCGTTAGAAGATGTTTGCTCAACATCTTTAGATTGAATACCTTTTTCTTCAAGATATTTCATAACCACAGGTATTTGTTTCTGTGAAGTTTTATATGCAAGAGCTTTGTTTGCAGCTCGTATTGCAATGTTTATCTCTAATCTGCCGGAATCTGATTTTACTATTTTGTAAGCAGAACCGGTAACATAAATCGTATCTTTAGACATTGATGAAGTTACTGTCTTTGCAGCAAATATCAAGCCTAAAGCTAATATCAATGCTAAAAACACTAACTGAAACTTTTCTAATTTTTCCAACATAACACACTCCTATAAACTCTAATAATAAATTTATTATAAACTACTTAAAAAAAAAATCAATTGTACATAATCAAAAAATATGCTAAAATTTAAGCACAAGTTTATATTTTATAAAAACGGGGTGTTTATATGAATGAATATTTAAAAAAAGTGCTTGAAGAAACAAATACAAAAAACAGCAATGAATTGGAGTTCCTTCAAGCGGTTGAAGAAGTTTTAACATCACTTGAGCCAGTAATTGACAATCACCCTGAATTTGAAAAAATTGCGCTTTTAGAAAGACTTGTTGAACCTGAACGAATTATAACATTCAGAGTTCCATGGCAAAATGACAATGGAGATGTTATTGTAAACCGCGGCTTTCGGGTACAATTCAGCAGTTTAATAGGGCCTTATAAAGGAGGACTGCGCTTTGACAAAACAGTTAACCAAAGTATTATGAAATTTCTGGCATTTGAACAAATTTTCAAAAATGCACTTACGGGACTTCCTATAGGCGGCGCAAAAGGCGGCAGTGATTTCGACCCGAAAGGGAAATCAGATAATGAAATTATGAGATTTTGCCAGAGTTTTATGACAGAATTACAAAGACATATTGGTCAAGATATTGACGTTCCCGCCGGAGATATAGGAGTTGGAGAAAGAGAAATCGGTTATCTTTTCGGCCAATATAAAAGAATTAAAGATATATACGAAGGCGGTGTTCTTACAGGTAAAGGCCTGTCCTACGGTGGCTCTCTTGCAAGAAAAGAAGCAACAGGATATGGACTTATATATTTTATGCGGGAAATGCTTAAAGCCAATGGCAATCAAACACTTGCAGGAAAAACCGTAACTATTTCAGGGTCTGGAAATGTTGCAATTTATGCCTGTGAAAAAGCTTATGAATACGGCGCCAAAGTCGTTGCAATGAGTGATTCACAAGGCTGCATTTATGACAAAAACGGTATTAATCTTGATACAATTAAACAAATTAAAGAAGTTGAACGCGGTAGAATTAAAGAATATCAGGATTACCACAAAGACGCGGAATATTTTGAACGCCAAAATGATGATTCTCCAATCTGGAATATAAAAACAGATATAGCGCTTCCTTGTGCAACTCAAAATGAACTTACATTGAATTCTGCAAAAAAACTTGTTGCAAATGGAGTTATTGCAGTAGGTGAAGGGGCAAATATGCCAACTGTTAAAGAAGGAATTGAATACTTTTTACAAAATAATATTCTTTTTGCTCCAGGCAAAGCCGCAAATGCAGGCGGTGTTGCGACATCTGCAATTGAAATGAGCCAAAATAGCATGAGATACTATATGACATTCAAAGAAGTAGACAAAAAACTTGATACAATTATGGTTAATATATTCAACTCATGCAAAAACTATGCTGAGAAATATAAACTTGGAAATAATTACGTGGCAGGTGCTAATATTGCAGCATTCTATAAACTTGCAGAAGCAATAAAGGCTCAAGGTTTTGTTTAAAAATTTTAAAATAAAAGCAATTTTTATAAACAATTTTGTTTAATAATATTGTTAACAAAGCGAGTAGTGTAAACAGTAAAAGAAAGGACAAAAATGAAAAAACTATTTATTGTAACATTTGCCACATTTATCGGACTAACATTCGGCTTAATGAATTCAGCTTACGCATGTGATTGCGGATGCAACAAACCAAATTGTCAGTGCGAACAACAAAAATGCGATTGTGATTGCTGCCAAAAAGGAGATTGTAACTGCGGCTCTGATTGCAAGTGTCACAAAGTACCAACTTGCAATTGTTGCGACAAATGTACTTGCGGATGCAAAGCAAAACAAGGTTTCTTTAAACGCCACAAAAAATGTGAATGCAATAAACCTGCACAGCAAACTATAGAACAGGCAGAAAAAATTCAAAAATCCGAAGAAACTAAAGAAGTTGCTCCTGTTGAAGAAATAAAATAATATCTTAAATACAACAACAAAAGCAATTGTGATTATATCAATCACAATTGCTTTTGTTGTTAATTAAACTTTAATTATTCTGCAAAAAGACTTTCTATACGTTCTTGAGAACATGCATTCGGGTCTTTTTTACGCACCTTAGATGAATTGTATTTGCAATAATTATTAACAACTTCTCTCAAAATCGCAAGCTGCCTCATATTGTAGAAAAATGCAAATTCCGCGTAATTATAAGGGTATACATTTTTATAGTTCTCATAATCATTGTTTGTAGCTGGATATATGGATTTTTTGAAGTTAAATAAAGAACTTTCATTATCCGTACAGAACTGATAAACACTTTTAGAAAAGAAAATATCTTTTCTGAAATTTTTCGAAATTCTGTCGCAAACAACAGTTTTGTGATAAGAATTTTGAATAGCAGCACGTCTAGCAGCTCTTGCTTTAGCATTTTCTTCTGCAGTTGCCGCAAAAGCCATATTAACCATGCCTAACATAATTAATGTTAATAATAAAATACTAAATTTATTAAATTTCATAATATATTTATTTTACACAAAAATTTATAGCCAGGCAGTATCTTAACATTTTTCAATATTATTATTAAAATAATTGAAAGATATTATTTTTTGGATATACTCAGAATGATAAGAACAAGGTCACATGGTAGTTGAAAACACGAAATTAGTAAGAGATTATGTCAATCCGTCAAGATTGCCGGATTGGGATTATGTAATTAATCCATACACAGGTTGTACATACAAATGCACATATTGCTGCGCAGAATTCATGCAAAGATTCTCCAAACATCAAGAAGATTGGGGAGATTTTATAGATGCAAAAATTGCAACAAGAGATATTAACTTGATAAAAATTGACGGCGGAAGAATTATAATGAGTTCTGTAACAGATCCTTATAATCCTTATGAAGAAAGATATAATGTAACAAGAACTATACTTGAACAATTAAAAAACGCGAATATATCATTACATATTGTTACTAAATCAAATTTGGTTTTAAGAGACTTAGAATTGTTAAAACAATTGAAAAATGTTAGTATTGTTTTCTCCATTGCAACGACTGATGAAAACTTCAGAAAAGATATTGAACCATTTGCCCCTTCTTTTCAAGACAGACTTAATGCAATTAAAATATTACGCAATGAAGGGATTAATACAATCGCTTACATCTCTCCAATTTTTCCGGAATTAACAAACTACAAAGAAATTATTGAATTAACAAAAGATTATGTTTCAGAATACTGGTTAGAAAACCTCAACCTTAGAGGAAGTTATAGACCAAGGATTTTAGCATATATTAATGAACAACATCCTCTTTATTTTAACTTATACAAAGAAATATACCGGTTAAAAACATCAAATTACTGGGCAGAAAAAGAGAAAGAAATTTGTGAATACCTTAAAGAACGAAATATTAAATACCGTAATTATTTTTATCACGAGAAAAATAGAAAATCATATAAATAACCAGTTAAATTAACTGGTTATTTTTTGTTTTTTAGTTCTTTTTATAGCATCTTTTGCAATTGCCGCCTGATTTACCAAATAAAATGCGCATGCCGCCAAATGGCTTATTCATTGTTTTAGAAATATTACAAGTTATATCATCGGTATTTTTCATAATTGAATATGCTTCATCAAGAATACAATCTATCTTAGGTAACATTTGGTCAACATTCGATGTAATTTTTTCTAAATCACCGGTTAATTGCTGCGTATTTTCCAAAGTTGTTCTTATTGAAGATGAAGATGTATCAACATTATCAAAAGTATTTGTAAGTTTATTTTTATCAATAGAAGAATCTACTTTCTCACTCAAACGTTCTAAATTCAGTGTAGTATTTTTCATATTGTCTGTTGTATCTAAAAGATTTTGACGATTTTCTTCTACTATGCTTTTTAAAACTCCAAATAAATCAGCCAATGCTGATAAAGTCAAATTCAAATTTTCAGCAGACTTTGCCAAATCAGCTTTTATAGCTTCAAGGGATTCAGGATCCTGTGTTGCAAGGAAAGAATTTAAATCCACAGTTGCTTTACCAGAAATTTTATCCCCTGATTTCAAATAATATATAGAAGGAGCCTCAGGATAGATTAAGTCAATAAAATCAACTTCATGCCTGCCCTTTTTTTCACGTTTAAGTTTGGCCACAGTATTAACAGGAAGTTTCAAATCCAAAGGATGCAAAACGATTGTCATTATTGTTGTTTGATAGTCTTTTGAAGGACGAACATTATAGGCATGCCCGATTTTAAAACCTTTATAATAAACTTCTATTTTATGCCTAAATGGACGTAAATCCTTAAATTCAGCTGTGATATATGTATTTTTATGATGATTAAAGATAGCAAGAACAAAAATTATCATTGCTATGAAAGTAATTATACCAATTGCAAGTCTGTACTTAAAATAAAAATTCTTTATATTATTCATAGTCAGAATATATAAACTATTAATATTTTCAGCAATTGCCCAACTGTGCAATTGCATTAATAAAATAATAGGGGTTAAATATAATTAAATCTTTTTCATACTTCCAGCTATTCTTAATTCCAACGGAGCCAATCAGGCTCCTTTTTTTTGTGCCACAAGCCTTCTTAATTCCAAATCTATTTTAATTTCTATATTTTGAGTTAAAATAATTTATATGAAAAAGAATTACAGTGAAAACGGGAGAAAACTCTTTAAGGAAGGTTATAACTGCGCGCAAGCAGTTTTTTGCACATTTGCAGATGATTTAGGAATTGATTTTGAAACAGCATTAAAACTTGCATCTTCTTTTGGCGGCGGTATGGGAAGATTGAGAGAAGTTTGCGGCGCAGTTAGTGCAATGTTTATGGCTGCCGGTTTAAAGTACGGTTATACAACTCCTAACAATGATATAATCAAAGCAGAACATTACAAAAGGATTCAGGAACTTGCAGAAAAATTTAAAGAAAAGCATAATACAATTATTTGCAGGGAGCTTTTAGGGTTAAAATGTCAAACAGACAGCCCTATCCCTGAGAAAAGAACAGATGAATATTACAAAAACCGTCCTTGTGAACAAATAATTGCAGATGCATGCGAAATTATGGCAGATTATTTAGTTAAAAATTAATCTTTTTTAAACGAATTTTTTACATGGATTGTCAAAATTGGGAATAATTTGTCCCTGCTTCCAAAATGAGAAAATATAAATGTTCTTGGCTTATTTGCTTCAAAAAGTCCGCGAATTAATTCATTTTGCTTTGAGTAATTTTCAAACTGATATTTGTAAAAATCCATAGTTGTATCATTAACAAGCAAAAACGTTTTGTCTTTAAACCATGGTTTCTTCACAGTAATTTCATTATCTTGAAATTGTGAAACTTTAATAATTTCCAAATTTGGGAAAAGCTCTTTCAATTGTTCATCAGTCAATACTGTATGTACAAATCTTCCTTCATTAAAGTCAATTTTATAGAATTTGAGACTGTGAGCATTATATCCTATCAATTGATAGTTATATAAAAATTCATAAGTAGTACCAGTACCATAAAGTTTATTCTGGAATTCGTATTCAGAAAAACTGCCTGTGCCATGAGTTATATGCTTGGTAAATGTTATGCAGTTATTGTCAGAATTATGAGTCCACACAGATTGCTCCGGACAATATTCAACTGTTTGATTTTCCTTAATAGCATCATTCAGCATTTGCGGGATATAATCATAAGCTTCGGCAGAATTAAATACAAGTAAACCTGCTGCTAGTAAAATTAATTTTTTCATATTGACACCTTCTTCTCTATATTTTTTTATACTACAAACACCGGATAAATCTATCAAAAGCCTCTTGGCCTTTATTATCACGTTTAAACACACCTGCATCTTCTAATATTTTCACAAATACCAGACCGACTTCGTTTTCCAGAATTTCCATGATATTAGATTCATTAATATTTTTATACTCAGGTAAAAATTCATCAACCCAATCAGCATGTTTGCTAATTAGTTCGTCTTGACGAATATCACTTCCTGCAAGAATTGCAGCTGCTAAAGATTTCAATTCTTTATCAAGACGTGATGGCAAAACAGCAAGTCCCATAACTTCTATAAGACCAATATTTTCTTTTTTTATATGATGAAGTTTTTCGTGAGGATGAAAGACTCCAAGCGGATGTTCTTCTGTTGTTATATTATTCCTCAAAACAAGGTCAAGTTCATACATATCTCCCTTTTTACGGGCGATAGGAGTTATTGTGTTATGCGGTTCACCGTCAGTTTCTGAATAAATAAAAACAGTTTCGTCACTATAACCTCTCCATTTTTTTAGAATATGCTCTGCCAATTGAACTAATCTTTCTGATTTTTTATGACGAATACGAATTACAGACATAGGCCATTTTACAATACCGGTTTCTACATCTTCAAAACCAGGGATTTTATAATATTTTTCAATTTCAGCACGTGCCATAGCAAACTCATAATGTCCGCCCTGAAAATGATCGTGAGCAAGAATAGACCCGCCAACAATAGGTAAATCGGCATTTGATCCCACAAAATAATGAGGGAATTTACTTACAAAATCAAATAGCTTTCTAAATGTATCAGCATTAATAACCATTGGAATATGTTTACTATTAAGTAAAATACAATGTTCATTGTAATAAACATAGGGTGAATACTGTAAATACCAATGTTCTCCATCAATTTCAAGCGGAATAATTCTATGATTTTGTCTTGCAGGATGATTAACTCGTCCTGCGTAACCTTCATTTTCAGGACAAAGCATACATTTTGGATAAGAACTCTGTTTAGCATTCTTTGCAGCCGCAATTGCCTTAGGATCCTTTTCTGGTTTTGAAAGATTTATCGACAAATCCAGTTTTCCATATTCTGTATCAACAGTCCATCGCAAATCTTTTTTTATGCGATATCTTCTGATATAATCAGTATTCTGGCTAAAATCATAAAACCAGTCAGTTGCAGATTTTGGAGACAGTTTATACAATTCATAAAACCATGTTATAACATCATGAGGCGGAGGAACAAGGCAGCCCATAACCTTTGTATCAAACAAATCTCGATAAACAATGCTATCATCAATAAGATTATTGTTTACTGCATAGTCAAGTATTTCACCTAAAGCTTGTTCCAGATCAACATTTATATAAGATTCTGCCGGTTCTTCATATGAATCTAGGTTTAGAACTTCTAACAGCCGATTTATATAATAGAATTTGTCCTCAGTTGTAATTAATTCTTTTTCAAGAGCATATGTAATAAGTTTTTTTATTGTTTTATTAATCATTTATTTTTGAAAACCTTTCGGATGATTTTTGTGCCAGTTCCAGGCGGATGCTATAATTTCTTCAAGTTCTGCGTGTTCAGGATTCCAACCTAGAATTTTTCTGGCTTTTTCACTTGAAGCAACAAGTTTTGCTGGGTCTCCTGCCCGACGCGGGGAAATAATAGCTGGAATAGGATGGCCTGTAACTTTTCTTGCAATTTCTATAACTTCTTTTACGCTAAAGCCGACACCATTACCAAGATTAAATATATTGCTTTCTTTGCCTTCATTCAAATATTTTACTGCTAGAATATGAGCCTGAGCCAAATCGGTTACGTGAATATAATCCCTTATACAGGTTCCGTCTTTTGTATCATAATCATCTCCAAATATAGCGACTTTTTCCCGCTGCCCGTTTGGAACTTGTAAGATTAATGGGATTAGATGAGTTTCCGGATTGTGATCTTCTCCAATAAGCCCTGATTTATGTGCTCCGCAGGCATTAAAATAACGTAGTGAAACATATCTTACCCCGTGCGCATTCGAAACCCATTTGAACATTTTTTCCATTGATAATTTAGTTTCACCATACGGATTTGTAGGTTCTGTTTTGTCATTTTCTAAAATTGGAATATTCTCAGGTTCTCCGTAAGTTGCTGCTGTTGATGAAAAAACGATTTTCTTTACATTATGTTCAACCATTGATTTTAGTAAAACCATTGTGCCATAAAGGTTATTGTCATAATATTTCAACGGATTAGAAACGCTTTCTCCAACCAGAGAATTTGCGGCAAAATGTATTACAGAATCTATTTTTTCATTATCAAATAAGTTATCCACAAAATTTTTATCTCTGATATCACCTTTATAAAAGCGTGCTTTAGGATGACAAGCTTCAACATGCCCTGTTTCAAGATTATCTGCAATAACTACGTCTTCACCTGCTTCTATAAGTTCATACACAGTATGTGATCCGATATAACCTGCTCCGCCTAAAACTAAAATTGTCATATTTTTACTCTCCTATTTATACAAATTGAATTCCACCTACAGGACGTATTGATAATACATGGCAGCTTCCTTTGCCCAAAGCATTTTCAATTTTTTCTTTAAAGACATCTAATTGTTCAACAGGGACAAAAGCCTGAACAGTTCCTGCAAAACCGCCGCCATGAACTCTGTATGCACCTTTATCCTTCAAAAGTTCATTACACAACGCAAGAGTAAGACCAACTGCTTGCTCTTTTATTGAACCACATACGCAGACATTCTGTAAATACATATATGACGATTGTCCTGAAATTCTTACCAATTGAAGAAATGATTCAAAATCACCGTTTTGTAAAACTTCCGCCTCCTTTTGGGCACGTTCGTTATCATTAAAGAAATGAACTGTTCTTAAAACAGCTCTATCACCTGCAAATTTACGGACTTCTTTTATAGCTTTAAAAAACTCGTCTTTATTAACTTCACGTAAATAATCTTTTCCAAAATAGTTTGCGACAAGTTTCATTTCGGCTGGAATAGCAGCGTATTCATCTGTTAAATCAGCATGGTCTGCGCCTGAATCAATTATACATAGTGCATAACCGGTTTTAGCAAAATCAAAATCCACTTTCTTTATAATAGGATTTTCGGTATTTTTAAAATCTATAGCCACAACAGAACCAACAGAAGATGCCATTTGATCCATTAATCCGCATGGTTTTCCAAAATACACATTTTCTGCATATTGACCGATTTTTGCAATCTCGACGTCACTGATTTCATTATTTGCAAAAAGTCCATTTAAAATATTTCCGATTAAAACTTCAAAAGCCGCAGAAGATGACAGGCCTGAACCTTTTAAAACATTTGATGTTGTATAAGCATCAAAACCTTTAATATCATATCCCATGGATTTAAATTTTGCGACAACTCCTTTTATCAAGGCTTTTGCCTGATTAAATTCTTTTTCGTCCGGCTGTAAATCGTCCAGATGAATAACATCCATCGAATAACCTTCTGATTGAACCCTGATTACATCAGTATTATTTAAACTTACAGCGGCAATAACATCAAGATTAACACTTGCTGCCAGAACACAACCGTGCTGGTGGTCAGTGTGATTTCCTCCAAGTTCTGTCCTGCCTGGAGCGCTAAAAAGATTTATCTCATCGACATTATCAAATATTTTTTCAAAGTTATCAATTGCCTGAATATACCTTTGCGCGTAATAATCTGTGTTATTTACATCTGTGCAATAAATATATGCAAGTTTTTCTTTATAGTAACCGCACTCAAGTTCTCGTTTAAGCTGTTCTTTTTCTGCCATAAATATCCTCTACAATATTTTATGCCCGAACAAAATAAAAACAAAACATTTAATTAAAGTAGTTTAATATTTTTGAAGTATAAATTTTCTTAAAAAATATGATAATAATATAAAACGTTGGGAATAATATATTATACGTTTTAGAGGAGAATTATATGGAAGATTGTCTGCACAACAAAGGTCTTAATAGTGAGACCAGGCTGAAAAAAGCCAGAATGATGAAAATCTTTATTTCTTTTGCTGCCGGCATGGCAGGTTTATTATTTGGTTTGGATATCGGGGTAATTTCTGGAGCATTACCATTTATCACAACACATTTTGAACTATCAAGCAGGTTACAGGAATGGGTTGTAAGTACTATGATGCTTGGTGCAGCTTTAGGTGCAATTTCCACCGGCTGGATATCATTCAAACTTGGAAGAAAGAAAAGTTTAATGGCTGGTGCTGCATTATTTGTTATAGGTTCACTAGGTTCTTCACTCGCACCTAATGTAGTTTGTCTTTTAGTTTCAAGAGTACTTCTTGGTTTTGCAGTTGGAATTGCATCTTATGTTGCGCCTCTTTATCTTTCTGAAATGGCAGAAAAAGAAGACAGAGGCAAACTTATTTCGATGTATCAAATGATGGTAACTATAGGTATTTTAGTCGCATTCATTTCTGATACGATATTTAGTTATGGCGGTCATTGGAGAATGATGCTCGGGATTATTAGTATTCCAGCATTATTGTTAATGATTTCTGTTTTTGGACTTCCGGACAGCCCAAGATGGCTTGCTTCAAAAGGAAAATTTTCTAAGGCTAAAGAAGTTTTATTGTCACTGAGCAGCAGCGATGAAAAAGCTGAAAATGAATTAATTGAAATAAATGAATCTTTAAAAGTTAAACAGGAAGGATGGGGACTTTTCAAATCAAACAAAAACGTCCGCAGGGCAGTTTATTTGGGAATGCTCTTACAGGCAATGCAGCAGTTTACAGGTATGAATGTTATATTGTATTATGCACCGCAAATATTTAAACATGCAGGTTTTGCAAATACAGAACAGCAAATGCTTGCAACAGTCATTTGCGGCTTAACAAATACTCTTGCGACATTAATCGCCATGAAAACAGTTGATAAGCAGGGAAGAAAACCTATTTTAAAAATTGGTTTTGCAGGAATTGCCACAGGTACATTCTTACTAGGTGTTTGTCTGTATATGATTAACGCCGGCTTTAGCGCTGCCTGGATATCATTTGCGGCTATTCTTATGACTTTATTTACAATTACAAGTTTTGCAATGAGTGCTGGACCGGTTGTATGGATTTTGTGTTCTGAAATTCAGCCGCTTAAGAGTCGCGATTTTGGCGTAGCTAGCTCTACTACTACAAACTGGATTGTAAACATGATTATCGGAGCCACATTCCTTACTTTAATTAATACATTTGGTATTGCCGTTACATTCTGGCTTTATACAGGCTTGAACTTACTGTTTATTGCTCTAACAGTAATGCTTGTTCCTGAAACAAAAGGTATTTCTCTTGAAAATATTGAGAAAAACCTTATGGATGGGAAACGATTAAGAGATATAGGTGTCTAAATAAACCGATATTGAATTGTTTTATTATAAATTTCTCCCAATCTTAAAACAGGCTGGGGGAAATTTTTATGATGAACAGCATCCGGGAAATTTTGGCATTCAAGACAAAATCCATAATGATTTTTTATCTGTGAATTATTTTTACCACTCTGCGCGCCGTCTAAAAAATTCCCGCTATAAAACTGAACTCCAGGCATATCTGTCAAAACTTCCAGACAAATCCCGCTTTGTTCGGATATTGCATAAGCTGCCTTTCGTAGTTTATCATCATAATCTTTTATGCACCAGTTGTTATCAAATCCGTTTGCGAATTTTATTTGATAGTATTCACTGTTTATATCATTCCCGATAGATTTTAGCTGTCTGAAATCCATAGGAGTGTTTTCTACAGAAATAATTTGACCTGTCAGAATTGAATATTCATCGTTTTCAGTAAAACTGTCGGCCAAAATTTGAACTTTCTGCTGTAATACATTACCACTGTCAAAACCTGATAGATTAAAATATGAATGATTTGTTAAAGAACAAATTGTATCTTTATCACACGTTGCAATGTAATTAATATTTAAAGTTTTATCTTTTAAAGTATAAATAACTTCTACATCTAAATTCCCCGGATAACCTTCTTCACAGTCAGGACTATGATAGAAAAATTTTATACCATTTGTAATTACTTCTGACTTCCAAACCTTTTTATCAAAACCTATTCTCCCTCCATGAAGATGATTTCTGCCATCATTACAAAACAAAGAAAATTTTTCGCCTTCAAGTTCAAATTCGCCATACTTAATTCTATTACAACAACGCCCGACAGTTGCCCCAATATATTTGTCCTGATTTTCATAAGCAGCAAGGCTGTCATAACCAAGTACAACATCTTTCATCAAACCATCTTTATCAGGCACTTTAATTGAAATAATATTTGCACCATATTCTGAAAGCTTAACAACGATATCATTTCCTTTAAGTTTGTAAATATTAACAACTTCTCCAGTATTTGTCAGACCAAATTTATATTTATCTATCTTTATCATATTTATTATTATATAATAGAAGTATAAAAAAGGAGGATATATGAAAGTATTAATGATAAATGGAAGTCCTAATCAAGAAGGATGTACATTTACTGCTTTATCAGAAATTGCGAAATCATTGCAAGAAGAAGGAATCGATACAGAAATCATTCAAATAGGCAAAAATGCAATTCGTGACTGCATTGGCTGCGGTGCATGCAGAAAAAATGGCGGTACTTGTATTTTTAAAGACGATATGGTAAACGAAATTATCGAAAAAGCAAAAACTTCTGACGGTTTTATTTTTGGCTCACCGGTCTATTACGCACACCCTGCAGGAAGGCTTTTGACACTATTAGACAGATTATTCTATGCTGGAGGTTCAGCGTTTAGATATAAACCAGGTGCAGCAATAGTTTCTGCAAGAAGAGCAGGAACAACAGCATCTATAGATGCTATAACAAAACATTTCACAATTAACAACATGCCTGTTGTTTCTTCAAATTATTGGGCAATGGTTCATGGAAATACTCCTGAACAAGTTAAACAAGATTTAGAAGGACTTCAGATAATGCGCCTGTTGGGTAAAAATATGACCTGGATTTTAAAATGTATTGAAGCAGGTAAAAAAGCAGGAATTAACCATCCAGAACCTGTCGAAAAAATATATACAAACTTTATCAGATAGAATAATTATTATAACTATAAGCGGTGTAATATTGAATTACACCGCTTTTTTATGAATACAATAAAATATTGTTAAAATGTAATTCTTTAACAACACTCAAAATTTTATTTATAAAATGTTTATAAGCAGCTCTATCAGCTTCACCAGAAACAATTATATCAGCCATTTTAGCAGTTGGGTGAATATGAATTTTTGCTTTATCAGATGCGTTTTTGTAAACTTCATCAGCAGAAGATCCTAGACTTCTTTCTTCTGCGCGTCTGTAGAATCTTTCTTTTTGCGCTTCTACTGAAACATCAATATAAATTTTGAAATCAAAAGCATCTACAACTTTTTCTGTTAAAGTAAACAAACCTTCTGAAATAACAATTTTTGCAGGCAGAGTTTTTGTAACATTATCTTTTCTGATAGCAGTTCCTGACATATCGTATTTCGGGAGATACACAGTTTCTCCGTTCAAAAGCTGTTTAATATGTTTCTTCATCAATTCTAATTCTAATGCTTCTGGAACATCTAAATCATAATGTTTTGCAAATTCTGCGAAACTTCCGGCTTTTCTAACCATCTCAGAACGGTCATAATAATAGTCGTCTGTATTAATTCTTGTAATAATATTATTAACACAATATTCCTGTGCAAAGGCTTGAATTGTATCAATTATATCATAAGTAATAGTAGATTTTCCGCTTGCAGTTTCGCCTGCAATACCAATAGAACAAGCCCTATCAGTATAACCGGACAAAAAAAGTGCCAGTTTATGAATTATACTATCAGAGACCTTAATTAAAATAGAATCAGAAGAACTCATTTCTTCTTCGAAAATAGATTTTAATCTTTTTTCAACATGTTTCAACAAAATAATATTATTTTTTGACGCGCGTTGAGCAAGATGTTGTTTTGCTGATGTAAAACTTTTTGTTACAGTATTTTGCAATTTATAAATCCTTTTTCAATGATTTTAATTTTTGCTTTACTTTAATAAATCACAAACATAAAAAAAATTGTCTAACATGTTAACAAATTTAAAATATTCTTAACATGAGAACATTTTATGTCCTAATAAACTCCGATTCAGAAAAGTTTAAGAGCACTACATCATACAACTTCCGACGGCTATCTAGTGTTGTTGGGCAGGTATGCCCAACTGACTGTTTATTGTATATACAACGAACTAAAAATTAAAATACAGTTTTGCCGATTTTTATTATTCTATCTGCACTAATTCTTTAAATGCAGCCTGAAAAACAGAGAGGAAGGGATTCGAACCCTCGGTGGAATTGCTCCCACACAACCTTTCCAAGATTGCACCTTAAACCGCTCGGACACCTCTCTATTTATTTTGTTGGGTTTTAGTTCTTCATGTTCAATTTTTGATATTTTTTAAAATAACATAAAAATTTATTTTTTTCAAAATTATTATATGATAGAATTAAAACCATGCAAAAGATTGTTAATAAAAACTCTAACGGGCTAAGCGGAAATATTACTATACCTTCAGACAAATCAATTTCACATAGAGCTGTAATGTTCGCTTCAATCGCAAAAGGAAATTGTATTATTAAAAATTTTTCTAAAGGAAAAGATCCGCATTCATCCTTAAACGTTTGTAAAAATTTAGGCTTGGATACAGAATTTTTGGATGAAACAACTATAAAAATCAATTCTAAAGGCATTTTAATCCAGCCGCAAACTGCACTTGACTGTGGGAATTCCGGGACTACTATGAGACTTATGGCAGGAATTCTTGCCGGACAAAATTTTGATTCAACACTTGTCGGCGATTTAAGCCTTTCAAAACGCCCGATGAAAAGGATTATTGAACCACTTTCACTTATGGGAGCGAATATAAAATCAAATGAGTTTAAAGCACCGTTAAACATTTTTGGAAATAGATTAAATGGAATTATTTACAACTCCAAACTCGCTTCAGCACAAGTTAAATCATGCATTTTACTTGCAGGATTAAATGCTGAGGGGATAACAACATTTACAGAACCATACACTTCTCGTGACCACACAGAAAGAATGCTTAAATATATGGGGGCAAATATTAATATCAACGGGAATTCTGTTTCAATCCAAAAATCCGAATTGGAGGCTAAACCTATTGAAATATGCGGAGATATTTCTTCTGCAGCATTTTTCATTGCTGCAGGCTTAATAGTTCCAAACTCAAAAATAATATTAAAAAACGTAGGTCTTAACCCTACACGTACAGGTATTCTCGAAGCTGCTAAAATGATGGGAGCAGATATAAAAATTCTTGATAAAAAAACAATTTCCGGTGAAGAAGTCGGTGATTTAGAAGTGTTTACAAGCGGCTTAAAAGGCTGCACGATTGAAGGGGAATTAATTCCGAAATTAATTGATGAATTACCTGTAATTGCGGTTATGGCAACTCAAGCAGAAGGAGAAACTGTTGTAAAAGACGCGCAGGATTTAAGAAACAAAGAATCAGACAGGATTAAAGCAGTTGTCACAGAGTTGAAAAAAATCCGTGCTGATATTCAAGAAACTCCTGACGGATTCATAATCAGCGGGAAAACAAATCTTAAAGGCGGAGTTGAAGTTGAAACATATCACGACCACAGGCTTGCAATGAGTCTTTATGTAGCAGGATTAATTTGTGAGAAACCTATTTCAATTAATGGATTTGAATGGGTAAGCATATCTTTTCCGGAATTTGAAAACTTGTTTACATCATTACAATCGTAACAAAACTTAATAAAACATTTTTATAAAGGCAATTTCCTTTTCATAAAATTTTTTATATATACAAGGTTAGGTTATTTTAAATTATTGAAAGGGTAGGTTATGCCAATTCCAGGATTAGGTTATTACAACAATTATGGAGCATACGCAAATGCTCTAAGTGATGATTTTATGGCATCACAATATTTTAGACAATTAGCAGATACCGCACAAAATGGTATCAGCGGTTATTATTCAACCGGCAGTTACAGCAATCAGCCGCAGACAGATACTTTTGAAAAACAAGAAAGCAGCTCTAATTTTGGCAAAGGTCTTTTATACGGCGGTCTAACAGGAGCAGCAACAGGTACAGGAGTATATTATCTTGGCACCAAACCTGTTGGAGAAACAGAATTAACAAAAGGTTTTGCAAACGAATTCAACAAACAATATGTTAAAAATTTGAAAAGTAAAGCAATGGAAGAAGCTTTAAAATCCAGAAACTTGAAAAAAGAAACAATCGAAAACTTACTTGAATTTTCAAAATCCGGCGATACAACAAAACTAAGTAAAGACGCTTCAGACTATTTAACGTCAAAAGGCCTTGCAGGAAACAAAGACGATGCAGCAAAAGCACTAAAAGAAATCAATGATGAAATTGCTGGCAAAGTTGATATTCATGATGTAAACTTACAAAACCAGAAATTAGCTAAATACAAAAATCTTGAAGATAAATTCAAAGCATTAACCGATACAAAAAAATCAACACTAGAAAAATTCTTAATTGAAAATGCTGAAGAATTTGGGCTAAAAGGCGCAGATGATGCCGCAACCAAGCTTAAGGTACAGAATTATATGGGCACCTTAAAAACTTCCCAAATAAAATCTAAAATTAAATCAACAATTTCAACACAAATCACAAATCAGAAAAACTCTGTAAAACAAGCCCAAAATATTTATGACGATGTATTCAAACTCTGGAACAAAGACAAAAAATTATTCAATGCAGGCGCAACCGATGAAATAACAAAAGCATGCGAAAATGGTTTGAAAAACTTCAAATTGAAAACAGCAGGCAAATGGGGTGCAATTGCAGCCGGTGCAGTAGCTTTGGGAACCTGGTTATTTGGCGGTTCTTCAAAAACTCAGGCATAAATTTGAATAGTATTACTCATTACTCCATTATTGACCATAATCCTTGACCCTTGAACTAAATGCTAACTTTATAAAAAAGTTAGCATTTTTTTGTAAAATAAATTATAATATTTGATTTATTTAATAATGTTGTTGTATACTTTGCATGAAAATTTCAATCGCAAACGCAAAAGGTTTTATACATTTAACACTATGACAAATAATCTTATACACAAAAAAGTAGGAATCCCGCGGGCAATCTCTTATTATAATAACTACCCATTTTATTATGGCTTTTTTAAAGCACTTGGAATAGAAATAATATTATCAGATAAAACAACTACAAAAATTATTAATCTTGGAACAAAATATGTGGTTTCAGAAACTTGTTTGCCAATAAAAGTTTATGTCGGACATGTTGTTAATTTGTTAGACAAAGGCTGTGATGTAATATTTATTCCTTCAATTCAATCAACAGATTACAAAATTAACAACTGCAGTAAAATCAGAGGCTTACCGGAAATAATCAGAAATGTAATAAATCGTCCGTTTACAATGATTGAACCAACATTAGACAAAACTGAAAATATTAACTTTTATGATTTTTGGACAGAAACCGCTAAAGCTTTTGGAATAACTGACAAAAATCAAATTAAATCTGCAATTAATTCCGGCTGGAGAGTTTATAACAATTTTATAGAAATGACTAAATCAGGAGTATCTTATTGTGAAGCGTTAGAAAATGCCATAAATGGGAAGTTCGAGAAAAAGACAGTAGATCTGGTGAAACCGCTTTCAATAGCAATAATGGCGCATGGATACAACCTTTTCGACGAACGAATTTCTTTAAATTTAATCAAAAAATTAGAAAAGATGGATGTAAAAGTTTATACATCTTTAAGTGTTACCAGAGAAGAATCGTTAAAAGCCATTGAAAATCTTGGAGAAATTCAATATTGGGCTAACGAACTTGAATTAACCGGTACAGCTGCACATTATTTATTAAATAACAAAGTAGACGGAATTATAGCACTTTCAGCCTTCGGCTGCGGGCCTGATTCTTTAATGGTTGATGAAATTGCTTACCACTGCAAAGAACGAAATATGCCGCTTATTCACTTAACCATCGATGAACACACCGGAGAAGCAGGATTTATCACTCGAATTGAAGCTTTTATAGATATGCTTATGAGAAAGAAAAGAAAACTGCTTGATAAAAAACATAAACAAACTACAATACAAACCAAATCATTTGAAGAAGCAGCTTCTATTAGAAAAAGCAAAGTTTTAACAGGTTCAATGCAATAATGTATACCAACGATTTTACAAAACCCTATTATTATCCTGGTGCAATTCATATACATACTAAATTTTCAGATGGTTCAGGTGATATTCAGCAAATAACAAGAGCTGCTAAAAAAAACGGACTCAAATGGATTATAATAACAGACCATAATAATCTTGAAATTGAAGAAGGATTTTACAATGGAGTTTGCGTAATTAAAGGTGAAGAAATTTCACCGCCAGATTCAAATCACTATCTTGCACTTGGCATAAATAAAGTCATAACACCATGTGATAATCCAGAAATTTATATTGAAGAAGTAAAGAAACAAGGCGGTTTTGGTTTTGCTGCACATCCAGATGAAGCCGATAACAGAAAAAACAAAGCTAAACCAATAAAATGGACAGATAAAACCATAATTCCTGATGGAATTGAGATATGGAACTGGTTTTCAGACTGGGCTGATAACTATGATGAAACAAATATTTTAAAAATCGCCTACAGTTATTTTGGCAAAAATAAATTAATAAAAGGCCCGCATAGTGAAACTTTAAAATGGTGGGATGATTTAAATAATAAAACAAATGATATTATTCCAGCAATAGGCGGTGTAGATGCGCATGCTTTAAAAATCTCAAAATACATAATCCCATTAAAAGTTTTTCCATACAAATGCATGTTTAAAACAGTGACAAACCTTTTGCAGATAGATGAATTACCGCCAAAAGATTTTAACGCACAAAAAGCTTTAATTTTAAAATCTATAAAATCAGGTAATAACATTATAATAAACAGACATATAAGAGATGAAATTCCAATAATCAAAGTTTGTGATAAATCTCTTATCATTAAACTTTCAGTCAATGCAGAAATGCGTATTGTTTATAATGGTTCTGTAATTCATAAAACAATTAACAAATTTTTGAATTATAAATTAGCTCAACAAGGGAAATACAGAGTAGAAATTTATATAAATAAATCTCCATGGATATTTTCTAATCCTTTTATAATAACTTAAATTCGTGTTAGGATACTTTTATGAAAATGAAAGAAAAACTTGAAAAAGAAAAAATGGGAAATACAATTCCGGCCCAAAACCGTATAATTGCATGGCCAAGAATGGGAAGAATTGATATTCCGCTAAAAGCATTACTTGTTTCTTTAGGAGCAAAAGTTGTTATTCCGCCGCCAAACAGCAATGAAGCTTTGGAAATAGGTGTTAGAAACAGTATTGAAGGTATTTGTTTACCGTACAAATTAAATCTTGCAAATTACATAATGGCTCTTGATAAAGGTGCAAATACTTTAATGATGTTTCAGGCACCAGGCTCTTGCAGACTTGGAAATTATACCAAAATGGCTCAAAAAACTCTTAAACAAATGGGTTATGAGTTTGACATGGTAATATTTGATATGTACAAAAGCAAGATGAAACAAACCCTTCAGGCTTTCTGGCATGTAACCCGTTGCATAAACCCGTGGCGATATTACAAAGGTTTTAGCCTTGGGTTTAACAAATTTTTTGCTATAGACACTGCAGAAAGACTATTATTCTACACACGCCCCAGAGAAATTCATAAAGGTGATGCCGAAAAATGTTACAACAAATGGCTTCAAATAGTCGATGAAACAAATTCTGTGTGGAAAGCAAAACAATTAAAAAAACAAATTATCAAAGATTTTAAACAAATTCCAATAGACAAAAATAAAGATGTTCCTATTGTTTATTTAATTGGAGAATTTTTTGTATTGCTCGATCCATATACAAATCAAAATATTGAAAAAGAATTAGGCGACATGGGCGTAGAAGTTCAGCGCCAGATAATGTTCGGCGATTGGCTGGAACATGTTTTAAAGCCGTCGATTTTTTACAGAAAAGAATCCCATAGAGAGCGCTCCGTAAGATATGCAGAAAAATATATGAAACGGGCAATAGGCGGGGAATGTATTGAAACCATCGGTGATACAGTGTATGCAGCAAAACACGGTGTTGACGGCATAATTCATATTTCTCCATTTTCCTGCATGCCGGAAATTGTTGCCCAAAATATTCTTCCCAAAGTGAGTAAAGAAGAAGATATACCTGTTATGTCACTGGTTTTAGATGAACAAACAGGCAAAGCCGGATACATCACACGTATAGAAGCTTTTATAGACCTCGTTAAAAGAAATAAGCTAAGAAAAAAATAATAAAATATGTAAAGATTGTGACATTTATCTTACCCATGTGGCTAAATTTTCTTGCTAGATAATTGTGTTCATGATAGCTTTAGAGAAAGAAAAAGAAGGTCTTAAGTAAAGAGGGGATTGAATAATGGCAACAGAATCCAGAAACAAAATGACATTTGAACGTTTAAAATATTATAAACATCTCGGGGGGGGGGCACTTGAATGCATTGCCAGCAGGCTTTCACGGACTCCAAAACCTCTGTGTTTTTCACTTATGGTTACAAGCAAATGTAATTGCGACTGTGATTTTTGTTTCTGGAAATCTAAAAAAGGTCAAGACGATATGCCGACTGATGAAATCGTAAGACTTTTGACAGAAGCCGGACAAATAGGTTATATGGATAGCATTCTCTGGGGTGGCGAACCTCTTATGAGACAAGATTTTACAGAAATATGCAAAGCCTCTCATGATGCAGGTTTATATACAAAAATCGCGACAAACGGCTGGTTTTTGGAAACTAATCCCGGATTTGCAAAATATACAGATTTGATGTTTGTATCACTTGATGCTATTGGAAAAGCTCATGATGATATTCGTCATATGCCTGGAATTTGTGATAAAGTTATGAGCGGTATTGAATACCATAAAGTTCACTCTCCGAAAATGAGAATTTATGTCTGCTGTACAGTTTCAACTCAAACTAACTTTGAACAAATTAAAGAAGTTGCACAATACTGCAAAGATGCTGATATATTATTATACTTTACTGTTAATAAAGCTGCTTCAGTACCTGACGAAGCAGAAAATGTTGTTGAAACAGAACTTGAAAACGAACAATTAGCAGAAATGTTTATAAAAATTAAAGAACTCAAAAAACAAGGATATCCAATTAGAAATTCATACTATTTCATGGATTACATTATTAATAAGAAAACATACTATGAATGCCACTGGCCAAGAATTGCAACTGTTATCTATTCAAACGGAGAAATGCTTCGCTGTTATGACAGAAAACCTTTTATCAGCGTAAGAAACAGATCTTTGAAAGATGTTATAAAAGATCCTCTGTTTATTGAAACAGTTAATAAATGCAAAGACTGCAAACTAGCCTGTGTTGGCAACTACGCGCTTGACGCATCAGGTTTGTGGAAACTTGAGTGGCCGGCTATTAAATCATTAATGGAAATTGCTATTACTTAAAAATAAATAATTATAAAAAATCTGGGTTACTTTGGAAATATAAAGGGAAATCATGAAAAAAATAATTACCTTATTATTGTTATTAACATTCTGTACAGAATCAACTGTGTTTGCAGCAGCTTCAACTTACGCGCCGAACTATAATAACAGTAATATTAATAATCAATATACACAAGTTCAACAACAGTATCCGTATCAGAATCAGTACCAGCAGCAATATTCTTTGCAGCAACAGTATCAATATCAGCCAGGCGCATCACAAATTCAAACTGCACCAATTCCTCAACAAAATGCGACTGCGAAATTACGGTATATTCAGCAGGAAGATGCACGGGCAAATGTAGATGCTTTTGACAATAACTACCAGTCATCAGTATTAAAAAGCTTGCCAATGCAAACATTAAGCCCGATTGAACAAATGTTTAACGGCAAAGAAGCTGAAGTTTCTGGTAAAGTTCTTCTTCAAGCCGGATATGATTTGTTCTCTTCACAATTAAATCAACAGACGCAGCCAACAACAGGAAAATTTGATAATTCATATAGACTTAATATCGGTGAAAAACTCAACGTATATTTATACGGTGATTCTGTAGATGTAATGGCGATTTCTGGTGCGAATTTGCTGAACCCGATGACAAAAACAGAAGTAGACTCCAAAGGGAATTTATTTATTCAAGGCATAGGTCTTGTGCCGGCTGAAAATAGAACAATTAACGATGTTGAAACAGCAATAAACAGGTTAGCTTCCCAAAAATATAAAAGCTTAAAAGTAAGGTTAACAGTAGCATCAGGACAAGAATTTTCTGTATTTGTATACGGTCAGGTTAATCGCCCCGGGAAAGTTCTTGTTGGAAACAATTCCTCTATATTTGATGCCCTAAACGCTGCCGGAGGCGTGAAAAAAACAGGTACATTAAGAAACATTGCTTACATATCTAATGGCAAAACTAAACAGGTGGATTTATATAAAACCCTTTTTAGCGCAAACGATGAGAATATAATTCTCAAACCTAACGACAAAATTTTTGTAGATAGAATAGGCAATGTTGCAGCTATTAGAAACGGAGTAACAGTCCCTGCAATTTATGAAGTAAAAGAGGGCGAAACACTTCAAAAAGTAATATCATATGCAGGCGGTTTGCTTCCGGCAACTCAGGTTACAGAAGTAACACTGACAGGATATGACAAAAACACCAAACAACGTAATGCTAATAATATTTCCTGGTCAGATGCTAAAAATACCAAACTAAAAAGCGGTGATTCTGTAGAATTTAGAGAATTATACAACACTGCTGAAAATATAGTAACCATTCAAGGTAATGTAAAACATCCGACAACTTATGCATACAAAGAAGGAATGAGATTATCTGATATCTTAAAAAGCGAAGATGAACTTTTAGAAGAAACATTCATAAATCAGGCTGTTATCAGAAGGGTTTCAGGAAAAGATAATTCTATAGAAACAATCCCTGTTTTCCTAAAAGAATTCTTTGCAGGTATGAACGATCCGATTTTACAACCAAGAGATATAATTAATGTATATAAAAATACAAATTCACAATTTGTAGATATTTATGGATGTGTAAATATTCCAAAACACCTCACCTGGACAACAGGAATGACTCTTAACGATGTTATGACAGACATCCAGTTCCTTGAATCTGACATTGACACTAAAAATACCAGCGAACCGGAAGTATCTTTTAAAGGTTCTGTAGAAGAAAATGGTGTCCAGCTTGCTGCCGGAACATCTAATTCAAATAAACTTATACCAGCAGAAAACGTTGCTGTAGAAATTACAAGCACAGATGGAACAACTCAGGTTTATTATCTATATGACATTATGATTAATTCTGACAGAATTAAATCCATAACAATATTACCTGACGACAAAATTTTCTTCAGAACACTTCGCGGAAACGAAGTTATGAAAACTGTTAAAGTTTCAGGTTTTGTAAAAAAACCGGGTGTTTATACATTCGTTGAAGGCAAAAGACTTACAGATATGCTAGAAATGGCAGGCGGTTTGACTCAAGAAGCTGACTTGCGCGGTATAATCTTTAAAAGAACAAACCTTCAAGGCAAACAAGTAGAACTTGCACATAAAAATAATGACAGAGATATTAAACTTGTAGAAGGAAGAATGGCAAGTGCTTACAAACCAACAGAAGGCGATCAGCAGGCAAAGCTTGATATGCTGAATATGTTAAAGGCAGATGATCAAACACTTGCAGACAAATATAACGGTCAAATAGCTTTGAATATCAAAAGCAATGATTTAAGTAAAATTAAAGACCTTGATAATATTGAAGTTCAAGACGGCGACGATATTTATATTCCAAGAACCTCCAACCACGTAAGCGTTATTGGGGAAGTTTATAATGAACAATCATTCGTTTATAAAAAAGGCGCTAATGCCAAATACTATATTAAAGAAGTCGGCGGCTACACTCCTAACGCAAATAAATTCAGACTATATAAAGTATCAGTAAACGGCCGCGCAGAAAAAATATCAAACGGCAGCAATATCGAACCTGGAGATACAATAGTTGTTCCAAGAAGAATTGCTGGAAACGACTGGATTACACCGATATGCGACACGCTTAAAGGTATAGCGTCAATCATTGTTATGGCATTTGCTATCAACAAGTGGTAAAATAATTTTAACAAATATCAGAATTAGAAAATACTTTAACAGATTTTGGGATGATATTGATTTCAATGTCATCCTTAAATTTAGTTTTTTCTCCGTCAATATGTCCGGTTGTAAAGTCGTTTTTTATTCTGAAATTCGATGTTTGAAAATACATTGCCTTTGAGCCGGAACTCTTTTTATCAAATATTATCTGCAAAAATTCAATAAAAAACATCAAAGGATTTTTCACTTTTAAAATAAAAATATCAAAAAGCCCGTCATTAAGCTCACATTTTTTTGAAATTGAAAATAAATTCCTAAACATATTACCGGCATTAGCCGCAATAATACAAGTTGCAACAATTGAAAGTTTTTTGTCATCATAAGATATTGTATAATGTTTTTGTTTCAGCCTTAACGCAAACAAAATTCCTGAAAGGAAATATGCAAAATAGCCGAACTTATTTTTCAATTTCTGTGGAGTTTTACAGATTATATCACTATCATAACCGAGACCGAAACGAAGAATTGAAAACTTATTGTTAATTTTTAAAGAATCAATGTCTGCGATTTTTCCATTTTCTATAACTTTTAATGCCTTATTAATATTAGCAGAAATTTTTAACTTCGCCGCAAGAAGATTTGCAGTGCCGCAAGGAATAATTCCTAAAATTTTGTCTGTATTTATAATATAAGGTATAACTCTGTTAACAGTTCCATCGCCGCCAATTGCTATTACGGTATCGAATTTTGAAAAATCAGTATTTGATAATTCATTTATGCTTATACTTTTAAACTTTACATTCTTTTCAAACAAATATTTTATAACTGATTTTTTATATTGCAGGGCTTTTTTTCTACCTGCATTAGGATTATTGATTATAAGAACATTTTCCATAAACAGATTATTACACAGTTAACATAAGTTATCAATATTCAAGATTTTCAAGAATAATTCTTATGTTTGACTTATAATAAAGAAAAATAAGGAGTAGACAATGAGAGTAGAAAAACAATCAACAGTATGGCAGCCAAATTCTATGGGAAAATTTGACAAACTAAAATTAAAGTTCAATGACTTTGCAATTGATATGCTGTTGAATTACTTAGGTCATAATTTCAGCAAGGAGAAATTGATAAACCTTGCAAAAATCTTTGAAAAAATATCAGGTTCAAAAGGCGGTATTAACCATGCAAGAAGAATGCAATGGCTGTTTAAATCAGAACACCCGCATCTTTTGTGGTGGAAAAAGATTTTAACAGAACTTGATCCAAATTGCAGAAACAAATGGATTAAAAACTTCTTTGTAAACGGTTATTACGGAGATAATCTGAGAAAACGTACGGAATTTAATGAGAAAAACGGATTTTTCCCGCCGACAGTCTTGCTTGCGAGTATTACAAAACGCTGTAACTTTAATTGCAAAGGCTGCTGGGCGCATGAATATGACGTTAAAGAAGATTTGTCTAAAGAAAAATGGCGTGAAATTTTCACAGAAGCCCGCGATGTTATGGGTATTCACATAATACCGGTTGTCGGCGGAGAACCTTTTGCAAGAAAAGAATTCTTAGAATTAGCTGAAGAATTTAATGACTGTACATTCATAACATTTACAAATGGCTCACTCATTACAGAAAAAACAGTTGAAAAATTGAAAAAACTCGGCAATGTTCAACCAATGTTTTCAATTGGAGGCTTGAAAGAAAACACCGATGCTGTCAGAGGTGAAGGCTGCTTTGATATGGTTATGGAGAAAATGGATATGCTTAAAAAAGCAGGAATTTTCTTTGGTGCAAGTATCACTGCAACGAGCCAGAATTGCGATGAGGTTACATCTGATGAATTTATGAAAATGCTCTCAGACAAAGGTGTTTTGTGGGCGTGGTTTTTCCACTACGTACCTGTCGGAGACAGCCCTGATGTAAGTATGGTTCCAAACGCACAGCAGCGCCAACAAATTTTAAAAGCTGTTTATAACGCAAGAAACACCCTGCCAATGATGACAGTTGACTTCTGGGGTGACGGGCCAGAAATGATGGGCTGTATTGCTGGCGGCAGACAATATATTCACGTTAACCCGAGAGGGGATGTAGAACCTTGTACATTTGTTCACCTTGCAACACACAATCTTAAAGATTGTACTCTTACAGAAGCTTTAGCATCACCATTTATGCGAGCAATAAGAGATGGAATCCCGTATGAAGACGGTAATATGCTGCGCCCTTGCATGATTGTTGATAGACCGGATATTTTGCGTAAATACTATGAACAATTTAAACCATACGAAACACATGAAAATGCAGCGGCTTATCTTACAAATCCTGAAATTACATCAAAAATCGACAAGTATTCTAAAGATGTAAAAGAAATTTTGGATAAAGACTGGAGAGAAAATCTCTGGATGACAATATTCCCGCTGGAAGGTGAATACTATGTGGACAGAGATCATTTCTGTTCAAAAGAAAAACCAACAGTTCCCGCAGCTCAAAAATGTGAAGGGAAATGTGCATGTTGCGGAAAATAATAATTTGTGCAGCACTATTTTTGTTATTAACATCTTTGATAATCTTCTGTCCTGTTGTGACCCAATGGGACAGAAGTTTAATAATTTTTATCCAAAATCGTTTAGCATCTCTACCTATTTGGCTGCCAATGCTTCCTGACTGCATTTTGTACAGTGCAATGATAGCCGTTCCTATAACCGGATTTGGAATCTTTTTCATAAAAAAACGTTTATGGCAAGATTTAATACTATTTTGTTCGGTTCCGCTCATAACATTTTTACTTAATTGTATTTTAAAACCGCTGATTCATCGTCCGCGACCGCCGGTTGAACTGCAGATAAGCAGTATTCATCCTGAAAGTTTCAGCTATGTATCAAGCCATAGCTTAGTTACAATGTGTTTGTGGGGTATGGTAATTTGGTATTTGCATAAATACTGTAAAAATATTGTTTTAAAAACGTTTGGTATTATTGCAGCGGTTATATGGATTTTATTTGTAGGCCTTAGCCGTATATGGCTTGGTGTACACAACCCGACAGATGTTATTGGAGCATATGTTTTAGGACTGTTACTGGTAAATTGTTATATTCAAGTAACCAAAATTTTATCAAAATATATAGATTTTCCTGTTTGTTAAAAATAAAAATAAAAGCTCATATTATTATAAATAATGAGCTTTCATTTTTATAAATTTTATATACGAATTAATTTTTAATCAAAACTTCTAAATTTATTTTTTTATTCATCTCATCAAGCATTGTCTTAATCTGCTTATATAATTTAGAATTTGTTTTTCCAACAGTCAAAAATAGCACAATCTCATTAGAATTTTTAAGCTCTTGAACAAATTCACTTGTAATATCAGCTTTTATAAGACTAACATTCTTGTAGTTTTGAAGTTGTTCAACAATATTTTGTGGAATATTTTCAAAAACAGCAATCGAAATTTTCTTATCTAAATTAGCAAGTAGAAAAAGTTTCAAATCCGAAAAATCATTTTCTAAATCATAAATGATATTATCTCCAAGCATTGAATAAGTAAGCTTTTTATCTAAATTTTCTGCAGCAATAACCGCAAATAAAGAAGCTAAAAATCCAAAAACAAGTCCTAATAAAATATTTATTAACAATTTAGGTGAAGAATATTCAAAATCTCTCAGTTTTTGCGGCTCTTTAAGAACTAAAACCTTTGAAGAATCGGACATTTCATCAACCATTTTTGCCCATTCAAGTTTTGAGGACAAAGCAGCAACTTTTTCAGCTTCTTCAGTAACAGCAATTCTTGATTTTTGGCCTGCAATAATTTGCCCCTTGAGATTCGCCATAGCTTGTTGAGCAGGTTTTGAGAATGCGCTCATAGCGGATAATGTTCCTGTCGTGGCAGCAGCCTGTTCTGGAAGCCCGCTTACTGAATTCATTTTATGTTTTAAAGCCATTTTAGCCTTATTATACTCAGATTCAATAACCTTCTTATCTGATTTAGCTTTTTCACTATTAAGTTGTTTATGCAATTCAATATAGTTGTTAATTATAGAATTTACTACATTATAAGCCAATTCTGGATCTTTATTTTTATATTCTATTGTAACAACATTTGTACCTTTTTTGTTTTCTATAGAAATATTTTTCTTTAAAAATTTATCCGTTGTTAAATATTCACCTGTTTTCTTTGTTCTTATTATTCCAAAAAGCTTCTTAAAACGCAGATTGTTTTCTCTGATAACTTTATCAATAACAAGCGGAGACTGCATGAGTTCAAGCTCATTTGTAAGCGCCATGTTACCACCACTCATAATAGCAGCCATACCATCACTACCACCAAGCTCTTCTATTGCATAAGGGTTAATCTCCATCATATTTGAATTATTAGCCTTGTTAATATATAAATCAGATTCTACCTTATATTTTTTAGGTATTATATAAGTTAATGCAATAAAAAATATAAGAACTACCATAAAAGTTTTAACAATTAAAAACTTTCTGCTCCATAAAGCAAAAAATATTTTCTTTAAATCTATTGTAAGTTCGTCATCTAACTCATCCTGTGGGATATAAACTGTTTGCTGCATATACTCTCCATTATCCGATTATAAAAATACTACTATAAAAAATCTTAATCTGCAAATTTTAATAAATTAATACAATAATATTATATTGAATTAACCTACTGTTCTGAATTTATATATTCTTCAATTACTCTGGATACAAATTCAGATTCTTCATTTGACCAAAGATAGCTGTTATCCACGCCATTTATGGCTTGAATAAATTTAGCAATTTCATACCTTAAACCATCGCCTTCAAATGAAACGAATACTTTCTTATTCCTGTTAAAATCTTCAAACTTTATTTCAAAAAACTCTGTTTTCCACCAAGGTGCTGGTACATAGATGTATCCAGTTGTCCCTGATATTACGCAATCACCTTCTTTTTTGACACCAATTCCAACATAAGCGTTAGCTGTAGCATTTCTGTAATCTAAGGAAACTTTTGTAAAATAATCAACACCATTTTCATCCTTAAAAGTTCTAAATCGGATATATTCTGGGGTTATTCCTAGTAATTTTGCAATTACACACAAAGGATATGTCGATAATTCAGTCATTGCACCTCCTGACAAATCTTTCTTCCATTCCCTTAAGGACTTGTCTTCTATTAACTTTGTAAATGTTGCTTGAATATCTCTGATTTCACCAATTACTCCAGCTTTTACATAATTCACTAATTTTTCAAAACAAGGAGCATAAGCTGTTTTGACAGCCTCCCTTAATATTAACTTCTTTTCATCAGCTAAATTATAAAGCTCTTTAGCTTCAGCTACAGATAGCACAAAAGGTTTTTCACACAATACATGAACATTTCTTTTTAATGCATTTTTAGTAAAAATATAATGTAAATTATGTGGAAGTGCAATATAAACAGCATCAACATTTTCTATAAATTTGTTAAAATCTGTATATGCATTTTCTAATTCATGGACTTCTTTAAATTTTTCGACATTATCACGATTACGCCCATATACACTTGTAATATTTATACCGCTTACAAATTTACTTTCTGTCACAAATCTATTAGCTATTCTGCCATTGCCAACAATACCTAATGAAATTATTTTGTTATTTTTATTTCTTAGTTGAGTTGAAGAAATATTCTTGGTTCTATCTATATAAACAACTTCACAATAAGGTTTTAAATAATCAAATTTTCCTAACCAATCAGAACCAATTACAAAAACATCAATCTTATGTTTTTGAATATCTTCTATTTTTTGTCCTAGATGAGTTTCAACAGTAATTTCATCAGCTAAACCAGTATTTTGAATATTTCTTATCCTTTCGGATAAAGATTGGGTAACATTTAATTTACCTCTTAAAATATCATATTCCTCTGACGTAACACCAACTATTAGATAATCACCTAACTCTTTTGCTCGTTTTAAAATGTTTATGTGTCCATAGTGAAGAAGATCAAATGTTCCATATGTAATTACTCGTTTCATAGGTTCTCCTTATTTTGGTTAAAAATCTTTAAATTATATACACTTACCACCCTTATCAAAAACACAATTGTTTCTGTAATTAAAACCATTACAGCTATTGAATAAATATTCATGTGCGCAGATAAAAATAAAATAATTAGCCCTAATATATGAACTACAGATCCGATAATTACACTAAGATTTGCAATTTTTGAATATCCTAACGCCCCTAACAATGGATATCCTAACAAAATTGAAGGGAAAGTTATAATGACAACAATACAAAATATTCTCAGAACTTTATATGCCTCAACCATGTCTGTTCCATAAAATAAAATTATAAATTGTTTAGAGAATAAAAATACTGTAATACATATAAATAAGTTACATATAATTGCCAAAGTAAACCATTTTTTAAATGTTTTTATATCTTTATTTTTTGCAACAAAAGGATAGAGTGCTTGATTCAATGGTAATTGTATTCCGTTCATAGCATTATATATTTTTTCTGCAGCTACATAATAACCAACCATCACATTTGAACCAATTAAACCTAAACAAAAAGTGTTAGTATTTGTATAACAGGCAACTGAAACCCTTGACAAAAAGAATTCTGTACTATATTTAATTTGTCGTTTTATTGATTGCCATTTTGGAAAGTATAACTTTACCCCAAAATTTTTAAACACACAAATCATTCCAATTATCCCAGAAACTACAAATCCCATTGAGTTCATTATAGGAACAATTATATAGTCATTTTCTTTTTTTACAAATATAAATATTAATACTAAAAATATTAATTTGGATAAAATATTTAAAAAAGTTATATACTTCATCCGCTCTATTCCCTGAAAAAACCATACAGGATATATTGCATTACCAACTACCATTAAAAATGAAAGTTGAAAAATTAGCCAATTTTCATTTAGTTTAGGAATGAAGATAGTCATTAGGCTAAGTAGTACAAAACTTATCAAAAGTAAACCCAATTTAATAATAAAAACAGAACTATAAATATTTGATAAATTATTTTTATTATGTCTATTTATAGCTATCTCTCTTGTCGCAGAAAGCCCAAATCCATAGTCTGTAAATATAATGAAATATTGCATAAAAGCAAAAGCAAAGAAAACTAGTCCAAACTTTTCAACACCTAAAACGCGTGAAAGATATGGTAGTGAGAGTAAAGGGATTACATAACTAACAATTTGTAATGCTCCCAATGATAAAAAATTTTCTACTAATCTTTTTTTTTCTTCCTTCATAACTGCTTGTCTAAACTTTTGATCCATTCTACAACACGTACACAATTTTTTCCATCCTGGGATTTAAACATTTTATCTCTGAGTTTTTTTCGTTCTTCTTTATAATCATCAACGCCATTAATTACATCCTGTATTGCGTTGATTAATTCTTGTTCATTATATGCTTTTACTCCAGCTGTAAGTTCATCATATGGACGGTAGAAGCCACGGCATTTTTTCTGATATTCTTCCAAATCAATTGGATAATAAATAATAGGCTTATCTAAAAGCAAATAGTCAAAATAAATAGAGGAATAGTCTGTAATCAAAGCATCAGAATACTTAAGTACAGGGTAAATATCAGCATTACTATCCATTTTGTATATTTCTTCAGGCAAATCAAAATTAAGTGAATTTTTGTCTGCAAAGTGTAACTTGCAAACTAAAATCGTATTATTTTGTTTTAAAAATTCATGTAAATTTTTTGATTTTAACCAGCCGGATATATCTTTTCCTGTATCTCTAAAAGTTGGGGCATAAAATAGTAATTTTTTGCCTTGTTCCTTGAAGCTTTTTATTTTTGCACATTCTTCTTCCATAAAAATATCAGCATTTGGAATATCATGGAATAAAACGTCTAATCGTGGAGAACCAAAAATTTTTATTTTATCTTTATTTGTCAAAAATGAGGTTTCATAACAAGATTGTTCATATTCGCTATTTACATTATAGAAAGAATCCCTGTCCCTTAATAAATTAAATATAATTTTTTTAATAGGAGAATAATTTTTATAATTATTATTCATATCAAAACCTATTTTTTTTAAAGGTATACCATGCCATAAATTAATACAAACAGCACCGCCTGATAAAAAAGAATTATTAACATCGAATTTTGCATCATCATAAAGCCAATATTTAGCTCTTAAAGAATAATAAATTCCTTTTAGACTTTTTCTTGTGTAAACATTGTAATATCCGTATGAATTAAATATTTTTATCATTTTTTTATCATCACATAAGTAAATAAGTTTTAAATTAGTATTATTTTTTAAGAATAAGTATAAATACTTTGTATTATGCATAAAATAATCCTTTGACTTACAATTAAGATGCGTCCTAGGAGTTCTTAATCCCATAACAATAATATTTTTGCTTCTCACTGAAATCAAAGAAATAAAAAATTTAAAAGACATATATATTAAACTCTTTATAAAAAATTTAATTTCTTTTATCATACAAATCCTTTCTATGAATATAAATATATAAATATGCTAATGCCCAACCATAAATTAGCCAAACTATTGAATTATCTAACCCCAAATTATAAAAAGAAATTATTCCTATAGCTACAAATGAATGAATCAATGCAACTAAACAACTAGCTTCTATTCCTTGAAAACTTTTTCTTATTTTTGATAAAAATTTTAAATTTTTTATTATAAACAAAACATATAACGAAAAACCAATCAATCCAAATTCAGCTAAAGAAGTATATACGATACTTCTTGCAACAGTAAAACAATATTGTGTCAATAGATAGTTATACATATTTTCAAAAGTTAAATTAAAGTGAGAGTTTACAATATATGATAAATGGTTTATATAAATATCAACATTATTCAAGCCACACCCAAATATAAATGCTTTGATAAAAGCTGATATTTGAATACTATATGAAACAATTCTTGTTGCAAGAGAAGGTTCTAATAATATCAATTTATCAAAGTCCCCAAAGCTATATATTGTTTTAATTATTCTATATACATAGGTCTGTTCTAATTTAGTTTGATAATTTATAAATAATAAAAATAAAATAGTAATTAGAATAAATAGTAATAAACAAATTTGCGACAAATATTTTTTTATTTTATTCCAATATATCATAAAAAAAAGAACAAATAATTCTATAAAACAGAGAACTAAATAAATTGGAGATTTTGTAAATATTAATGCACATAACATAAATACTAATATTGTCCTTTTTATAAATAAATTAAGATACTTATTATTAAATAAAGCATATTTAGTATTATGAATAGATATTACGAAAGGCATAACTATAAAAATAAATTGTCCGAGAGCACTGGGTTCTGAGAAAAATGCATAAACTCTCAAATTTTCAAGGGCATCATGCACATCATAATAAGCAGCAGCTCTAGCATTTGTAAAAAAATCAAAAATAGAAATCATTATTTTAATATCAAAAAGGAAGCATAAATATTGAATTATACTAATTAAAAATAAACTCCATATTATTATAATAAAAAGTTTTAATATGCATTTAAATCTGATTCCTAAAAATAATCCTAACAGTGGTAATAAATAAACAGGAATTGTTGCCACAAAAAATTTGTAAATACGGACAGCATAAAAAGAAACAGGAGCTGTATAATGCCCTAATAATATATGTATAAATAAGGACATCACGATATAAGCTAAAAAAAACAAATAATACTTAGTTATTGGGATTCTTAATAATTGTTTAATTGACTGTTTAAATCTATCTATTTTATTGAATATAAAAAATAAATATAAAATTATCAAAAAAATTAAAGATACATAAATATTTCCATTTGTCCCTTTTTTTATATAAATTACAAACATAGGGAAAAAGGTTAATATAAAAGTTATAAAATAAATATATGAAAATTTTAATGACACTAGAAAATTCCTACCTTATTATTACGTAAATTTATAATTTTAATATGAACTTAAATAATTTCTTATTTTCATTATTTCGCAAAATATATCCATCAATAAAAAGAAGAATTTGGTTAAGAAATTTGAAAAGAAATACCTGATTAGGCATATTTTTATTTAAATACTTAAACTGGCTAATTCGAAATCTTTTTTTAGCCTCTAATTTATCCTTTGAAGATTTCCCTTCTAAATGAATAATCTTAGCATCTTTTACAAATTTCACATCATACCCAGCTTGTTTTATTCTAAAACATAAATCAGTTTCTTCTAAATACATAAAAAAATCTTCGTCAAAACAGCCAACAGACTTTAAAGCAGTCTTCCTAAAAAAGATATCAGCACCTATTATATGATCTATTTTACCTATATCAATTATTTGATCCGAGCGCAATGCAAATCCATATTTCAAAAATAATTTTGGAAAAAAAGATTTTAAACCAAATTTTAATAACAAATCAAAAAGATTAGGGAATTGCCCTCCAGAAACAACCGGATTTAATTCCTTGTCGACTAGATATCCTCCGCACACAGCGACTTTTTGATTTTCTTCTTTTTCCATAAAGTCAAACATAATTTTAATTGCATTATTTACCAATAAAGTATCTGTATTGAGACATAATATATATTTCCCATTTGCTTGCTTTATTGCAAGATTATTAGCTGCACCAAAACCAGAATTAACAGGATTTCTAATAATATTAATTTGAGGAAATTCTTCTTCAATAGCTTCTATTGACCCATCTTGAGAGTTATTATCCACGACAAAAATTTCAAAATTAATACCTTCAGTTTTTTCATAAACTGATTTAATTGCGTTTATAGTTAAATCTTTTGTTTTATAATTTACAAATATTATTGATACATCTTTATTCATCTTACATACTCTTTATAAAAATTCAATATTCCTTCATTAAATCTTTTAGGAGAAAAAGTTTCAACTCTTGACAATCCTTTGTTAATATACTTATCAATTTCCTTTGAATTATTAATTAAATATTCAATCTTTTCTGCAAAATTTTCAGGAGTTGGCTCTATTAAAATTCCAGCATCACCAACAATTTCTGGCATTACTGTTTTGTTTGATGAAATTACAGGTAGACAATAGCTCATAGCTTCGAGTAGAGGGATTCCAAATCCTTCTACTAACGATGGATAAACATAAAGATTCGCATTTCTATAAAGTTTATCTAATTGTTCTTCTGATACTTTTCCCCACACTTTTATGTTATTTTCAAGTTGATTTTCTTTTATATAATCTTCAATTATATTTGTATAATCTCTTCGAGCTCCGGCGATATCAAAATGAACATCAAAACCTTTATCTTTTAAAATTTTGATAGCTTTTACAACACAAAGGATATTTTTATGCTCAAAATTTGTCCCAACAAAAAGTACATTATTGAGTTCATTTCGTTTTGTTTCATGGGTGACTTTGCCAGAAAATGAATTGTAAATAACAACTATTTTTTCAGGTTTTATATTAAAATATTCTATTAAATCTTTCTTTGAATACTCGGAAACTGTTATTATTTTTTTGGACAACAGCACGCACATACTAAACATAAATTTGAAATACCAGTATTTTAATAGGCCTTTTTTATATACATAAGAATATTTCAGAGGAATAATATCATGTATTGTTGATATTAATTTACATTGAACTAAAAATATAAATAATGGAATATCAAAATGCGTTGCATGAAAAATATCGATATTATTTTTTTTAATTAAATAAGGTATTTCAATATTTGATAAAAATGAAAATGGTTTAGATGCAGCATATATAATTTTAATATTGCACCCAACAATTTCTTCTTCTATTTTGGTTTTATCATTTTTATTAATTAGAATATAATACTTATTATCTGTATTATTAATAATTACGCACAAAATGGATTTCAAATAAGATGAAATTCCTGTTTTATCAAAATATCTTCTAAAATCTATTAATATTTTTGCCATTTAATCTTTAGATTACCTTTCTTACGAGTATAAAAAAACTAACAATCTTTTAAACGCTTTGAGATTTCTTTTCATTTCATCGAAATTAGTTACACTCTGGAAAGCTTTGTAAATAAGATATTTGGGACGCAAGTAATACTTTTTCCGTGCATAGTCACAAAATTCTACTAATTCTTCACTTGATATATCAGGTAAATTCAGCACACATTCGTGATTTGCATCTTCTTTAAGCCATTTTGAGTAATCAAAAGTCTTAATATAACCATTCTCTTTTGCCCAGATAAAAGCTTCTGTCCCAGGATACGGAATCAGTGGGAAAAATTGAGCGCTGTCAGGGTTTAGTTTCATCGCAAACTTTAATGTCTGCTCCATTGTCTCCTTTGTTTCTCCCTTATTTCCAACCATAAAACATCCATGTACAAGTAAGCCGGCTTTTCTAGCGTTTTGCATATATTCAACCGCCTGTTCTATTTTTGTACCTTTATGAATATTATTTAAAATTTCTTGACAGCCTGATTCAAATCCAGGAATAATCAATCTACAGCCGGCTTTCTTCATAAGTCTCATAAGTTCTAAATCAATTCTGACACGAGTATTTGCCCACCATTTAACTTTTTTATTAATTCCTTTCTTTATCAGCATTCTGCATATTTCTTTTGCCCGCTCAGGATCTGCTGTAAATGTATCATCTTCTATACCTATTGATTTAACTTCAGGTAAATTTTCAACAATCCATTCAAATTCGGAAACTACATTCTCCACACTTCTTAAACGGTACTTATGACCATGAAAAGTTTGGGGATATACACAGAAGAAACATCTTGAAGGACACCCGCGCCCTGTCATTATCATTACCATGGGAAGAGTTGCAGCTGAAAAGAAATAATTATTAATATTCAAATGCTTTTTATAAACCTTTGATACAAAAGGAATATCATCTAAATTCCCAATATAAGCTCTATCCTTATTATGAATATGTTTACCGGAATTTTTATATGAAATACCATCAACGGTTGACAAATCTCTTTTTTCCTCTAATGCTTTAGCTAAATCTACAACAGTAGCGTCATATTCATGTCTGGCAATACTGTCAATACTATCAGACATATCAAGAACTTCATCAGTCAAAACAGATGGATGCGTTCCAACAAGACAAATATGTGCTTCAGGCAGAATCTTCTTTATCTCTTCTGCACATCTTACATCTTCACTAATACTTGGCGTACTTGTATCTATGATTACTAGTTGTGGATTATATTCTTTAATTTTTTCTAAACTTTTATCTAAGTTTGTTTGATCAGCGCAACTATCTAATAACATTGTATCTTGATTATTTTTTTCTAGATTCGCACAAGCGTATGCTAACCATATTGGATTATATATTGTTCCGCTTTTAGTAATAGCAGGTGAGCGTGATGCTCTTGAGAATTTTCCTAACTCTGTTTTATACGGTGGGTTTAATAATAATACTTTCATTACATTCTCCTTTTAAAACAATTTCTTTCCTCAAGAATTTTTTATAAATCCAGGCTCTTAGACTAGAAGGAATAATTCGAAGCAAAAATTTCAGGGTTACATTCCTGACAAGCTCAAAAATATTTATATATCCCATTCGGTAGAATTTCCAGAACAGTTGAATTTCTTGCAATATACGTTTTACTCCTACACGTTTAGCAAGCATTCTGGAACCTGCACGGGCATTTACAAGACATTCTTCTAAATTATAGAACTTTGCACCATTCATCAACATTTTTGAAAAAAGATAGTAATCTTCACCAAAATTAAATGTATTGTATCCACCTGCTTTTAATACTTTGTCTTTTTTATATACAACAGTCATATTATTCATCGGGCTACGCCATTTCCCAAATTGAAAAATTTCATCATGAGATAACGGGACAACTTTTTTAGAGATTATATGTTCAGGTGTCTCCTCAAACTCGGTTATATTAGAACCTATTACATCTGCTTGCGGGTGCTCTTTCAGGTAATTTATTTGTTTTTCAAATCTATCCGGAGCAGAAATATCATCACTGTCCATGAGAGCAACATAATTATATTTACAAGCTTTCAATCCTGCGTTACGTGCTTCACCTTGGCCGACATTATTATCGAGAGAAACGATGTTGAACAAATCCGGGAATTGTGTTTTGTAAAATTTTATTATTTTATCAAGTTCATCTGTTAATTTCCCATCTTCTACAATTACAATTTCATCCGGTTTTAAGGTTTGATTAATTATACTATCAATAGCCACCTTAAAATAATCAGGATTTTCTTTATAATATATTGGCATCAAAACACTAAATTTAAAATCTTTATCCAACCAGTCCTCCTAAAATATCATTTTTGTCTTTCATATCTAGTATCCCATCTTTTAATAAAACAAAAGGGGTATAATTTAACAAATTAAGTAATTTTGTATTATCTAAAATACTATGTTCTATATCACCAGGTCGTGCAAATGTATAAATTGGTTCTTTATTATAATTTAAAACCTGCTTGATTACCCAGTAAAGCTCCTTAATTGAAGTCTTTCTATTAGTTGAGACATTTATAATTTCATTTTTTACATTACATTTTAATGCTAATACATTTACGGCAGCTACATCTACAACAGAAATAAAATCTCTTGTTTGCTCACCCGTTCCATATATCTTAATATTTTTATTATGAGACATTTGGTCAAAAAATTTTGCGACAACTCCAGCTTCTCCGTTACTGTCTTGACCATAGCCATATACATTTGAATATCGAAAAATTATATAATCAATACCACTATATTTAATAAAATTTTCAGAGGCTCCTTTAGTTATTGCATAAGGAGATATAAAATCTATTGGATGCTCTTCATCAACTGGTAAATATCTAGGTTTTGCATATACAGCAGCCGTTGACGAAAATATTATTTTTTTTACTCCATACAATTTTGAAAAATAACAAATATTCACTGTGGCATAATAGTTATCCATGCAGTCAGCTTGAGGATTTTTTATAGATTCACTAACTGAAGGTAATGCTGCCAAATGGATGACATAATCAATAGAATTTTCCTTAAATATTCTTACAATTTCAGGACTTGTAATGTCTATTTGATAGTATTTTCCCAAAAAATTTGCAGGTTTTTGTTTTCTATCTACACCGATAATCTGGAATCCATCTTTATTAAGCTGCATTATTGTATGCAGAGCAATAAAACCAGCACACCCAGTAACTAATACAGTCTCACCCATGTCTTGCTCCTAAAGCTAAAAAAATCGCTTTTATTAGTATTAAAATTTCCCAAAATACATTTCTATGTTTTATATAATAAAAATCATATTCAAGCTTATGCTTCTCATCATCACCATTAAAACAGTGCCCTTGATTAATTTGCGCCCAGCCTGTCCAGCCTGTTTTTACCCAATGGCGACATTTATGCATAGGTATTTCCTGACAATATACATGCACCAAATCCTCCCACTCTGCTCTTGGTCCAACAATTGACATGTCACCTTTCAAAATATTTACCATCTGTGGAATTTCATCAAAACGCGCTTTTCTTACAAATTTACACCACGGAATAACTCTTGAATCACTGTCTTGCCCATTTGCTAATTCAAGATTGTTTGATGTTGGAATATAATCATTTTTATACATTGTTCTTAATTTATAGGCTTTAAAAACTTTTCCGTCTTTCCCTATACGATTCTGAGTATATATAGGCTCGCCGCCGTCTGTTAATTTCACACGAATTGCAATATATAAAAGAATTGGGAAGGTTACTAATAAAATTATTGTTGCAGCTATTACATCATAAATTCTTTTACATATATCATACAAAACTGAACGATTTTTCATATAATGGAAAAATAAATTATTTATTGACACACTATCAACAAAATATTTTCCAGTTACCATTTCATAAAAGTCTTGCATTTCATATATTTTGACACCTTTAGGTATACTTTTTACCATATCTGTAAGAACTGTTTCATCTAAATACTGTTCAGTTGCAATTATAACAATGTCAATTTTATTTGCTCTTATTACATCCTGTAAAGATGAACTTTTAGCAAGAGTTTTCACACTATAATTAGAAATCTTATCTTCATTATCACCGATAAAGCCGACAACATTCATTTTTAAGGCTTTTTTGTTAATAATTTCATCTGCCATAAGGTGCGCATTCTTACCTGCACCCACTATCAAAACATTTTTAATTCTCTTTATATTAAATAGATAATAATGAAATAAAACCCTATATGTTCTTAACAATACAAATATCGTTAATAAATTCACAAGAAGGAATTCTAACGAATTTACACTATCCGCAAACATCAATAACAGAATTGCAGCAGGAATTTGAGAAAATACAACACCTTCAAATAATAAATAATAATTTTTTAAGGTTACATTAAATTCTCTTACCTTATAATTATCTTTTAAGAATAAAACCAAAACACCAGATAGAACTGTTATCATAACAGTCAAATCCATAAAATTTAGAGGAAGCTTAAAATAATCAAACCAAAATATAGTTGAAAATAAATAAACAACTATATCAAATAGAAACATTATTACAATTGATCTAGATAACAAATTCAATAATCATCCCCTAACTATTTATATTTATAATACTATATCAAAAAAAATAAAAAAATACCCATTTGACTATAAAATTTATAAAAACTTAGTACTTTTTATTGACACTAATATTTTTTTTAATACCATATAAATAATATGTATTGGTTATATTTATTCATAGCTGCAATATTTGAAGTTGGCTGGCCACTGGGTTTGAAAATGGCTCAGACATCAAATGCGAAAATTTTATGGATATTATTCGCGATTGTTGCAATGACATTAAGTGGAATTTTTCTATATCTAGCACAGAAAGGCATACCTATAGGTACAGCTTATGCAGTATGGACTGGAATTGGTGCATCATGCACATTCCTAATAGGAATTATATTTTTTCATGATGCCATGAGTCTTATCAGATTTTTGGGAGTATTTTTTATAATCCTTGGTGTTATTTTATTAAAAATAGCACATTAAAGAATTTCTTGCCGACTCTTTTGAGTATTTGTGATAAATTTGACTTATTACCACCTATTTCTGTCATGGTTTTCCATATCTGAATAATTTATATTTTTAATTCTTTTTGCCAAATCTTTAACGGCTAGTTCTTTTGTCTCATTCTCTGTCGGGATAGAAAATCTATGAGAATATTTTTCTGCAGCACTTGGAACTAATAATAATTTTATTTTATCTTTTAAAACGCTAAAAACATTTTTCTTAGCTCCTAGCGGTTTTGGATTGTAATAAATTTCTAAATTTGCATTTGGTTTGAAAAAATAACCAAAATCATAAATATCTTCAGAACCTGCTGAAAACTTAGCGTATCCATCATATTTATTAAAAAATTTCTTTATTGGTTCTGATTCTTTGAAAGCCAAAAGGGCTTTAGCATCTTCTGCACACTTTTTAGGGTTAAAATTGTGTCTATATCTAATTCCCATTAATGATGTAAAGTTTGTTTGATTACGATTACTATTTATATCCATGCTAACCTCACTTATAAAATTTACTATACTTGTTAAAAGTCCATCAAAAAAAATTTTTGTTATTAACAAATTATAATGTAATATAAATTTACAAACATCTATATTAAGTGTTTGGTTCTTTTCAATATCAACAAAAGTAAATGTAACAAAATATATATGAGAATTTAAGCTTACAAATTATATATGTTTTAATGTATAATAAATTCTTGGTGAGATATTAATATTTTTGTCATGCTGAACTTGTTTCAGCATCTTACCAATGATAAATGTTTATTATTTATCCCAATCCATTGATAAGTCTTTAAATTCAGGATTCATTTCTTTAATCAAATTTATTTTCCAATCTCTATGCCAGCGTTTTAATTGTTTTTCACGATTTAGAGCAATTTCAACAGAGTCTGTCAACTCATAATATACTAATCTATCAATATTATATTTTTTTGTAAAACCTTCAACAACTTTATTTTTGTGCTCCCAAACTCTTTTTTGCAAATTCCCAGTTACTCCAATATAAAAAGAGGTTTGTGAATAATTAGTCATTATATAGACAGCATAAGTTTTGTTCATAGACTAATTATAACACGCCGCACGGTAAGATCCCGAAACAAGTTCGGGATGACAGCGTATTGTTAAGATTGCACTAAGACAAGCATACTTTCACCCTGAATTTAATTTATAGTCCTGCAATGTAACAAGCACACTAAGTTTGTAAGATAATGAAAGAAGTATGTAGATTGGGCTTTCAGCCCAACAAAACAATATTTTTGTAATATTAAGTCCTGATAAAGTCCATTTTCAACCTATTAAAAAATCAATACAACACGACTTTTGATGGTTGTAATTTAGCAGTGTTGTTGGGCAAGTATGCCCAACCTACAGTTTATTGTATAGATAACGAACCGGACATTAAAATACAATTGTAAAAGAACACATGGTTTGATTTCTTGTTCCACATGGTTTGATTTTTTTGGGCAACTTGTTCTTTAAATTTTCTACAGTCTATTTCTTGTTTTTAATCTAAGTTATTCATTAGCCCTGCATTTTATCAAGCAGGGTTTTAATTTCCATAATTTTTTCTTTAGCGATTTCAGAATCAGAA
>CALURL010000009.1 GCA_944323155.1 Candidatus Gastranaerophilales bacterium
GATTTGAAACCATATTCAGGTAAAATTTTATTCAATTTTGCTTGACGTCTATCTTGTCCTTCAAATTTTACTGTCATATTATTTTCCTCTTAATTTTAATTTACTTAATTTCCGCCTGTGCAATCAAAGATTGCTTTGCTCCATAACTACCGTTTCTGTAGCAACGGCGGCATTTTTATGTTCCGCCCTGACTTTACACCTTTGCAAAGCCAATACCGGCGTCACACCGGCTCATGCCTACTCAATTCTCGGGTCGATTGTTTTAACAGCTTCGGCAAATCTTCCGTAAGTTCCGGTGAATTTTTCCAAAGCTTCTTTAGGATCAACACCTTTTTTAACAGCTTCCATAAATTTGCCCATATTAACAAATTTATAACCTATAATTTCGTTATTTTTGTCCAATCCTAATTCTAAAACGTAACCTTCAGCAACTTCAAGGTATCTAGGACCTTTTTGTTTAGTTGAGAAGATAGTACCAACTTGAGAACGAAGGCCTTTACCTAAATCTTCAAGTCCTGCACCAACAGGAAGTCCGTTATCAGAAAAAGCAGTTTGAGTTCTGCCGTAAACGATTTGCAAGAATAATTCTCTCATTGCAACGTTAATAGCATCACAAACCAAGTCAGTATTAAGAGCTTCCAAAATAGTTTTACCAGGAAGGATTTCACCAGCCATAGCAGCAGAGTGAGTCATGCCTGAGCAGCCTAAAGTTTCAACTAAAGCTTCTTGAATGATACCGTCTTTAACATTAAGAGTTAATTTACAAGTACCTTGTTGAGGTGCACAGCATCCACAGCCGTGAGTAAGACCTGAAATGTCTTTAATTTCTTTTACCTTTGTCCAATCACCTTCTTGAGGAATCGGAGCAGGTTCACCTTTAACACCGCGTTTTACGCAGCACATTTGTTCTACTTCGTGTGTAATTTGTATACGATCCATCATTTTTCTACTCCCTTCAGGTTATATACAAGATTATTGTACGTGCTAAAGGGGTATAGTCAAGATATAAAATTTTATAACAAACACTAAAAAATACCGGCATTTATATTATACCGGTATTTACAAAAACAGATTGGAATTTGTCTTAATAATCTGAAACCATGCTGTCATCTTCATCCTGAAGCGCAGACAAATCTCTATGTCCGGTACTGTCAAAATCTTGCGGAAGCATATCATCTTCAGGCCAGATTGTATCTTCATCAAAACGGCTTGAACTTAAATTTTCGCTTGCTGACAAATCTGAATTACTCAAATTTGTTTCAGACAAAATACATCCAGCCATATCGCAATCAGTAAAATTACAATAAGTCATTTCTGCATAGCTGCAATCTGCACCAGTTAATAAGCTTTCAGTAAAATCACATTCCAAAACTCTAGCTCTTGTAAAGTCAACTGATGTCAAATCTGCTCCGGTAAAATTAACCAAAGACAAACTGCAATCTGCAAAAGAACTTGAATTTAAATCTACATCAGAAAAATCTATCTCAGAAAAATTTATTCCCGAAAAGTCAACTTCAGACAAATCAACTTCTTCCTGTTCTAACTTCCATTCATTAAATCTCTCGGGATGTCTGCTTAATAATTCGACTAATTCTTCTTTAGTATAATCTATCATTACTTTTCTTCTCCTTATTATAAATTATTTTTCATTATCTATCAAATTCATCTGTAATGCCAAAAGCGTTGCTTGTGTTCTATTTTGAACTTTCAGCTTTTTAAAAATACTATTCAGGTGAGTTTTCACTGTAACTTCTTTTACAAAAAGTTTCTCTGCTATATGTTTATTACTTACCCCTTTTGCAGCCATTTGTAACACTTCTAATTCACGTGAAGTTAAAGCTTTAATTAACTCAGTTTTATCAGGTTGTTCAGGGGTATTATTTTTAGAATTCGAATTCCATTTTGAACGTCTTAGCACTGCTTCCATACGGGCTAAAAGGTTCGGAAGGATAAACGGTTTTACAATATAATCATCAGCTCCAATTTTCAAGCCGGAAACCATTTTCTGTTCTTCATTAACGGCAGTAAGCATAATTACAGGCAAATATTTTGTTTTTTCGTTTTTTCTAATTGCCTTAAGCGTTTCCCAGCCATTCATGTTCGGCATCATAACATCAAGAAGAACAAGATCAAATTTTATATCACTTTTTGCCAAAATTTTCAACGCCTGAACCCCGTCATGCGCTACCTGCACATCATATCCGTAAAACGGCAATGCGTCCTTCAAATATTTGGAATTGTCGTCCACTAATAAGATATTTGCCAATTCTGACATTTGTAGTATCCTTTTATACTATTTTGTTTTTTAATGCTTTCAATGCTGCCTGTAATCTGTCATCTACTTCTAATTTTTGCAAAATATTTGCAACATGAGCCTTTGTAGTATTAATACTTATAACAAGAATTTGTGCAATTTCCATATTGCTGTATCCCTCTGTCATAAGTTTCAATATTTGAGCTTCACGAGTAGTTAAGTCATAATCTTTGCGATTATTATCATTATCGAAAGTCGGGGAATTTGCACTTGCTTTTAAAACAATATGTGCAATACTGGGGTCAAACCAGGCCGCACCATCTGCAACAGATTGTACAACCTGAATTAATCTTTGAGGATTTATTTCTTTTGAGCAATATGCATTCGCACCCGCTTTCAAGCTGTTCAATACCTCTTTTTCATCATTGTGTGATGTTAAGATTATAATTTTCACATCCTTATTAGATGAACGAATTTTTTTAGTAGCTTCAATACCGTTCATCTTTGGAAGACCCAAATCCATGATTATCACATCAATTTTATTATTGTTAAAAATATCTATAGCTGTTTCAGCAGAATCAGCTTCATAAATATTGTCAACATATTCTACGCCTTCAAATGTAGTTTTCAGGCCAAAACGTGTTAATTCATGATCTTCTACGATAAGGATATTTATCTTCATATACTCAATTCCTCTTTTGCAGGCTGAAAGTCCGGATTTAAAAGCAGACTTTTCTTAAAATTATTAACTGCTTCTGATTTCAACCCCTGATTTTTACAAACCAGTCCTTGATAATAATAATATCTAAAATTATTTTCGTCAATATAGTTTGCAACAGCTAAATATTTTTTTGCTTCATTAAAGTTGTGACGTTCAAGTTCTACACGTCCAAGATCTATCCATGCGTCAGTAAAATTCATATTTATGGCTAACGCTTTTTTTAAATATATCATTTCTTTTGTTTTATCGCTCAAGGCAACCTTGTAATAAGCCAAATAAGCATCTGAATAAGTTCTTAAAACTTTCTCATAAATTTCCATAGCTTTTTTAGCTTTGTCTAATTTTTCATAAGTTTGTGCAACTCTAATTGCCGGCAAAGAATTGTTACGTGATTTTGATTCAGCACCTTTGTAATATTTTAAGGCCTCTTTATAATCGCCGCTTCTATAGCTCAAATCCCCCAAAACAAGTAAAACCGTAGGATTTCCGCCGTCTAATCTGTCAGCTTTTAAGGCAGTATCATAGGCTTTTTCAAAATCATTATTATCATAGTATACCCGTGCTAAAAGAGCATAAACATCTTTATTAGTACTCTTTTTGGTGCTTATGGCACTTTGAAGAGTTCTTATTGATTTTCCGAGTTCTTTTTCATAGTAGTAGTAGTAACCTAAATGATAAAGTTTTTTTATTTCGTTTTTTTGTGACTTGTATAAAATATACTGCTCAAGCGAATTCCCTTTGTTGGAAAAATCAACAGAGTACAAGTGCTGCTGTTTTATATATTCAGCAATTTTTAAGGCATCTTTTGTTTTTTTGCTTTGAACAAGAATATCTGCTTTCAGTTTTTTATAATTCAAATTCTGTTCATTCATAGAAATTGCCGTATCAATATAAGTTCTAGCATTAACAAAATCGTTTGAACGAAGATAACCTAGTGCCGCAATATAATTTGCGTAATCCGATTCAGCAAGTAAATTTGTATTTTTCACAAGTTCTGCTGTCGCCTCTTTACTCTGGTCATTGTATACAATATTAGAAAAAACTTCACCCAGATAAACTTCATCTTCTCTAGACAGCTTTTTTGACGGGTAATAAAAACGTTTTGTATCGTCAATTAATAATGAAGAAATATTTTTGTCATCAATTTTTGAAATTGCAATATCCGCGAGATTAAACAAACCAATATCAGCGAGTTTTTCGGCAACAATCATATAGCCGTAATCACTTGGCATCATTGATTCTATAAGAACTGCAAAATCCATATATGCAGACTTTACATTACTTTGTGCAAATTTGTTAAATGCAATTGAATACTGATTCTGCAAATCAGTATGCGTAAGTGTAGCTTTCTTTGCAGGTGTTTTAATCGTAATTACAGACTGTTGAAAACCAAACGGGCTGGCTGTCGGGATATAATCATATAATCCGTCAGCATTCGCAGGCAATGTTATTGCCATTAGCGCTGATATTAAAGTTAATTGTTTATATATACGCATTAACCTATTATACACCCTCATTATTTATTACATTCCCTGAATAATAAAAATTAAACAGATTTACTATATTTTTTTGTTCATCATTTGCATTTTCATCATTGATAAAATTATATATATCACGTAAATTATAATGACTCAATACCTGAGCGTCATCATCTTTCAGAGAATGATGATTTTCAGTCAAAAACACTCTCACTATTTTATCAGTACTTATTCTCAAGAAAGCATCGACTATATTTTTATCAAAATGAGTTCCTGAGTCTTTGATAAGAATATTAATAACATTTCCTATAGGCATTTTATCACGATAGTGACGGCGTGATGTAATTGCATCGAATACGTCTGATACTGCAAGAATTCTTCCGCCGTATGGGATTTCTTCCCCTTTAAGATGCCTGTAATAACCTGAACCGTCATATTTTTCATGATGAGAACATGCAATTTCTGTTATCATTTTGAAGTCTTCTGACATGTGAATTTTTTCCAAAATATTATGAGTAATCTGAACATGTTCTTGAATATGACTGTATTCTTCAGGCGTAAGTTTTCCTTCTTTTTGCAGTACAGAATCTCTTATTCCAATTTTTCCAATGTCATGAAGTGTTGCGGCTTTTGCGATAATTTCTTTAAACTTTTCATCACAGCCGAGTTCGTCAACAATAAGCATAGAATAAAGTTTCACCCTGCTTGAATGCCCTGCAGTAATTTTATCACGCGCATCAATTGATGTTGCAAGAGTATCAATAAAACTTTCAAATAAAGCCTTTTGTTCTTTATAAAGTTCCTTTTGCTGTTCAAAAAGCTGAGCATTTTCAATTGCAATACTTGCGCTTCCACCGATAGCAACAAGTAAATCCTCATCACCTTTTGTAAAAACACCGTTTAGTTTGTTTAAAACCTGAAAAGCTCCGATAATTTCCTGATTATTATTCTTTATCGGCATACAAAGAATTGATTTTGTTTTGTATCCTGTTTTAGAATCAACATCAGGGTTAAAACGACTATCGCTGTAAGCATCAGGAATATTCAAAGATTCACCTGTTTGAATAACATAACCTACAAGGCCTTTATCAGCAGGGACTCTAATTTCCTGATTTTCCATACCTAGTGCAACTTTTGACCAAATTTCATTTTTTTCTTTATCTAAAAGAAAAACCGTACATCTGTCGGCTTGAATTGCAATTTTTGTTTCTTCAGCAATTACTCTGAGCAAAACATTAATATCAGTTTGAGCGGTAATTGAACGCCCAATTTTTACAAGAGATACAAGAGGGTCACTTTTTACAGGTAATGTAAATTCTGAGCCTTCGTTAATCTGCTTAATACGCGTCAAAATATAACCAATAATTGAAAATTCATCACCGTTATCAACTGCAATATTTTTTGCATTTTCAAAATGAAGCAATGCGGATTTGTTATCGCATTCTCCAAAATTTATAGTTCCAAGCGCAAATTCATAAAATAAATACGCTGTTTTTGATTTTGAATATTTTGCCAGATATTCCCCATCTTTAATATATTTCAGAGCAATATCATAATTTGCCTTATCTATAAGATATTCCAACAGGCCGATTATGCTGTAGCATATTGATAAATAAGAATCCGCATTAAGATTTTGCAAAGTATTCTGCGCCGATAATATAGAATCTTTGGCACCGCAATAATCGTTATCCGTAAGCTTTGCAAGAGCCGTGCGGATTAAGTCTTTTCCTTCATTAACCTTTTCTAATAACTCTTTTTCTAAATTTTCCATACTTTTTTCACTATACTTTACTATTTTACAACTATTTGTTTTTATTGTACAATACTTTTACAAATATGACAAAGTATAAATAATGTAGATATTATTTTTTAAGGGAGCTTATAAGAGGATAATGAACAAAATTACAATTTTAATACCGGTATACAATGAATTAAACACTTTAGAACAAATTCTACAGAAAGTGGAAAAAGCGAATTTTTGCGGTCTTGAAAAAGAAATAATCCTAATTGATGATTATTCTACCGACGGAACAAGAGATTTATACTCTAAGTTGCCTTATAAAGTTCTCTACCACGATTATAATCAAGGCAAAGGGGCTGCATTAAGAACTGGTTTTAAAGAAGCAACAGGAGATATTATAGTAATTCAGGATGCAGATCTTGAATACGATCCTGTAGATTATGAACCATTAGTAAAACTTATTTTAGACGGCAAAGCAGATGTTTGTTACGGTTCAAGGCTGTCCGGCGGAAAACCGACACGTTCATTTATGTTTCACCACTTATTAGGAAATAAATTTTTGTCTTTTTTAACAAATCTTCTATATGGTGCAACACTAACTGACATGGAAACATGTTATAAAGCATTCAAAGCTGATTTTATAAAAGGAATTGAAATAAAGTCAAACAGATTTGATTTCGAGCCTGAAATTACAGCAAAAGTTCTTAAACGCGGTGCAAGATTGTATGAAGTACCAATTTCATATTACGGAAGAGAATTTTCTGAAGGGAAAAAAATTACCTGGAGAGATGGAATTCATGCTGTTATTGCATTAATAAAATACAAATTTACTGATTAAAAATAAAAAGGGGTTTATACACAATGGAGTATATAGATACACTAAAGAATTTAACCTGTCCAGCCTGCGGGTGTGAAATGACAAAGGTTTTTATTCCGGACAAAGGTATAAATATAGATGTATGTGCAAATGGCTGCGGAGGAATTTTCCTTGATAATCAGGAAATACAAGAGTTCAGCACTGAAACTGATAATATTGAGGATATAAAAGAAATTCTGGCCGGAAAAAACTTCATGCCTGTAGATGAAACGCAGCAGCGCATTTGTCCTTCCTGTAACACCCCTATGGTTAAAACAAGTGCATTTGGAGTTCAGATAGATAGCTGTTACAAATGTGGCGGAATTTTTCTTGATAACGGAGAATTTGAACAAATAAGAACAAAATTTAAAAAACGCCCGCCAAAACCTGTTAACCACATAACACAAAACACTTCCGGCGAACTTGATGTTCGCGAGTTCTATAAAGAAGCTCAAAGAGAAAAACTCGTTGATGATTTTACATCAGGCATGATTTCTGCACTACTTCCGAGAAGACGAAGAGGCGGGCTGATTGATGTTCTCTGGTATCTTCTCAGATAACTAAAGCCTTTAGTTTTTCAATTTTATCCAAACTATCGCTTTCAAAATAAATTCTCAAAAGCGGCTCTGTACCGCTTGGACGGATTAATATCCAGCTTGTATTATCATCAAAATATAATTTAACACCGTCTTTTGTGTCAATATTTTTCACTTTGAAATCTCCAATTGACGTTTGTAATTTATATTGCTCCAGAATTGGTTTAATTTCATCGACATTATCAAGCTTTTTATCCACTCTGTCATTATAGAATTTGCAGCCAACAAAGTTATATAAATCTTTTTGAAGTTGAATTAGAGATTTTTTTTCATAAGCCATAGCTTCTAAGATAAGAAGATTAGCAAGAATTCCGTCTTTTTCCGGAATATGTCCCTGAATACTTAAGCCTCCGGATTCTTCCCCGCCAATTATCGGATTAAACTTTCTCATTGCCTCTCCAACATGTTTAAAGCCTACTGCAGTTTCAATAACTTCAACCCCGAGTTTTTCCGCTGTTTTATTAAGCAAAAGACTTGCACCAACTGTTTTAACAAGTCCGCCATTATAATTTTTATGTTTTTTCAAGTGAATCAAAAGGATTGCAATGATTTCATTAGGAGAAACATATTCGCCGTTTTCATTTATCACTCCAAACCTGTCAGAATCCCCGTCATTTGCAAAACCTACTGAATTTTTATTTTGCTTAACTTTTTCAATAAGTTCTTTTAAAAATTTAGGTTTAGGCTCTGGCATACCGCCGCCAAAATTCACATCATGATACATATGCAAACTTTCAAAATCAATACCTTCGCTTTCTAAAAGTTTATCAAAATACCCTATACTTGCGGCATAAAGACCGTCAAAAATAATATTATCATGCCATTCTTTAATCTTTTTAAAATCTATTAATTTTTTTATATGAGCAAAGTAATCAGGTTTAAAATTGTAAACTGATAGTTTTCCGTTTGCCATTTGATTAAAAGGCAGATTTAAATTATAAACAATTTCATCAGTAATATCAGAAGTCGCAGGCCCTGCATAATCGGGAATAAACTTAATTCCAAGATATTCCGGCGGGTTATGTGAGGCCGTAAACATTACAGCACAAGCGTTTAGAATGTTTGCATTATACGCAAGCACAGGAGTCGGAATAACACTATCGCTTAATAGAACTTCAAAACCGTATTCACAAAGCTGTTCGGCAGACTTTTTAGCGAATTCCGACGCCATATTTCTCGGATCATATCCGACTATTATTTTTTTTGACAATCCGAAATTATCAAAAACATATTTGCCGACAGCCTTTATAACTGTTTCAACATTTTCTTTATTAAAATCTTTACCAACAACAGCTCTCCAGCCATCTGTTCCAAACTTAATATTTGCCATTTTACATTTGCCCTCAAAATATCTTTTCTTGTATAATCATAATAAAAATACGAGGTAAGGGCAATAATGAATTTTGAAAACATTACAACAATTGCATACTTAGGGCCGCAGGCATCTTTCAGTGAAATGGCAAAGGATGAATTCTGCAAACAATACAATCTCAACGTTTCTTCAAATCCTATGCCGACAATCAGACAGGTTATAGAATACGTAGATGAAAATGAGAATGCACTCGGCGTTGTTCCGGTAGAAAATTCCATAGAAGGTTCTGTTAGAGAAGCCATGGATAATCTTATGATTACCAGAAATCCTGATGTAACTATTTTATCAGAATATATAATGCCGATTCGCCACTGCCTTTTATCCAGAACAACAGAATTCTACAGTATAACAGGCATAATCTCTCATCCACAGGCGCTTGCACAATGCCAGAATTTTATACATGATGAAATGCCGTTTAATGTAAACATTATAGAGGCCACAAGTACAGCAGAAGCTGCAAGAAGTCTTCAAAATTACAATCTTACATACGCCGCTATAGGAAGCAAAAAAACAGCAGAAGTTTATAATTTAAATATTCTGAAAGAAAACATAAACGACGACAAAACCAATCAAACACGCTTTGTGCTAATTGGGAAGTTCCACACAGAAAAAACAGGTCATGATAAAACATCAATTGCTTTCTCAACAGAAAACAAACCCGGCGCGCTTTTGAATGTTCTGGAAATTTTTATGAAAAACAATATTAATTTATCCTATATATCATCACGCCCGTCAAAAACAAAATTCGGTGATTACATTTTTATAGTAAATTTTGACGGTCACATTGAAGATTTAGGAATTAAAAATACCATTGATGAAATCCAAAAACAAACAACATTTATGCGATTTTTAGGTTCTTATCCGAAGGGAAAGACTATTGAATCTCCTCAATAGTTACAAAAGCAATTGCCTTAGATTTTTCATGAGAAATACTGAGATTAACAGTAAAATTCTTCGGGAGTTTTTTGAGAATTTTTATACAAGGGCATCCATTTTCGTCATGAAAAACTTCAATTTCTCTATATCTAACATCTTTAACTCCAAATCCGCTTAATGCTTTAACAACAGCTTCTTTTGCACAAAACCTTGCACAAAAACGGCTTTGCGGCTGCCTGAATGATTTGCAGTATTTCTGTTCGTTTTCAGTAAAAATCCTATCAAGAAACTCCTGAGATTTTCCTCTAAATCGTTCTATATCTTCAATATCAACACCGATTTTCAGCATAAAATTATTATTCCAAAAATCGCTTTAAAATTCAAGTTTGTTGACAGAATTCGCAACTATACGATATAATTGAATTATTACACTACGCTTTAATCACTTTTTCATTAAATTTGTCAGAAAGGCAAATTTATGGCAAATTCAACAATACCTTATTCTTTTGTCCCGGGAACAAAGGCAAAGGCAAGTGAAGTCAATGCAAACTTTCTTGCACTTGCAAACTCAGTTGACGATGTAAAAGAATTTACGCAAACCCAAATTTCCAACCTTGAAACGTCATTGACAGAAGATATTACAGATATTACAGATTCTCTTGTAAAAACAGATTTAAGTAATACTAACTTTTTAACAAATTGTATTTTAGAAGCGCCAAACGGGGTTGCGGATTATCTGAATACACAAATAACAATACAAGAAGGTCTTAAGGTTTTAATATCTGATGGAAGAAATTCCAATGGAACTCTTAAAACAGTAGAATATACAGTTTCTGCGGACATAAACTATACCCCGACTATGACAAGTGAAACAAGAGAATTATTTCTAAGTTCAGACGGTACAGTAAGCTCTTACAATTATCTGGCAGTTTTCATAACAACAATACAGCCGGCAACTGCAATAACAGACTGTGCCTGGTTTAATCCAATCACAAACATCTGGAAAACAACATCAAATACCGGCAACACATGGACTGAAGCAAAAATAATTAACATTGGCAGATTTTCAACCGACACAAGCACAATTACTGAAATGACAACGGAAAATCCTATAAACTTCATTAAACAAAGTGATAAACAACAAATTATAAATTGGACAATGCCTGATTATGATTCCATGTATTCCATAACAATGAATACTTTAACCCAGTCGCCAACTGACGGTATAATAATCGCAATGGGCGGCAGAAATGCTATGAACGTAGAAGTTTGTAATATATTTGTAGGTCCTGACTCAGAAACTCTAACACAGATTACAAATACAAGAATAGGTGCAGGCGCAAACGACAGATTTACAGTAACAGTTCCAATAGCAAAGGGATACTGGTACAAAGTAGAAGGAGATGGTTCAACTCTTCCAAAATTTATCCCATTGAAAGGAGTTACAAATGCTTAAATATGCAAAAATCATAAATACAGAAACCGGACTTTGTGAAGTAGGCTTAGGTACAAATGAAACATTCTACAAGTCACTCGGTATGCAAAAACTAGATGTTACGCAATCCGAAATCGATGAACAATGGTACCTCTCAGAAAAATTAAATACAGAAGCTTACTCTCTAAAAAAACAGGAATATGAAAAAGAAACCCGAAAATTTGAAATTCAAAATGAATTAAATACACTGGATTTGAAACGCATACGCGCAATTTGCGAACCGGAACTTAAAAATCCTGAAACAGGTGAAACATGGCTTGAATATTACAATAACCAAATTCTTACACTGAGAGATGAATTAACTGATTTAACTTCATAAATCCACCTGAGCCGAAAAATATTTCGGCTCTTTTTTATTTGTTTCTGATATAATTACATTAATTGAATAACAGAAATTTGGAGAGAATTTATGGCTGAAATAAGACAAGAATTTATAGAACAGGCAAAACATTTAACACGTAATGCAGAAGTATTACCTGGCGGAATAGAAGAATTAGCCGCAAAATTGCAGTATTCACATGATACAAATACTCCGCTTCGTGTAAAATTAGGCATGGATCCAACACGCCCTGATTTACACCTAGGACATACTGTTGTTATGAGAAAGTTAAAAGAATTCCAGAGTCTCGGACATAAAATTGTTCTTATAGTCGGCGGTGCAACTGCAATGGTCGGAGATCCGTCAGGAAAATCTGAAACAAGACCGGCGCTTACAAAAGAACAAGTAGAAGAAAACGCAAAATCATATTTTGATCAAATGTCAAAAGTTCTTGATGTATCAGATGCCGAAGTTGTTAATAATGCTGATTGGCTTCATAAAATGAGTTTTACAGACCTATTAAAACTTTCAGCACAGGTAACAGTTGCCCAAATGATGACACGCGATGATTTTGCAAAACGTTATGCAGAAGGCCGTCCTATTTCTATCCATGAATTTTTCTATCCATTAATGCAGGCATACGATTCTGTAGAAGTTGATTCAGATATAGAACTCGGCGGAACTGATCAAAGATTTAATACACTTTTAGGAAGAGATATTCAAGCGGCTTACGGGAAAAAATATCCTCAGCTTGTAATGCTTTTGCCGCTTCTTGAAGGCACAGACGGCGTTGTAAAAATGTCTAAAACTTATCCGGAACACTGTATTTCTTTAACAGACAGCGATGTTGATATGTTCGGCAAATTAATGAGTATTCCTGATAATATGATTTCAAGATACTTCAGCCTTTTAACAGATGCCACAAAAGAAGAACTTGAAGCAATAGACAAACAAATTGCAGACGGTTCTGTTAACCCTCGTGATATAAAAATGAAACTTGCTTATACAATTACAAAAGAATACCACGGAGAAGAAGGCGCAAAACATGGCCAAGAAGCTTTTATAAATGTTGTTTCAAACAAAGGTATTCCAGATGATATACAAGAAATTTCCTCAATGAACGGAAAAGGGATATTAGATGTCCTTGTAGAACTCAAGTTTGTACAAAGCAAAGGCGAAGCCAAAAGACTTATCCAGGGCGGCGGTGTAAAAGTTGACGGAGAAAAGATTACCGATATGGCTTATACATTTGACATAAAAGAAAGCGTAATATTACAGGCAGGCAAAAGAAAATTCGCAAAACTGCTAAAATAATTACAAAATAATAATACTTAAACAAACTAAAACGCCACAAAGGCAGGTGTAAAAATGTTTAAAATTCTAAAACGCGGAATTACAAAAGTAAAAGAAGATATTCAAGTTATTTACGACAAAGATCCTGCCGCAAACAATCTTTTAGAGGTAATTTTGTGCTATCCCGGCTTGCATGCCTTAATAGCATACCGTTTTGCTCATAGACTCTATAAATGGCACATTCCATTGATACCACGTGTAATTTCTTATATAACACGCATAATTACAGGTATAGAAATTCATCCCGCGGCAAAAATCGGCAGACGATTTTTTATAGACCACGGTGAAGGAGTTGTAATCGGTGCAACAACTGTAATTGGAGATGATGTTCTTATTTATCAGCAGGTAACCCTCGGCGGAACAGGAAAAGAACACGGGAAACGCCATCCGACATTAGAAAACGGTGTTATAGTAGGTGCAGGCGCAAAAGTTTTAGGGAATATTACACTCGGGCAGCATGTAAGAGTTGGTGCAGGTTCGGTTGTAATAGATAATGTTCCTGAATACTCAACAGTTGTCGGAGTTCCGGGAAGAATAGTTCATCAAAAAATCAGGGACGAAAATGGCGTTCTTATGCATAACAGAATTCCAGATCCTGTAAAATGTGAATTAAACAGATTAAAATATGAAGTTTTGGAATTAAAAGAAAAAATCAACAAAATTGAAAAATAAAGGAGGTTAAAACATGTATCACGTTTACACAGAAAGAAACCATTCAGAATTTTCAAGAACATTAATTTGCGAAACAAAAGACTACGAAATCGCAATGGAAAAAGCAGAACAGGCAATTGCAAAAGATCCTGAATTGAATTACATTGTTGAACAAACAGACGGTTCAATGAACAGTTACGGAGATTTAATCGCTACAGTAGTTGCAAAAAGTTAACAAACGGTCATAACGACCGTTTTTTTTATTAATGCTGACAAATTTTACATTTTGCAATATGAATTTATGATAAACTCATTTGAGGAGGTAAAATATGAAAGCAGTAGTATTTGACGAAGGATTAAAATTAGTAAACGATTATAAAAAGCCGGTTCCGCAAAAAGGAGAAGCATTAGTGCGCGTAACTCTTGCAGGGATTTGCAATACTGATTACGAAATCACTAAAGGCTATATGGGCTATAAAGGGATTTTGGGACACGAAGCCGTAGGCGTTGTAGAAGAAATTAACGACAAAGACCAATCTCTTTTAGGGAAACGTGTTGTTGCGGAAATAAGTTACGGATGCAAAAAGCCGGAGTGTCCTTATTGCGCAGAAAAATTATACCGCCACTGCCCTGAACGTCACACTTTAGGAATTTGGAAAAAAGACGGAGTATTTGCAGAGTACTTCACTATGCCCCTAGAAGTTCTTTTTGAAGTTCCGGATAATGTTCCTGATGAACAGGCCGTTTTTGTAGAACCGCTCGCCGCAGCTTGCGAAATCACCGAGCAATTACACATAAAACCGTTTCAAAAAGTAATCGTATTAGGTGATGGGAAACTAGGACTTATCACAGCTTTAACACTTAACGCTCAAAACTTTGATGTAACTTTAGTCGGAAAACACCAAAACAAGCTTGACATTGCAAAAGCTCAGGGCGTTAAAACAATGCTTTTGCAGGATTTAAAAATAGAAAAAATTTATGATGTGGTAGTTGAAGCAACAGGATCTGTTTCAGGATTTGAAACATCACTTGCACTTACAAAACCTCGCGGAGTGCTTGTTTTAAAAAGCACAGTTGCAGCTACAAAAGAATTCAATCTCGCACCTATCGTAATTGATGAAATTACAGTTTTAGGGTCACGCTGCGGACAATTTGGCCCGGCTTTGAGATTATTAAAGTCTAAAAAAATTGATTTTTCTCCGCTAATTTCTGCAACATACAATGCAGATGATGCTATTGAGGCTTTTGAAAAAAATAAGGAAAAAGAAACTTTAAAAGTACTTATAAAATTCTAAATTCATAAACTTGTAAAAAATACCTGTCTTATTAAATAAGACAGGTATTTTTATTTTGTTTTATAAAAACTATTTTTGTTTTTTATCAGCCGCTCTTTGTTCTTCTATTTCTTTAACCTTTTTAGCGCCTTCTGTTATAGATTTTTGAACAGCTTGTTTCATGTTCTCCGGAGAATATTCAGGATTAATATACTCGATTTTTGCATTTTTCTTCAAAGATTCAGTAAGTTTATCGAGCAACTCAAGTTGTTTCTGATTTTCCAGATAACCTTTAATATCACCTTTAACTTTTTCATAAGGTTCAGTCATAGCAGCAGCTCTGTCAGTAACCATAATGATATGATAACCAAATTGAGTCTTAACAACTTTATCAGAAATTGTATTAGGTTTCATAGAAAATGCAGCTTTAGAAAATTCCGGAACCATTTCTTTTTCAGAGAAGAATCCTAAATCACCGCCTTTTACAGCAGTTATAGTATCTTCTGAATTATCTTTAGCTAATTTACCGAAACCTGCAGGATTTTTCTTAGCGTCAGCAAGAATCTGGTTTGCTTTAGCTTCTTTAGCTTTCATTTCTTCAGCGACTTTTGCCTTGATATCAGCTTCTGACAAAGATTTATTTTTTTCATCAGCCTTAATACCTTCTTCAATAGTTTTCGGGTCAGCCGCAATTAAAATATGAGAAGCTCTTACTCTGTCAGGATGTTTGAATTTTGCTAAATTTTCTTTGTAGAATTTTTTAGCCTCAGCATCAGAAACTGAACTGTTTCCTAATTCTTTAGCCAGTTTTTTCATTTTAACTTCTTCTTTCAAATCATCTCTGAATTGAGCGGAAGTCATGCCGTTTTGTTTCAAAATAGCGTCTAACTGTTCTTTAGAACCGACTTTGCTTATAATATCTTTAACTGCATTATCTACATCTTCATCAGTTACTTTAATTCCGCGTTTAGCCATTTCCTGTTCAAGCAAAGCTTTTACAATCAATTCATTTGTAACTCTTTCCTTGATTAGAAGATACAAAAATCCATTTTTATCTTTTTTAACATCAATACCAAGCTGCGTCATCATACCGCCGCCTGATTGCTTGTCAAAAGCTTTATCAAATTGGGCTTGAGTAATAGGCTGGTCATTGACCTTAATAATAGCTTGTTGAGATTTTAAGCCGCAGCCGGAACAAAGAATTACTGAGGCAGCCAGTGTTACTAATAATTTTTTCCCCTTCATAATGTCTCTCTTTCTTTTTTAACAATTAAATTCGTGACTAACTTTATACATATAATAAAACAAATCCGTCAAAATGTTAAATACTTCATTAAAATTCATATATGAATGATTCAAAAGCAAAATGGAATTGCCTTCTTCGCAAGCCTTTGGAGCAATTGTAAATTTTATACGTTTAAGAATTTCAGAAGGCAGTTCTTTTTGAATAATTCTCCACTCCGGCTGATTAAAAGGCATGTAAATACGAATATTATCAGGTGTTTCTCTGATAAGAGAAATCTTAACCTCGGTAGCTGCAAGCCTGATTTTTATAAGTTTAATCAAGTTTTCAACACTCTCAGGCGGTTTTGCAAACCTATCTTTCCATTCTTCAACAATGCTGTCGAGTTCAATTTCGGAATTAACATCAGCAAGGCGTTTATATTCAATCATTTTTTGTTCGGAAGAACCAACCCATTCATCAGGAATAAATGCGGTTACGTTAATATCAACGATTGTCGGCTGAACTTTTTCTGTATAATTGCCTTGAAGCTCCTGAACAGTTTCTTCAAGAAGCTGGCAATATGTATCAAAACCGACATTAATCATATGTCCATGCTGTTTTGTCCCTAAGATATTTCCAACACCGCGAATTTCAACGTCACGCATAGCAATTTGATACCCGCTTCCAAGTGTTGTGAACTCTTTTATCGCCTTCAAACGTTGAACAGCATCCGTTGTAATTTCTTTTGATTTTGTATAGAAACAATAACAATAAGCCTGACGCTGAGAACGTCCGACACGCCCGCGAAGCTGATAAAGCTGTGCTAGACCAAATTTATCTGCATTATGAATTATCATTGTATTAGCATTTGGAATATCAATACCATTTTCGATAATTGTTGTAGCAAGAAGAATATCATATTCCTGATTTGCAAAATCCACAATTACTTTTTCAAGAGTTTTCTCATCCATCTGCCCGTGTCCTATTGCAATTCTTGCGTTAGGAACAAGTTTTTGCAATTGAAGTCTGAATTCATCTATTGTCTCAACTCTGTTATACAGATAAAATACCTGTCCTTCTCTATCAAGCTCATGAACAATGGCATTTTTTACCATATTTTCATTCCACTCGCCGACATAAGTTTTAATCGGAAGTCTGTTTTTAGGCGGAGTGTTAATCACAGACATATCTTTTATGCCGGAAAGCGACATATAGAGAGTTCTTGGAATAGGTGTTGCTGACATCGTAATAATATCAATATTTTCACGAAGCTGCTTTAATTTTTCTTTATGTCTGACGCCAAAGCGGTGTTCCTCATCAATTACAAGCAGGCCTAAATCCTTAAAAACTATTCCGTCCTGCAAAAGTCTATGAGTTCCGATAACAACATCACATTTGCCTGTCGCAAGGAGTTTTATAGTTTCTTTTTGCTCTTTTGAAGTTCTAAAACGCGACATCAATTCAACATCAACGCCGAAAGGTTTAAACCTTTCAGAAATAGTCTGAAAATGCTGCAATGCAAGAATTGTTGTCGGCACAACGACTGCAACCTGTTTACCTGAAGTTACTGCTTTAAAAATTGCACGCATGGCAACTTCTGTTTTGCCAAAACCAACATCACCGCAAATTAATCTATCCATAGGTTTATCGCTTTCCATATCAGCTTTGACATCATTAATTGCTTTCATCTGATCAGGGGTTTCTGTATATTCAAATGCCTCTTCCATTTCAACCTGCCATGTTGTATCAGGCAGGAATTGAATTCCTTTTTGCATTTTACGTCTTGCATACAACCTTAATAAATCATATGCAACCTGTTCAACTTCCTTTTTAACACGGGATTTAGTATTTTCCCAATCCTTGCCGCCCATTCTGGAAAGCTTTGGCTTTATAGAACCTGAACCTCTGTATCTTACAAGAAGATTAATCTGTTCGGCAGGAATATGAAGTTTATCTTTGTTGGCGTATTCAATTGTCAAATAATCTTTCAACTGCCCGTCAATTTCCTGCTGAGAAAGCCCCTTATAAATCCCAACCCCATGGATGCTATGTACAACATATTCACCTTCTTTTATGTCGTTAATACTTTCGATATATTCAGGTTTCTCTTTGTAATAAGAACGTTTTGAGGCCGTAACTTCTTTTGTTCTTTTATTAAAAAGTTCTCTATCTGTCAGAATAATTGTTTTGAAATCTTCTAAAATCGCACCGGGAGAAGAAAGATTTTCATTCAATTCAAAATCAAAAATCTCGCGTTCTGAAAGGATTTCTTTTACACGTTCTGGATAATCAGTCGCAATAATAATTCTATAATCACGTTTTGAATTTATATAGGCTGCAATATCATCAAGGTGAGCGCCAAAATTTTGCACCGGCTGAGAATCAAATTCGATTATCTCATCCATTTCGCTGTCAATAAAATTATTCAGACCAATTTTGACAAAGCCGGCAATTTTCTGTACAAAATCCTCGTATGGAATATGATTTTTGCCATTTAAGCCAATATTCAATTCCAATTTCAAATTTTCAGCTGCCTGCTTTTCAAAATTTTCATCAACAAACTCATATTTTGCATAAATTTCAGAAGTCTCATCAAACACAAGAATATAGTCTTTAAAATAGTCAAGAATTCCTACCATATCAGAGTTAAAATAATTTTGATAAACATCAATTCCTTCAAAATATCCTTCCTCATTCAACTGCTCATTTAGCTCAGGAGAATTCTTAAAAATATCAGAAGGTATTTCAGGCAAAATAAATTTATACATTGGCATGATATTTACTGATTTAAGTTTTTCTATAGATTTCTGGGTTTCATTATCAAAATATCTAATATCAACGATTTCATCTCCCCACAGTTCAATTCGAACAGCATTCTTATCAAGAGAAAAAACATCAATAATATCGCCTCTTACGCTGAATTCTCCGATATCACTCACCATAGTTGAGCGCTTGTAACCAAGATTTACAAGTTTCTGCGAAAAATCTTTAGTATCAACTTCATCACCAACATTCAGATGAATAGTATTTTTTTCAAAAAATGTTTGATTCGGAAATTTTTCAAGAAGAGTTTTTACAGGACAAATAACAACCTCTGGTTTTTCTAACAAAATTCTGACCTGATCAGCGTAATCATATCTATTGGGCTGAACAGTTTCGTACATAGAAATGTTTTGAAAAGGTATTAAACTCGCCTGAACACCAAAAGCTTTATATAAATCATTTTGATATCTCAAGGCATTCTGCTCGGTTGATGTAACAAATAAAACCTTTTTATCAGAAATCTTTCTAATTTTTTGTACAAGAAGCAGCCGCAATAAAGTAGTTAGACCGGTAACAGCAAAAGATACGGACTTTTTTACATACCGTTCAAATAAAAAATAATTTTCATTATTTTCAGGACTGCCTATCTTAAACATAATACAAGTTTATCCCAGATGTAACAAAATGTAAATTGCTGTCAAAAAAAAATTTTATGCATTTATATATTTTTACACTGTAGGTTGGGCATACCTGCCCAACAAATGAAACATTAACAAATAAGGAGTTTATGTTATGGTGAAAGTTCAAAAAATTAATACACCAATACAGCAGACAAAACAAAGTTATATGTCAGAAGAACGATTCTGGCTAAATTATGATAACAAATTAATGTATGAACTTAGCAATGCTCTTATGAACAAACGTGATCGTTTGACTGAATTTGCGCAGAACAATGACAAATTCTATCAGACAATTGACGGAAACTTAAAAGTTAAACCCGGGAAATCGCTGGGTCTCAATGACTTAAACGAGGAAATACTACAAGATATATGTATACATAAACAATTACAGAAGCAGATAAAGAATGTTGCAAAATTAATAAGAAATGATTTATTAAATTTCAAAAAATAAAAACTTCCGAGAATTCGGAAGTTTTTATTTAACATCTGTTTTATTCGGGCTTTCGTACTCAATACCCATTTCTTTAAGCGTTCTGATAAAATTCTGAGCGCAGATTTTTTGAGCTTCCGGCGGTACAATCCTCAAAATTTCAACTGTTTTTGAAATTACAGGATCTTTATCATACCAGCGGTTATTTGCATTAACAGGTTTTACCATAGCGTAGAACTTGTCTATTGTTTCTTTTGAAACCTTTTCTTCAATTTTTTGCAAAAAGATTTCAGCCTGAGCTCTCAATTCTGTTTGATAATTCCTCAAAAGCTCAATTACTTCAAGCAACAATGGATCATGGTCATACCAACGCTTATAGGTAGGATTCATTTACGTACACCCTCCGTTAGGTTTACATTTTGTGTTGTAATTGGAGAAATGATATCATCATCTCTTCTCTCAATTTTTCCTCCTAACAATCTTAGCTTACTTTCAAAATTTTCGTATCCTCTATCTATATGATGTAAGTTTTCGATAGTGGAATTTCCGTCAGCCATAAGCGCAGCCACAACAAGTGAGGCACCTGCACGCAGGTCACTTGCAGCTAATGTAGCTCCTGTAAGTTTTTTCACGCCTTTAATAATCGCATGATTTCTATCCTGATGAATATCAGCGCCCATTCTTCTAAGTTCAGGCACCTGCATGAATCTGTTTTCATATAAACTTTCAGTAATGATTCCAACTCCGTTTGCAGTTGTTAAAAGAGTCATGGCCATAGACTGTAAATCTGTCGGAAATCCAGGATAAGGTTGTGTTATAAAGTTTATTGAATTCAATCTGTTTTTACAGGAAACTTCCAGAGAATTAGGTTCAATAAGCTTGATATTTGCCCCCATTTTCAACAACTTATCAGTAAAGAAAGTCAAATGAGCAGGGCAGACATTTTTGATAATAGCTTTACCTTTTGTTGCAATAACAGCAGTCATAAAAGTACCGGCTTCAATTCTGTCAGGAATTGTAGTGAATTCAATCGGGTGTAAATCATCTTGTTTAACGCCGTTTATAACAATTTCAGAAGTACCTGCACCGTTAACATCAGCACCCATTGTATTTAAAAAGTTTGCAAGATCAACAATTTCAGGTTCTTGAGCAGCGTTTTGAATTCTTGTAGAACCTTCAGCCAGAATACCTGCAAGCATTAAGTTTTCTGTAGCACCAACTGACGGAATATCAAGGTAAATATCAGTACCGACTAATTTGGACGCTTTAGCATGAACATAACCGTTTTCGATTTTTATCTTAGCGCCTAATGCTTCTAAACCTTTGATGTGAAAATCAACTCTTCTTTCGCCGATAGCACATCCGCCTGGCAAGGCAACTACTGCTTCTTTACATCTTGTAACAAGCGCACCCAAAACAATAAATGAAGCACGCATTTTACTTACCAGTTCATACTTTGCAGTAACACTTGTCAAATCTGCAGCATCAATTGTAACTGATTTTTCAACTTTGTTATATGTAGTTTTTGCACCCAATTGGGCAATAACATTAAGCATAATTTCAACGTCTGTCAAATCAGGAACGTTATAAATTTTTGTTTCGCCTTTAGCCAACAGTGCAGCAGCCATAAGTTTTAAAACCGAATTTTTTGCGCCGCCTATTGAAACCTCACCTCTTAACGGGGTACCGCCTTTTATATAATACTTTTCAGTCAATTTCTCTTACCTTTTATTTAATAATTTTATTTTTAATTACTCTTACATAAATAATAATACAACCAGATTAATCCGATGTAAATAAGTTAAATTATGTAAAGAAATTCCTCAAAAGTAATAAAAAAATGTTCAAAAAAAAATTTGTCGCTATTTAATAAAAAAGGGAGTGTAAAATTATGATAAAACCAATTAGTTTCACTGGAATAAAAAATATAGCATCTGCTTATGTGACAAAATCCACCTATTTGCCGGAATCTCGTAATGATAAAATTAACAGCCGTTTATGTATGAATATGGAATTAACAGATGATGACAAAAACAAAGATTTGACTGAGTACAGAAAAATATTGCGGGCTCATCCGAATCTGAAAAATGAAATAAATGACAGTAATTTGAATATTGAATATTCTACTGAAAGAGATGGGCAGTTTATGCTTGGAATGCTAAAATTGAATGGAATTATTGTTCGCTCGCTGCCTGATAATGCAGATTTGTTAAATTTTGCGAAGAATTTAGTACAAAGAGTTGCTAATTTTAAAGAAAAAGATTTTCATAATGATCCTGACCAACACTTGATGAATGAAACTAGAGAAGGTTTAATATATAAAGAAAATATTGGCAAGTATCTGGACGGCACCAGTGGAAGACTTGATATTTTGGAAGGTACAAACTTAACAGAAGAGTTTGATCTATACTTTAATGATAAAAATATAGATTTAGATGAAGATGATGAAGAAAAAGTTTTTAACGCCGCAGATGAAATTACAGCCATACTCCATGAGCCAGCTTATGTACATAATAAAGCTATTCATCTTAACGCTTTAATAAAAGACTATGTTGAAACATGCAAAAATATGTATTCTTAATTATTAAAAAATAATAAATTTTCCTTGTTAATTTACCTTGATAAATTATAATATAGTTATATTTTATTTTAAGAGGTAGAGAAATGACACATAAACATCATCACGGTAATAATCCGTTCAAAAACGAAGATATAGTCGACGGCAAAAAAGATGAAAATTTAGAAAATTCTACAGAAGAAAAACAAGAAGATTCAAAAGAAACTGATGAAGTAAAAAATGAACTTCAAGAAAAATACGACACTCTTAATCAACAGTATCTTAGACTTGCGGCTGATTTTGACAACTACCGCAAAAGACAGGCTCAAGAAAGAGAAGACTTGTTAAAATACGGTGCAGAAAATGCCCTAAAAAAACTTATAGAAGTTCTTGATAACTTTGAACGCGGAGAAAAGGCACTTGCAAATGTCGAAGACTGCCAGCAAGTTAAAGACAGCTTTAACCTTATTCACAAGCAGGTTATTGAAACATTAACAAAGCTTGGTCTGGAAGCTATTAATACAGAAGGTCAAACATTTGATCCAAACTTCCACGAAGCTGTTATGCAAACTCCAACTAAGGAATATCCTGAACATACAATTATAAATGAATTACAAAAAGGCTACAAGTTAGGTGATAAAGTCCTGAGACCGGCACTTGTAAATGTGGCAACAGAAGGTTAATTAAATAACTAAAAGCTCTCCAAATTCAAAAAGGAGAGCTTTTAGTGCAAAAAGAATAGGGAAGAACTGACAAAAAATGACTGATTATTATGAAATATTAGAAGTTTCAAGGGAGGCTTCAAAAGAAGAAATAAAATCGGCTTTCAGAAAGAAAGCACGTACATTGCACCCCGATGTGAATAAAGCTCCCGATGCAGAGGAAAAATTTAAAGAACTCGGAAAAGCATACGAAACCTTAATGGATGATAACAAACGTGCCACATACGATAGATACGGAGAAGACGGTCTAAAAAATGCCGGCTTTGATACAGGCGGCCCGTTTGCAGGCGGTTTTGGCGACTTGAACGATATCTTCAATTCATTTTTCGGAGGATTTAGCGGCTTTGGATTTGGCGGAGGCCGAATGGATCCTAATGCACCGGTTGAAGGCGATGACTTAAGACTTGATATAGAAATAGATTTCGAAGAAGCTGTCTTTGGTACAAACAAAGAAATAAAATTTGACCACCTTGAAAACTGTCCAGAATGCAACGGCACAGGTGCAGAAAAAGGAACTCAGCCCGTAACCTGTCCAACCTGCCACGGTACAGGCCAGGTTCAGCAGGTAACAAGAACACCGCTCGGGTCAATCGCTCAAATTGTAACCTGTCCGGATTGCCATGGAACAGGTAAAAAAATAACTTCTTCTTGCAAAGCATGCAAAGGCGCCGGAAAAGTTACAAGAGAAAAGAAAATCGAAATAAAAATTCCGGCAGGAGTTGATAACTTATCTAAAATAAGAGTATCAGGCGAAGGCGATGCTGGAACAAACGGCGGCCGTGCAGGAGATTTGTTTGTAGTGCTTCATGTTAAACCTTCCAAATACTTTAAACGTGACGGAAATGAAGTATATTCAAAACTTGATATATCCCCTGCTCAGGCAGTATTAGGAGATGAAGTTATTATAAAAACTCTTGACGGCGAACAAAAAATTCAAATAGCACCGGGAGTTCAAAGCGGAAACACGGTTAAAATCAAAAACGCAGGAGTTCCGTATCTTTCAAGACCGTCTCAAAGAGGCGATCATATCGTGATAATCTCAGTTAAAACACCAACAGGAATTTCTGAAGAGGAAAAACAACTGTATAAAAAATTATATGAACTTCAAAAAAATAAAAAACCTCAATCATCAATAATGGATAAGGTAAAGGGAGTTTTCCAATAATGAAAAAATTGTTAATTTGTTTAGGCATAATGATGATTACAGCAGTATCAGCAAATGCTGCAAAAATTCCTGACAATATACAAACCTATGTTAACAAGGATTTTCCGCAAACGAATTTCCGATTTGACGGCGTAATCATCTTGCCTGACAATACAATTTACCTGCCGCTTTTTCCTGCAAAAATAATAAACCCTGAAACACTTCAGATAAAAACAACTTACCCGGCAGGAAAAACACTTGCAGACAAACCAAATGTTGTTATATTCAATAATGATTTTGTACTGCTAAAAGTTTTGACCGATACAAAAGGAAACAAAACCGTTTACAGATTTGCAAATCCTCCAATGGAAATAAGAACCGGCCTTTTACCACAAGATATGCTTGTACCCAAAGGCTTGCAGATTCCTGACAATATGAAAGGGATTATCGGAAATCTTGAAATAAAAACAGCTACAGATCCGGGAATAAAAGTTCAGGTAACCCCTAAAAACACAAATTCTGGCGGATTAAAAACATTAACAACACTTCCGCAGTTAAAGAATAAAACTTTCTATGTAGCTTCACCATACTCAAAAAACATTCAGGTGTTTAATCAGGCGACTAAAACTCCTGATTACGCGCTTGCACAGAAAAATGTACCCATATCAATGAAAGCTTACGACAACAAGTTTTTGCTTGTAACCTCTTACGACAAACCTTCAATTGACGTAATCTCGCTTGCAGACGACCAGATTATCAAACAAATTTATATAAAAACACAGCCTGATGAAATAGTCATTGATAAGAATAAAAAAATAGCCTATGTCTCAAGCGCAGAAGATTCAAGCATATATATGGTAAATCTTGAAACAATGACCTTATTCAGGCAGATAAAAATCACTGGAATGTGCGAAAAATTAACACTGTCAGAAGATGGTTCAAAACTTTTCTACTATGACAAAAAAACACGTGACATCTGGGCAATAGAATTAGATAACGATTATCTGTTAAAGGAAATAGGAAAATTTCCAAATGTTTCCAAAATCGCATTTATTAATGACAAAATTTATATTACAAGCAGAACAAAAAATCATTTAGCAATAATAGATTACAAAACAATAGGCCTCATTGCAGAGACCGAAACCAGCGACAAACCTGTTGATATGCTGGTATTCCATGACAAATTATATATTCTATGCGCAACAGATAACATAATCGAAATTCTCGATACTACAACAGATGCTATTACTGATAAAATATATTTGAGCACATACGGATTTTCGACAAAAATTTATCACATAGACGGGACAAACATTGCGTTGATTACTGACACAAAAGCTTCAACCTACACAATCTTTGATCTCGGAGCCAAAAAAGTTATTGCAACTAACCCGATAGATATTCCGGTAAGCTCAATCGTTGTAACAGACAAGATTAAGAAGATAAACAAATGATAGAACAATTTGACCCGACAACTCAGGAAGTATTAAAAGATTTAGAGAAAACACAAAAGCAATTCTGGAACATAGCACGCGTTACAGCGGAATTCTTAACCATATTGATAAAAGAAGAAAAAGCTCAAAATGTTTTGGAAATAGGCACCTCAAACGGATATTCCGGCATCTGGCTTGCAAAAGCGCTTAAACAAACAGGCGGCCGCTTAACAACAATAGAATTTTATGACAAGAGACTTGATGTTGCAAAAGAAAATTTCAAAAAATGCGGAGTTTCAGATATAATTACGCCTATAAAAGGTTCAGCCTGCACGATTTTGGAATACCTTCCGGATGATTATATTATAGACTTTGCCTTTGTTGACGCAAACAAATCAGAATACATCAAATATTTTAAATTCATAGATAAACACCTTAAAGTTGGCGGAATTATTGCCTGTGACAATGTTTTATCACACGAAGCAAAGTGTAAACCGTTTATTGACGCAATAAACTCCAATCCTAATTATGAAAATGTTGTATTAAAATTACCAGCAGGCCTGTCAGTCGGAAGAAAAATCAGATAAGATAAAATCAATTATTTAATGAAATTTAACATGAGCCTTGATTTATAGAATTTTTAATATATTATGGTAATATACAACTAGCTAGAAAAGGAATAAAACTATGTCAAAAAAATGTGAAATTTGTGGTAAAACACCTATTAAAGCAGCAAAATTAACTTTCTCACATAAACAAATCGTTAAAACTCAAGAACCTAACTTGCAAAAAGTTAAAGCAGTAGTAAATGGCGCAACAAAAAGAATTAACGTTTGTACATCATGCTTAAAAGCAGGAAAAGTTCAAAAAGCTGTTTAATTGAAAAAATTTAAATCAAGATAAAAAGAGAGTCTATATGACTCTCTTTTTATTTTTTAGAAAAATGCCTAAATTTTTGTTTACGCGCTGTAACGCTTAAAGCCCTTTTCAATATTTTTAGAAATAACATTTTTAACAGTATCGTATTCTGTTGTAAGAGAACTGATTTCGGTATCAAGATTTTTCATTTTCAAATCCAATTTTTGTTCTTTCATGTTTAGTTTTTCTTTGTTAGCTCTGTAATCGGCTTCGGCTTTAGCAATTTCGGATTCATCAGAAACCTCTTTTACATATGAGAATGTCTCGTAATTTCTCTGGTAATAAAAGCCGTCATCACTCATGTTAGTTATAAACATCATACCGTTTTGAATCATTTCCTGTAAGTATTCAGGATCTTGAACTTCGTTATTTTCAGCCCAGCCGTCGTTTGCTATCTGGTTTAATAATGTATCATAGAAAGCTACAACTCGAGAATTTGAACCATCCATTTCAACAAGAGTTGTTACATCAAATGAGAAATTTTCATCATCAGTAGCTAGTTTACTGCCTTCAATTGGACCTTTTTCAATTTCATATGTTTTGCCGTTTTCAAGCCCTTTCATAGAGTTTGCAAATTCAGTAAAGAAAGCTTTTACCACGTTATTAATATTTATACCTGCATAACGTTTTTCAGCACCATCATCATTGCAGCCTTCTTTGTCTGTTGCATAGAACATAAATCCCATATAGTTAGTACCGCCAAATGCTTCTTCATCTTTTGGTTTACGATCCCGAAAAGAGCCAGAGGTTCCCCAAGGTGCATCAGTGCCCATATATGTACCGATAGCGTCAACATATACCTTAACATCAGGATATTCAGTAGTTTCATCTGCATCATCGCCATGAGCAATATCAGGTCCAAAGCCAGCGTCTGACACCTTACCATCATCATAATGTATCATCAATGGACTTGGATTACCCTGTCCGCCAGTCAAAAGCCCTTCTACTTCCTGTCTTGCAAAATTGATTGCTGCAAGACATTTATCATTAAAACCAACGGCATTTATAAATTCTTCAGTTATCCAATCAAGAATACCTCCCTGATCAAGCAATAGATGTTGCATAGCTCCCATAGATGTAACAGGTGTAAGATCACCGCGAAGAGCTGATGTCGTCAAATAATACTGTTCATCATGACCATCCATATTTAACAATTGATATATAGATGCATTCATCAAAGGCGAACTACCACTTTTTAAAGGGTCAGCAGAACCCCTTGTGACCTCACCGCCAACTTCGCAGGCGTATGATTTTAATATAATAGTGTCAGGATCTTTAGGAGTACTAAAAGTTTTTTCAAAATAAGTTGTTCCATCAGACTGAGTGAATGAGTTTATACCGCTTCCCATCTTATAAGCATCACGTTCAAGAAACAATTCCTTAATATTATCCATATTATAAGTTACAGTATTTTCAAAAGATGTACCGTCTGAACCGAGACCTGCTAACTGGTTATAAGGAGTACTGATTATTGAATTATAAACACTGGCATCAATTACTCCGGCATTCATCAGCCCTTCTGCAAATTTATTTCGAACATCACTTGAAGGAGAACAGCCCAAACCTTCCTGAGGAATACCGGCTTCACGGGCAGCACTAGCTAATCTGCTGTCTAAAATGACACGGTTTAAGCTATTTGTCATGGTTATAGGACGAAAATCGTTTAATGATGAAGGAGACATCAATGTATTATAATTCATCTGCTCCATAGAGGTGCCTGTACCATAATAATCATACATTAATTTTGTCTGATTCAAACTCGCTTGATACTGATTTGATAAAAGCGCTAAGTCACGAGAAATAGACAATTTTTCATGTGACAATTGCATAGATTGAAATTCGCAATCAGATTTGCGCGCAGTTATACTTAATAATCTTGCCTGAGATGCTGAAAGCCCCATTTGTGAAAATCCTTTCACTTCGTACCAATACTTTTAATATCGGAATAAATTTTGGTTAGCTTTAGTCAAATTTTACCTATCCTATCCTATGAGGCATTATATCTGGTTTTTAGGCATTTTTAAGCTCAAATTTACATTTCGTTACAAAATAGCCGCACGACTATTTTATGTTAAGTCTTGTTACAAGATTTCATTTTTATTTGTCTTTTTATGCTGGATAAAATACAATATAAGTGGGGAAATTTTGAGGGCTAGAAAATTATGATTGAACAACAATTAAAGGGAAAAACTTTATCACCACAAGAAGTAAGAAATATCTTAAAAGCCGATAACAAAGAAATAGTTGAACTTTGTAAACGCGCATCAATTTTGCCTAAAAGAGATAATAGAGGACAAACTTATTTTTCTTATGAAGAAGTTAGAAATTTGAGAAGAGTTCAGGCGCAAAAAGGCGCTACAAACCCTATCGCAAAAGTTAAAGCTCCAGTGCAAGCCGCTGCAAAACAGCCTTCACCCGTAATGAATATCCTGACTTCTTTGAAAGAAATGGAAACCAAATTGAGCGATAAAATCGCAAAAATTATCGATGAAAAACTCGAAGGCATGGACGAAGTTGTTGTTGAATTAATCAGATGCAAAACTGACAACGAAACTTTAAAACAAAAAATTATTGAATTAAACAAAGAAATTTATCAGTTGAAAAATGATCTACATTCCTACAAACCTGTAGGTCTTGGTTTCTATAAGAAATCAGAAAAACAACTCTGGTAAAAATATTAATAACAAAGGAACATTAATAATGGCTGTAAAAGAAAAAGATACAGAAATTTCATCAAACACCGATGAAAGAAGTAAAGCACTAAAACTTGCTATAGAAAAAATTGAAAAAGACTTTGGAAAAGGTTCTATTATGAAGCTCGGGGACAAAGCATCTGTTAATGTGGAAGCTATCCCGACAGGCTCGTTAGCCCTTGATGTAGCTTTAGGTATAGGCGGAGTTCCAAGAGGCCGTATTATAGAAATCTACGGGCCAGAAAGTTCCGGAAAAACAACTCTTGCACAACATATCGTTGCAGAATGCCAAAAAAGAGGCGGAATTGCAGCTTTTGTTGATGCTGAACACGCGCTTGATCCGGAATATGCAAGAAATTTAGGCGTTCAAGTAGATGATCTTTTGATATCACAGCCGGATACAGGTGAACAGGCACTTGATATTACTGAAGAATTAGTTCGCTCAGGAGCTGTCGATGTTGTAGTTGTGGATTCAGTAGCAGCACTTGTTCCTAAAGCTGAAATTGAAGGCTCTATGGAAGACCAGCAAATGGGGCTTCAAGCACGATTGATGAGTAAAGCCCTTAGAAAATTAACAGGTGTTATCGGAAAAACCAATACAACCGTAATTTTCATTAACCAGTTAAGAATGAAAATCGGCGTTATGTACGGAAACCCTGAAACAACAACAGGCGGTAATGCCCTAAAATATTACGCATCAGTTCGTATGGAAATTAAACGTACAGAAGGTGTTAAAGGTGAAGACGGCGATGTAGGAAACCACGTAAGAGTCAGAGTTCTAAAAAATAAAGTCGCTCCACCTTTCAGAACTGCCGAATTTGATATTATTTTCGGAAAAGGTATCTGTAAAATCGGTAATATCCTTGATGTTGCAGTAAATCTTGATATCGTAAAAAAAGCAGGTTCCTGGTTTAGCTTTAACGAAGAAAAACTCGGACAAGGACGTGACAAGGCTAAAGAATTTTTGTCAGAAAATCCTGATATTCTAAACCAAATTGAAACTCTTGTCAGAGAAAAACTTGCTCAACAATAATATTAAGAATTGTAAAATAGAGAATATAATAAAAAAATCAATAATATCAATAGTTTTCAAAGATAAACATGTTTTTAGTGTAATTTAGCTAGCAATTAAAAACATGTTTATTCTTTATAATAATACTAAAAGTGTAAAATCGGAGGTTAGCTCATGCAAATTAATGCAATAAATACCCTAAATTTTGAAAGTAACAAGAACAAACATGTAAAAAAACGTACAGGTTATACGCCTGTAAACACCAACCCGCACAGACCACGCAGAAAACCTGTAAACTTAGATAACCAACCATACTACAGACCACTAAATTTAAGTAATGTAGATCCACAATTAAGAAAATATTATAACAATGACGAAGGTACATTCCAAATTCATCCTGAATCCCGCGCTAAAAGAGGTTTAAGACATGCAGCCACAGCAGCAATGCTTACCGGAGCACTTGCAGGCGGCGGAATGGCTATGCAAAGCTGTGAACCGGATACAACTATATACGAAATACCGGATTTGCCTCCAGTTATACATAACCACTTCATTAAATTCTATGTAGTTTGCCCGAAACCAGATACAATTGTAATAAGAGATACTATTACAAATGAAATAATAGACACTGTATTTGTAGAAAAAAATGATACAATTTTCTTAAAACAAGGTTTAAATCCTCCAGTAGGAGATTCTATCAGAAATCATTTAGATTCATTAGGAACAGACATCAATGGAGAAGGCAACGTACCTCTTTCAATAATGATGTATGATGAATACATGCAAACAGCACATAAAATGCTTCTCGACGGTGACGCATCAACAGATGAACAAATTGTTATGATTGACCAGAGAAGTGATTATTCAGAAACAGATGCTGAAAATCCTGATCCTGAAATATCTTATGTTCGTGCAAAATTCTCAGTAGCAGAAGGAAAAGGCGTTTATGTACAATACGAAAAACTCCGTCCTGGTGTAGATCCTAACAAAAAACACTTTGAACCAGCAGATTGGGTTTATTCAGGAGAAGCAGTACAAACATTACACGGTAACAAGGTAACAATTCAAATGTTTGACGAAAATGGCGAACTTAAAAAAGCCGGAGAATACTTAAAAGGAGATAAAAATTCTTCAATATTCTACGATATGATTTTAGGTAACACAGATCCAGTTCAAACAGTAAGACGCCGTTATACTCAAATATCTTCTCAATGGACAACAGGCGATGAATATGCAAACCGCAATAATCCAGTGGTAGAAAAACCAGTAGAAATAGAAGAATAAGAAGTTTTCAAAATAAATTAATAAAAAGTCCTTAAAAAAATTAAGGGCTTTTTATTTTTATACTATAATAACAATTACTATGAAAACATTAGCACAATTTATTCAACAAAAACGCGATAATTTAGGACTTTCAGCCAAAGGTCTTGCAATGCAAAGTAATCTGCCTTTAGAAACGATTGAAGAAATAGAAGCAGGTAAAGACTTATTCTTATCAGTAACAACCCGTCAGGCACTGGCAAAAGTTCTACGCTGTAACCCTGATGAAATAAAAGCACTGGAAAAAGATTTCACAACAGATTTTGTATCACCTCAAGTAATAGAAAGTCTAAAAGAGCTGATCTTAAACGGTGCAGGCGGTCTAAAATGTCCTAAATGCGGAGCGCCTCTGGTTACAAGAATTGCAAAATTATATGATTTGGAAGATAATTTAATGCTTCATGCTAAAGCACACTGTTCAAAATGTGCTTTCCATATAACAGAATAAATTCTAAGCACTTGAAAAGAAATAAAAACGGGTTATAATATATATATATAGGACTTTGAAAACATAATATGGGGACGTTTTGGATTTGACAGGATGTTCGGTTGAGATAAATTGCGAGTGCGGGCGCTGTTCCCGCTTATCAACGAGCACACTAAATTAAATGCTAACAATGTTGTAAAAGCAGACTTCTCTAGAGCATATGCTTTAGCAGCTTAGTCTCAATTTAGCTACTCATAAAGTCCAGCTTGCCGATTTTATGGGTCCATTATGCAAGCGGCAGTACGTTGATGACGGTAGACGTATCAAGTTAACCGTTAAGGGTTAGTGTTTCCATAAAAAAACACTTTGGATTATATATAAAGGTTTTGATATTCCCTGCATAATCCGAGAGAATTAATATCTACACTCGTAGAAGTTTGTCAAGATCCGTTTTGGACAGGGGTTCGACTCCCCTCGTCTCCAGTTTTTACCATTTAATTGGACATCAGTCCAAAGTTAAATGGTCATAAGGCTGAAAATCGGAGGAGAACCACCAAACTTCAGCTTGGTTAAGGTTTGAACGTGAGAGAGCTGAGGCTGAAGCGTTTTTGTTTAAAAAGATGTAATTTCCTAACTCATTCCGCCAATCAAACCAATAACTTTCATATATACCCACCTTTCTAAAAGATATTATAAAAAAAACAAAAAAAATGGAAATATTATTAATATTTTATTCTAGTTATATTTTATAATATAAATATGAATATAATTTATAAAATAGCAAATATAATATTTTCAATATTTTTCACTTTAATTATTACTTCAATAATATCTAATGCTGAATCTTTTATGATTAATGATACCACATTCTTTAGAACTTTATCAATAATAACATTAATAAGTTTATGGTTGCCGTTTTTTATAAGAACCAATATTTTTATAATATCAATTTGCATTTTTATATTTATTATTTATTTTGTTCTTTATATTTCCCATCCACTATTATAGAACTTATTATTTTTTATAATCAGGCAATAAATCATTCATCAATATTGAACAATCACAGTAAGGATACTTGCGGCCTCTTTCTCGTCCTAACCTGTTTGCGACTTGATCTCTTTCTGAATCAGCAATAGCTTCTTCAACAGTTGCTTTGTGAGTATAAACATATGTATATTGGTCATATTTCTCTTTTAAATTACTCAATAATGTTGCAGATTGTTCACCAATAATACCCATTTCTTGTGTAGCTTCACAATTAGCTTTTGAGTGGTAATATTTATCCATTTCATGTTCATTCAAACGATACGCATGATATAAAAGTTCTACATAATTTGATATAAAAATTCTAAGTGTATTTAAAAATGCAACAATAGGATTTACCAAACCTAAAACATCACGCAATAACATTTGCCATTCTGCTCTTTTTGCATACATATATGCATAATCACTATCAACATTATTTTTACAATTCGGTAAATGTTTTCCATATTCTTCACTTAAATTTTTCAGAGTATTGTTTGCATCTTGTATTAAATTCTGTACTCTAAATGCATCATTCTCTAAATCTTGTACATCAATTTCAACTTTAGATAAAAGATTTTTTGCTTTTTTTATATTCTCTTCCATATCACTAATCATAGTTTCAATTTCATCTATTGTATCACATGGCTTTTCATAATCATTAGATGTTTGTGGTTTTGATTCATTCTCCTCAACGACCTCAACTGTACATTTGCAATTCGGGTGAGGGCGTTCTGGAACTTCATCGTAAAAGTCAAATTCTTTGCCATCTAAAGATTTGCAAACATCACATGTATTTTCACTATTTTCAGAGTGCCAAATATATTTATTATAACTAATTCCACCTTTTAATACTATATTTTCTATATCTGTCCTTTCAGAATCAGATTCCAGATTATTCTCATTTAAGGAATTATAGCGATACAAAGATTTACCGATATTTTGTAAGTTTGTATATTGTTTCAGTATTTTATTTTTATCTTTATTGTTGAATACTGGATTTGAATGATTTCTTAATAAATTTTTCTGACTTTTTGATAAATCATTTAAAATTGTTTCTAAATTTTTGCCATTTTGCAAAGCTTGTAAAAGTTTGTTTTTTAAATTTGCCATTTACATTTCTCCTTTAATTCTTATTTTCGTAAATCTGATAAAGAAAAAGAGTAAGGCAGAAATTTAATCCTTGAATTATCTTACCTTACTCTTTTTTATCAGATTTAATTGTATATTATAATTATATCATTTGTATCTGAAATCCGTCAATATTAAATCAAAGTTTTAATAGCGAGGCTTGTTACTAAATAATATTTTTAATATTATTGTAAAATTAGTCTTAGTTTACTAATATAAAAAATTTAAAGTCTAGATAATAAACAATTACATAAAATTTGTTGTTGGGCAAGTATGCCCAACCTACATACTACTTACTAAAAACTTCCAAAATCAAGAGAATTCCGAAGTCCGATTAATTTCCTATTTTGTTGTTGGACAGGTATGCCAAACCTACTTACTGTAATTCATAAAACAATTATATTATAAAATTTTTGTCGGATTAGTAAATCCGACCTACGTTACTTAACGCTTGTATGAAACTGCATCTATGTTACCCCAACAATTACAAAACAACAATATGACAGCTTTAAAAGCTATTTAATTAGCATTTCTTGACAAAGCTGCTCAGGGGTTTTATACTTTTGAGTAAGCCCTTATTACAGAGGAATATTCTATGAAATCAGTTAAGGAAATTTCTTTAGAAACAAAAATTATAAACAGATTACGTAACAATCCATGCTGCCTGCAGTTGGCAGAATATCTTTTTGCAGACGATGAATTACAGGAAATGCAGGATTATGCAAATAACGTTTCTATAAAAAGGCTCGGTTACAACGACCACGGGCCTGTGCATATGAGACAGGTTGCAGGAAATGCAATTAAAATGTTGAATATTCTCCAATCCTGCGGGATTAAAACTTCTCTTGAAGAAGAAGAAATCGGAACGTTTGAAGACAGTATGTGCGCGGTTATACTTGCAGGATTAATGCACGATTTAGGTATGACTATCGGAAGGCAGGGACATGAAGATATGTCCGCTATACTTGCACAGCCGATTATTGATAGAGCATTAATGCATGTTTTTCCAAATGATCTGCACAGACGTGTTGTTATTAAATCTCTGGCTACAGAAGCAATTATCGGTCATATGTCCACAACCAAAATTCATTCGATTGAAGCCGGTATAATTTTAATTGCTGACGGTTGTGATATGACAAAAGGGCGTGCAAGAATTCCAATGTCAATACACACAGCACCGCGTGTCGGAGATATTCATAAATATTCTGCAAACGCAATTAACAGAATAGGAATTCATCACGGAGAAAGAAAACCTATTAGAATTGATATTGAGATGTCTGGTGATGTTGGATTTTTCCAGATTGAAGAAGTTTTATTGACAAAAATAGATTCAAGTCCTGCAAAACAGTTTGTAGAACTCTACGCAGGCGTTGCAGGACAAGAAAGAAAATGTTATTTGTAATTCCAATTTAGCTTTTTTAAAAATTCAAAATTTCATTATTTTCAGGAATTACTACATTGTCTAATTGTAATTTCTTTATGTCATCTCTTGTTACTGTAAGGTGACTAACTGTATCCAGATGACTTGCAACAATTGTTGAAGATTTTGTATAAGCAGAAATTGCCTTTAAGTCTTCTGTATCCATAATCAATCGTTCATTATTTAAAAGCCTTGCACCACAAGCATTGACTATAATTATCTCCGGTTTAAAATTATCAATCGCACTTTGAACTTCATTACACCAGATAGTATCTCCGGCAAGATATAAAGTTTTTTCATTATTCACGTTAAACACAACCCCCATAGCATCATATGGTATTCCCATAGATTCACAGGCAGGTTTCACAACTTCTCTTCTGCCATGCTGGCATTGTGTTTTATAGAAAGTAATGTTTTCATAAATTGTACCGTTTTCAGATATCACACTTACATTTTTAAAGCCTAATGATTTAATAATATTCAAATCATTATCTGATTGTACAAAAAATTGAATATTTTTATCCAGAGCCTCCGCAGCATAATTATCCCAATGATCGGGATGATAATGAGTAAGTATAACTGCATCAACATTAACAATATCAGTAATATCTACCGGTAAATCAATTCTAGGCTGTCTGATATCAGAATTATATGCACCCTCAAAACCGGGCATATAATCTTTTGGTCCAAGCCACGGGTCAATTAAAAACCTCTTATTTCCATAAGTAATAATTAATGTTGCGTTTCTGATTTGATTAATTTGCATAAAAACCTCCTATAAAAACAAATCTGTAACTTCTAATTTTTTAACATCAATAAGTCCTTTATCAGTAATTTTTATCTCAGGAATTACAGATAATGAAAGAAATGCCATACTCATAAAGGGATCTGCAATTTGACAGCCGATTTTTTGAGACGCTGTTTCCAGTTCTGCAATTTTTTGTTTTACTTCTTCAAAAGGCTTGTCAGACATTAAGCCTGCAATTGGCAAAGGTAGATGAGCTAATGTTTTTCCATTTTCTACAATAATCTTGCCACCTTGAGATTTGACAAGTTCAACAGCAGCATAATACATATCTGCATCATTTGTTCCGATAACTATCATATTGTGGCTGTCATGTGCGACAGTTGAGGCAATTGCTCCGGATTTTAAACCAAAACCTTTGACAAAACCAAGTCCGATATTTCCTGTGGCTTTATGTCTTTCGATTACTGCAATTTTCAAAATATCATTGTCGATATCTGAAACTGCCTGATTATCTTTAATTTTTGGAATCTCAACAGAAAGCTTTGTTATCAACTGTTTTGGTATAACATTTATTACTTTGATTTTATTTTTGCTTTGAGGAAGTTTTATCTGCAAATCTTCAAGGTTAAGATATTTGATATTAACAGACCCTCTAAGCGCAGGAAGTTTAAACGCATTCATATCAACAATTGTTTTACCATTTTGCGCAACAAGCTGACCGTTTTTAAAAACCATGGCAGGTTCAAAAGTTTCAAGATTTTCAAAAACTGCAATATCCGCTTTATACCCAGGTGCAATTGCGCCAAGATTTGGGAGTTTAAAATATTCTGCTGTGTTAATGCTTGCCATTTGAATAGCTTTAATCGGATTTACACCGTTTTTCACAGCTTTTTTAACCATTCTTGAAATATGTTTTGTAAGATGCTTAGGATGCCTGTCATCTGTTACAAACACACATTTTCTGGTATTATACTGCTTCATTACAGGGATTAACGGTTCCAAATCTCTTGCGCCTGTGGCTTCTCTAATCATCAAATACATTCCAAGCCGCAGTTTTTCAATTGCTTCTTCAGAAGTTGTGCATTCGTGATCGGAGGCAATACCTGAGGCGACATAAGCATTTAAATCTTTTCCGCCCAAATGCGGTGCATGCCCGTCAATTCTTTTGTTCTTATCAAGCCCTAATTGAATTTTGCTCAATACGCTGTTATCACAAGAAATTACACCAGGGAAATTCATCATCTCTGCAATACCTAAAACCCATGGAGCATCAATTAATAGTGCCAGATCATAACTGTTAAGTTCAACGCCTGAAGTTTCCAAATCAGTCGCAGGAACACAAGACGGAAGCATCATATAAACATCAAGCGGAAGATTTTTTGTCGCCTCTCTCATAAAACTAATTCCCTGTAATCCCATAACATTTGCAATTTCATGCGGATCAGCTATTACAGTTGTTGTACCGGATGCAAGAACAAGCTTTGCAAACTCAGAAGGCATTAACATAGAACTTTCCAGATGCACATGCCCGTCTATAAATGACGGGGTTACATAAGCACCATTAACATCAATTTCTTTTTTACCTTTATATCCTTTATCAATACCTGCAATTGTATCGCCGATTATTGCAATATCAGTTTCATAAATCTCTTCTGATAAAACATTTACTAACTTTGCATTTTTTATAACTAAATCGGCTAATTCATCGCCTTTGCTAACCTTTATAATTTCTTCCAAATTTTTCATATTTCTCATTCTCACCTTTTTACCATAATAGCATGAGGAAAATTTTTATAATATAGATTAATTTAAAATTTTAGATTATAATAGAATTATGGATTTTGATATAGAAATTTGGTTACAAGAACTTACAAAACGCTTATTTGATACGTTCAATGAGCGGATAAAATTCTTCGGACTCCAAGGAAGCTATAAGCGCGGCGAAGCTAACGAGAATAGCGATGTTGATCTGGTTGTTATTTTTGATAAATTAAATTTTGAAGATTTGCAAAGATACAGAAATGTTATTCAATCAATGCCGTTTTCTGAAAAAGCCTGCGGCTTTGCTGCTGATGAAAAACAAATTAGAAATTGGCCTAAATATGACCTGTTTCAACTATCAAATGACACAGTTTCTTTGTATGGAAATCTTGAAGATTTTATCCCTGAGATTACCAAAACAGACGTTGAAGAGTTTGTAAAAATTAATCTGGCAAATCTATTCCATATGCTAAACCATGCATTTATCTTTGAAAATAAAAGCATTGATGTTTTAAAATCTGCATACAAAACAGCTTTTTTCATACTACAAGGGAAATATTATATTCAAAGTTCAAAATATATTCCGACTAAACAGGAATTGGCTGACAAAATTCAAGGAATAGAAAAACAAATTTTATTAACCAATATCAACTGGGAATCACTTGAAATTGGAAACAACAAAAACTTTTACTATGAAACAATTCTAAATTGGATTGCTGAAAATATTACTTGATAGCATTTTTCAAAAGAGTAATGGTTTTATATAAACCTATTGAATGTGATGATTTTACAAAAATATAATCCCCATCCTTAATCCAGTTCATAATATCTTTGTTTAATTCATCAACATTTTCGTAATACTCTCCGGCATAATCAAATTTAATTACATCCCATAGGGGTTTCATCTCTTGAGAGCACAAAATCACACGTGCAGGATTTATTCTTTTTATTGTTTCAGCAAGTTCAAGATGATATTTTTCAGAGTCTTTTCCACACTCTGTCATCCCGCCGAGAATTAACAAACGCGATTTGTCATCACCTGCAAACATTTTATAAAAACCTTCAAGAGAAGCCTTCATTGAAACAGGGTTCGCATTATAAGACTCGTCCATAACCGTAATATTTCTATCAGGCGGAATTTTTCCGCTAAAAATTTCTCCGCGGCCGGATAAAGATTTAAAATTGTATAATTTTTCTATTGCCTCATCAGGCGAAATCCCGCATTCCATAGCAGCAGCAACAGACATTCCAATATCAAGAAGAATATGTTTTGGCAAAGGTTCATCAGAAACCTTATAACTTTTACCTTCTATAACAAGGCTGTCTGAATCTTCGCTAACTACCCTTATATTACTGTCCAAACTTTCACCGACTGTCACAAGCTTTAACTTTCTTTCTGCAATCATATCTTCAAAAATATCGAAATAAGGAATTTCACGGTATAAAATTGCTGCCCCCCCCCCTGACATTGAAGAAAATATTCTGCTTTTTCTAAAAGCAACATCACGTAAGGTTTCGTTACCTGTCAAATGAACAGGGGCTATCGTTGTTATTATTGCAATATCCGGAACTGTCAAAGATGAATTTCTCAACATCCCGCCGCCAACAGATGTTTCAATAATCCAATAAGGATCTTCCACAGAAAAAGTTGTCATATTCCAGCCTATTCCCCAGGAAGTATTTGTTTTATTAAGGTTTGAACTTGCGCCGTAATCTTTTAGGATATCATAAACCATACTAGTTGTGGTTGATTTACCTGAACTTCCTGTTATTGCAATAACTTTACCTTTGTAATGACTTCTTATATACCTTGCATAAGCAAATATAGCTTCGCTTGTATCATCAACCTCAATTACCGGTTTGTTATACTGAAATAATTCTTGAGCATGCCCTTTTGAACACATCAAGGCAGAAGCTTTGTCCATAATAAGGCTTCTGTGCTGCGGCATAATCCCTCTTTTTTCATCATCAAAACGAATTAATGCAATATGATCTTGTTTAAAACCGTCATACCAGATTTTTAAACCACTTGCACTCCAGCCAGCAGGCATATTGTAAAATCTGCAATAAGGATAACTTTCTATAAGTTTTTCTTTTGTCCAAAAATTCATCTGACTAAAAACCCATTGGCGCAAACATTCCGCCCATTCCACCCTGCATCATTAACATGCTGTTTGAGCTGTCATAGTTTTGAGGGAAATTGCTATAATTCATTGGTGCACGTCTTACAGCATCAGGATCCTGATTAACTATTTGTCTTGCAGAAACAGGACGGTGTGAAAAATTAATTTCTCCCTCATCATCCATTTCCACCATTCCTTCTTCATACTGCAAATCAGAGGCAGACAATGGCGGAACTTTAAAATTTGATTTATTAGTCATTCCAGAAAACTTGTTTGCAGGAGTCATATTAACATTCACTTCATCTGCCATTGCAGGAAGAGTCAAAATTGTCAAAAAAGATAATAGAAGTAATTTTTTTATCATATTCACCTCAAATTTTTAATTACATTATATCAGAAATTAATAAAATAAAAAAACTTTTAACAATTTTTTATTAACTTCAATACTGCACTGTGCCTGTTTGTTGTGGCGTTTTCTTTTCTATAGGAAAAGAACATATCATTATCACATACAGTACAATAAGGACAAACATCAATTTCTTCAACGCCTGCTTCCAGCAATTGCTGTTTATTAATGTTTTTCAAATCAACAAAAATTTCACCGTTTCGTATTTCAAAAAGCCCTGAAAAATCATTTACCGTGGCTTTTAATTTTTCCAAAACTTCTTGTCCTACATTATAGCAGCACATAGAAATTGCAGGCCCTATAACGGCTTGAATATCTTCAGGATTTGAGCCAAAATCCTTAACCATTTTTTCCACAGTAACTACAGCGATTTTACCTGCTGTACCGCGCCAGCCGGCATGAGATACTGCTCCGATATTTAGTTTTTTATCATAAAGAATTACAGGAGTGCAGTCAGCAAAGTTCAAAAAAATTGCGTTCTCAAAATTATCCAAAATCAATCCGTCAGTATCAGGATAATTTTTCTTGTCAGGGTTAACTTTTTCAACATTATTTGTATGCGTCTGCGATGGTGTTATAAGCTTGTTTTCACTAATTTTCAGGTAATCACAGATAATCTTTTTATTTTCATTGACTGCTGTTTCATATTCAGCCTCTTTGGTTTTTATAAAGCTTTCCCGTGTTGTGAAAAAATGTTCAACTCCGCTTAATATATCACTTCTTAAAACTTTTTTACCGTTAATTTCATCAAAATAAAACATAAAAATATTATATCATAAATTAACTTTTAATAATATCATTTTTAAGCAGGTCTTTGTTAACATGGTTTAATACATCATACTTGTATGTCTCATAACCCTTAATTTTTCCTTCATCAGAAAGTGCTTGAACTGTGTTTAAATTTTTAACAAGATTATGTTTCATCATTCTATGGTGTTTTATAAAATAAGAGAAAGAATCGCCGCCTTTTTCTTTATTACATTCTTTGCACATAACAACAAGATTTTTCTTATTATCACTTCCGCCAAGAATAGATGCCTCTAGATGATCTTTCGTTGCAACAGAACCGCTGAATATATTCATAAATATAACTTTCATTTTGTCATCAGCCGGATAGGAAGACATATCTTTATACAATAAACGCTGAGCTCTATACTTTTTATTTATATTAGCACGCATTTTATAAAATAAATCATCTTTACCAAGTCCTTCCATCTTGCCTATAGTTTGAGATAAAAGCGCAACATAATCATTCATCGGAAACGCATTTTTACTATTTAATTTTATAAATCGCTCAGACTGTTTTATATATTCCTTAAAACAGTTTCTTGTCTGCTTGTGGTATTTGCCAAGTAATTTCGGAGAACTTAATTTGTTGTTATATGCTTCCAGAGTAACTTTAATGGACTTATTAAAATATGATTTAAGCGCCTTTAACATATCTTCCTGTGAAATCTTTGGATTTTCTTGAAGAAGTCTCTGGAATTCTTCAACTAAAGGTTTGTAAATATTTCTTACATATTCCATATGAGAGTTTACAAAATCATTCAATTCATGCATATCTTTTGTTTTAAAAATCTCATCTTCGAGTGCAAGCCGCTGTTTATGAGTAATAGTTTTTTGACCGCAGCAGGCGCATGGAATATCTTCAACATTCACAAGCTCAAAATCAAAATTTTTAACTTCATCTACAAACATTTTACATTTCAGTTTAAATAAAGCGCCTTCTTCCCTAAATTTTCCCTGCTTTGCGAGATTTTTCACAAGACGATTAACCTCAACAGGATAATTAAGATTATTATAAAATTTACCTTCCAAAGCGGCATTGCTTATATCTTCAATATAATTATCAAAATTATTGATAATACTTTGATCCTGAAGGATTTCTGTAGGAAGATTTATACAATTTTCTTTACACTGGCGGCATTCTAAAATTTTATTATAATTTGCAGTATTACCTTCTTTAAGATTTTTTGAAACATGATTAATCATTCCCTCTGATTGTCCGAAAAGATTTCTCAAAACAATTTCAAGACGCGACATATTATTACCTTTTGCAACATTGCTGTTTGTAAACACAAAACAATACGAATTTGCATCACGAATTTTATTTTTTAATTTCTGATAAATTTCCCATTTATCTTTTGCTTCTAGATTATAAAGAGTTTCTGCCAGCATATACTTATATGATTTATAATTTGTGTCACCACGTTCAACCAATTTAAATAATTCAGACTTATATTTATAACAAATCTCTTTATCATGTTCAGAAAGCTTTTGTGACTTCATATATTCATTAATATCACTATTAGTTCTTTTCAAAACACCAAGATATCTCTTAATAGAACCTGCACTCAAAACATTCAAAAGATGTTCCAATTTCAAACCAGGAACTTTCTGTAAAAAATCTTCGCTGTATTTTATAGCCGGTTTAAAAATTGGATTAATATTTTCTTCATGCTTTTTCAAAAAATTTATAAAATCAGCAGGAGTTTTTATATTGTTTTTACCCTCTTCAACCAATTCCTCGAAATTTTCTTTATTAAGCATAATAGTGTTGCACATTGGACAGTGTATACCACGGAGCGACATAAGCTGTTCTGTAAGATAATTATCCTGCATGCCTCTAAAATTTAAAGGGAAATATGATAAGCATGGCAACATAGTAGAATTTTGAGTCTGCTCAGGCTTTTCATGTTTAACCAAATTATTATGATAATTACTATTTATATTAAATGAGGGTAATATTTTTATGACTTGCATATAATGAGTAAAGTTCAGACATATAATTTTTTGCTAAAATATGACGATTAGTTAATATAAAAATACAATTGCAAAAAATAAATAAACATGTTAATATTTTTCGGGTTAAACAAAGGAGACTTATATGAAAGAAAGTTTACAAAAGTATTTGGTAGAATTTATCGGGACGTTATTTCTGGTATTAACAGCCGGATGTTCTATTTTCGGCAACGGGCAAACAATTCCTGCCATTGCAATCGGGCTAATATTAATGGTAATGGTTTATGCAGGCGGACAAATTTCAGGCGGACATTACAATCCTGCTGTTTCACTTGCAGCAGCAATAAGAGGAGCTCTTGGATGGCGTCATATAGCTTTCTACTTTATTGCACAAATTTTAGGCGGACTAATTGCTGTATGTGCGGTTAAATATGCTGTTGTTGTTCCTCCAATAGAAGCTATGCCTAATTTTAATATCCCTGCATTAATTCTTGGAGAATTTTTATTCACATTTGCACTGTGTTATGTTGTTTTGCTGACTGCAACATCAAAAGCTGTTGAAGGTAATTCATTCTACGGTCTTGCAATAGGTTCAACTGTTACCGCAGGAATATTTGCAGTAAGTTCTTTTTGCTTAGCAGCATTCAATCCTGCTGTTGCAACAGCGTTTTTTGCACTCGGTGTTATTAACCTTAAATCATGGTTAATTGTAATAGCAGCAGAACTTGTTGCAGGTGCACTGGCTGCACTGGTTTATAAATTCTTATCTAACGACAGAACATAGAAAAAATAAAATTCAAAAAATAAAACATCCTCTTTTATTTTTAAAAAGAGGATGTTTTTCATTAATTACGTCCGGTTTCCGATTTTATATCATCCTTAAAGCACTGACATGACGGGCTGAAAGTTCCATCACAGCATTTAGTTCTTCCGCCGAAACAACCGCAGACACCGCCATGGTGAGAACAACATCCGCGTCCGGCAAGCAGAATATTCGCATATGCCTGCATTGATAAATTCAGTCCAAATCCTAAAACAAAAGCTGCAGCAATTAATGCAAAAAACTTTTTCATAAAACATTCTCCATATTAATCCACATTATGATAATAATACAGATAAAAATTTTTAGAAACTAGCCGTCTGGTTAATACCCGTATAGTATAAATTTTTATACAATAACTTAATGCGTTTTGGTATTTTTGTAATATTACTTCTAACAACGATAATGCCTGCCTATTCCAGACATTTGTATTTAGAAAAAGACTATCAAAATGTCTGGTGCTCGTCAAATCATGGCACAAGTGAATACAGATTGTATGACGGCACCCGTGTAGACTGTGTTACAAACACACATGCAATAGAATTTGACTTTGCAAACAAATGGGCTGAAAGTATAGGGCAATCGCTTTATTACGGCAAAAATCTTTCAAAAAAAGCCGGTATAGTGCTAATTATGGAAAATCCACAAAAGGATTTAAGATATTTAAAAAGGCTTAAACTAGTCGCAAGCTCATACAACATTACAGTCTGGACAATTACCCCTGATGATATGAAGAAATATGTTTTAATAAACAATAAAAAATAAATTATGCTACTATATAAATATAAAGACTTGGTATTAAGAAGAGCAGGGAAAAATGTTAAAAAAACTATTAACTTTTGTTGTTTCATTATTACTTATACAAAATATATGTATGGCGCAGCCGGTAAGTTTTGTATACATAAACGGTTCAAACAACAACGATGAAAAAATGCGCAACTGGTTTTTGGAAGGCGTTGACAAACTTCATCCGATGTTGAAAAAAAAGTTTGAAGAGAATAAACAAATTAAAGAAGCATTCCTCGAAAAAAATATTGGCTACACAATTAATGAAACACCTTCAATATTTTTCTGGGGTGACAAAAGCCAGAAAAACCTTGAATTTGTACAAAATCAACTTGACTTAAGTAAAGCCCTGAGCCCTACAATTGCATATCAAGTTAGATCAATGCTTGCCTCATTTCTCCATGATGCAATCTGGGTTCAAAAACAACAACATATGCTGCCAATTCTTGATGAACTTAACGACAAGATAAAAGATGAAAAATCAAAAGGCAACAATGTAATTCTATTCGGGTATTCAGCAGGAAGTTTTATCACTTACGAATACATGTTTAATAAACTTCCTTATATAAACCTTGAAAACCTTTTTAATTCACTGAACGTAAGCGATAATTTTAAACAGTTTGTAAAAGAAAATCCGCAAAATGATACCTGTATTTCAGCACTTTCAGCCGCAAACATTGGAATTGTTTCTCAAAGCGGAAACTTAGTATTCCAAAAATCTGAGGACACTTTAAAAGAAAATTATGTAAAACTAAATGAAGTAACAAATCAGGTTTGTGTTCCGGATAACGCTCTTATGGGAATTGTAAATTTTGCAAGTCCGCTTGTTCTATTCTATTCAGACCTCGCAGATCCTGAGTATGAAATTAACTATTACAACAAATTAATGCTTAAATACATCATAGAAAAAGGATTATTTTTCATAACTGTTAACTACCGTGAAGATCCTATGGGCTTTCCTTCCACAAAAAATCTTACAATAGATGAGATGGAAAAAATTACCAATATGGAATTTGAAAACCCGAAAGGATTTATCTACGATAATTCAAGCGTATGGAGCAAACGTTCATTCCTTTTTGCCCATACATCATACTGGAGTTCAAGAAGGACATTCTCAAATGCGGTTGTAAAAGCATTTGTTAACGGCTATAAACTTCAATATGACAAAGAATTTCAACAAAAAGTTCTAAAGAATAATAAAGCAAAAATTAAATACGAAATGTTATAAAAGGAGACACTATGAATTTTGAAGAAGGCGCACAATTTGATCCGGGATTTATACCTCATATTCAGGCATTTATACCGAGCATAGAAAATATTTACAGAAACTTACACAATTTCAAAAATTTCAGCCAGAAAAAAGCTCATTTCAAAATGTTTTACGGCAAAATACAAACTCTGCTGAAAAATTATATAGGTTTTTATCTTGGCTGCATGCTATGGGCTGTTTATATAAAAAACTTAAGCGGCAAACCAATATTAAACAATCTGTGCATAGGCGGAGAATATAACGAAGAAGATACTTTAGCAGAAGTTGATTTTATAGAAAAATACATAGAACAGCTAAAAAAAGACGTAAAATATTACATGAACCAGACATTTGAAATTGATGATGAATCAATGAATATAATTGCAGCTTACAGAAGTTTTCTAAAGGCAAATAAAGGTTTTATAAATGCAAAAACAACAGATAATATAATAATTCCTGACTCCTTCAAAAAACCTTCCTCAAGCGAACTTGATACTATTATCAAAAAAATCGAAGAAGTTATAGAAACCGGCAAATTGTCAGATTTGTACCCTCTGGCACCAACAATTCTATAAAAGGTTAATTATGGATATAAAAGAAAAATTATACCAGATGTTTATTCTCGGAACAGAAGGCGGCGGGCTTGAGTGCGCACTGAAAAATAATCTTGGCGGAATTATATTTTTCACAAAAGATATTCAATCTCCAAAACAGTTTCAAGATTTAATTTCTACGCTAAAAATTCAGGCAAAAACTCCTTTATTTCTTTCGATAGATCAGGAAGGCGGAAGGGTAGAAAGAACTGAAAACATTCACCACGGCAAAAAATACCTTTCTTCCCGATATGCTTATGCCAGAGGCGAAGAATTTTTAAAATCACAAACTAACGAAATTGCAAAAGAATTAAAAAGTTACGGCATAAATCTAAATTTTGCGCCCTGTATTGATGTTGACACAAATCCTGCTAATCCGATTATTGGAGAACGTGCATTTTCTAATAATCCTGAAGATGTTATTAAAGCAGAAAAAATTGTATCACAGACATATCGCGAAAACGGAATTATACCTTGCGTAAAACATTTTCCAGGACACGGCGATGCAAATGCGGACAGTCATCTGACTTTGCCGCAAATCAATCTGCCGCTTCAAGAAATGGAAAAAATTCACATAAAACCTTTCAAAGCCTGCGCAAAAACTATCGAAATGGTAATGGCTGCGCATCTTCACTGCACATGTTTTGAGAAATATGAAATTCCAACTTCATTAAGCAAAAATGCAATTTCATACCTGAGAAACAACCTGAACTTTAACGGTGTAATTATTTCCGATGATATGATGATGAAAGGAGTTGCCCAGTTTGGTTTAAAAGAGGCATTTGAACGCGGAATTCGCGCAGGACTAAATATGTTTATCTACAGAAATTCCACGCCAGAAGTTATTAATGCGATTGAAAATGTTGCAAAATCAGCCTTACAAGATAATGAACTTTTCCAAAATATTGAATTTTCTTATGAAAAAATTACAAATCTAAAACAAAAATTCAAGCTCTTGAACTAACACCTCTGGACTTATCTCAAAAAATCAGTATAATTATCATGATATGGCTGATTTGAATTTGGGACATTTAATAACAAAATTCGTTAATTATCAGGCGCTTAATGCAAACAAAGCACCAAGTCAGCCTGCAAATCAAGCCGCATTCAATGTTCCGCAAAGCAATACACCGGCACCTGCTGCGCAGTCAACAAATTCATCAGCCCCTCAAATGGGTAATATGGGCGGCACAGGGCAAGCTGCATATGTTAAAGATTTAATGAAAATGCCACAGAATATGAATGAATTTATTTTTATTTATCAGAATAAAATGTCCTTCACGCAATTCAACCAGCAGTTTGCCATGCGAATGAATATGTACAGAAACAACCTTTCTCAAACTCAAGCCCAAATTCTTGCGCAACTGCAGGGACTTTCTGTTACAGAAGCCCAAAATATGCTTCTTAATGGCAGCAAAACAGTATTAAATCAACTGCAGTATTCATTGAAAAATCTTCCGCTTTCGGCTTCCGGAATGATTAATCTCAGTGATATCGCAGCGTTAATTCAAGCAAACGGCAAAGACGCTATTACCAAACTAATCTCTGCCATGGCAAATTCTGCAAAACTTGGAATAACTGATTTAACCCAGCTTAAAGATACTGCAAAGCTCATAAACGCAAGTATAGCAGCAGCTTCACAAAACGATTCCGCGCAAACAATGAAACTCCTGTTACTTTTGTATCTTCCATGGCTGCCATTACAGGAAGGAACAGGTTTTGACCTTGAAATTGAAGCCAATGACAAAGGTAATGACAGTGACAGTATTTTGATAATTACAATTACTACAATAAATTACGGAAAAGTTACGGCAACTCTTATTCTTGAAAGTTCAAATTCAGTGCATGTAAATATCGAATGTTCTTCGGATTTTCCAAAAGACGAGCTTATGTTACGTATTGAAAATGATGAAAAACACTATTCAATGCAATCTGTTGTATCATTCGAAACAACATCAACAAAACCAAAACTTCAACACAACGACAAACCAGAAGCAAAAATCAATATGTCAAACACTAATGAAATAAACCCATATATGCTATTAATGGCTCATACAATAATCAGACATGTTATAGAATTGGATAAAGAAAAATAAAGAATTAACAGATTATTTTTCTGGCATAAGCTTTACAAACAGCGTTAGTACTATTTTTAGCATCCAATTTTTTATAAACATTTCTACAATGATTATATAATGTATATTTTGAAATTTTAAGCATATTGGTCAAATCGAACGTGGTCTCGCCAATCCGACTCTCGAAAAAATTATTAAACTCGCCGATGTTCTTGAAGTAGATGTAAAAGATTTATTCGATTTCTCTTTCTAACAATTTTTAACAAATTACCCAGATTTTCATTATGTGCTAAAATAATCCCATAAGGAGGTATGCAATGAGATTTGTACATGCAATGATCAGGGTTAAAAACATTGATGAATCAATGAAATTCTACACAGAACTTTTGGGGATGAACCGAACAGGAGAAGTTAAACTTGATGACTGTACTTTGTACTATTTGAGCGACGAAGACGGTCAAACTCAAATCGAACTTACTTACAACAACGAAACGCCAAAAGACGGTTACAAAAATGGAAATGCATTTGGACATTTTGCATTCCAGACTAATTCCATAGAAGAATTTACGGAAAAAATGCATAAGTTCGGCTATAAATATTTCTACGAACCATATTTCATGCCGGAAATCGATATGTATGTTGCATTCTTAAAAGATCCTGACGGTAATGAAATTGAGATTATGGGTAAAAAATAAAGTATAAAAAGGCGGGAAATCCGCCTTTTTTGTTGGAATTATAAAAAAGTTTTATTTGTTGGGGTAGAAACTACAATTACTTAAAAGATTTTGTTGTAATTGTTGAAGGTAAGGTATACTTGTCCAAAAAATAAAACTTATTCCCTCTCCTAATGGGAGAGGGTGCCCGAAGGGCGTGTGAGGGAACAGGTAAAACATGCTTCTTAGCGATTTAATATTTTCATTCCAAAGGGTAAGATTCCGAAACAAGTTCGGAATGACATTCTGTGTAGGTTGGGGTTTCTACCCCAACAAAAAATGTAGGTTGGGCATACCTGCCCAACAAATCAAGTGGTGTAACAAATAGCCCCTCTACCTTACTCTCTCACCAAAGGGGCGAGAGGTGCTACGCATGTACGTACCTGTGCAAATCTTCGAAAAACTTTAGAGTTCTTGTTCCCTCTCCTGATGGGAGAGGGTGCCCGAAGGGTGGGTGAGTGAACGATTAGATTGTAGGTTGGGGTTTCCACCCCAACAAAAAATGTAGGTTGGGCATACCTGCCCAACTACAAAAACTACTGCAGTGTGCTTAATTTGTCATTAATTTCATTCATCAAATTAACGTCATCAGTTTGACGTGCGTAATTCTGCGCTTTTTGTAAAAGACTCTTTGCTTTTGCAGAATTTCCGTATTCAACCATGATGTCTGCTGCTTTGTTGTAATTCTGTGCGACTTTTAGGGGCGCTTCTGCATCAGTGTAATGTCTTACGGCTTTTGAATACGATTTCAAAGCTTCTTGCGGCTCGCCAAATTTTTCGTAAGCGCCTGCAATGCTTGATGAAATAAAACCTTTAACACGCGAATTGTCAGTCTGTTCAGCTAAATCATTTGCTATTGAATAATAATCCATAGCTTCTTGATCATACATGTCTTTGTAAATATTTCCCATTTTGGTCAAAGATGTAGACTGCGCAACAAGGTTATCAGCAGCCCCTGCAAACGCAACTGATGAAAAATAATGATCAAGCGCCGGTTTAATCTGGTTTACATCATCATAAATCTGCGCCATTGAATAATGAGCTTTTGTTTTTACGTTGTTGTCAGAAGTATTTTTAACTGCTTGATTGTAGCTTTTTAAAGCCTGCGCGTAATAGTCGTGATCATCGTAAATTCTGCCGACTTCATAGAAAATTTTTGATTTAGTTTCTGTGTCGCCGATTTCTTCTGCACGAATTAATGCTTTTTCAAAATTTTCTATTGCTTTTTTAGGTTCGTTAGCGTAGGCAAGTTTTTTAGATTGAATAAATAGAGATTTCAATTCCTTGTCTTGCGGAACAAGTGATTTAACCTTAGATTCTGTGGCGATTTCCTGTTCTATTGGCTCTTTGATTGTCTCGTTAACTGTTGTTTTATGTTCAGTTTTTTCCTTTTTTTCGGTTGAACCTTCGGGGAATTTTACAAGGAATTGCGGGTTAATATCATTTTCGTTGTATTTGAAGTCTATTTGCTGTAAGAACAGTGCATCAACCCAATTTTCAACGACTTTAGAATCTTTATTAAGGGTTTTGGAGATAAATCCGTCGAGTATTGTTGAGGCATTTTTAAGATTAGATTTAATTAATTTAGTATTCGGGTTGTCTTTTTTGACTTGAGTTTCGATTAAAGACAGATATCCGTTAACTTCTTCTTTCAGGTCGTCAGGAGTACCAATTGCGACTGCGGTATTTTTAAAATCTTTAAGGATTTGGGCGATATTAATTGTTGTATTTTTTTGTAAGGCAGTTTGAACGTTTACCGGAGCGGCCTGTGGGGTTTGGGAAGCATTTCGGGCAGAATAATCAGCTTTGTGTGACTGAGCCTGACTTTGAATTTGAGACCGCATTTGTCTCCAGTCAACTTCACCTTGCTGTTGAGCTCTCTGGTAAGCCGGAGTGTAAACCGGTTTGTTTTGTTCTGTATATTGAAGCCCTTTACTTCTGGAATTTTGATCAGCCTCTTGTTCACGACGGGTAGAGGAGGTTTGTTCTTCGTCCTGTTTTTTCTTAACAGGGCCTCTTCCGTCTTTAACTAAATATGGTCGTTGAAATACTCCGTTTAACAATTCAGACTTACCTTCTTCTATCTACCCAAGTACTATTTTGTATTTTAACTATATACTAAAACGCACTTACTTTGTTCATACTTTTGTATGAAATCTATATGAATTATTTAAGGTTTTTTAAATCAAAGTCAAAGATATCGAATGCTAATTTATCCAGTTCGTCATAGAGAGTTTCAGAGTCTTGAATAATTTGATGAATAAGGCATCTAGCGTACCCCATTTCTTGAGAAGAGAGATTAAATTCCATATAATCATAGAGGATATTAACATATGCGACTATATTACCTAACTTTTCCAAAGTGTTGTAGTATTCGGTTCTGTTCATAAATAACTCCATGGCACATCTTATTACAAACTTATTATAAACCTTTTCTAATTGATTTATTAACAAATAAACTGTAAAATTTACATAGGTTTACAAACTTATTATAAGAGAATTATCATGGTCATAAAGCAGGATAAACATAGATTTGTTGTTATTATAGAAAAAGATATATTTGAAAAATTTAAAATCGCAGCGGCAGAAGAAAATCGCTCCGCAAGTAATCTTGCAGCAAAATTGATTAATGATTATGTTAAACAACATAATCATAATGTATAATGTTCTTATGGAAGAACTGGTTTTACGCACATCAGATAATACAAAAATCGCGCTTAATCTCTACAAATCCAGCCATAAAGAGGTTATTATTGTTGTGCACGGATGGTTTATGACAAAAGATAGCAAAGCCTTCAGATTTTTGGCAGAAAACTTAACTGAAAATTTCGACGTAATTACTATGGATTGCAGGGGACACGGAAAAAGTTCCGGATTTTATACTTTTACTGAAAAAGAAATTATTGACGTCAAAACTGTTGTGGATTTCGCAAAAAAAACTTATGAAAAAATTTATCTTATGGGATTTTCACTCGGCGGAGGGCTGGTGTTAATTCATCAGGCGATTGAAGCCGATGCAGACAAAATTATTGCAGTATCCCCGCACCATAGCTTTGAAAAAATTGAAAATCACATCTGGAAAAAAGAGGCCTGGATTCCAACGTTCAAAAAAATGGAACTTAAACGCTGGTTTTCAATCCGGCCTTCTTGCATTTCATGCCTTATCGGCAAAAAAATTAAACCAATTGATATCGTTGAAAAAATAACTGTTCCGACACTTTTTATCGCAGGCGAAAAAGACCCCACAGTGTATCTCTGGCATACAAAAGCGCTTTTTGACAGGGCAAAATGTGAAAAAAGATTTGAAATTTTTAAAAACGGCAAGCATGCAGAAGATTTGTTTCTGGAAGATCCGCAAAGATTTCTTAATCTCTGTGTTGATTTCCTGAAAACTCCTGCGAAAACTGTTTAATTATGAATTATCATTTCGCAGTTTTTGCAGTCGAATTCAAGCGGATATTTCTTGCCCTTATCATCAATCAGAAATAATTTTTTAGGCGAACCGCACATATCAAAAGCAAATTTCAAACAGTGTTTTGTCCGCATAAGCTCTATATATTTTTGGGTGCAAGAACTGCATTCTAAAGACATTTCACAAACTTCGCACCCGCAGTTTTCGTAAAACTCTTTTGCTGTCTGATTATGAATATTCGCCTTGTAATCAAGTTTTTCTTTAGGGAAAAACGCATGCTGCAAAGTTTTTTGAACATCACGTTTATAATTTCTCAACCTTTCATCCATAAGTTCATCAAGCAATTTACGGCGGAGTTCGTTAACCACAGAAATCGGAATGAATGGTAAATCAGAACAAACACGAACTTTACGTGCATAAAAATCACTCTCACCAGTTTTTTCCATCTGTTTAATAAAGTTTTCTTTCATCTTATCGGGATTTTTCGGACTTTCTGTAAAATCAACAGAAACATTTGCAGAATTTTTGTTGTCATCAATTGCCGTAATAATCCCGTCACGGTAGATAATTTCTACCCCGATACGGCGTTTAATCTTAGAATTTGACAACAGCTTTTCAAACGCCACATCCTGATTTCTAAAAATCTCAGTGCCTGTCTTAATTCCGTTCATCTTATTTGGAAAAACTTTTATAACTGCACCGTTTTTATCTGAACGATTTACAAGACAGCCTTCCAGATGCCCGCCGTTCATAAAACATAATCCGTCCTGATTATTCAGCTGGAGTTTTGACTTTATTTCAAAAAAATCTTTTCCAACTTTTGTAACTGTTCCGATTTTTTCTCCAATTGCCTTCGGGGTATCAAAGTTAAAACATTTTTCGCGTTTTTTCAGAAAGTATTCGGTAAAACCACGGTTAAAACTCTTTTTCACATCAGGTTCAAAATCTGCAAAAATCTTTCCTGATGAGGATTTTCTACCGCAATTGTCAAGAATATTTCTATAATATGCAACGACATTTCTTACATAATTTTCATCCTTTAAGCGACCTTCAATCTTAAATGATTTAACACCTGCTTTCACAAGATTTTCAATCTGTTTTGAGGCGTTAAAATCCTTTAAGCTCAAAAGGTGTTTGTCTTTTGCAATAATGTTCCCGTTTTCGTCAATAAGTGTATATTTCTTGCGGCAAGCCTGTGCGCATTCGCCCCTGTTTGCGGAACGTCCGCCGATATACTGGCTCATATAGCATTGACCGCTGTATGAAACACACAACGCTCCATGTATAAATGTTTCCACCTCAATTGCATTTTCTTTGTCGTCTATGGAAGAAACAGCAGAACAAATTTTCTGTATCTGCTCAAGCGATAATTCTCTTGCAAGAATTATTCTTGAAACCCCGACATTTTGAAAAAATTCCGCTTTCTCCAGAGTCCTAATATCGCACTGAGTGCTTGCATGAATAGGTATTGGAGGAAGTTCACCGCGAATTGCAAGTTCAAGAATTCCCATATCCTGAACAATTATTGCGTCTACTCCAATTTCATACAATTTCCAAATCAAATCTTTTGCCTGCAAAAGCTCGTCATCTGTCAAAATTGTATTTATTGTCACATGAACTTTGACATAAAACTTATGAGCATACTCAACAACTTCTTTTATATCCTCTAAAAAATTCCCAACAGCCTGACGCGCCCCAAATTTTACAGCACCGATATAAACAGCATCACAGCCGCTTTCTATAGCAGCAATTGCAGTTTTTTTATCTCTTGCAGGAGCTAAAAGTTCTAATTTTCTTGTTACCATATGTAAAATTATAATACAAATCAGGCAATTTTGAATTCTTTTAGGTTTAATATTAACAAATACAAAATAGTGAAAGGGAAAAATATGCAAGTAAGTTCGGTCGTATTCAAGGCAAGTTTACCGCAAACTCAAACACAAAATCAAACTCAGCAAACCCAAGCAGCCAAAACAGACAATAAACAAGTTCAGACAAATTCTGCCTCTAAAAAGACTGAAATTGATAGTAAAAAATCCAATGGCAACATCTTTAAAGAACTCGGAATCTCAGAACCTCCGCCGATTACAATAGGAATTACAAGCGCATTTGTATGGACAGGACTCGGAATGCTTATTGATAAGGGCATGTCTAAAATCCTTAAATATCAGTTTAACCCCAAAATGTCATTCAAGATGAATGCAATTTTCGGACTTGTTATGGGTGCTTTTGATTTCTATAAAGCGAAAAAGGGTTAAAATAAAATTTTTTTTGTTGTAAGATAAATTGCGTTAGCCAAAATACATTTACTTAATACTAAAAACTATGATAAACGCAGTTAATTTTACTTCTACAAATACACAATACAAAACAAAAAAAGACCAAAGCCCAATGCAAGGCAGCATTAAGCCTGTAAAGCCTCTGGTAAAACCTGTTTCCCCGTTAAAATCAGGACTAAGCACTACAGCAGCCTGGTTCGGATTTGGAGTTGTGCTTGACAGAGTAACAACTTTTGCAGGGAAATATATTAAAACAAGCCCGCTAAAAACTTCTATTATTACAAATGGAGTTATTGCACTTGGTGCCGGAGCTTATACTTTTATAAAAGAAAATTCTACAAAGAACAAAAAAGCCTCTGTATAACACAGAGGCTTTTTAATATTTTTATTGTGGAGTTTTATAGAGGTCTCAATGAATCTCTATAAATAGCTTCCACAACATCACGTCCGTTTCCTGACGGTGCAATTGCTAAAAGTCCTGCAAGAGACGGTGTTGTATAAACTAAATCTACAAGTTTTTCAACATCTTCTTCTTTAAAACCTTCATCTAGAAGTTTTTCAGGAACACCAACTGATTTTAACCATTCTTGAACACCTTTTGCAGCCTTTTCAGTATCAGAAGCATCAGGTTTCAAGCCTGGAACAATCGGTGAAAGAATTTCAGCCAAAACGTTAGGTCTGTCTTTATAAATTGTTTTAATAACAGCAGGTAATAAAATTGCTAAGCCTAATCCATGTGACAAATCAGGTTTTACAGCACTCAACGGATGTTCAAGTGCGTGTGTATAATGCAATAAGCCGTTATCAAAACTTACACCACCCATCATCGCAGCGTATGCAAGGAAATATCTTGCTTCCAAATCATCAGGATTTTCAAGAGCTTTTGGCAAATATTTTGCAACAAGCTCAATAACCTGTTTTGCTAATGTAATTGAATACGGAGAAGCAACAGTTGAAGTTGCAGCTTCTACAACGTGGTTAACAGCATCAATTGAAACATATCTTGTTTGTTTTGGAGACAATTTTGTCATCAATTGAGGATCGTCAATTGCGTACATCGGATAAATACAATCGTAAGCAATTGCCGGTTTAAAGTTCTTTTCAAGATTTGTTACAACAGCAAATCTGTTTGTTTCAGTTCCTGTTCCGTGAGTCAAGTTAATTGAAACAATCGGTGCTGCTTTTTCCGGTGAAAATTTAAATTCATAAATATCATCCGCATTTTTGTCAGGGTATTCAAGTAAGATAGCAACTGATTTTCCTGCATCGGTTGGTGAACCACCGCCGATTGAAATAACTGCTTTTGCGCCGAAATCTCTTGCAAGTTTTGTTGCATCATCAACATGGTGAGTTGTCGGATTTGGGGTTACCTGATCGAAGTTAACGTAGCCTATTCCGTTATCTTTCAGTGCTTTTTCTACATAATCCCATGCACCTGTTGCTTTGTAAGCGTTTCTGCCTGACATTACGATTACTTTGTCAATACCTTTTGATTTTAAATCTTTAGCGATGTCATCTATTTTTTTGATAGCGCCTACGCCAAAATAAACTGTTGTACGTGTGCGAATTTCTTTAACGTCGTTAATGTTAATATCTTTTTCCCACATGCTATGCTCTCCTTTCTTTAAAAACACTGATAACATTATTAAATAAAAAAATTTTGTTTGCAACAAATATTCACAATAACAATACAGGATAAATTTAAGGAGAGGAGTTAAATCAAATAATTTATCTTACTTTTTTAAATTCTATTTCGTAGCCGAGAACACCTGCAAGAAATTGGACTTCATCGTATTTCATAGAATCTCTGTTTAATTTTTGTGAAATACTATATTGAGATATTTTTTTATTTGAAGCTTTACTTGCCATGTCTGCAAGCTGCTTAATTGTCTTTTTTTCTTCTAATAATAATTTTCGTAAATCTTTATTCGCACCCATAGTATCAATTATATAATTTTTAGATTATTATTGACAAATTAAAATTATTTTAGTATTATTTAAATTGTTTATAATCTATTTAAACTAAAAACAATTTACACTTATTAAGAAAGGTTAACTTAATGGACGATAAAGAAAAAATGAGAATTGTTCAAGACAAAACTTTCTATATCCAAGCCATTAATAAAGTTCTATATGACGCTATTATGTATGGAGATTTAAGCAGAGACTGTGATTACATATCGCTGCTTGAAATCCAAAATAAATATATTAATGCTATTACAGAACTGTTTTAAAATATTCAATAGTTTTCATCAAACCGTCACGAACATGCACTGTCGGTGAGTATCCTAACTTTTCTTTTGCAAGAGTCAGATCAGGTCTGCGTTTGCAAGGATCATCCGATGGCAAAGGTTTATATACAATTTTAGATTTTGAATTTGTTAATTCTATAATCATCTCTGCAAGCTGTTTTACTGTATATTCACCGTCATTGCCAATATTTACAGGGCCGATAAAATCTTTTGTATTCATCATAGCGACCATTCCGCGCACTAAATCATCTACATAGCAGAATGAACGCGTTTGAGAACCGTCACCGTAAATTGTAATATCTTCACCTTTTAAAGCTTGAACTATAAAATTAGAAACAACACGTCCGTCGTTTTCTGCCATACGAGGCCCGTATGTGTTGAATATTCGAACAATTTTTATATCAACGTTGTGCTGTCTGTGATAATCCATCATCAAAGTTTCAGCAACTCTTTTCCCTTCATCGTAACAGCTTCTTATGCCAATAGGGTTAACATTTCCCCAGTAATCTTCTCTTTGCGGATGAACAGCAGGGTCACCGTAAACTTCACTTGTAGATGCCTGCAAAATTTTTGCTTTTGCACGTTTTGCAAGCCCGAGCATGTTTGTAACACCAAGAACATTTGTCTTAATCGTTTTTATAGCGTTATATTGATAGTGAATAGGACTTGCAGGGCAGGCAAGATTATAAATTTCATCTGCCTCTATCAAAATAGGTTCTACAATATCATGTCTTATCAATTCGAATTCTCTATTATCTAATAGGTGTTCAATATTTTTTCTTGAACCTGTAAAAAAATTATCAAGACAAATAACATGATGACCTTCTGCCAAAAGTTTTTCACAAAGGTGTGACCCGATAAAACCTGCACCGCCTGTTACTATAATATTTTTCATATACCCTCTCTTTAAATAATTTATATTGTTATATTAACACAAAAAAGCCCGTTTATAAAAAACGGACTTTTCTGAAATTATATTCGCTCTAAAACAAATTAAGCTTCATCTAAAGCGTCAACACCCGGTAATACTTTACCTTCAATAAATTCTAATGAAGCACCGCCGCCTGTTGATACGTGAGTGAAATCATCTGCATTACAGAATTTCTTAGCAGCAGAAACTGAATCACCACCGCCGATAACTGATACAGCACCATTTTTAGTAGCTTCTACAATTGCATTCAATACAGCTTTTGTACCTTCTGCAAATTTTGGATTTTCGAAAGCACCTACAGGACCGTTCATCAAAATAGTTTTTGATTGTTTAATTACTTCCGCAAAAGCTTTTTGAGTTTCAGGGCCTGCATCAACGCCTTCAAATCCGTCAGGAATTGCGTTAACAGGAACAATTTTGTTTGTGCCGTTTCCTGAGAAATCATCTGTTGCTAATACGTCAGTTGCCATGATAATTTTAACACCTTTATCAGCAGCTTTCTTTTCAATAGCTTTAGCAACATCCATTTGATCGTCTTCACAAATAGAGTTACCAATTTTACCGCCGTTTGCTTTTACGAATGTGTAAGCCATGCCGCCGCCGATAATTAGATTGTCTACTTTATCAATTAAGTTTTCTAAAACACCGATTTTAGAAGAAACTTTAGCACCGCCAACTACTGCTGTAAATGGACGGGTAGGATTATCAAGCGCCTGTGACAAACATCTTAATTCTTTTTCCATCAAAAGACCTGATACTGCAGGTTTTAAAATATGAGCAACTTTTGCAGTTGAAGTATGTTTTCTGTGAGCAGCACCGAAAGCGTCATTTACATAGAAGTCGCCAAGTTTTGCCAACTCTTCAGCAAAAGTCATATCATCATCTTTAGCTTCTTCAGCTTTATAGAAACGAATATTTTCTAATAAAGCAACCTGACCGTCTTTCAAACCTTCCAATTCTTTATCAGCGCCTTGGCCAACCGGAGATTTTACGAACAATACGTCTTCACCCAAAACTTTTGACATATATTTTGCAACAGGTTCAAGGCTGAATTCAAGATTCCATTCACCTTTTGGTCTGCCAAGGTGAGCCATTAAAATAATTTTTGCACCTTTTTCCTGCAATGCTCTAATTGTTGGAACAATAGCCTGAATTCTTGTATCATCTGTAACATTTTTGTCTGCATCTAAAGGAACATTAACGTCAACTCTGACAAGAGCACGTTTACCTCTGATGTCTCCTAAATCTTTGATTGATTTTTTCATATGTGTCTCTCCTTTTTTAAAGTAAAATCTCTCAAATTTATATTACAAAAAACATGATTGTAAAGCAAAATTTTTTTTAATTTGGGTAAAATTGTTGGGCAGGTATGCCCAACCTACAGCTAAATTTAATAGGTATACATAAAACATTAGACAAATTTGTAGAATAATATTTTAATAATCAAAAGTCCAATTATTTTCTATTAATCTTCCTGCACAAGAAGTGCCATCCGAATTAGATAAATCATTATATTTTGAACCTGTTCCACATTTTCCATTATTTTTCCAGTATGCAGCAGAATTTGCACTGACAAATTCATGCAAACTACTACCCCAGGGAATTAAACGACCAATATTTGAAACTTCAAAGATAAACATATCCCTACCTAATGTATTCGGATTTTTATCTCCGTTTACATCCACAATTACACGTCCTACATATTGACAATTACTTACATTCATACCAGCTCTCCGACAATTATCGTCTTTTGAACTAGCAGTCAATGGATATAGTCTAAATGCAATCATTGAACCATCGGAGATATAGATTTTTTGTGCATCATTATCTACGTAAACTTTTTGAGTTTTTCCACTCAATGCTTTCCCGTAAACTCTGTAATCTCCTCCATGATTTGCATAGTCAGAAATTTTTGTCGGAATAGCTACAATTTTAAACATTTTTTTTAATTTTGCTTCTGTAGAACTTAACTGATCTGCACTGCCAAACGAATTTCCATATCCTTTACCAGAAGACGAGAATGTCTGCCATAATTCTGTATTAGATAATTCACTTACACCATTCATGGCAAGTTCAAATTTAAAAGCATTTTCTATGGTATTAACACTCTTTTTCAATTGTGTTGCATAAATTTGATTTTTATAATTCCCAATAAGCATAGGTAAGGTCATTGCGGCAACAACACCAATTATTCCAAGAGTTATCAGAACCTCAGCGAGTGTAAACGCATTTATTTTAAGAATTTTTATACATTTTTTGTTAAACAAAATGTCACTACCTTTCATATCAACATCCAGTTTTTATAAATTATTAAACTATAGTTTAATAATTTATATTGTAATTTATTGAAAATATAAAGTCAAGATTATAAATTTAAACTATGGACGAAAAACAGATGTTAAGAACATTCGGGCTCAATATCAAAATTGAACGCCTAAAATTAGGATACCCGCAAGAAAAAATAGCCGAAGCATTAAATTTTAGCTCTGTATATGTTTCCAATGTTGAAAAAGGTAAACATAGAATTTCACTGGTCAACGCATATAGATTTGCTTTATTTTTTGGGAAATCTCTTGATTATTTGTTAAAAGCAAAAGAGTGATTATGTGTTTATAAATTTGCTCCTGCGGCTTTGTACAAAGTTATATAATCAATTAATCTTGCAGTTTTACGATTAAGAAGTTCAAGATAGGCACGGTACAAAGTTATTTCAGAATTCAAAACATCTATTTTTGAATATGTTCCTTCTTTGAATTTCAAATTTGCCAGCCTGAAATTGTCATGTTCCTTATCATTTTTCTGATAAACAGCCGCAAAAATCTCATTGTCATCCTTAATCTTACACAAAATAGCGTTTACTTCTTTAATTGCGTTTAAATCAGTTTGTTTATAAGCCTCAAAAAGCTGTTCATACTTAAATTTCTTTACTTTTAAATTCGCAACTTTTTTCCCGCCCATAAAAATCCCCTGTGCAGCACCGGCCATTATGCTTGCAAAAGATGATTCCCAGCTAAAGAAATTCCCGAGTGCGATTGTATTAAAAATCCAGTAGCCTGTTATATTAAATTGCGGGAAAAATTCTTTTTTAGCAATTCTAATATCAATTTTTGCTTTCTCAAGTTGTTTTTCTGCGACTAATACATCAGGACGCGAAAAAATTATATCAGAAGAAATTGTGGCTGGCGGGGTGTAATTTTCACCAAAATCATCTATTTTAGAACGCTTCAAATTATTTATACAATCAGGATTTTCGCCGAGCAAAACCGCAAGTTCAAATAATGCATCACGTCTGTTTGTCCTTAGTTCTGTAATATTTGTCCGAGTTGACAAAATTTCCTGCCAAGAGTTATTAACATCTTTCTCTGTTGCGATACCGTTTTTATATCTTAATTCAGTTTTAGCTAAAAGTTCTTTCTGATTTTTTAAAATCTTTTCATTAATCTCAAGCATTTTGTCAAATTTCATTATGTTTATGTAAAGTGCAGCAATATCACTCGCTAAAGTAATATACAAGGCTTTTTCTTTCAATTTTTGAATTTCGTACTCTTTTTTATCCAATTTAGTTTTATCATGATTTTTAAGCAGCAAATCAGCTTCGTAACTTACCAGAAAAGGGAGTAAAAAAGCATTTGTACTAAGTTCAAAATTATCCAATTTCGGCACCTGAGCGCCTAAATATGAAGGAGATACAAGTAAAATAGGAAATTCCCGACTGCGGGTTACTTTAATTTTTTGATTAAATTCTTCTGTTTTATAAGCAGCTTCGCGGACATCATGATTGTTTTTAACACCTTCTGTAATATATCCGCAAAGCATATCATCACCAAACTTTGACCAAAAATTCATGTTTACATAAGACAATTTTTCTTCGTAATTTATACGAAACTCTTTTGCAAAACTTATTGAGATAAGAAAAAAATAGATTATAAAAAATAACAAAATTTTTTTATACATGCCAGGAATATATTTTAAAATATAAATTCAAACAATTATCCGTATGTATAATAAAAACAATGTGCAAACCAGATAGGAAAGCACATTGTTTATTATTAAAATTATTAATTACAAGATGATTTGTCACCCCAAAGATGTTTATATTTTTCGTGATTTTTATTATGATTATTTTGAGAAGTTCTACGTTCAGTATTTTTTATATCATTATTAATTTGTTTTGCAATTAATAAAAGTTGAGACTTCGCATCATTGCATCCATTTTGTTTGTATTTCAGACGTTTATTTAATTTTTCCATTCCGTCTTTAAAATGTTTTTTTATTTCTTTATTACCGATAACGGCTAATATCCCTGCGGTAACAATTCCTGTAACGGCAATAAATTTTAGAACTTTTCTTAATTTATCGTTCATAAAAACTCCTTTCCGTGTTTTTAAGTTAAAATTCCATCATGTCGATTTTTGACATTTCTTTCCACTCTTCAACGGGAACTGTATTTGGTGCCTGGGCTTTTTCCTCTGTACCGCGTTCAATAAGTTCAGGTTCTTTTTTTACTAATTTCGGGTCAGCAATTGCAATATCACGTCCGATTGAAGTTTTTATAAGATGTATAACCTGTTCAGTTGGAGCGCCTTTTATGCCGCCAGGACAATCTGGTATTTCTAGTTTTTTGTTATCTTCATAGCCGCCGTTTACTATTGTTTGAGCCTCATAGCTTGCCCAATCATCAGGAAGTTTATCTATTGTTGTATAACCTTCTTTTCCGTCAAGACGTTTGTCAATCTCATTTTCCAGAATATTAGTTACGTATTCTTTCTGGCTTTCAAAATGACATGGAAGAACAATTTCTTCTCCAATAACTTCTTCAGGGTCGCGTTTTTCATGCTTTTTAAATAAATCAGCAGCAATTTGAAGATGTCCGAGTTCAAATGCAAGAAATTCTTCCCAGATTTGTTTTAATTTATCATCAACTTCGTCTTTGTAACAATTGTAGTATGTACAAACTTCCGTAAATTCATGCAAAAGAAGTTTTTCAAACCAGGATTCAGTAGGATCAATCAATGATTCATACATTGTAACGTGTTCTTCTTCAACGTCACAAATTTCACCAAAAGTTCTTCTTAAATCGTCATTTGGATACATCATACCGTGTTCTGCATAGAAATTATGTGTTTGCTGTTCACCTGAAACAAGAGTATAAATATTTACTTTAGTCTGCGGAGATGCTTTTGATTTATCATAATGTTTTCTCAAACGAATACCATTGTCATTATGGTGGTTTTGTGTCGGACGGCTGACCACAACGTCAGTCATGCCCTGTAAAATTTCATCAGGATTAATCCCGTCAACCATATAAGCCCACTGGCTGTATCTGTAAAGATGATCAAAGTCTTCTAATAAGCCAAAATTAAAGGTTTCTCTAACGTAATCATCTGGTTCATTCTGTGCAAGCCAGGCGGTTAAATCAACAGCCACCTGTTCGTAACCTAATGTTGTTTCCAAAACAGTTTGACATGCTGGTGTCATCCAGTTTACTGTTGTTTGCTGCATATCTTCGATACGTCTTGATAGTGCAAGAAGATTTAAAATCTCCTTATCCTGACAGTTTCTTGAAAAATTATGTTTGAAATTCCAAGCTTCAACCTCAATACCGTTCATCAAAATCTGTCTTGTTCTTGAATAACAGTCAACTTCATATTTATTAAACGGTCTTTTTACAATATCATGCCAGGAGCGTAGTTGTTTTTCTAAAGCAATACCTTTTTCTTTTAATGGATTAAAACTCATTTTTACATATCCTTTCTTATATTAATTTATAAATTAAGAGCATAAGCAAAAAGTTCGCCGACCTTTTTGTTGTAAGCCCTGCCATCATCTTTCGTAAACAAATTTTCATAATGGCTTTCTGCTGTTCCATCTGTTGAATATGACGGATTAGTCATCATCAGGTGGTGAGTGTTTGTGTCATACCTAAGCGGAAATAAATCCGACATCTGCATAAAACTTGGAAGTTTGTCACTTGCTAGATAAAAACCGAAAAGTGCAGAATTTATACGGTTAAGAATTTGTTCATAAGATAAACCGCCGCAGTAGTTATCGTTTGTAATCTGAACCCCAGGAGCATAAGTTCGATTATACTTCATTTTTTCTGACAATTCTCTAACTGCATAAAAATCATCACCTGTAATAAAATCAGTGCCGGCAGTAAGTCCCATAAGACGATAGCGTTCAAAATCATCAGAACTTTTTTCCCCGACAAAACTTATATGAGTGTTGCCCGTACGTGAACGAATTTCATTCAAAATATACTGCATCTGGGGATATTCAGGCAAATCTCCTACCCCGTCATAATGTTCACAATCATAACCGCCTATGTGTTTGGCAGAATCAATAAACATACATTCAAAACCCAAGTTCATAAGCTTAACACACTCATTAATATAAATTTCAACATGTTCAGGGTTGCACCAGTTGAAGGTAATATCATCTTCATATGGTTTAACAATTTTCATCTGATCTGCAGAGATTACATGTCTGAAACCGGTCTTAATTCCTCTAAAATGTGCCAAATCATTAAAAGTTTTCAATTGTTCTTCAGGTGAAATCTTATCAACAATAGAATAATCAATTATATTATCGCTGTAACTTGTGTTAAGCCTTATACCATAAATAGAATTCTCCTCATAAGGCCCTTTTTCATAAGCATCGCCAAAAATATTAGGCCAGATTTGAGAAAGAATAATACAGTTAGCCCAGCTTTTTGCTGACGGCGGAATTGCCGGAAGCAGCTTTATACAACTCAAAATTCCACTGCATGTACATCCGTTATCCATAGTTGCAATGGCACGGTCATTGATTTCTATGTAATTAGCAAGCCTTCCCCAGTTATCGCCGTAATTTGGAGTTTCGACATTTTCTGGAAAACGTTCATAAAATATTCCGCCCTCTGATAAAGTCGCAATTATATTAACCGCATCTTTTACAGATAATTTCAACAATTCAACCGGCAGAATATCAGCCATCCATCTTTTAGAATAGGCATTACCAACTCCGTGAAAAGCAAAATTTTCTGACCAATCATTTTTTTCTAATTTTAAATCTTCACCTAAAGCAGATAAAAGCTTATCTACAGAAGTCATATATTTTTGTTTTTTCATAACAGTTTTACTTATAATCAACCCAAAAACATTTTTCATTACCTGAAATGACAATACAAAAAACTTATTTAATATCTAATATTTGATAAGTTACTTTAAAGTAATTGTAGGTTGGGGGTTCAATAAATCCCCTCTCCTAATGGGAGAGGGGAGAAGTTTTTCTTGTTGGGGTAGAAACAACAACTTACAGTTCTAGTTAGATAGGGAAGTTATATTAAGGAAATACTGAGGAGAAATTTTCTTAATATATTGATTTAATAACCGCAATATGCTAAACTACACCCAGATGAAATTGGAAATGAGGATAATTAAAAATTATGAAAAACATTGTAGTTTATACGGACAAAAAAGAATCCAAATTAGCTGATGTATTAGCTCAAATTGAAGATTCAAATTTAAGAATTGAAGATGCCGAAAAACTTAGAGATTACGAAATCCTTAATCCTGGATTAATTGTTATCGAAAGTGTGCCAAATATTAAAGATGTCTTGATGGTTACAAAGTTTAAGTCACCGGTTTTGTTTATTGGAGATGTTTTCAAAGGAACAACAGTCAGAGCAGTAACGTATGATTTTATTAAAACTCCTGTTGACAATATGGAATTAACAATCAGAGCAAAAGCTTTATTGAAATATAAAGAGTTACGTGACAAACTTAAAGTAGTTTCTACAACTGATGAACTAACAGGACTTCATAACAGAAAATATTTACAGGAACGTTTGGAACAAGAAATTTCTCGCGCAAAACGTTACGGAACAAAGCTTTCTTGTTTGTTATTTGATTTAGATTTCTTCAAGGTTGTAAATGATATTTACGGTTATGAATGGGGAGATGTTCTGCTGCGTTCAATTGCTGACAAGTTAAAACAATTAATCCGTAAAGAAGATATTTTAACCCGCTACGGCGATGAAGAATTCTTGTTAATTCTGCCAAATACTTCAGAAAGCAATGCTTATCTTTTTGCAGAAAGATTCAGACGTGATATTGAAAGAATGGAATTTATTCCTGCAGGTGAAGAAGAAAGACATCCGATTACTATTTCCGGGGGAATTTCTACTTACCCTTGCTTAGAAAATACCGAAGAAGATGCAAATACGATTATTCGTTATGCTGAACATGCTTTGTACAACGCTAAAAAACGCGGAAAAAATAAAATTGTACAATTCTCGCAAATTAACCTTGGCGAGTAGAAGATTTTTCAGACATATCAAAACATAGAGCTCCTAAACATACCGCAAATACAAATCCCAAAAAGATTAATATATTGCGGTATGTTTTTGGGGAATTTTTGTCCTCATAGTTAAAATAGCCGTAATCGGAATTTACGTAATTATCAAAATTTGCACCTGCGCTTTTTGCTTTATCTAGGGTTGAAAAACTAAATTGCGCAAAGATATTGTCACCTTTTTCTTTATCATAATCAATAATGTACATTAAATCATCATGCCTTTGCCGCCCAACCATAGAAGAATATTGAGCGCTCGAAAGCGAACTCAATTTAGCAGTTTTTACATACTCTTTATTTGCCGCAGAAACCCGCTTAAATGTACAAATATTTTCTGATTTATCGCAGGTTAAATAAGCTTTGTTGGGATAAAAGATAACAATACAGACAGAAATTATTAAAACAATTATTAAACAAATATTATAAAGCAAGAATTTTTTATTCATAAATTATCCTTTATTGTTAACTCCATATCCAAACATAGCAAAATCGTATTTTGTCGGATCAGAAGCGTCAAATTTTTTCAAGTTTTCAGTTATTTCAAGAACTGATTTGAAATCATTTGCTTTACGTGAAAGTAATCCCATTTCTCTTGAAAGTCTTGCGACATGCGTATCAAGAGGGATTAAAAGTTCTGAAGGCTTCATAAAATCCCAAATTCCTAAATCTACAGGACCTTTTCTGATATTCCAGCGTAAATACATACACATACGTTTCATAGCCCCGCCTTTTTTAGGATTAGGAATCATAAAATAAGCCCCTTGACCAGCTTTGTCAGAAAAATTTGAATAAAAATAATCAACAATCGGTATAAACATGTTTCCTTCAACAGGATTTTCATACCCGTATTGGAAAAGTTTCTCCAAGCCGCCATCTTGAGTATAAAGCTTACGCATACATGTGAAAATTTCATTAAAATCCTCTGTAGTACCAAAGCGATAATTAAAATTTCCTAAAATCCCATTTTCAAAATTCATTATAAAGTTGTATGGCTCATTATTTGCGATATTTATAAAAAGTTCATCAAGCTTTTTAATAAAAACTTTTCTGTTGCCGTAAGCAAGCAAAGATGCAATAAAACCTGCAATTTCGCAATCTTCTTTCGATTTGTTATATCTATGGGGAAACTGTATCGGATCATCTTTTATAAAGTCAGTATTTTCATACTCTGCGGCCAATTTATCAATTGCTATTTTTGTAATCATCTTATTTCCTCAAAATAATCTTTTAAAATTTTATTACATTCATCTTCCATTATACCACCATAAACTTTCAGTTTAGAACTCAACAGAGGTCTTAAATCAATTTTCGACCCAAGCGCCCCGTAATTTTCATCATAAGCGCCAAAATAAACTGCTTTTATTCTTGACTGAATAATTGCCCATGCACACATCGGACAGGGTTCTAATGTAACATACATTGTACAGTCTTCAAGACGCCAGTTCCCGAGTTTTTTTGCAGCTTCTCTAATTGCGATAATTTCTGCATGGGCTGTTACATCATTTTCAGCTTCTTTTTTATTGAACGCAGTTGAAATAATTTCGTCATTTCTCATAATAACTGCCCCTACAGGGATTTCCCCACAGGCTTTTTGAGCTTGAATTATCGCCTGCTGCATTAAACTTCTACTCCTTCATCAGCGGTTGCTAAATTTAATGTAACTTCTACGCAGAAACCGCAGTCCTCATCACTTCTCAAAGTTATAGTTCCATTCATAGCTTCAACCAGACCTTTTACTATAAACAAACCAAGTCCTGTACCGCGAGTTGTTCTTGTTGTATTGTCATCAAGGCGGATAAATTTTTCAAACAATTTATTAAGCTGTTTTGGAGGAATTACATCGCATTCATTTTGAACAAAAATTTTGACATTTTTCTCGTTAATAATTGCATCCACAACAATTTTTGTATCAGGATAAGCATATTTTGCAGCGTTTTCAAGAAGGTTTACAAATACCTGCAAAAGCCTGTCTTTATCGCCGGTTACAAGCGGAAAATCTTCTGGCAGATTGCTTATAATCTCTTTGTTGTCTTTGTTTTTGATTAAAACTTTTGCCTCCTCGATAACTTCAGGAAGCCAGACTTGTTCCACTTTTGTTCTAAGCCGCATTCCTTCTATATCAGGGATTGTAAGCAAATCTTCAATAAGCCTTTTCAATCGTTCTGACTGTTCTTTTATAATACGTAAAGATTTTTGTTTTGTCTCTTCGTCAATCTTTATATCCTGTCTCATTAATCTTGATGTATAGCCTTGAATGCTTGTCAATGGTGTACGTAATTCATGGCTTACAGTGTCAATCAAATTTGAACGAAATTCATTAAGCTGCTTTAATTCTTTGTTATTTTTCTTTAACTGAATATATGATTTATGAATTTCATTTGCCATTCTGTTAAATTCGAACGCAAGAAACACAATTTCGTGAGGAGTAAAAGCTGTTGTCAAAAGTCTGATTTGACGTTCATAATTACCTTTTGAAATAGCTATAATACCTTTAAATAACTGCCTTATGTTGATATAAAGGTAATATGTGTATAACGCAACAACAAAAATAATTGCAAAAGTTGCAGCAAGACAAGATAGAATAATCTTCATACTGTTATCTGTAATTGCTTTCTGCGTAACCTTTTCTGTCGTATTAACCACAATAATAATATTTGGATTTTCTTTTCTTACATAAACGAGCGGCTGATTTTTAACATCACCAAATATTACAGGTTTGTCATTTTTAAGTTTTTTAGGCAGTAATGACATTGTTTTTCTGTAAGCTTCTTCCGTGTAATTGTGTTCCGCAAGAAGTTCACCGTCATCTGTCATAACATAAATTTGTCTTTTGTCATCTGCGATAGAACGAAAAAGTTCATCACGTATCGCATCAATTTTGTAAGTTGCGACAAGATAGCGTCCATCATCCATTTTAACCGGCACTGTCGCACGTTTTAGTTTTCTGTTTCTTTCATGAAGATTTTGGACATCCTCTTGTGTATTAACTATTTCAAGTTTTTCACAATCAGAAAGTTTCTGTGTTACGTCTTGGATATACTGTTTCTGACTGTAAGGAGTTTTGAAATATTCAACAGTATCGGCGATCTGGATTAGGTTACTTGTCACGGTTTTAGAGAAAAAGTCTATTTCATCAGAAACCATATTTGCAATCAAAACAGCAGATTCTCTAAGCTGATAACGCATTGACTGCTGGTTAATATTATTGATAATAAACCCGCTGATACTCATCGGAATTACAACCGCAAATATAAATACTATCGCGATTTGTTCAACTATTTTTAAACGTTTGAATTTAAAAAATTCCATAATATTTTAACCCTCAGCAAAAGGTGTTAATTTGTAACCAACATTGGTTACTGTATGAAGATATTTCGGATTTTTAGAATCCGGCTCGATTTTGTTACGCAACCCCCCGACATGCACACGAAGCATTCTGACATCCTCATTACTGTCATAACCCCAGACTTCATCAAGTAAAGTCGCAAGTTTAACAGGGTTATTAAAATGCTGCATAAGACAATATAAAATCTCAAACTCTGTTGGAGTTAGTTTAACTTTTTTATTTACAACAGTGCACTCAAGAGTTTCTGGGAAAATTTCAATATCGCCGACATGCAAAACTTCATCTGAGAGAGAATTTTTGTCCTCAACTTGATTACGTCTCAAAAGTACACGTATTCTCAACAAAACTTCCTGAATATCAAACGGCTTAACAAGATAATCGTCAGCCCCGCAGTCAAAACCTTCTGTTTTATCATCAATTGTTCCTTTTGCAGTAAGCATTAAAATAGGTATAGCAAGTTTTGCCTGACGAATATTTTTGCAAACATCAAAACCGTTCATCTTAGGCATCATTACATCAAGAAGTATTAAATCATAAGCGTTATTCAACGCTTTATTCAAGCCTTCAAGACCGTCTTTTGCGGTATCAACAAAATACCCGCTTTGAGAAACGTCAAACTCCAAAAGTTCTCTGATTTCATCGTCATCGTCAACTATTAAAATCCTTTTTTGCAAATCGCTCATTGAAATACCCCTATATAAAATATTAATTTAATCTTATAAAAATTATTAGTATTTTGCAATTGATTATAAAGATTTATATAGGATTAAACTTCGTTATAAGTTTTGAAATGAGTTTTGCAAACTTCATGTAATCTTTGTTTGCCGAATTTTTGAATAAATTCTGTAGCAGCAGTCTTAACAAGCCCTGAACAGCCTTTTGGGAATTTAATCCCGTAAGTGTTTTCCATATTTTCCATTTTCTGAACAAAAGTTGCACGTGCAAGTACAGAAGCCGCCGCAACCGCAATATCGCTTTCTGCACGCACCATTTGCTCTAATCTAATGCTTTGCCCGTTTTTCATTAACGCATTTTTTATAAGGCTTTCATCGCCGAATTTATCAGAAAGTGCATATTCACATGTATTGCTGTTCAATATATTTTCAATCGCCCTTGCATGCCCCCAGGCAAGAAGTTTATTTAAATTTTTTATATTTGCATAAAGTTCATTATATTTGCCGTTAGAAATAGCAATAATTGAATGCGGCGCGTTCTTTTTTATCTCAGCTGCCATAACAAGCATTTTCTTATCAGAAAGTTTCTTGCTATCTTTAATCCCTAAATCCGTAAAAATTTTAGCAGATTTTTCATCTACAAGAACACCTGCAATAACAAGAGGGCCGAAAAAATCCCCTTTTCCGGATTCATCAGTTCCTATATGTGAAACAAACTTTTCTGACATATATTAATTCACCTTTTTTCTAATGCACGCTCTCAGGTACTGCCATCGGAATAGGCACAGGGGCCGCAGTTGATTTTGGAACAGGAGCAGGTTTTGGCTGCTGTGTTTGAGTATCTTTTTGTTCATTTAACTTATTGAAGTTTTGAACAACTTCAGCGGGAGTTGAAGCCTGTGGAAGTTCTTCTTTTACTTCTTCTTTTTGCTGACTTTCTGCTTGTTGTTGTTCTTCTTCTGTTTCACCTATGATTTTTACATTTGAACCTGCGGCAAAAGGTTTTAATTCAACTTGAGGATAATTAAAATCAACTTTTCCATAAGGTTCTGTGGCAACTTTCATAATATCTTTCCAGATAAGTGCCGGAACTGTACCGCCTTGAACAATTTTGCTCATGGCAATATTTTTATCATTACCAACCCATACTCCCATAACTATGTTAGGAGTATAACCTACAAAGTAAGCGTCTTTGTTATCATCGGTTGTACCGGTTTTTCCTGCTGCAGGTTTTCCAAAGTTTGCAGCGCGGCCTGTTCCATGAGTAATTACTGTTTTTAACATTGCAGTCATTTCTGCGGCTGTATTCATACTTAACTGATGGGAAATTTTTGTTTTTGGTGCTCTATAAATTACTTTACCGCGAGAAGTTTCGACTCTTTCTATAGCGTAAGGCTGTACAACATATCCTCCGTTTGCAAAAGCCCCGTAAGCACGCGTAAATTCAAACAATTTAACACCGTTTGATCCTAGTGCGATTGTGTAATCGTATTCCAGAGGTGTTGTTATTCCAAGTGTTCTTGCAATTTGGATTACAGAACGCACTCCGACATTTTGAATCATTCTTGCTGCGCAGACATTTGATGAAACCATCAAAGCAGTATACACAGGAATTTTACCTCTGTATTTGTTGCCATAATTATGAGGCGACCAACTGCCGATTGTAATCGGTCTATCTTCTATCATATCATTCGGCTTAATACCTTTTTCAAGAGCAGCAGCATAAACTATCGGCTTAAATGATGAGCCAGGAGGTCTTACAGCCTGAGTAACACGGTCATATTGGCTTTTTGCGTAATTTCTGCCGCCTGCATATGCGATAATTTTTCCGTCTATAGGGCTGAATGCAAATATTGCCGCCTGATTGCTTTCTGCTTTCAGACCATAATTTATCATATTTTTCTCAATTGCAGGGTTAACAGCCTTCTGGGTTTTATAATCAAGTGTTGTCACAACTTTATAACCGCCCTGAGAAATTTCTGTTTCGTCAAAGCCTAATTTTTCAAGTTCTTTCATTGCATAATCGCAGAAATATGGGGCTTTATTAGTTGTATAATACTGAGGCACAGGCCCTAACTTAACTTTTTCAGCTTTTGCCTTATTATATTCATCAGTTGTAATGTATCTCATTTTATACATACGTGTTAAAACTTGATTTCTTCTTTGAATAGCCAAATCCATATTATTAAAAGGCGAATAAACAGAAGGTGCCTGAGGTAAACCAGCAATCAAAGCAAGTTCTGACAAATCACAGTCTTTCAGATGTTTATCAAAATAAATTTGAGCAGCGCCCTCAACACCGTATGCACCTGAACCGAGATATACATTATTCATATACATCTCTAAAATCTGGTCTTTTGAAATAGTTTTTTCTATACGTGCCGCAATAAATAACTCTTTTAATTTTCTGTCAAAAGTTCTTTCATTGTTTAAAAACAAAACTCTTGCAAGCTGCTGAGTTAATGTACTTGCGCCCTGAACAACACGTCCGGCAAGAATATTTTGGATAGTTGAACGGGCAAGACCTGTCAAATCATAACCATGATGTCTGTAAAAATTTTTGTCTTCTGTTGCAATTAATGCTTTTTTTAGATTTTCAGGAACATCTTTCAATTCCACTTTTTCATACGTATACGCAGTAAATGTCTTGATAATCTCATCATCAGCAGAATATATTTTTGTAACAATATTAGGTTTAAACTCTTCTAAATTTTCGATAGGAGGAAGAGATGACAAATATAGCTGCAATGAGGCAATACCAGCTAATCCGCAGGCACATCCCATTATAAATAAAAATTTCAGCGTTGAAAAAAATCCTCCGCTTTTTTTAGTTTTTCTTGATATATTAGATCTTGCCATTTCTCTGGCATAACGATTTCTGTTAACTTTATCATATTTTGACATAAAATCTCCCTCGTCAACTATATAATTCTAGTATAAAAGTATTTTCTTGGCAAATTTGCTATGTTATTATACTGTTATGTTCGACTTTTTGTTTGTAATTATAAATGAAATTCGTTCCTATTTTGTACCCGAACAGGTTACATACGAGGTAAAAGGGGAATGCAAAAAATGCGGAAAGTGTTGTAATTATATGTATAGTTATGACACTTATACTGAAAAAGAATTTAAAATTATGCAATTTCTTTTTCCGACGTATAGAAGATTTTATATAAAAGGAAAAGATGAAGAAGGAAATTTTATCTTTGCCTGCAAACTCGTGACAAAAGACGGATTATGCTCAGTATACAACAAGCGTCCGAAAATGTGCAGAAAGTATCCTGCCAAAAGAATTCTTTATCCTGCAAAGCTTCATGAAGGCTGCGGATATACTGTTTACAAAAAGACTTTCGAAGATTATCTGAACTCTAAAACGCGTCAGTCTTAATTGGATTCTTGAATTTGGTAATGTTTCCTTGGAACAACAATTTAACAGTACCCACAGAACCATTTCTGTGTTTTGCTATAATAATTTCAGATTCTCCTTTTGAAGCAGCTTTTGCCTGTCCTTCTTCTTCACCATCTTCCGGCTTTCTGTAATATTCATCACGATATATAAACATTACAATATCAGCGTCCTGTTCAATAGAACCTGATTCTCTCAAATCTGAAAGCATAGGACGTTTATCTGTACGTGATTCAACAGCACGGGAAAGCTGTGAAAGTGCAATTACGGGAACATCAAGTTCTTTTGCAAGAATTTTCAAACCTCTTGATATTGCAGAAATCTGCTGCATACGGTCTTCTCTTCCGGCACTTTCCATCAATTGAAGGTAATCTATTAAGATTAATCCTAAATCTTTTTCTTCCATCTTCAATCTTCTGCACTTTGCGCGGATATCTGCAATTGTACATCCGGAAGTATCGTCAATATATATTGGAGCCTGAGCAAAAGCATTCATTGCATTAGCCAGTTTTTCCCAGTCTTTGCTCTGCATGTTACCGGTTTTTACACGCTGCGAATCAATTTCAGCTTCAGAACATAACATACGCTGCATCAACTGATCTTTTGACATTTCAAGTGAAAATATAGCAACTGGAACTTTTGCTTTAAGTGCAACATTTTGGGCAATGTTTAATGCAAAAGCTGTTTTTCCCATTGCAGGACGTGCTGCAAGGATTATAAGATCCGATTTTTGCAAACCGTTCAGCATTGCATCAAGTTCATAAAAATTCGTCGGAACACCGGTTAATTCATCTTTATGTTCATAGCGGTATTCTATTTTTTCATAAGTATTCAATACAAGGTCTTTTACATGAACCAAATCTGTTGTTGCTTTCTTAGAAGCAATATCAAATATAAGTTTTTCAGCACTATCCAGCGATTGTTCTATTGGATTTACATCGTATCCAAAAGATACTATTTCTGAACCTGCATTAATTAAGGCTCTTTTTATCGCTTTTTCTTGAACAATTTTTGCATAATATTCAATATTTGATGTCGTAATAGTTTTATAACTTAAATCATTGATAAAGGCTCTGCCTCCTATTGTTTCCAATTTCGAAGAATAGCTTAAAACATCCGAAACAGATACAATGTCTATTCTTTCATTAGAATTAAACAATTGCAGCATGGCTTCATAAACATATCTGTGCGCCGGTTTGTAAAAAGATTCCGGTTTCAATGTTTCTACAACCTTTGTAATTACCTGCGGATTAACCAGAATTGCCCCAAGAACAGCCTCCTCCGCTTCAATATTCTGTGGAACAAGTCGTCCATCTATATTTAAATTATTATTATTTTTTTCTCTTACTGCCATGACATTATTATTACATAAGATAAACCAAATAAAAATTGCATGTTAAGAATAATTATTATAAAATAATGTCTATGAAAAACTTCCTTGTAAATCTTAATGTTTACATAAAAATTCTTACAAGTAATACGCATCTCAGGCTTGGCAAACTTCTTATTGAAAAAGGACTGACTGCGGCAACAGCAGAATCATGCACAGGAGGCCTTGTAAGTTCCAGGCTTACTGATGTTCCGGGAAGCTCCGCTTATATCAATGAAAATTTTGTAACATACTCATACGACTCAAAAGAATCAATCCTTGGAGTTAAACATGAAACTCTAATGAAATATGGTGCCGTAAGCTATGAATGTGCTTATGAAATGGCACAAGGATTAATCGCAAAAACAAATTGCGATCTTGCAATCTGTACAACAGGTATTGCAGGCCCAACTATTGACGAAGGCAAACCCGCAGGACTTATTTTTATCGCTGTAGGCTTTGATGAAAAGATAGTTGTAAAAGAATTTAAATTGAATCCTTTATTAAACAGAAAAAACATGAAATTTATGTTTTCAGAAAAAGCACTCCAACTAGCACTTGAACAACTAAGCTGACTTTAATTTCTGCTTTTCACTATGTTTAGACAAAATCCCAAACGCAAATGCTTTGTAAACAGCATGTGTTCTATTTTTTGCATCTAGCTTTCTCAATATACTCGCAACAAAAGCTTTTATTGTATGACAACTAACTCCCATTATATCTGCAATTCGTTTATTATTATTGCCAAGGGCTATTAAGTTTATGACTACTTCTTCTCTTTTAGTTAATTCTATATAATATTTTCTGTTACTATTCATAAAATTTAGTTATAATTTAATAGGAATTAATAAATATCCAACATGGGTAATTATAAGTTACAAGTAATATATTGTCAATAATGTAAAATAATATATATGTATAACTTCACAGAAATATTGAAACAATTTGGCAGAAACGTAAAAGCAGAACGTGTAAGAAAAGGCTTATCCCAAGAAACCCTTGCAGAAAAAATGAGCGTTAATCGGGAATACATAAGCAGAATTGAACGCGGCCTGCAAAATATGTCTTTATTAAAAATTACAGAATTAGCTAACTATTTAAACGCAGATATTCATGATCTTTTAAAATTTTAAATTATTTCATTATAATTTCTGCAATAATTTCCGGATGTTTATCCATAAGATTTTCAGCAAAATCCTGAGGATCCATTTGGGTTATAACAAAAGATAACAAATCATTTGGCAGTTCTTTAAGCATCTTTTGAATATACTCAGGTTCAATTACATTCATTGCTTTAACAACTTCAGGTTTTTCCTTATAAGTATTAATCATTTTTGTATAAGCATGCGCATCAAAAAGTTGAAACCAATCTTCATGCTCTTTACCTAGGGAAAGAACTAATTGTTGTTTTTGTGCAGGCTGCATGCCTGTAAGTGCATCTTTGTATTCAAGCGGGTTAAGCTGTCCGATTTGTTTTGTAAGATCAATAGAATTCATTTTTTGAACCTGTTCGCCGGTAACACTTTCAAGCATTTGAGCAAGATATTCCTCAGGAATAGATTTCAAATGTTTAAGCATTTTATCCTTATCAATATCAGTACTTGTTAAAAATTTGTCTAACTGCTCGTCAGGTAATAACCTTACAACCTCTTCCTTTGAAAACATTTCAAATACAGTATTTACTAACTGCTCTGGAGGTAATTCTTCTAACATCTTAAGTAATTTATCCTGAGTGAAGAAATTCAAACCATAATTCAAATCTTTTTCATCCATAAGCGGAAGAAAGGTTTGTAACTGCAAAGCGGACATTTCACTCAAAATCATATATCTATTATTAGGATCAGCAAGTTTAAAAAGCTCCATTACTAATTCAACATTATTCAAAAGTTCATTAGCTAATTGAATTGCAGCCTGATTACCTTGAGAAGCTTCGGCTTTAATAATTTCTTCAGTCGACATATCAGCATAATCTTCCTGAAGTTTAACTTCAGAAATATTTAATTTGCTGACCAAAAAAGAAATATCTGAATCAATAATAATGCTCATAATCAATCCTAAAAACTTTAATACTAAAAACTATAACGGCAAAACGTTAAAAAAACTGTAATTATTGTAACTTTTTGTAACAAAGATAAGCCCTCTTCGCGAAGAAGAGGACAAAAAATTTGGTAGTTGTATAAACTGTAAGTAAAATACTAGTGATTACTAGTTCCAAAATATAAATAAATATATTAATACAATACCAATTAAGATATTCACAGAATTCACAGCGAAATTAATAGTATTATACTACATACGAATAGTTTACTCGCTTGAAAAGGTTATGTCAAGACACCATAATTTTAATATGAAAGATTCAAGAATAAAAATTTTAGCATCCAATATAAAAGCCGAAAGAAATCGTAAAGGTTTCACTCAGTCAGAATTATCTGAGTACATCAATATAAGTGAAAGTAGTATGAGTCTAATAGAGCGTGGCATTCAAACACCCTCTATCTTTGTAGTGCATGACATTGCTCGTGTATTGAGTATAGATATAAATGATTTATTAAAGGATATACCATAAATAAATTATAAAAAACTCTTGATTTTCAAAAATTTTTATATTAGACTAAAAACTGTAGCTTACGGGCTGCTAGCTCAGGTGGTTAGAGCGCACCCCTGATAAGGGTGAGGTCGGTGGTTCGAGTCCACTGCGGCCCATATTAAAGAAGACTCCTAGTTTAAGGGGTCTTTTTTAATGCAAAAATTTGGGTAATTTTTAGAGTTTTGTGTAATATTTGTGTAGTGCTGCATATTTTAAACTCAGTCAAACTTAATAAAACTAGATAAAAATATTTATAATTTGCAACAGGGTTAAACCTTATTATCTCTAAATTAAAATTTCATGATAAAATCATGAAAAAAAAGGGGAAGTATGTTTGAACAAAGTTTTAAAAATATCGATAATTTACTAAGAAAAGACAAAGGGCTTTCTACAGAAATAGATTATGTAGAGCAGACATCTTGGTTGTTATTTTTAAAATATCTTGAGGATTTGGAAGTAAATAAAGCTCTGGAAGCTGAATTGAACGGAAAAACTTATACACCGATCTTAGACAATGACTATACTTGGAGTACTTGGGCATATCCTAAGAAAGAAAATGGAACATTAGATCATGACAAAGCTTTAACCGGTGATGATCTGAATGAGTTTGTAAGAAATAATCTCTTCCCATATTTAAAGAGTTTTAAACAAAGAGCGGAATCTCCTAACACTCTTGAATACAAAATAGGTGAAATCTTTAATGAAATTACTAATAAATTTCAAAGTGGTTACATTTTAAGGCAAGTCATTGACATAATCCAAACTATGCGTTTCCAAACAAGTGAAGAAAAACACGAGCTTTCTTGTTTGTATGAAGATAAAATTCAGAACATGGGTAACTCAGGTCGTAACGGCGGTGAATACTATACTCCTCGCCCATTAATCAGGACTATAATAGCTGCTATTAAACCAAAAATCGGTGATAGGATTTATGATGGTGCATTAGGATCAGCAGGTTTTTTGGTTGAAGCTTTTGACTATTTGAAACACTCAAAAGAGCTTTCTGTTGATGATATGAGAATTTTACAAGAGAAAACTTTTTTCGGAAAAGAAGCCAAACCAATACCTTATATCATCGGAACAATGAACATGATATTACATGGCATAGAAGCTCCACACATAATCCATACAAATACACTTTCTGAAAATATCATGCAGATCCAAGAAAAAGATAAGTATGATGTAATTATCGCCAATCCTCCATTTGGAGCAAGTGAAGATATTGCATCAGTAGAACAAAACTTCCCTATCCGATCAAGTGAAACTGCGTACTTGTTTTTACAGCACTTTATCAAAAGTTTAAAAGCAGGTGGTATGGCTGGAATAGTTATAAAAAATACTTTTTTATCTAACGGTGATGCAAAAGAAGTAAGAAAAGAACTTTTAGAATCTTGTAATCTCTATGCAGTACTTGATTTGCCTGCAAAGGTTTTCACAGCCGGTGTAAAAACTGTTGTACTATTTTTTAAAAAAGGAGAACCGACTAAAAAGATCTGGTATTATCAGTTGAATTTGGATAGGAATTTGGGCAAGACTAATCCTTTGAATGAAAAGGATTTGGCTGACTTCTTGGAACAATTCAACGGATTTAAAGATTCTGCTAACTCTTGGACTGTTGATCTGAAAGATGTTGATGCTGCTACGGTTGACTTATCAGTTAAAAATCCAAATGTAAGTGATGAAATTATCTACAGAGAGCCGAAAGAAATTTTGCAAGAAATCACAGAGCTTGATAGAGAAAGTGCAGCACTATTGACCAAAATTAAGGAGTTAGTATAAATGACAATAGAATCTTGGAACTACTTAATTCAATTTTTTACGAGTTTGATATTCTTAGGAATATCTGTTGCGGGTGTATTTGTATTCAAATATAAGCACGATGAATACACTAGAAAAATATATATTGAAAATGCAAAAAAACTAGATTTAGTTTTTAAGGAAATATCTAGGCACGCAAATATTGACGATGAACATTTTAATATGTTAATAGAAGTTCAAAGTGAAGCTATGCTGTATTTACATAAGGATATTGTGCAGTATGTTGAGAAGTTAAGAGATTTAGTCGTGGATTTGCAGTTATTAAAAATGCAAATTGATGCTACCGAAATCAAAACAGACAAAAGAAATGAATTAGTCGAGCAGCATGGTGAAAAGCTAAAAGCTATATTTGCCTTATATAAAAATTTCTATAAAATATACAGAAAACAAATTTTAAACGATGGAATTGATTGGAATAAGTATAGCAAATTTTTTGATGAAATAAAGCCAAAAAACAAAGGACACAAATAATGATTGATGTTTCCAATAGTGAGATTAAGAATTTAATAGAACTTTCTAATGCCTTACTAACTCCGGTAATAGCAATATTGGGTACCGTAATTGCATATAATCAATACGCTCTTGAAAAAGATCGTGAAACAGAGCAAAAAACTCAAATATTTAAACAAAAGTTTTATGAGCCACTCCAAGCTACCTGGAATAATTACCAGAGTGAATCTGTAGAGATAAAACATTATAAAGATTTCATTGATAATACAATTAAATTGGTTGATGATAATAAAGAATTATTTGATTATGATGATTGGAAGTTATTAAAAACATCAATTAAAAGTATAAGAAAAATAATAAAAATGATAGTACGAGTTTCAAAATTTAAAAAGCCAAGTAAAAAACTACTATTTTTTTTATTATTCAAAACTCTTTTTGTCATATTATCTAATATTATAAATATTCTTTTGGTTGTTGGGTGGCCGGAAAAAGATCGGAAACAGAAGCATATTACTATATACTATCTGATATTAAAATCTTTTGTTTGCATATATAAGTTTTTAGTACCATACTGCGTACAAAGATTTATAAAGTTTCGGATTGCTTCTGTTATAACATTTATTGCAATTGTATTTGTCCTTTTAAAGGCAATGTTACCTCATATTTACCC
>CALURL010000010.1 GCA_944323155.1 Candidatus Gastranaerophilales bacterium
AAGTTCACGAAGAGCTAAATCAACAGCGCCTCTTTTGAAGTAAACTTTTGGCGGAACTTTGAACCAAAGCATATTTTCTCTCCTTTCAGCAACTGTTTTGTAGTTCAATAGATTTTCAACACCGATGTTACCTGATACTGCGTTTTTACCCCAGGAACCGCAGCCTAATGACAATGACGGTTCTAATTTGAAGTTATATAAATCGCCAATACCACCTTGTGCTGAAGGTGAGTTAATTAAAACCCTACAAGTAGGCATTTTTTCAGCGTATTTATCAATTCTTTCCTGATGACGTGCATCTGTATAAAGGTCTGCTGTATGGCCTGCACCGCCTTTTGATACAAGTTCATAAGCCATTTCTGCAGCTTCTTCAAAATCTTTTGCTTTATACATTGTCAAAACAGGTGACAATTTTTCTCTTGAGAATGGATCTTCCCAATCTACAGCAGGTCTTTCTGCAAGCAAAATTTTTGCAGTTTCAGGAACTTCAAAACCTGATAATTCTGCGATTCTGTGAGCGCTTTGACCTACAATGTCAGGATGAGCTGTACCACGTTTAGGATCGATAAATGGTAAATCAATCATTTTCTTTTCATCAGCCTGGCTTAAAAGATATGCGCCTCTGTAGATGAATTCTTTTTTAACTTCTTCATAAACTTTGTCAACAACAACAACTGATTGTTCTGATGCACAAATCATACCGTTATCGAATGTTTTTGACATAAGAATTGAAGATACAGCCATTTTAATATCAGCAGTTTCATCAATAACAGCAGCTGCGTTACCAGGGCCTACACCTAAAGCAGGGTTTCCTGAAGAATATGCAGCTTTTACCATTCCAGGGCCGCCTGTTGCCAAAATACAAGCGATTGATTCGTGTTTCATCAACTGATTTGACAATTCAATTGAAGGAACATCAATCCAGCCGATAATATCTTCTGGAGCGCCAGCTTTTACAGCAGCATCCAAAACAATTTTTGCAGCTTCTATTGTACATTTTTTAGCTCTTGGGTGTGGTGAGAAAATTATACCATTTCTTGTTTTAAGAGCAATTAATGATTTAAAAATTGCAGTTGATGTCGGGTTTGTTGTAGGAACAATACCTGCAATAACGCCTAAAGGTTCTGCAACAATTTTAATTCCGTTAGTTTTGTCTTCTTTAATAATACCGCAAGTCTTTGCATTTTTGTGTTTGTTATAAATGTATTCTGATGCAAAGTGGTTTTTGATAATTTTATCTTCCAAAACGCCCATACCAGTTTCTTCCACTGCCATTCTAGCAAGAGGAATACGAGCTTTGTCAGCGGCTGTTGCTGCTGCTTTGAAGATTGCATCTACTTGTTCTTGAGTGAATGTTGAAAAGATTTTTTGAGCTTTTTTTACTCTTTCAATCAACAATTCCAATTGTTCTGCTGTTTCTACAACATTTGAACTTGTGTTCAAAGCCTTTTCCAAATTTTCAACAGCTTTTTTGTTTTTTGTTGTCATTTTATCGATTCTCCTTTATTTAAAGTGAAATTTAAAATATTTTTAACCAGCTAATATTGTGATTTATTTCACAATTACATTATAAATCAAATAGGTTTTGAAAGCAAGTGTATTATTTACAATCTTTATCTTTTCTTAATCTAATTTATTTAGATGAAAACTTATGCAGAAAACTATTGTATTATACATATATGAATATACTACAAAAAATTATTTATTCAATACTTGAGTTACAGGAAAAAAGGCTGAGAGTCAGGCTTGATGAGCATCTAAAAACAAGCGCAACTAACTCTACAAGCAAAACCGTTTTGTCAAGTAATGTTACAATGACATTAAATACACAGACAGAAAAGAATAAAGAACTCGTAAAAAAAAATGTTGAAGATATAGTAAAAGCCGCAAATCTCGATCCTGAAAAACTTTTAGCCTATATTCAAAGCAAAGGAACAAAAGTTTGTAAAATTGACAACGCTGATAAAATTCTCGCTCTTATTAACGAAGAAGAAGGATTAGTCTGCGAACAGAAAGGACTGGAAGCATTATATTTGAACATTATGACAAACTCCGGTTTTTCTCTTAAATCAAAACCTATGTTTGTGATGAGAAACGGAGAAATTGAGCCATTTTATATGGTACACCAGTTTTACAAATGGTATTCATTAATAAATAACCTTCCAGGGTTTGATTTCAACTCTCAGAAATTATTCAAAAAGTACCTCTATTTAAAGGATAGTCAAGGTTTAGAGAATTTAAAACTGGATGAAATGCTAGGACTTCAAGAAGCCATTGCAAGAGATCAGGAAGCAACAACTTACGCACTAGAACTTGCGCGCCAAAAACAAGGCGGTAGAAAAGTTTTAGACAAAATTAAAAACGATGGACAAGCAACTATATAAAAACTAAAACCTCCTTCTTGAAGTACAAAAAGGAGGTTTTATATTATAAAAAATACATAGCTCTTATTCTGTGTGGGTATTTAATTATGCAAAATCAATAGGTAAAATGTATATTTATATAGTCTTATCAAAATTATTTTAGGGGTAAAAATATTGTCAATATGGTGATTAAGCCATATAAGCAATATGTCTGTCTATAACATTATTGTTATTGTCGTTTGTTTTTCCTTTTAAAATATCAAATGCTTTAACAGCTTTATTAGCCAGAGCACTTAATATATTATGATTTTGAACCATATCAGCTTTTTTAGTTCTATTTAAATCATTTTCAAAGTTAATTTTAGCGTTAGGGTTTTGCAATGAAAGTATTGCAACGCTTGGGGTAATGTTATTTAAATTTCCTTCGCCAAAAGTAATAGCTTTTGTATTATTTAATTTTACTGGATTTACTGTAATCATTTTTCTCATCCTCCTCTCGTGAGGTTTTCTTATTAAGTGTTTTTTTAACACTTCATCTAACACTTTTACTATAAACTATAAATATTTATTTGTCAACCCTTTTTATTAATAAATATTAATTTCGGCAAAACACCTTAAAAATCAACCTTTTAGCATAAAGTGATACTTTTACACTTATTCAGAAAATATTAAGATTTTTACTTTTTTTTAAATTATAGACACATGGTCAATAAAACTATTACTCTCTTTTAAAATTATACTGTCTAGTCGGGTAATTGTATTAAAAAACAGTTTTCTGTTTAATATAATTAAATCTTTTTCATACTTCCAGCTATTCTTAATTCCAACGGAGCCAATCAGGCTCCTTTTTTTTTGACATTATACATGCAAAATATGACAATATAAATTCAATTTTATTAATTATAACTAAAAACCCATGCTTTGAGCATGGGCTTAAATAGTTATTTACGAATAGTTTTAGACGTTTGGCAAATCACCTTTTACATCTGCAACTTCATCACTTTCAAGTTCAAAAACTTTGTGCAAAGCTTTTACTGCACGTTCTGCCTGATCTTTGTCAACCAGACAGCTTATCTTAATTTCACTTGTTGATATCATGCGAATATTTATATTCAAATCCGCCAGGGTTTCAAACATAGTAGATGCAATACCGGGTCTGTCAATCATGCCCGCACCTACTATTGAAACTTTTGCGATATTTTCATCCACCTGAATATCACCAGTTGCGCCTATTTCTGATTTCAACTCTTCTAAAGCAGTTACAGTTTTAGGCAGATCATTTGTATCTATTGTAAATGCAATATCGTTTGTATTAGAAATCTTTCTGGCATAAGACTGAATAATCATATCTACAGAAATATGTTCTTTTGCGAGTTTACTGAATATTTTAGCGGCAACGCCAGGTTTATCCGGCACATCACAAACAACAATTCTAGTTTGAGATAAATCTGCAGCAACACCTGCAACAGGCCTATATATTTCCATTTTATCAACTCCTAATATTAAAGTACCTAAATTATCTAATTTAAAGCTGCTACGAACCCTAAGAGGAACGTGAAATTGTTTTGCAGTTTCAACACTACGCGGGTGCAAAACATTTGCCCCAGCATGCGCTAATTCAAGCATTTCTTCATAAGAAATACTTTCCAATCTTGAAGCATTTGGAACAACTCTCGGATCTGTTGTATAAACACCTTCAACATCTGTATATATATCGCATCTTTCAGCATTCAAAGCAGCAGCAAGAGCGACAGCAGAAGTATCTGAGCCACCGCGGCCTAAAGTTGTAATCTCTCCGTCTTCTGTTACACCCTGAAAACCTGCAACAACAATTATTTTACCTTCTTTTAAATTTTGTCTGAGTTTATCAGTTTTTATATTAATAATTCGTGCTTTTGAATGAACATTTTCAGTAATTATTCCAACCTGCATAGCATTAAAACTAACAGCCTCATAGCCTTGTGCCTGAATTGCCATTGCAAGCAGTGCTATAGAAACACCTTCACCAGTTGACAAAAGCATGTCCATCTCTCGTCCTGAAGGCATTGGAGAAAGTTCCTTTGCCATTTTTACAAGGTAATCTGTTGTGTGCCCCATTGCAGAAACTACTACGACAACATCATTTCCATTTTCTTTTTCTTTTATTACAATTTTGGCTACATTTTTTATTTTATCTGTATCAGATACCGAAGTTCCGCCAAATTTTTGTACAATGACTTTTCTCAATTTTATTCCTTCTTTTCTATCTGAGAATTCAATATTTCAGACAATTCAACCTTCTTTTCAGGGTGCTCAAACAAGTCTGGATTAATTTCTTCTATTTTTTGAGCTATAGCTATGGTTTCTTTAATATTATATTCACAAAGGTTTTCTTTTACAAGTGTGTAATTTACACAAAATAATAAATTCAAAAGTTCTACATTGTCACTGAAAGCTTTTATCGCTTTTCTGAGTTTTCTTTGGGCTTCTGCGTAATCTGATTTTTTTATTAAGTATTTTGAATAATCGATAAAAGCTTTCAAATATTTAGGATTTTTCATAATCGCAGTTTCGTAATTATCTTTTACTTTTGTTTCGTTATTTAATTTTTCATAACATTTTGCAAGATAATAATAGTTTAAGGAGTCATCAGTTTCGTCATCTAAGCCTTGTTTTAACTTATCAATTGCACTTTCGGGGTTTTCTGAGTAATACTCAACAATACCAATAGCAGTTTTTATATATCGATTGTTAAGATCATCTTCCTCAAATGAATTAATAATATTCCTGCATTCCTCAACCTGTCCCAGAGAAGCATTACACAGAGCTAAATGGATATTTGCTTCTTTATTGTCATGTTCAAATTCAAATACTTTATTTAATTTTTCTTTTGCTGCTTCAAAGTAGTCAAATTTTTCCAGAACTTTTGCCCATTCAATATATAAAGTTGCAGCTTTCAAGTCTCTATTTTCAGCGATTTTTAAGTACTTTTCAGCAGTTTCAAAATCGAATTTTAATGAATACAATTGCGCCAACAACAAATATGCAGGAAGCATATTAGGATTATAATCTACTGACTTTAAAGCGTAATGAATAGCGGATTCTATATCACCTTTTATAGATTTCAAATGGGCAAGCTCATATGTATTTGTTTCATTTGGACATACATTTGCAAGAAAAGTTAACTTTACTTCTGCCTTGTCATAATCAAACAATTTCATATCCATTACAGCATTTAAAAACATTGCGCTAAAATTATATCTGTTAATTTTGACAGCAGTGCTAAATTTTTCACGTGCTTCGTCATATTTTTTTTGTTTCATCAAAGCCATGCCCCAGCCGGTGTAAGTATCTGTATTACCTGGAACAATTCTGTTTGCATTATCAAAAGATTTTTCGGCATTTTCATACTTGCCAACCGCTATCAACGCAAAGCCAAGCTTTTGCCAGATAATTTTGTCCTGAGGGTTCCAATCAGCAGATATCTGATAGGCAGCAACGGCTTTATCAAATTTCTTTTCTTTATCATAAATTATTCCCAGATATTTATAAACAAGAGCATCTTTATTTGGGAATTCCATAGCTTTAATCAATGTTTGTTTGGCTTTTTCGAGTTCACCTTTTTCAATAAGTTTTTTCGCCTTATTAACATGGGCAAACGAAGGCAGAGATTGAACAACAGTATCTTCTTTATATTGATCAACAGACAAATTTAAACTTTTAATTTTTTGAATAATAGTTTCTAACCAGCCAAACAATCCGCTACCTCCCTGAAAGCACCATAGCCTCCGTCGTTTTCAGTAACCTGTATTCCATCTATATTTTTTATAATTTCAACAGCATGCGGAACGGTTATTTTATATTTAGCAAACTCAAGACAGTCCCTGTCATTGATATCGTCGCCAATATAAACATATTCATCCTGTGACAAATTGTAACGGGAAACAATATCTTTAAGAACATTTATCTTAATTCGTATATTCTGATGAACTTCTTCTATATCAAATTTTTTAGCCAGCATTTCAATAGCTTTATTTTTTTCGCCTGAAATAATTCCAATCTTGAATCCGCTTTTCTTTAATATCGAAAATCCCATTACATCCTTAAAATTAAGCCTTCTTGATATTTCTCCGCTATCACTGATATAGACGCAATTGTCAGTCACAACGCCGTCAAAATCAGTTATAACCATTTTAATACTGTCAGGTAATTTAATCTTTCCCATATACAAAACATCCGTCATCTGCTATAATTATACCATAAAGTGAATTAGAAAAAGAATAGGATTACAAAAAATTACATGCTCTGGTATATTTTAAATTTCAGTATTATTATAGTTTTCATAGTACTTTTCTTAATTACAAGAAGAACGAACAAACGATGGTCTAAAATAAATGACTACCTTGGACAGGTAACAAACACAGTAAATTCTGTCCGCTACGGGAATTTGTCTACAAAAATCGACGAGCTTAATCACCCCACATACCAGAATGTTACGGAAAGTATTAACCGAATGGTTGAAACTCTTAATGATAGAGAGAAAATGATTATTGAATATCAGGGCGAACTTATGCGCCAGAATAAACTTCTGGAATCAGTAATTAATTCACTGTCAGATGGGATTTTAATAGTTAACGATAAGTATAATATACTCCGTGCAACACCTAAAATTACTGACTGGTTTGGGACTAAAGGCAAAGATATTATCGGACAGAATATTTTTGAATTTATTCAAATAGGAGAAAACACAAATATTGAAAGGCTTAAAAATGCTGATATATTTATTAAGCATACGCCGACAAACAATTTTATAATGAGTACAAAAAAATTATCACTCGAGGAAAAGAAACGCTATGTTCTTCTAATTACAGATGTAACAAATGAGCGGGAAATAGAAACTCTGAAAGAAGATTTTGTTGCAACACTGACGCATGATTTGAAAGTTCCAATCGTTGCAGAATCAAATATTATAAACTTCCTTCTTGAAGGCAAGTTCGGAGATATAAATGATAAACAAGAATTTGCCCTAAAAAGTATGAAAAACTCCAATCAGGAACTTGTTGAACTTGTTCAAATTCTGCTTGAAACATACAAAATTAAAGAAACAGGTATTAAACTATTAAAAGAAAATATCCTTCTAAATGGATTTTTAACGGATATTATTAACGAAACTCAGCCAATTGCGACAAATTCCGGTATTACTATATACTTTGAACCAACACGTGATATCAAAGTGACAGCAGATAGAATTCAACTTCAAAGGGTTATTAAAAATCTAATATCAAACGCAATTTCACACAGCAATACAAAAGACAGAATTGATATCACAACAGGTGAAGAACCGGGATTTATAACAATTTCTGTAATAGATTACGGTCAGGGAATTCCTGCTGATGAGATAAAACTTATCTTTAATAAATACTACTCAGCGGCAAAAAAATTCCGTAAAATTGGAACAGGACTCGGCCTTTACCTTTCACAGCAAATCGTAAAATCCCATGGCGGTGAAATTCTTGTGACAAGTGAAGAAAATGTCAGAACTGAATTTCGTGTTAAATTACCGCTTTAATTTTGTTGTATAATTTTCTTATGTTTTACAAACTGGCAAGCCTTTTAGATTGGATATACAAGAAAAAATGTTATTTTTGCAGAAGTTCTAAAGAGTCTGTAAAAATGTGCTCAAAATGTTACGAAACTTTAGAACACTTACCTGTAAAAGTTAACCGCATAATTGACGGGAAAAAAGTTTATTGTGCCGGAATATACGAAAAAAATTTACAAAAACTTATAAGAGGATTAAAATATCATAAGCAGCGCGACTTAGCATTTTACTTAGCAAAATTCATGTTTGAATACTGGCAGAAAATAACGCAGGAAACAGGTTTTGAAGTCATTCCTGTTCCAATATTCAAAACCAGGGAAAAGAAACGAAAATATAATCACATGACACTTGTTGCAGAAGAATTCAGTAAACTTTCAGGCAATACCGTTAATTGTGAATTAATAACAAGAATTAAAGATACAAAACCACAGTACAAACTTTCCAAAAAAGAACGCGCACAAAATCTTTTAAACGCTTTTAAAGCAGATAAATCAAAACTTATTACAGGCAAAATTCTTTTGATAGATGATATTTGCACAACCGGCTCAACTTTTGAAGAGATGATTAAAGAGCTGAACAAAGCCGGAATTACCGACATAACATGCCTTGCAGCTACAACCCCTTTTGAGGATTAAAATGATACTTAGAGAATTTTCAAAATACCTTCAAGAACACAATGACGATATTATTCAAAACAAAATAACTACAACGAAACTTCTTTGTGAATGGATAAAACTTGTTATAAATAAAAATCCTAAAAATCATGTAGATAAAATAGTTCATAAAGAAATTATGCTTGCGGAAAACAAGGCCGGAGACTTTTTTATTGTCGGAAAGTCAGAAAGCGGAAGAGTGCTTGTTAATGCTTTATACAATTTTGCCCTGAGCTATGAACATTATCTCATGAGCAAATGGCTTATAGACAAAAAACCAGACGACTTTGACACTAACAAAGAGCCATAAAGGCTCTTTTGTTAATCCGGCTTATCTCCAACATTATATTTCCCGTAAACAAGCTCATCTTTCCCTGACAAAATATTTTTAAGACTTGCAGAACCTGTCTTATCCCAGGTAATAGTGTTAATAGATGATGGCTCTATATAAATAGAATAGGCATCTCGTCCAAACTGGTTTGGCCCTTTTACTCCGTTAACATCAAAATTTATGATTGCACAGTTTGTTCTGACAACTTCAATTGGTATTTTATTACCGTCCGCATCAAGCTTATAATCACCATTTTCATCAGCCGCGTATCCAGGCTCAACTCGATGACAGCTAGAATATTGATTTACTCGTATTATTGAGCCATCAATAAGTATAATCATAGGAAAGCCCATACCATAAGCGACATTTGCACCCGTACCGTTTGTATAAGCCTCCGTGTATTTAATCTTATAATCTTTTATACAGCCTTTATCTTTTGCAGAAGTACATACTGTCGCACTATTAAAATATTTTGAGAAATTTTCTGAAACTTCAACAGATGTCTTTGTTACATCAAATAAGGCCGTGTTATCGCCTATAGAACCTAAATCCTGCTGTGCCATTAAAACTGCATTAGTTATTGTTGAATAAGTTTTCTTAGTTTGTGCAATAAGCTGCTTATCCTGAAATTTTGTTATTAAAGAAGGTAATGTCATTGCAGCAACAATACCAATTATACCGAGTGTAATTAAAACCTCAGCTAATGTAAAAGCTTCATAAAGTTCGAAAAAGGAGACTATGCAGCGTTTGCCCCCCCCCGTAAACACTTCTTAATAAGTTTTTCATACTTTTCTCTCCTTTTTTATTATTATAATTTCATTATAAAAAATTTTTAATGAGTTTGCAAGTGGTATATAAAAAACTATAGCCATGGTGGTCAATTTATATTTATTTTTTTATTCATAAAATAATTATGACAATAAATTACGGGAGCAAAAATTATGAAGAGCAGTATTTACCAATCCACAGTTTGCGAGCTTAAAGAATTTAACAATTTGTTCATTGAAATGACCGAAAAAAATTGCAATCAGCATTGCAAACATTGCTATATTGATTTTCCACTAAGCAAAAACATTAAAGACTTTATTCCAATAGATCTTGTAAAACAGGCGCTATCTGACACTAAAGCAGAAAATATTCAATGCGTTTATCTAACAGGTGCAGAACCCATGACTCATCCAGATTTTAACAATATACTAAGACTCTGCTTAAAAAGAAGCAACGTTTGCATATGCACAAACGGAACTTTTATTAACGAAAAAAAGGCAAGATTTTTAAAACGAGTTGAAGATGAAAGTAATTATGAAATAATTTTTAAGTTAAGTATAGACCATTATAATGAGGTAAAAAGTGATGATTTACGCGGCCGCGGCTCATACAGACAAGTTTTACATGCAATCAAAAGTCTTATAAAATATGATTTTAATCCAATTCTATGTATTACAAATTATTACAAAGAAGATAAACAAGTTCTTTTAAATGAGTTTAAACAAGTCTGCTACAAATTAGGATTTGAAGCAGAAGACAATAACTTTGTAATCAACGAATACCATGACAAAAATAATGTATCAGATGAATTTCCGACAGATTGGGAAAGCCTTGACTGCGAATACGGGCGTATACTAACCACAAAAGGGGTTTATACATGTCCTTTTCTTGCAAATGACCATAGAGGGCGCTGCGGATCTGATTTCAAAGATTTTTCAAGAAAAAATGTTCTCGAAACAAGCTTTTGCTCAACATGCTTGAAAAATCGAGAACAATTATTCGGAATAAATTACAAATTATTTGAATAAGCCAATCAAATCAGCTTACTGAGGAAGTTCAGGGGAAACTCCGCCTTCAGTGCTAGCAGGAGCTTCCGGGGCTGTTTGAGGAGCGTTTGGATCAGCATTTTCTGCAGGTGCCGGTGCAGGTTGTTCTGCCGGTTTTGCCTGTGCAGGATCCTTTTGTGCATACAATTTAATTTGTAAATTTATCAACAATATTCGTTTATTCTTGTCATATGGTACAATTTCTATTTTTGAAATATCAAGAAAATGTTCATGCTTATACAGTTCTCTCAGGAAGTTTTCAAGATTTGAATAGTTTGCCACCATTTCTATATTTAATCTGCAGGCACTATATCTATCTCCGACATTTTTGACGAAATTATCATCTTGAGGATCATAATCGTATTTTACAGAACGTGTTTTAATCTTGTTATCTCTTAGAAGTTGTAAAATTTCACCAAATTCATCAGACATAACAGCTTCAGTATCCAAACTCATTTCTATTGGTTTAAAAAAGGCCTTTAAAACATTAGCTTCTTCTTCCTTCTTTTTCTCAGCGTCAGCCTTCAAACCTGCAAGTTTTCTTTCACTATCAGCCAGTGATTCTGTTTGTGTTTTATATTGCTCTTGAATATTTAAAATATTTTGAACAACAGGAACTATCTTTGAAACAAGAAAGGCAAAAACAATAACCGTCAAAACAAGAATAGCTATTGCAATTTGAAATTTTTTGAAATATATACTATATTTTTCCACAGTTATTCTCCTTACTTATTTCCCAAAATTCAATAGAGGTTTACCATTCAATAAACCGCCTTTTTTCTCTTCTTCTTTATTTTGTTCCTCAGCTGCTTTTTGGTTAGGATCAGCAGGTGGAGGAGGATTCAATTCAGATTCTGTCATATTGGTAATTTCAAATTCATAATTTACCGGTCTATTTGGATCAACTTCTACAGCCTCATCAACAGAATCTGTTTTCATCTGCAATTTGTGAAGTCTTAATTTTGTATCTATTAAAGAATCTTTCATGTTTCTGAAGAAGCGGTAAACATCTTCAACATTTTCAGCCTCACCTTTAATATCAATTTTACCATCCTCTTTGGTATCAAAATATGTTATCCATAGACTTTTCGGAACAGATTCACCTAGTGCAGAATATGACATAAGCTTAATTCTGTTATTTCCAAGAACCTTTTTAATTTCAGCATTAATATCAAAATCATTAAGTTTATTTTGCTCTTCTTGCAAACGTTTAATCTCATTTTGGACATTTTGAACTCTTGTAGTAACTTCATCCAATTGAGTTTGTTTTTGTTTTTCAACCATTGGTAAAGCTATATGAGCGACAAATGTCGGGATAAGAATAACTATTGCAATTAAAGCAGAGATATTTCTTGCAGCAATAGGTGTTAATTCAATTTCTTTATCACCGATTTTAACAGCGACAGGTTCATTGCCGGCATCAGCAGCTACATCTCCGGCTGCTCCTGATGTAGCAAAATTAAACTTCATTGGAATTCCACCAGCGTTGCCAGTTGCAACACCGATAGCTTCCATAGAAATTTTATGAGCAGTATCCTCTAATATTTCAAGACTCACAGGAACAAAATCCTGTTTCTTGTACATATTATTTTCCCAATACAGAACCATGCCATCAACTTGTAGACGACCTGCAAGAATTTCAGCACTTACCATATCGGTTTCAGATACTATATAAAGTGCATTCGCAGGATAACTCATTAAAGTTATCTGAGCAGAGGCATTAATTGCATTATAAACTTCATCACCTTCCAAAGATCTGATTGGAACAGGTTCTTCATAAAAATCTATAATATTTTTACCGGACATTGAAAGAATTGAATAGCCGCTCTGATTGACAATCATCAAATTCCATGTGTAATTGTCTTTCATCTGTTCTGCTGCTCTGCCAGAAAAAGCAAGAGCTTTTAGAATAGAAGTCAAAGACATTTCAACTCCGACAAGAGTAGCACCAATTTCTGAAAGTGCTGTTCTTATACTGTCAACTGCTTGTTTTTGTATTGCTGAATAAAATAATTTTCTGCTATCACCAGATTGGTTAATTGCGGAATCACACCAGCTGACAATCGGTTCATATCGTTTAAATACATACGACTGTTCAACTTCTGATGTTAAAGCTTCAGTAATAGCCTCATCTGCTAAAAGCAATGGTAAATCTTTGCTGCCAAACAATACCATTGGCATGTTTAATACTACATTACTTTTAGGGTTAATTTTTAATTCTGCAAATAATTCTGACACGCCGTTTTTAAAAGCTTCGTAGTCAGTTATTTCTCTTAAACCTTCGTTATATTCCAAAGGTCTAAATGCATAATTCTTAACAGATTTAGTAGACATATCCAGTTGAATAAGCTCTAAACCTATACCAGGTGTAACTGATAAATATACAGTTTCTTTACTTCCCAAACCTAATTGTGATAAAATTTCGTTAATATCCATACTCAATTAATTTCTTTTTGTTCATTATTTACTATCAATGTTTTTATTATACAATATATTTTAGAACAATTGCAAATTTAACATAAATTTACACTAAATGTAGGAGACTTTACCCGGATGAAAGAGCTGATTGAAAAAATTAATAAGTTAAAAAAAAGGAAAAAAGCGGTAATTCTAGCGCACTGCTACCAAAATGTTGAGATTGATGAAGTTGCAGACTTTGTTGGGGATTCATTGTACCTCAGCCAGATGGCAGAAAAAACTGATGCTGAAATTATTGTATTTGCAGGTGTTTATTTTATGGCACAGACTGCAAAAATTCTTAATCCAGGTAAAAAAGTTATCCTTCCGAATTTGAAAGCCGGATGCGATATGGCTGATATGATAAATCTGGCACAATTAAGGGAGTTTAAACAAAAATATCCGAATATTCCTACAGTTTGTTACATAAATTCAACTGCAGAAGTAAAAGCAGAATGTGATATATGCTGCACAAGTTCAAACGCGGTGAAAATAGTAAAGAGCTTAAATGCTCCAAAAGTTTTATTTCTTCCTGATAAAAATCTTGGAAGATGGGTTGAAACTCAGCTTCAAAACGTAGAAGTTATTACATATAACGGATATTGCCCAATTCATAATGATTTAAGCGCCGAAGAAATTAAAGAAACAAAAAACAAATATCCTAATGCAATAGTACTTGCGCATCCGGAATGTCAGGAAAAATTCCTTGAGGAAGCTGATTTTGTCGGCAGCACAACTGGAATTATGAATTATGTTAAAAATCGTAATGAAAAAGAATTTATTATTGCAACAGAAAAAGGGGTTACAGATAGGTTAAAAAGAGATTATCCAGGAAAACAATTCTACAGTGTTTATGACAAACCTGCGATATGTAAAAGCATGAAATTAATCAGCCTTATGGACATATACAATGCACTAAACACTGAAACACCGGAAATCACTGTTGATGAAAAAATTTCAAAAGAAGCTTTCAAATGCATAAATAGAATGCTTGAAGTTTCTGCAAACGGAGCCGCAAAATAATGAATGACGTAATCTTTGGGAAAAATTCAGTACTGGAAGCACTTATTGCAGGGAATCGAGAAATTAATAAAATTTTAATTTCTAAAAATATTCATTCTGACAATAAACTAAACAAAATTAAAGATTTAGCAAAAGAAAAAGGAATAATTTTTCAATTTGTAGGTAAAGAAAAATTTCAGCCATACGAAGAATTTAACCATCAAGGAATTATCGCCCAGATTTCTCCTATTGAATACAAGGATCTTGATGAATTTTTGGAAGAGAAAAAGGAAGGATATTCTTCTCTTGTGATTCTTGACGGAATTGAAGATTCACATAATCTCGGAGCAATAATCAGAACCTGTGTTTGTGCTGGAGTTTCAGGAATTGTAATTCCTTCAAGAAGAAATGTTCAAGTTAATGCAACTGTTGAAAAAACCAGCGCCGGAGCTATAAATCATATTCCAATAATAAAAGTAAATAGTCTGGTTAACGCAGTTCAAAAATTAAAAAATAGCGACTGGTGGGTAGTTGCAGCAGACGCAAATGCAAAAGATAATTATTATGATGTTAATTATACAGATATGAATTTTGCAATAATCATGGGCGCAGAACATGCAGGAGTTTCAAAGTCTTTATTAAAACTGTCCGACTTTGTGGTTAAAATACCAATGCTTAAAGATTTCAATTCTTTAAATGTTTCAAACGCTCTAAGTGCAATTATTTTCGAAACTGTGAGACAAAAACTTACAAATAAAAAATAAATCTAATACAAATATTTGATTGCAAAATTCTTTAGAAAAAGTATTATAAAAAAGAGAGAGTTTTTAAATATGAAAAAAGAATTAGAAAAATACGGTCTTTTAACAGAAGAAATTTCAGATGAAAATGTTGATTTTCATTCAATAGAGCTTCCTGAGGAAGATGACGATGACGTTCTGGAATCGGTTGAGGATCCAAAAGTTCAGGAAAGTTTGTCTACAGTAAATTCTGATGACAGTGTGAGAATTTATTTGCAGCAAATAGGAAAAATTCCTCTACTTTCAGCAGAGCAGGAACTTGAACTTGCAAAAAAAATATACGAAGAGCATGACGATTTTTCAAAAAATCTTCTTGTAAATGCGAATTTGCGTCTTGTTGTAAGTATTGCAAAAAAATATATCGGCCGCGGATTATCATTTCTTGATTTAATTCAGGAAGGCAATATGGGATTGATGAAAGCCGCCGGAAGATTTGATTATACAAAAGGCTACAAATTCTCAACCTATGCAACATGGTGGATTCAGCAGTCAATTTCACGCGCTATTGCTGACAAGGCAAGAATTATCAGACTTCCAATACATATGATTGAATCTCTCGGGAAAATCAGACGTGCAACTATTGATTTGACAACAGAACTCGGTCATTCGCCGACAAAACAAGAAATTGCATATCGTTTGGGTGTACCTGTCAATAAATTAACCCAGATTATAAAATCTGCACAGTCTACAATAAGCATGGAAACTCCTGCAAGCTCTTCTGAAGACTCTTCAAAAATTGCAGACTTCATTGTTGATGAATCAACTATTGCTCCAGACAGCAGAGTTTCTCAGGAAAATTTGTTTGAAGATATTAGAAAAATGCTAAATCAGCTTAGCCCGAAAGAACGTGATGTTCTAATTTTACGTTATGGTCTTGATAATAACGGTGCAAAGAAAACTCTTGATGAAATTGGTTCACAATACGGAGTTTCAAGAGAGCGCATAAGACAGATAGAAAATCGAGCAATTGCAAAACTCAAAAAACTTTGCCGCAACAAAAAGCTATCAGTTGGTTTAAAGAATTATTTTGGAGAATAAAAAGGAGATTATAAAAAATCTCCTTTTTTCTAGTTAATAAGTCATTTCCCAGTTGTCGTTCAGTATTTTACCGAAACAACCGTGCCAACGTTTACCTGTAGTATCCATACATCCTTCTTCAAAGTTCGTTTCTCGTGTTTCTTTTGATAAAGGAGCAACAGATGTATTCCAAATATCATCTTCCGGTTTTCCAGTATCATTTACAACAGTCAAATCATCAATAACACCATTATCCAAATATAAATAAAGACTAAAAAACATCCCTGCGGATTATGCAGGGACGTTTTTTATTTTTATATTTCTATTCAGCGTCTTTGTTAATGTCTTTTATGCTCAACGCAATTCTGTGTTCTTGAGGTGTGAATTTTTTAATCAAAACTTCTACACTGTCGCCAACTTTGAATTTGTTGAACGGATTAACATTTTCTTCAGCCATTTCTGATACTGGTAATAATGCTTCTACTCCCGGGAATATGTTAATAAAAGCTCCAAAGCCTGTTACTTTATTAACTGTTCCTGTAATTACCTGACCTTCTTCAAACTGGCCTTCGATTTGCTGCCATGGATCTTCACCCATTCTCTTTAATGACAATGAAATTCTCTTTAACTCATTATCTATTTTAATAATTTTAACTTCAATAGTTTCACCTAAAGAAATTACGTCTGAAGGGTGTTTAATTCTTGACCATGAAATTTCTGAAATCGGAAGCAAACCGTCAATTCCATTGATGTCTACGAATGCTCCAAAATCAGCAATTCTAACAACTTCACCTTTTACAATCTGGTCTTCGTGTAATTCTGATAAAATGTTATCTACAACCTGATCGCGTTGTTCTGCTACTGCTAATCTTTGAGATAAGATTAATTTGTTTTTCTTTGGATCAGCTTCTAATACTTTAACTTCAACTTTTGTATCAATTAAGCCTTCAAAAGGAGTTCCTGTTCTCAATTGAGAAGAAGGAATGAAACCTTTCAAATCAGCTACATCAACTAATACACCGCCTTTTACGATAGAAACAACTTTTGCAAGAATTGTATCGCCTTGAACTTTTGCATCATTAAGTTGTGCCCATGCTTGAGCAAATGCAAGTCTTTTCAATGATAATACCATACCATCTTCATCGTTTTCTTCTTTCAATACATAGAATTCTCTAACATCGCCAACTTCAAGATTTTCTGAACCTTCTGATGCTGAAACTTCTTTGTTTGGCAAGAAAGCTTCTGTTTTAGCGCCTTTTACGCTTACTAAGTAGCCTTCATTTTCTTTTCTGATAACTGTACCTTCTACGATATCAGCTACTGAATGTGATTTTGAGAAAGATTCTTCTAATAATCTTTCAAATTCATCTAAATTTGTTTTTTCTAATGTCGCTGTCATTTTGTTATATGTCCTTTCTTAGTTTATTAATTACATTTTCTATAATATCTTGCGGTGTTGAAGCACCTGCTGTTACTGAAATTTTTTCAGAAGTATCAATTAAATCTTTATAATTCTCCAACTCTTCATCATTTTCAATATGAATAGTATTTGTTATATCTTTTAGAATTTCTGCAAGGTGCGTTGTATTGGCACTTTTTTTAGAACCAACAACAACAACCAAATCGCTATCCTGAGCAAATTCTTTTGCTTCTTTCTGACGCATTGCAGTACTTGCACAAATTGTATTTGCAATGTGTAATTCTTTACAAATACCTGTTAAATATTCTACTATTGAATTAAGTGTTGCTAGTCTCTGTGTTGTTTGAACGACAATTCCGACACGTTTATGAGCTTTAATCTGTTCCTTATATTCATCCAACTGCTCAGGGCTTGCTGCTACAACAACTTTATCTGTGTATAATTTTGCATTTGCCTTAATTGCAATCACTTCCGGGTGTTCTTCTTTACCGACAATTACGACAAAATAGTCATCTTTTGCAAGTTCTATTGCTTTTTGCTGAACTTTTTTTACATCGGGACAGGTCAAATCAACAGGGGTAAATCCCGCTTGTTTAATTCTTTCAAAAACTTCAGGACTTTCGCCATGGCTTCTTATTATGCAAATTCCTTCACCATGTTCTGGAATGTCTTTTAAAGTTTGAACACCCAGTTTTTCTAAATCCTGAATAACATGAGCATTATGAATAAGTTCCCCTAATACAAAGACATTTTTATCAGGATTTTCTGATTTTATTTTTTTTGCAGTTTCAACGGCTCTTTTTACTCCGTAACAAAAACCTGCATATTTAGCTAGTTTTATCTCTTTCGGCAATTAAAATTGTCTTCTTTCTATAAGAACTCGCGATTTCGTAAAATCACTGTAAGAATATTTAAATATAAACAGAAAAAAAAATCAATAAAAAAGTCCATCCCAATATTAAGACAGACTTTTTTATTTTCTTCAACCTACAAATTTCATACCTTAAACAAGGAAATTACCTTGTTTATCTTTTTTATAAATTTCTTTAGTATCAAAACCATAAGGATTTGTTACTGGAGATTTGTTTGAGCTTTTAGAAACGTTATCATAATCGATTTCATACTTTTCTGCAATATTTTTAAAGCCGATATCAGCAACGGCAAGGAAACTTACAACATTGTAAATTTGTGCATTAACATCATTCGGCAGTCCCATTGCAAGCAGACTGTCTGCTCTATCTTTATCTTTAATGATTGCATTAAAAAGATTTGAATTTGTTCTTGCAATCATTGTGTAAATTGTTTTCTTTTGAGCACCGTCCGGAATTGATGCGAGTAATTTAATTTTCTTGTCAAGCGGTAATTGTTTAAAATAATTTGCGAAATATTCACGTTTTTGCTGCGGAGAAAGAGAGTCATATTCTTCTCGAGACAATTGATAGCCACCGGAAATTTTTTCCTGTAAAGAGGCTGTGCCAGAAGCCTGATCTGCGGAAAATTCTTCTGAAAACATCAAATTCTGGTTATTATTAATTGCTTCTTCAACTGCGATAGAATGAACAGTTTCTCTAATTTCCGGCATTGCGCAATCAGGAGAAGCTTTGATACTATCTACAGCGGCTTCAATAGCTTTTTCATTACCAGAGTTATAGACAGAATGTAAAGCATCTGATTGTACACTAGGATCAAGTTTGTTTATATTACCTGCAGCGTATTCTTGAACTTCTGAATATTTTGATTTCATAATCTCATTATGCATATCAAGCTGGTTAGACTTGTCGCAATATTGAATTTGATCAGCTAATGCTTTTGAATATTTAACTGCCTCATCGCCTGTAAACAAATCGTTTATTCTGTTATGTAATAATTCAAAGCCTTCGGTCTGGTCATCTTTTCCTAATTTAGAAACTATATTCTTTTCAGATGCATAAGCTGTAACCTCTTTATTATCAGATGTTGCAGAGTCTAAAATGTCTTTACGGTTAACTTCATGATATTTTTCAAGTATATCCAAAGCGTTTTCTCTTGTTTTATTAGTAACATTTTCACTTCCCATTAAAGTTTTCATTGCTTCTTTTTGAATTTCTGAATTTTGTATTGTTGCGTTAATGTCAACATACTTATTATGCAACTTTTCATCTTTAATTAGAGTAGCAATATCTGAAGTATCAGCTTTTCTTGCATCCAGTTCAGGTTTTGCAGCATTTTCATCCCTTGACAAAATATCACTAATATCATGCAAATCAGAATTAGCTTTCTTAATTTTTTCTGGATCTTTAGATGTTACATCTGTTTTCAAGCCATTATTATACAAATCAGCCTGTTTACTGCTTAATTCATCATAGTTTACAGTTGCCTTATCACCATATATATCACGATTACCTAATTGTTCATCATGAGGATATTTTTTTGCATAATAACTGTGCAAACGAACACCTGCAACACCATCATAGAACTCCATGAAAGCTCTTCTATACTCTTGAGCATCCTCAGGTGACATGTTTTCAGATTTAATCTTATCTTCAATATACTTTATTGCACCGCCGGTTTCTGACATAACTCCTTTTATGTGAGTTGTATTTGACTGAAAATCTTTTATGTCATTGTAAACTGATTTTTCAAAATCGGTCTGCGGCTTTGGAAATTTTTTTGAACGAAGTCTATTTGCTTCTTCTGAATTTAAATATTTACCGAGATCGTTCTTTAAACCTTCTTCATAAGAAGAAAGATTATCTTTTGCGCTAAGCTCATCATATTGAGCCTGCATACTTTCTAAATTTCTTGCCTTTGCTCTGTCAAGAATATCTACACCACTCTTTAAACTTAATGTATCATTCAATGACTTATATAACTTTGCCTCTTCAGCAGAAAGTCTAATTCCCTGAGAAATTTTATGCTTCAGCGACTTATAGAGCATTTCATCTTCTGTCAAGTTATTACGTTTCAAATATTCTCTTGCATCAGATGAACAATAGTTCTCATTTCCGCTTAATTTTTTTACTTCAGAAGTAATTGCATCCCAGTATTTTTTATATGACTTATCACTGTCATTTAAAATTTTATCACCATATAAAGCTTCCTGTTCATTAAGATACTCATCAATCATATCCATACGACTGTATTCATTTTCATGAATAAATTCTATGTATGATTTACCGGCCATATTGGAAGCTTGAATTCCACGCATAACAGCATCAGCTCCGGAATTTAATGCTTTTTCATCAGCATTTTCCAGAATTAACTTTTTTAAATCGCTTAATTTTTCATTATTGTCAATACCTGTTTTAACTTTATTTACAAATTCTTGTTGCTGTTCTGAAGTTAAAGAATCCCATTCTTCAAGAGAATGAGGTTCTGATTTAACATTACCGTCATGATCTTTAGCCCCATAAACATATACATTTTTGGCAAATTCTTCAAAACAAGCTTCTATCTTTTCACTAACAGGTAATTTGTTATATTCAACTTTATTGAATTCACCACCACCAACCTGAGTTGATAATGTTGAAGCAGCAGTTTCATTTTCTGCAGTTTCTGCAGCTTTTTGAGCCTGCAGCGCTTGTTGTTTTTCTAGTTTTATTGCTTTTACAATTTCCAGCTGAGAATCAAGCTTGGTCGTCATAAACTCAGGATATTTAGCTAAAATTGAAGTCAATTCATCTTGAGTTATACCAAGTTTATTTAATAATGACGAATTCTTATTACCTAAAGGAATAAAATCAACAGAATTATCCGCCTTCTTTGCTAAAGAACTCAAAGAAGTAGAATTAAGTTGTTGTAGCTCTTGTAGTTTTTGTATATCATTATTATCAGTACGGATAGCCATTATTATTCTCGCATTGTCTCACTATACATGTAAAAACATGCCCACATTGGCTATTTCAACATGAAAACAAAATGTTACATTTGTTTACATTATTCGTCAACACTAATTTCTTGTACTTGATCTAAATAACCATTATCTCTATATGAAGCATATTTTATAGGTGTCTGCTCATATAATTCTATATCTTTTGCAGCATTTTTGCAAGCCTCATTTCTAACAACAGCAATCATCATTTCTGTCAGGCTATCATCAAGCAAATTATAGACTTTATTCCCTGCGACAAGGGTAACAGCCCCATAACGAATATTTATATTTTCAATTGGTCCGTTTTCGATAATACCGTTATTTATGCTTACAGAATATAGTCTTAATTCTGGAAATCCTTTTTTCTGAACTGTAACTACTTCTGCATCATCCATATTATCATCTTGAGAATAATATCTTATTGTATAAATTCCGTTATTACCTTCATAATCCTGCTCACCGGCTAATTTACCAAAATTACCTTCTGAAACAGCGTCTTTTAACCTGTTACCGCATGTGCCATTTTGCAGACCAAAAACCGTATGATACAATTTAACATTATTAGTACGTTTTTCTATATCACTTTTGTTTTTAGGAGAGTTCAAACTATTATCAATACAATTTATTGCTTCTTGTAAATAATACAAATTATGTTCATCCATGCCACCTAATCTATGTTCAACACTAATTTGTTTCAAATTGTATTTATGAGCAGGAACTCCATCATCAGAATATAAAGTATAATTATTATTTACAACTTTTGAAACAGGCAAACCATCACTAATTTTTTCCCCGCCTATAATAATTTTGTCAAAATTTGAACTTCCATCTTTTGTATTAACAAATAAAATATCATAAGGTATATTTATTTTAGCATGTTGCCAAAACCGTCTTTGATCAACGATTCTACCATTATTATTTTGTTCAACCAGTTCAATTCTATGTGTATCTTCAACATCAGAAAGCCTGTTGTTACCTGCCGCAGAACTCATCGGACTCATTGCCAGAACAGTAGCTGCCAAAGGAATAGCAAGCTTATGTGATACAGGATTATCTATATGGATATGATTAGGTTTATTATTTTTCTTCTTAGCACTAAAATTAACACTGTAATTTGTTCCGAATGATACTAACGACACAGGTCTTACTGACATTTTTAGTTTCTCCTACTAGCTTTTATTCTTATTCCACTACTATTTATATGCATGTAAAAAACAGGCACAAAATTTTTTGCTACCTTATTTTTTCATTAATCCCATCAATTATTGATTATATCAGGTTTTAAACCTTTTTGTAAAATAGTATATACGATATTAATATTTCGTTACAATCTAACAAAAATCTTCTCCTTAAACCGGCAAAATCTATTGTATTTAATATTTTTTTGTTGTAATTTAATCATGTATAAAAATATTCAAATTATGAAAGTCCGGTAAACTCCGGTAAAAGGATAAAAGAAGGAGAACTCAAATGAGTGAAAGAAAATTAGTTGGAACAGGCGAAATGTTCAAAAAAGCTCTCGCTGGCGGTTATGCTATCGGTGCTTACAATGTTAACAACATGGAAATTCTTCAGGGTATTGCAGAAGCTGCTGAAGAAACTCAATCACCTATTATTCTTCAGGTTTCTGCTGGCGCAAGAAAATACGCTAACCAAACTTACTTGCTTAAATTAGTAGAAGCTGCTTTGGCTACAACTACTGTACCTATCGCTTTACACCTTGATCACGGTGCTGATTTTGAAATTTGTAAAGCTTGTATTGACGGCGGTTTCTCTTCTGTTATGATTGACGGTTCAAGATTCCCGCTTGAAGAAAATATTAAATTAACTAAACAAGTTGTTGATTATGCTCACCCACGCGGAGTTTCAGTAGAAGCTGAACTTGGTAAACTTGCAGGCGTTGAAGACGATGTTAAAGTTCACGCTAAAGATTCTACATACACAGACCCGCAAGAAGCTGCTAGATTTGTTAAAGAAACTGGCTGTGATTCTTTGGCTGTTGCTATCGGAACTTCTCACGGTGCTTACAAATTCAAAGGCGAAGCTAAATTAGACTTTGAAAGATTAGCTGAAATTAAAAAAGCTGTTAACGAAGCTGTAGGATATGATTATCCGCTTGTTCTTCACGGATCTTCATCTGTTCCTGCTGAATTCGTTGCTAAATGTAATAAATTCGGCGGTAACTTGCCTGATGCACAAGGTGTTCCTGAAGATATGTTGAATTACGCTTCTAAACATGGTGTTGCTAAAATTAACATCGATACAGACTTGAGATTAGCAATGACTTCAACAATCAGAGAATTCTTTGTTGAACATCCTGAAAAATTCGACCCAAGAGAATATATGGGACCTGGCAGAACTGCTGTTAAAGAAATGGTTATGCACAAAATGCGCGACGTTCTTGGTACTGCAGGACACGCTAAAGACTAAGTTTTATTCTATGTATAAAACAAGGAAAAGAGCCTTTTTTAAAGGCTCTTTTTTATTGATATCATTACGAGAAATTAAGCTGCATTTGATCTTCTCGGATTATTACCTTTTGAAATTATCAAATTTTCTAACCGGCTTTTTTCAGACTCAGTGTACATACTATATCCGGCAAGTCCTGCTATTACCGCTGTTGTTGCAGTCAAAATCTTACCGCCGCGGCTTTTGAATAATTTTGGAAACTTCCATTTTGTCTTAGAAACATTTTTCGCGGCTTCTGCTGTAACCTGACGTGACTGTATAGGATTATCAGCAAGCATTTTTTCGTATTCTCTGGCGCTTGAACTTGGGAAAACACTGGAATTCATTGGATTTTTCCTTAAAGCCTCTCCATAAGTTTTTCCATCTGCACCAGGGAATATACCTGAATTATTTGAAGATAACGATTGCACATTTAATATAGTCTTCTTATGCTCCAGTAAACTATTATATTCCGACTGCAAACTATTTAATTTTGTTTTGATAGTCTCTAAAACTTCATCAGCTTGTTTAAGTTTTTCCGGCGACAATTTCCCGCTTTGTTTTGCATAATTCAAAAGACTTTGCTTTTCCTGCATCTGTTCAATAAGTGTTTTCAAAGAATTTTGTCTGCTTTCCAAGGATGAAAGATAATTTTTATCGCAATACTTCAAAGCATCTTCCATATTCGAAAACATTCTCGCGGGCTCATTCGGAAACTTAACCGTAACAGAACCATTCTCATTTAGCTTGGAATCTATTATATCACGATACAATTCTTTCTTACTGCCGTTTAATGAATTACCAATATCTATATTACTACTCCCGCTAATATTAGGAGCAGCCGGATTAGATGGCCAACCGATAGAAACAATATTTCGATAGTAATCTACAGGATTTGCCCCTGAAACTGAACTCATAAATCATTTTCCCCTTTCTTTTTTTAGAATTTTAAATAATAAAATTCTTTATATCCCCTATATAAATATAAAAACATTTTGTGAGAAAAAATTGCCCTTTCTCTAGTTTAACTTCTGAACCGATTAAAAAAGAAGGAACAAAATAATTTGTTCCTTCTTCTCTTTTTATACTACCAGTATTCTTGGTCTATGTTATTTTGCAATATTATTTTTTCAAGAAATCAGGTATTTCTATATTTGTGAAATTTGATGAAATTTCAGGCATTGAATTTCTTCTTACAGGATTTGGCTGAGTATTATTGTTATTAAAAGTACCTGCAAAGAAATCAGAAGCACTCAATTGTTTCACTTCTTTCTTTTCTTCTTCCTGCATTTTATTTTTCAATTCAAAACCTGTTGCAATAACAGTAACTTGAATTTCGCCTTGAATATTTTCATTAACAGCAGTACCGATAATAACAGTTGCATCATCAGTAACAGCATCGTGAATAATATTTGCGGCATCAGAAATTTCATGAAGAGTCATATCCGGACCGCCGGTAATATTAACGATAACACCTGTTGCACCATTGATTGAAGATTCAAGCAATTGAGAGTTAATAGCGATTTCAGCAGCTTTAACAGCTCTGCCTTCACCTTGACCGCGGCCGATACCCATAAGGGCTGAACCTGATGCCTGCATAACACATTTAACATCTGCAAAGTCAACGTTAATAAGTCCTGGAACTGTAATGATATCTGAAATACCCTGAACACCTCTTAACAGAACTTCATCTACAATAATAAATGATTCTGTTAGAGAAACTTGTCTATCAACAACTTGAAGTAATTTATCATTAGGAACAACAATTACTGCGTCAACAGCTTCTCTCAATTTTTCCAAACCTTGATTAGCTTGATTTTGACGTTTTTTACCTTCCCAGGAGAAAGGTTTTGTAACAACTGCAATTGTAAGAATACCTAATTCTTTAGCAATTTTTGCAACAACAGGAGCAGCACCGGTACCTGTTCCACCGCCCATACCAGCAGTAATAAATACCATATCAGCGCCGTCTAATGCTTCTGTTATTTCTTGTTGAGCTTCTTCAGCAGCTTTTTCTCCAACTGAAGGATCACCGCCAGCACCAAGACCTGCTGTTGATTTTGATCCTAATTGAATTTTATTTTTAGTTTGTCCATATTCTAAAACTTGTAAATCTGTATTCATTAACCAGAATTCAACACCAGATAAACCTGCTTTTATCATACGGTTAACAGCGTTACCGCCGCCGCCGCCGACACCTACGACTTTAATTTTTGTTGGATTTATTGGAGACCTTTGAGCCTGGTTGTTGTTTGTTGATTCATCTTTTTTCGCAAAGATATCTGATACGAAATTTTCCACTATTTTTACCTCTTTATATGTATTATTACTTTATTTTCGAGCCATTGATATTCATTAACAAAAATGAATACAGTTAATAATATACTAACATACTATTTTAAATAGACAAAAAGTACAATAATTTATGATAAATTATGAACAAAATTTAATATTAGTGTTATATTTACCACAAATACTAAATATTAGCAGGAGAAGTACCCCAATGAAGCTTATTACGGAGAATTGAATAAAATTCAGCATCTTTTAATAAAGCTAACTTTGCACTATAGTTGGATTTCTTTATTTCTATTTCACTTTTAAATTCATGGAATTCCTGCCCGTCACTTGAGACCATATATTTTGTATTCGCATCTTTAGCGCATACTGTAATTTTTTCGTTGTCTGGCACAACAAGAGGACGTGCTGTTAGAGTATGAGGGCATATAGGTACAATTACGAATGCCTTCAATGACGGAGTAAGCACAGGGCCGCCCGCTGAAAGTCCGTATGCAGTTGAGCCTGTTGGAGTTGCGATAATAATACCGTCTGCAAGATAATCACACACAAATTTGTCATTTATCTTCAGTGAAAAACGAGAAGTTCTGCCTGTATAAGTACCTTTTACAACAAAATCGTTCAACGCAAGATAATTGTTGCATTCAAGCATAATTCTGTCTTCTGTTACAAAATCGCCGGAGAGTATTTTTTTCACAGAATTTTCTATGTTCTCCTTTGACGATTGAGACAAAAAACCAAGACGTCCAAGGTTTATTCCAAAAATAGGAGTATTGAATTTTGCATAAAAACGTCCTGCTTTCAGAATTGTTCCGTCGCCGCCGATTACAAAAACAAAATCAAAACCTTCATACAAATAGTCAATATCCAAAATCACCGGTTTTATTTCATTTTTCAACAGAATTTCTTCCAGAGAATCTTTAACCTCAACAGAATGAGGGATTTCATGATTATAGCATATTGCGAAATTTTTTAGTTTCATAACGGGTTTAATATATCACGATTTAGAATTTTAGGCAAACAAAAAGAGGTAATTACTTACCTCTTTATCAAATTAAACTATTCTCTCTTCTCTTCCCTATGTTTGATTTAAACGGACAGACCTTATTGTAAAGGACCTCTCCATAAAGAATCATTAAATTTATTTTGATTTACGTTCATGTCAACAGATAAAGTAACATTTGACGGAGTAAATACGAATACTAAATCACCGACTTTTTGAGGTTTGCCATCAAGTGCATGAGCAGCACCGCAAACAAAATCAATTGTTCTTTGAGATTGTTCTTTATCTAATAGATGAAGATTTAAAACGATGGTCTTTCTGTTTCTCAAATTTTGAACAATAGTTGCAGCATCTTCAAAAGAACGCGGTTCCATAACCATTACTTCATAACCTTTGAAATTAGGATGGTTAACAACTTTTAATTCATTTGTTCTATCAATTTTTGGTTGATAATTGTATTGTGGTTCAAGAGCAAGGTTGTCTTGTACAGGATAATCTTCTTCAACTTCCTGAGCCATTTCATCGAAAATTGTTTCTCTAGGTTCAAAACCTTTTACTAAAAAATCTACAACTGATTTAATCTTATCTGTTACTGCTGCCACCGTTTTTCCTCCGTTTATCTTACATTATTTAAATAATTTTCTACCTACTCTTAACATTGTAGCCCCGCATCGGGCTGCGATTTTGTAATCCTGACTCATACCCATTGATATCTCTTTTAGTTCACAGTTAAATTGTTTTTCAAGAGCGTCGCGTGTAGAAACAACATCACTAAAAAGCTTGTATAACTCATCATCATCTGCTCCTAACGGCGCCATATTCATCAAACCGACAATTTTCAGATTTGGAAGCTTATTTATTGGCTCGAAGTTTTGAAAAATTTCGTCTTTGGAAAATCCGAATTTTTGTTCTTCATTAGCATTGTTAAGTTGAAGAAAAACATTTTGAATTTTCCCGACTTTTTCAGCTTCCTCTGAAATAATTTCTGCCAGTTTCAGTGAATCTAAGGAATGAATATAATCAAAATATTCTATAGTCTTTTTAACTTTGTTAGTCTGCAAATGACCTATAAAATGAAATTTCGAATTATCTCTAATTTCATCCGGAAGATCCTGAATTTTCTTTATGGCTTCAATCACTCTTGATTCTCCAAAGTTGCGCAAACCGGCATTGTATGCTGCGATTATTGCATCCTTGTCAAAATATTTAGTAACTGCGATTATATTTGGTGTATAAGGTGCGATATCTTCCTGTATTTGTAATAGATTTTTCCTAATATTGTCTTGCATAAATCATCTTACCCCTACAAGAAATTTGCTCATTGTTGAGCACATATTTAATTTTACTCTATCCTTTTGAAGCGGACAACTATTTTATTTTTAGCCTCTCACCCCCTAAGTTGTTTCCCCTGAAAACCATGATGATTACATGTTTTCAGACCTATTTAATATTTCTTAAATTTTGGTTACATTTGTTAATGTTGGGACTTTTGGGGCATGCCTTTTGATATTTTGGGCATGCTCTGGATTGATATTATTAGAATAAACTATTAATTTTGAAATTTTATCCGCTATTTATATGAGATTTTTAATTATAATTAAAGTAATAAAGGAGAGACGATTTTTATGAATATTGTGTTACTTGAATCACTCGGAATTGATAAAGATATTTTAGAAAGTTATTCAAAGAAACTAAAAGCTGCAGGACATACCTTTTCAGCGTATGAGAGAACTTTAGATACTGAAATTCTAAAAATAGAAGTAAAGGACGCTGATATTATAATACTTGCAAATATGCCGCTAAGTGGAGAAATTATAAAAGCTGCAAAAAATTTAAAATTTATTGATATAGCCTTCACTGGCACAGACCATGTTGATGTAAAAACAGCCAAAGAACTTGGAATTGCAATAAGTAATGCCTCAGGATATTCAAACACATCTGTTGCAGAGTTAACAATCTGCCTTATGTTAACATTATTAAGAAATGTCACGCAAGTGGATAAAAGAACTAGAGAAGGTAAAACAAAAGACGGTTTTGTCGGAAATGAATTACGCGGGAAAACTGTTGGTATCATCGGCACAGGCGCAATAGGCTCTGAAGTAGCGAAATTATGTAATGCATTTGGGTGTAAAATTGTGGCATACAACGGTTTTTCACACAAACAGGACACTGATTTAATAAAATATATGCCGCTTAAACAGATGCTTGAAAAATCTGATATTGTAACACTTCACTGTCCGTTAACAGAACAGTCACGAAACTTGATTAATAAAGAAACAATTTCATATATGAAACCAACTGCAATTTTAATAAATGCAGCAAGAGGGGCGGTTGTAAATTCAAATGACCTTGCAGAAGCTCTAAATTCTGGGGGAATCGCAGGTGCAGGAATCGATGTTTTTGAAACAGAACCTCCGCTTGATATAAATCATCCGCTTTTACATTCAAAAAACACAATTGTAACTCCTCATGTTGCTTTTGCGACAAAAGAGTCAATGATTAAACGCGCTCAAATAGTCTTTGATAACATAGACATGTGGCTCAAAGGAGAACAGATTAACAAAATTTAACAGATTACGAACAAATATCTGCAAGCGAAAAATTAATAACTTTTTTCAAATCATCAAGACTGACCTGAACTTGATAACCGATTTTTCCTGCACTAAAGATTATATCAGCGAAATTTTGAGCGGAATTATCAATCACAGTAACAAAAGGCTTTTTCATCCCGATAGGAGAACACCCGCCATGAATATAGCCTGTGACAGGAAGCAGTTCTTTGGATTTTATCATTTCTATTGATTTTTCAGCAACTGAACTTGCAGCCTTTTTTAGGTCTAATTCTTTTTCTACAGGGATTACAAAAACATAATAATGCTTTGATTTTCCAATCGTAACAAGCGTTTTAAACACCTGTTCTGGATTTTGGTTAAGCACTGCCGCAACATCAACACCGCTAATTGCGTCCGTATCAGCATAACAATAATGCTTATAATTAATCTTAGCCTTATCCAAAATACGCATTACATTTGTTTTATGTTCTGACATACAAACTAAGCCTTTTGAAAAACCATTACATATTCATGCTTAAAGATATAAAAACCGCCTGCAAGCGCTCTATAACGCCACAAGTTAGCAGTTTTACCTTTTGCACGTTCGTTTCCTTGAATATCTTTTACTATAATACCTTTCAATTTAAAGCCAAGACTCATCATTCTTGCCATACATTCAAAACCGAGCGGCTGAACTTCGGAATTTTTATAGCTGTCGCCGATAATCAAAGCTGCAAAACGGCCTTTTTCAAGCATATCATAACCGTTTTTAGCCACCTTAGCAAACAGATTGTAGAATTCTTCTGTTGATGCACAATTTGATAAATCTTCTTTTTTATCGGAAAATTTGATAATATCGTCATAAGGCGGATGAAGAACTAAAAATTGAGCCTTTTCTTCTCCCATAATATCAAGTCTTGCCTGAATTTTATCTCTTACAATTTCTGATGCTGAATCGGCACAAATTATATTCACTTCTGTTACAAGCTCTTTTGGTGTAAATTTTTCAGAGACTTTTTCTGCTAAATCTTCCTTTAATTCAACACCAATACAGCGTCTACCCATATTCAAAGCTTCTATCCCTGACGTTCCTGAGCCAAAAAATAAATCAAGCACAACATCACCTTTTTTTGTATATCTTTCATACAACTGCTGGGCGATTTGGGGGATATAATTCCCGTGGTATTCGTTAGAATGCCCGTTTTCTTTTAAACGGTGAGGGAATTCCCACAAGGTATCAGTCTTAATATGACCGTAATCCTTCCAGGCGTTAAGGTTTATGTCATTGTACTTAGTGGTTTTTACCGTACTTTTTTTTACAATTTGCAAATCCGCTTTTTTAGACGGTTTTAATTTAGTATTAACTCTCGCTCTTGCCAAGTCCTTCTCTCCCTTAATTTGTGTAATATTTCAGGTTTTATGCTTATTTTTTATGTTCACAACGCGCTGAAATACCACTTGTACACACATCTTATAGAAATGTTTCAGATTTGTAATCAAACATTTAGATGAATTTGTTTTTGATGTAGATTGATATTGAGTATGATATTTTTCATACTTGAGGGGAGAAATTAATGCCTAGAATTCACCAGTTATCAAAACATCTTATAAATCAGATTGCAGCGGGCGAGGTTATTGAACGCCCTGCATCAGTTGTAAAAGAACTTGTAGAAAACTCTATTGACGCAGGTGCGACAAAAATAAGCGTTGAAATTGCAAATGAATGCCGCGACATTCGTGTTGCAGATAACGGCTGCGGAATTCATCCGGATGATATTATGCTTGCGTTTTCAAAACACGCTACAAGCAAAATTTCCTCCGATAAAGATTTGTTTGATATTAATACACTGGGATTTAGAGGAGAGGCTCTGGCAAGTATTATTTCTATCTCAAAAGTTACCTGTATTACAAGAACTAAAGAGTTTGAAACCGGTACAAAAGTAAAATGCGAAAACAGCAAAGTCAAACAGGTTGAAACAGGCTGCGCTGTCGGAACAATTATGGAAATTAAAGATTTGTTCTACAATATTCCGGCTCGTCTTAAGTTTTTGAAAAATCAGAACACTGAATTTTCTTATATTCAGGAGTTAATTCAGTCGCTTGCAATTGCTCATCCTGAAATTTCTTTTGAATTGAAAAAGAACGGAAAATCAACATTAAAAACAACAGGTCAGAATATCTTGCTGCAAACGATTAAGGAAGTTTATTCTGCAGAGGTAGTACAAAACCTCAAAGAAGTTTTGAAGACAGACCAGATAGAAGGTTTCAAAATCAGCGGCTATGTCAGCACACCGAATTATACGCGTTCCAGCAAAAAAAGTTATCATACTTACATAAATTCACGAACTGTAAAATGTCCGGTATTCCAAAAAGCAATTGACACCGCATATAAGAATTTAATCGCAAATGGGAAATATCCTTTTGTTGTTCTAAACCTTGAGATTCCTAATGAAGATGTAGATGTAAATGTTCACCCGACAAAAAAAGAGGTTAGATACAAAAATCCTAACCAGATATTTAATTTTATCTACACATCAATTCATGCTGGTCTTGCAAATTATGTTGAAAAACAGCCGGAATTGGTTATGAATGCGCCTGTCAAAGAACCTGAACCGCTGCCGGAGTTTTCACAGAATGTTCTGTCGTTTCCAAAACAACAAACACAGGAAACATTTATCAATAAAAACGAAGATACGATATATGTTTCAGATTCTGCTATGGAAAATTTTCAGGATTTTCAACTGTTGGCATCAAAATCCCAAAATGCTCCTCAGCCTCCAGCTCAAAATCAGTTTTTCAAACCTGAAGAACAAAATCCTCCTGAGCCGGAAGAAAATATTATCGGACAATATAAAAATACATATATTTTAATTGAAAAAGATGACGGATTAGAAATTGTTGACCAGCATATTGCAGAAGAAAGATATATTTATGAAAAACTAAAATCAGAAAAAAATATCATCTCACAGCTTCTTTTTGTCTCAGATGTTCTGACCGTCAGCGCAACTGAGGCAGAACTTATCAAAGAAAATCTTGATAAGTTTGAAAAATTCGGTTACGGTATAGAATTTTTGAAAGACAATGAACTTATATTCAGAAAAGTTCCCCAAATGATTGCCAAAGTTGATCCAAAAGAAATTCTAGCAGACATTCTTGAAAATATAGAAGGTGATATAGACGGTTTGGAAGAAAAAATTCTTATTACAACTTCCTGCAAAGCTTCCGTAAAAGCAGGCCAAAAGCTTAACCCGTGGCAAATGCAAGAAATTATCAAAAAATGGCGTACAACCAAAATGCCTTACACCTGCCCGCACGGACGCCCTATCACTAAGACTATTCCACACAAACAAATAGCAAGCTTTTTCCAGAGAAATGCTTAAACTCAGGGTTAATAATCAAAAAATTTTTCGTAAATCATAATTAATGCAGCACAAAACTTGCCTTGGCTCTGTTTGTTTTATATGTGTATAAGAGTGATGTAAGCCAGGTTTTCACAAAAAACAAGTTCATCTACATTTTTTAAGAGGTCAATTATTTAATATTTGCGGAAAGACAATTTTTCTCATACTGCAATCTTCCGGTCAGTTGGTTTATTCTTGCCATAACCTCTTTAAACATAGGAATTGGCAGACTCTGTTTTCCGTCAGAAAGCGCTTTTTCAGGGTCATGATGAACTTCTATCATAATACCGTCTGCACCCACGATTAATCCTGCTTTTGCCATTGGCTCTATCAAATATCTCTGTCCTGTTCCATGGCTCGGGTCAACAATTATTGGTAAATGAGAGTATTTTTTTATTACAGGAATTGATGCAATATCCATTACGTTACGGGTAAATGCGTTATCAAAACTTCTTATTCCGCGTTCGCACAAAATTACATTTGGATTTCCGTTATACATAATATGTTCTGCCGCAAGCAAAAATTCCCTGATTGTACTTGCAAGTCCGCGTTTTAAAATAACAGGTTTATTACATTTACCGACAGCTTTTAAGAGTTTAAAGTTTTGAACGTTCCTTGCACCGATTTGTAAAACATCAATATAATCACACATCATATCAAGATCAGCAGCATCCATAACCTCGCTTACTGTAAGCAAACCTGTTTCTTCAGACGCTCTTTTCATGAATTTTAACGCTTTTTCACCATATCCGTCAAAGTCATAAGGAGAAGTTCTAGGCTTAAAAGCACCACCGCGCAAGAATTCACATCCCATTTCTTTTGCAGCAAGAGCAACTTTTAACAATCCTTCGTAATCATCTTCAACAGAACACGGTCCAACCATTGCAACAGGTTTATTATTGCCGCCGATTTTTACTCCGTTAGAAAATTCTATAACAGTATCCTCAGACTTTCTGTCACGTGAAGCAAGCCTAAAAGGTTCTCGGATTACCTTAACTTCCTTTACGCCGTCTAAGGCTGAAACACGTCCCGGAGTTACAGAAGTTTTATCTCCTATTGCATCAATTACGGTATGAACTTTACCCTGATTTAACCTTATATCAAATCCGTTATCTTTTAGTAAATCTATTACTTTTTGAATCTGAACTTTAGTTGCACCGCGCTCCATTATTATTATCATGACTTTTCTCCGAAACTTATTTCCCTTGCGAAAATAAGTGTAACACGAACAATATTTACGAACAATTAAAGGCAGGTTTTCTTTAACTTATTTAATAAATTTTGTGCGGGGAAATAACCAGGAAGAATTGTAGTGCAGTCCTCTAATGCTTTTATTGCTCCCCCGATGTTATCAGAATCAAGACAGGTTAATGCAATTAAAAAATGCAATTCCGGATCGTGAAAAAAATAATCCTTTGCACGATGCAAGAAAAATAATGCCTGCTCTTTCAAATCATTATTCCAGAAAACTCTGCCAATAAATTTATGAACTTCTGGATTTATTGTAAACATATAGTCAGCATATCTAACAATTTTTTCAACATAATCTCCCTTATACCAGTTTATTAAAATATCCAAATCTATTTCTAAGAAATTTCTTATCTCAAAATATGATGGGACATCTTCCACATCTCCCTTTATGAAAGAAAGCATAACCAGCGCCCAATGCGCTCTGATATCTTGTTCTTTAATCCTACGAAATAATATTTCTGCTTCTTGAAGATTATCTTCATAAATATACATATATGCTTCTTCAAGTTTACAGCCATTTCTTGTAAAAAACTGTTGACAGCCATCTATATCAGCTGTCAACAGTTTATTTTTTGCATCTTTATAATCTGAAATCATATTAATATCTGTTATTATCGTTATTTAATCCAAAATCTGGCATCATAGAATTCATTATCATTGCCTGCATAACCCGCGGATCAATATTTTTACCGCTTTGTGACTGAGCCATCATAAATGGAATCATATTCATCATATTGTTATTGTTGTTATTACTGTTGCCAAGCAAAAGATTCATTTCAGCCATTTGCGGATTCTGGGCAAACATTTGTGCTGTCATATCGCCTGAGGGCTGAACATTAACAGTTACACCGGCATCTTTAAGTGTCTTAATAGCATTTAAGATATCTTCATCACTTGGAGAAGCTGATGCTATTTTATCATTTGCACCGGCATCAGATTTATTTTTATCATCGAATTTTTTAATTTTTTGAATATCTTCTTTGTTTAAATCTTCTTTTTTATTAATTGTCTGCTGAATATTTTTCAGTTCTTTTTTCTTCATTTCCAAATTTAATTCAGGAGATAAACCGTTTCCGTATGGAGCATTAATAAATTCATCCAATGCAGCTTCTTCTTTGGAAACTTCTTCATCCTTTTCATCAGTTTCAGGCGGCGGCGGAGGCGCACAAGCAGGACCGCCGGTTAAGCAATCACGTCCCTTTGTTGCGTAATCCACAAGAAATTTATTTGAACCTAAAGAAATTACTTTTTCATAGGCGCTTACAGCATCAGAACTTGCGCCTACATTAGCATATGCCATTGCTAAATAGTAATATGCAAGTGCATTAGAAGGATCTTTTTCAGTTAAGGAGTATAATTCTTGAATACAACCTATATAATTTCCTTTTTTATATTTTGCAATAGCACTTTTTACATTTGCATTTGGATAAAATTTTTCATTCTTTTCTAATTTGATTGACTGAAGAGCTTTTTGTTCATTTTTTGCCTGTTCAAGCTGATAGCGCTGAGATGTAGACAAATCGTCAGGATTAATTTCTTCCAAATTGTTTGGTGCTGCATACACTGCAGTAGATAACGAAAGTAGCGTTGTTAATGCTAATAAAATCTTTTTATTCATAATTTTAGTCATCCTTCTTATCATTTTTAATGATAAAATTATATAAATCAAGCTATAGATTTATTATATAACATTTTTGCAAATAGTCATAGTGTAAATATATGAAATTTAATATTAATATCTTAATAATGTCTTAAACTAAACTCACATCCGCAATAATTTTGTCTATATAAATTCAATTCTTTTGAAATTCTATTTGTTTTCAAAAAGCCGTCTTTCTTCTTAAAATCAATATCCAGATATTTCAAGCCGAATTCATCTGCAATATTCTGTCCTATAGCAGAAAGTTTAGCAAAATTTTTATGCGGACTTATTACAATTGATGTTGTGAATTCTGTAATACCGGAATTTTTAGCGAATTCAGCAGTTTTTCGTAATCTTAATTCAAAACACTTATCGCATCTTACCCCCTTTTCCGGCTCATTTTCTAAACCTTGTGCTGCTGTATAAAATTCCTGCGGATTATATTCTGCCTCTACAAGCCCTGTATCTAAGTGTTTACATAGAATTTTTTCAGCAACAAGCCTGATATTATACTCTTCCTGCGGATAAATATTCGGATTATAAAAATACACAACAACCTGATATCCCATATCTTTTAATAAAGTTATGGGATATCCTGAACATATTGCACAACACGCGTGCAAAACTATTTTTTTAGTATTACTATCTTTCTGTTGCACCTTTTTCAATAAGCCATTTTTTGTATTCACTGTATTTGCTTATACCTATTTGTTTTTTGCCTGCAATTTCAACAGCAGGAGTTCCGTTAAAACCTTTAGCATTAGCTTCTTTAATTTCAGCATTCAATTTTTTTGAAATTTCAATACTGTTGGCATCTTCTTGAAGTTTATCAATATCCAAATCCAGTTTTTCTGCGATTTTTAGAACTTCTTCTTCTGTTCTAGGCTGTTTATCAAACAGTGCAGTATTCATATCCCAGAATTTACCCTGTTTTTCAGCAGCAAGAGCATATCTTGCTTCCATACATGAGCCTACGTGGAATGGCTGTGTCAAATAAACATTACATTCCATATCAAGCGGCAAATTCTTATGGACAATCTGAACGCCTTTTAATTCTTTAGCGAGTTTATGTATCATAATATTATGCGGTCTGCATATCGGACATTGATAATCAGAATATACATACATTACAACTTTTGGATTTTCATCTCCGAGAATGTTTCCTGAAACTTTATACTTATTGTGTTTAGCTTTTATAAATTCACCGAATTCAAGAGAATTTTTTACCTGCGGCGCTAATATATAACTGGTATTTGTATAAACAAACCCTGCTATAGCTGCAAGCATTACTACTGAAAATGCTATTAAATATTTTCTCACTTTTATCGCATCAAAAAAGTCTACAAAACTCTGTTTTACGGAATGTATAAATGCACCGTTTTTGAAATCAGTTGCAACAAGACCGATACATAAGTCAAGAACATATGTTACAGCACAAAGCACGCATAATTTCTTTATTTCAAACAAACTTATGCACAACAAAATCATTGAAATTGTAAAGGCAATTAATCCGAGTGAGGCAATGTAATCAAGAGGATTTTTAAATACCTCCAAAAACTTCAAAAGTCTAAATTTCTTAAGTTTATCAACAAATAACATAAGAAAAATAAATGAATATAAAAATATTCCCCACAAAGCAAGCGGAATTCCAAAAAATTGAGATTCAGTAGTCTTTGCAACACCGTCACAGTCAATAAATTCATTTATTGAACAAAAACTCGGCAGTGCATAAGGATTAAAATTCGCCTGATAATAAATTATACCAAGCTTTATGGTCGTAATCAACCCGATTAAGGCAAGAACCGCTACAGCGACTTTTTTCTTGAAAATATTAGACTTATCCATTCTATTCTCTCCCATTTTTAAATCTATTTTACAATTTTAATAATCATAAATCAATAGCATAAAGTATATCTCAAATCATACTTTCGTATTACAAATTTACGACCGTCTTGTATTAAATAGTAATCTATGTTATAATTATAGAGGTATTATTATGTTTGAGAGGTCGATTTGAAAAAAAATTTATTTGATTTGTTCTTAGAAAAAATCTTTAATGTTCCTTTATGGATAAAACAGGTTATTTATCTTAAACTTGCAAAAGAAATGCGGGATTTTGAATGTGAAGAGTTTTTGAGAAACAATGAAGATGAAGTTTTCTCAACATTTGTTCCTACCCTGACTTTCAAGGGCAAAACAGAATTAATGGAGAGAAAATGCGGACTTGATGCTAATATTTATAACTTCCTGCAAGGATGTGCAAATAATTACAGCATGCTTGAAATTTCCATTAATACATTCCTTTCTATGGAAGAAGTTGCAAAATATTATGAATTATGCCTTGAACAAAACTTTATAAAAGTTCCTGAATCTAAAGAAATTCATGCAATGGCAGGATTTATTGCAGGTAAATTCAGAACAGGAGAATATTTTAAGCAAAAAGGAGCAATTACAGTCGACCAGCTTCAACAATCAATACTTGCAAACAGAGACGCTCAAGAATCCGGTAATCCGAAAAAATTCGGTGAAATTATGGTTGGATTGGGTTTTGTTACAGAAGCGGATTTGAAAGCAATATTGGTTTTGAAAGAAGAAGCTAAAAAACGTTTTATTTTAGATGCAACCACAGTTCCAAAACCGGAGGCTGCTTTCTCTAACGAAAAAGAAGAATTGGAAAAAGAAATTTCTAACCTTAAAGACGAAAATTTAAAACTTAAACGAAAATTGCTTCAATTGCTTGAACTGGTAAAAAGAAATGGACAATAGTAATACAACCCCTAAATTGTTAGTAGAATACGTAAGAGACGGACTGGTTGAACAAAGCCACTATGGTTTTGTTGTACTGGCTGATAAAACAAGAGCTTTTGATTTCACAGGAGATTCTAAAGACTATCCGTTTTATCTGCGTTCCTGCGCAAAACCTTTACAAGCTACGCTTATTATAGACTACGGCGTTGATACATTTTTTGATTTCAATGAAGAAGAAATTGCACTATGCTGTGCTTCACATGCCGGTGAAGTTATTCATGTTCAGACTGCTGTTAATCTTTTAAAGAAAATCGGTTTGGATGAAAGTTATTTGAAATGCGGTTTGCATAAGCCTATTTCTAAAAAAGAGCAAGAAAAATTACTTCTTGAGGGGAAAACTGAAAATGTTTTCCAGAACAATTGTGTCGGGAAACACATCATGATGCTTGCTATATGCCAAGTAAAAAATTGGGATTTAACAACTTATGACAAACCTGAACATCCTTTGCAAAAGGCTATAAAAGAACAAATTTACAAACTTTGTCATATTACAAAAAATTATCCAGTAACAACAGACGGCTGCGGTGTTCCTATACATTCTATGCCGTTAAAAAATATGCTTCACGGGTATTTAAACGTATTTTGCAATGATAAATATGCAAAAATTACAAATGCTTTCAAAAATCATCCATACATCATTGGCGGAGAAAATAGATTAGACACATTAGTTATGGAAAGTTCCAAAGACCTTGCTGCTAAAGTTGGAGCAGGAGGTTTATGTATTGTTGTTAATACAAAAGAAGAAGAAGCTTTTGTTGTAAAAATCTGCGACAGTGATATGAAAGCAAGAGAACTGGTCGTTGTTGATACTCTCAGAAATCTTCACTGGGCAGATATTAAGGTTGAACGCGATATAAAAACACTTCACGGACAAATTGTCGGGGAAATGATTACTTTACTCGATTAATTTTATTTTACCGTCAAACCACTCATCTGTGAGTTCATTGTATTCGGCTTTTATATTCTTGTAAGCTTTTTTGATTGTTTCATCTTCTTTTGCTTCTTGTTTCAAGAAATAAAGTCCGCGTTTATAAACGTTATTTGCGGATTTCAAAACTTCATCAGGAATATCGCCGTCATAAATTTTGCATGCGTGCGACATTTCAAATAACCTGCGTTTATTTAGTCCGCTTAAATGTCTGCGGACAGTTTTGCCCTGTTTATTTTTAACCAGTGAATAATCCACATCCAATTTAGAAATTGCAGAAGCATAGTCGCCTTTTCTGAGAGCTTCTATAAGTCCTTCTCGTGTCTTGAACATGCCTTCACCTCTGTTGAAAACAAAATCCATAACAGCATCTTTAAGCGGCTGCGGCATATTTTCATATTCAGAGTCGCCTAACATATCTTTTACATTTTGAACTCTTACATACATATCTTTTGCAAGAAGCTGATATATTTCTTCTTCAGAAATAGTTTCACCCTCCGGATATTTTGCACGTTCTCCGGCTTTTATAACATGTCCGACACCGACCGTAAGATTTCCGTTTTTATCACGATATGGTTCTTCATGAACTTCTTCCATCTGTGTCAAAGCTTCAAGATATTCTTCGCTCAAGCCGGTGACCTTTTCTACGTCATGAAGGTCTTCTACAGAAGAAATATCCGGCATCTGCTCCTGGTTAAAATATCTTACTATGCCATTTGTAACATTTTTTGCAAATTCTGTCCTGAATGTTTCAGAATCAATATTTGCAAGATCCTTTGGATTTGATTGATAACCTGTTTCAATAAGCACAGAAGGCATTGATGACGCTGCACGCAAAACCCCCAAATTTCGAATATCAGCAGCAGATTTACAATCTTTTTTACTAATCCAGTCATGCCTTTCTATATTGTTTTCAAGAATATTGGCGAGTCTTTTACTTGACTGGTTTCCGTTTTTGAAAATAATTGTCTGCCCGCGTTTATCTCTATTTGAAACAGCCGAATCACAGTGAATACTCAAAAATAAATCAGCATCACTGTATTTTTCTTTAGCCTTCATAATATTTGCCGCAGAACCGCTCATAAATATTACTTTTGCGCCTTTTGAAGTTAATTCCGGAATGATTTTATCTGTAAAATTTTTATTTTTATACCACTCTTCGATAATTTTGCCGTTCGAGTCTTCTGCATAAGTCCCGGGATCAAAAAGCCCATTTTTAGGGTTATATCCGCCATGTCCGGCGTTTACGATAATTGTTTTACCACTTAATTTCCCATCATCAGTCGGGTTATAAATCTGAACATCAGCAGTTATTTTTCCATTTTTGTCAGTAGCAGGAAGTGGTCTTTTTACAGGCCTGTTGTTCTCTTCAGCTACTGCATTCGCCTGTCTTTGAAGTTCGCCTGCTTTGACCTGTTTTCCATTTGCTAAGGTTACAATCTTATTTGGATTTCCTGATAACGATTGAGGATTTTTGTATTCTTTTATCATTGAATTAATTATCTTATCCATCTCTTTTGTGGAAACAAATCCCCAGGAATCAAATTCATCATTGAGGATATTTTGAAATTCCTCACGTCTTTCGGGTGTTGCAATTTGAGAGCCGACTTTTTCAGCAAGCATATCATACAATTTCATAACAGTATTTTTTCTGGTAGACTGCCTGCTTGCGACTTCCGAACATATTGTATTAATCAATGATTCATCCGGATATTTTTTATCATATTCTTCAATAACACCAATTACATTATTTTTATTAATTTTTGCAAAAGCATTGTCAAATTTTTCACGGCCGACAGCTCCAAAATATTCGTCTGCAGCATCCATTAAGCTTTCTGCAATTTCCGAAGAATTTGAAATTTTTTGTGTAGAAGGAGTTTGTTTTGGTGTTGTTTTAATTTCTTTTTTTACTGATACTGGTTTATTTTCTGGTTTTACTTCGGTTTCAGCGTCTTTTGCATAAGGGCGCTTAGGCACATTAACAGGAGTACCTTTTCTAATCCTTGATATATCCTTTATTTGCGGATTCATCTTTTTTAATTCCTCAATAGACATATTGTACTTACGTGCTATTGCCGCAAAAGTAGTTTCAACCTTGTCTGTCGGAACCTTCAAGTATTGTCCTGCTTTTAGTGCCGCTGTACCTGAAAGCTTTACATACTTTCTGAATTCTGCTTCTGAGGGGAAATTAAACTTCTTGCTTAACCCGTATATGGTCTCGCCTTTTTTCACCTCATAACCCTGAAATATATCTTTTTTCTCTTTTTTATCCTCAGAAACCGCGTTTGATGATATAATGTTTTTGCTGTTTACACCGGAAATCATAAAAAATTTTCTCCATAAGCTTCACACAAATAAAAATAACGGCATTTTTTTTACTATCTTTAAAAATACCGTTATTAATATTTACAACTGTTTACAAAAAGTTAAAGAGTATTAAAAATTCTATCTCCGGCATCTCCCATTCCAGGGACAATGTAACCTTTTTCGTTTAAGCAATCATCCACTGCAGCGGTTATAATTTCTATATCAGGATAATGCTTTTGAATATTTTCAATTCCTTGAGGAGCCGCGATTATACAAACAACCTTTATATTATCAACAGGAATTCCCTTATCAGCATATAGTTTAATAGCTTCAAGCAGAGAATTACCGGTTGCAAGCATAGGATCTGTGATATAAACATAAAATTTTTCAGGATTTGGTGCATCCATAGGCACTTTATTATAATACCAGACAGGTTTGAGAGTTTTTTCATCCCTGTACATTCCAATATGTCTGATTGTAGCCTGAGGAAGAATATCAATTGCTTCATCAGTAAATATCAAGCCCGCGCGCAATATTGGGGAAATTATAAGATTTATATCAGGATCAATAGTTTTTGTTGTAAATGTTGTTAACGGGGTTGTAATTTCTGTATCTACAAGCGGAAGATTTTTACATGCTTCATATAAAAGACAGCGGGTAATTTTCCGTGTTGCAATTCTGACTCCCTGACTATCTGTATTCTTATCACGCATTGTACATAAGTTTAAAAGAACCACCGGATTTGAAATTATTCGAACATTATCTTTATTCATTTTTTACTCCCCTTTATTTCCGTTCATTTTTCTCAGAAATTCTTTTCTTCTAACACCTGCATCATCAATCCAATTATCTAACATATTAACATTATTTTCAATATCCTGCGTATCAAGAGCAGAATTTGAATGTTTTGTAACCTCTTCGGCTTCTTTTGCAAAAAACGACATTTTACTGGTTATTGAACCGATTTTGTCAAACATGTCATTGAGCAGCCCTAAAGAATCATGGAGTCTTTTAGGTTCCTGCACAACTATTAATTTTTTTGATGCGAGACTTCTATCAGTTGGAGGATACAATTCCAGAGATTTTGAACCTCCCATACCGTTAAACTCAACTGTTGCAATTGTGCCCTTTGGAACTTGAAAATCTTTATCAGTAATAAATTTCACATAAACATCGTTAGATACTATTCTAACCTTATCAACATAACCAATTTGAACCCCCATAAACTTTACAGGTGAACCAACAATTAATCCGTCAACATCAGGCAGAAATATCTGATATACATTAAGCTCTTTTGCCTTATTGTATCTGTATATCCTAACCCCTGCAACTGTGACGCATAAAATTAAAAACCAAATGGCAACTTCTATCCAAATATATATATGAATATTACCAACTTTCTTCATGCCAATTATTATACTGCAAACACATGAGTTTAGACTACTTGCGAAAAAATTTTTTGTATTATATTATAAATTGTAATACTAGAAATGTGAGGTTTGAAAATGGATCAAATAATAAGAGTTGCATGGGATTTGAATGAAAACACTGACAACAGATACCAATTAGTTTATGAAATAGCAGAACTTGCAAAAAAATTAGTTGATGAAAATCAGGCTAAAAAAGCTCGTGATGAATTTAATTTTGAAGAAAACTTTGATACAACTTATAAAAAAGAAAATCCTGTAGAACACGCTATTATGGTTAAAGCAGCAGAAGCTGATGATGATAGATTAGTCGGTTAAGTTAAGGATTTATAAAATAAAACAATTAAAAAAAGTTAGAGATTACTCTAACTTTTTTGTCGCCAAACAGGGGTTAATATGAGAGAAACAATAGAATTTATTAAAGAAAAGCTTAATGGTTTTGCGCCAGAAATTGGAATTATTTTAGGTTCAGGCCTTGGAGAACTTGCAGACGAATACTGCAATATTGCAATTCCATACTTTGAAATTCCGGGATTTATTAAATCAAATGTAAAAGGTCATAAAGGCCGGCTTGTTTTTGCGGAGATTAATGGCAAAAAAATTGTTATGATGCAAGGACGCAATCATTTTTACGAAGGGCATTCAATGCAGGAAATAACTTACCCTGTAAAAGTATTGAAAGCACTCGGCATAAAAACATTAATCCTTACTAATGCCGCTGGTGCAGTTAATGAGGAATTTAAGCCGTCGGATTTGATGCTTATAACAGATCATATAAATAACATGGGTTCAAATCCGCTTATTGGCCCTAATGATGATAATCTTGGCGAAAGATTTCCTGATATGACAGAAATCTACGACAAATCTTTGATTAATCTCGCTGAAAAATGCGCCAAAAATCTAGGTATTGATGTTCAAAAAGGTGTTTACTGGGCTAATTCAGGCCCAAGTTACGAAACACCGGCAGAAATTAGAATGATTAGAATGCTCGGCGGTGACGCTGTTGGAATGTCTACAGTTCCTGAAGCTATTATTGCAAATTACTGCGGGATGAATGTTCTCGGCATTAGCTGTATATCAAATGCCGCAAGTTCAATCTCCGGTGATAAATTATCACATGAAGAAGTTATAGATACAACAAATAAAGCTAAAATCAAATTTAAATCATTGATTTTATCAGTAATATCAGCGTTATAGCAAATTTGTAAATTTACGTAAATTTTGTATGTACATGCTCTTGTCAAAATTTTAAATTCGATACAAAATATCTTTTGGGAAGGACAAAGTATGTTAGTAGGAAAATTTGACCAGACACAGACGATAATATACCGAAAGAAAAAATACGGTGAGTTATCCTCTTTTCATGAGCCGCTTAGTCCTTCAAAATACATGTCACCAAAATTTAATAGTTTAGATTTCGAGAGACCTTTAAAAAATAATTCAGAGAATTTATCTTTTAAAGGTCTTTCTTTTGGCGCAGACAAAGATAAAAATCTTCAACACCCTCAACAAAAGAAAAAACGTAATGTCAGCCCGACATTAATAATGCTTGCGACAATTGCTGCTGCAGGAGTTGGTTTAAGACTTGCACCTGCATATAAAAAAGCAGGAGAATATAGCATTGCGGAATTTGAACAATTTACCGACAAATACCTCGGCCCTATGGGTAAACAACTTTTTGAAAACCTTAAAAGCTCAAAATCCAACAGTGTAAAACATCTTGTAAAAATCAGCGGAGATAAAGTTACACTCTACAAAAAAACAATTCCTCAGCTTATCTGGGATGGTATGATTTATCCATTTAAAATTCTACCGGGAGATATTCTAAACGGTACAGTGGGATTACTTGGAAAAATTAAACCGCTCAAAAACTGGTCTGAAAAAACACTTCAAAAACCATTATTCAAAAATATCAGACAGCGTTCAAAAATGGATGCAAAAGTAAATGCCCTCAGAGGACTTGTAGAAACTCAACAAAAACTCTCATCAAAACTTTCAAAAGGCGAAATTACAGAAGAACAACTTAAAAATATAATCTTCCAAAATAAAATGAAAATGTTTGATTCCTCAAAAGGGAATTATGATACAAAACATGAAAGAACACTTGTGAGATTAGTTTCCGGTCTGCCGCCTGCAATATTCCTAGCAAATGACGCTTATAACCTTTCAAGGATTTTAGACGACAACCCGAAAAATGCAGAAAAAGAAAAACAAACAAGGTTCCGTCAAGAAGCCGCAAGAGTTGGACTTAACGCATATATTACTCTTGTTACAATGGGAGCTTTGCAAAAATATATCAACAATTCTAAATTCGGAAACTTCCTGCTAACAGCGGCAACAACATTGTTTGCAGAATCAACCTCAAGACTTATTAACGGAAAATATATTACAAGAATGACGCCTGAACAGGCAAGACGTGATAACGCAATACATAATGCGCCTGAAGCACGTATTAAAGCAATAGATAAACCGGCTTTTAAAGGAAATACAGAAACAACTAACAAAGATGAACAACAAAAGCCATTACTCTCTTTTGATACCTTAATGAAAGCATCTGCAGCAATTATCGCAGGCGGATATGCAATTAAAGGAGCAAGAAAACTTTCTCCGCAGCTTGATAATGCAATGAAAAACTTCTTCAAAACAGTTTCTAATAAATATAATACATTAACTGAAATTGAAAATTACGCAATGCCAAAAGAAGAGTTTGATAAAATTATCGCGGCATTAAAGAAAAACGGCAATACTCAACTCGTAGAAGACTACGAAAAACTCGCCGCAAAATATTCAAGCGTAAACAAAGACGGTAAAACCGTAATAAATCTTGGACCCAAAGTAAAGAAATGCAAACCGTTCGTAGAATTTGCCGTAGCACCGTTTAAATTTGCGTGGAATGCTGTAACACTGCCTTACAATCTTGTAAACAAACTTGTTAAAGTAATAAGCCCTAAGAAAGCTACGGCAAAAACTGCAGCTGATAAGGCAAAAGAAATAGATAAAAATACTCTTAAAGCATTTGCAAAAAGTATTGAAAGTATCGGAAAAGAAGTTAAGAAAACAAACTTCAACGATGAAACATCCGTAAAAAAATTCAATTCATTTATCAATGATAACTTCTTAAAAGGCTTCAATGTTGATACAATGTCAAATGTTTCTAACTGTGACCTTTCAAACCTTGCAAAAATCGCAGGAAACGCCGCAACTTTATGGTTCTTGATGGCTGATAACTACAATATGGTTATGCTAAAATCAAACGGTAACGATGTTGAAGGCGCTAAAACGAAATTCAAAGAAAGATTTGTTCAGGAAGTTTCAAGGCTGTTCTATCAAACATTGCTAATTGACCTGTTTAATAGTACATTCAGTACACAATACCACAAATCATTCTTTGGAGTAACCTGGATTACTCTGACAAATACAACAATGGGTGAATGGTTAACAAGAAAATCTGTAGGTGTACCTGTTGGAACTCACTCTAGAAAAGACTTAATCGAAATGGAAAATAAACAAAATAATGCAACAGGTTTCAAAAAAGCATATTTCAACTTTATGAAACGCCTGACAGGCAAACGTTCCGTTCAAAGTTACAACGTAACAAAAGAACATATTAAAAACTTACAGCCAGATTTCAAAAGCCCTGTAAACTTTGCATCAACACCGGTGAACTTCACACAAAATTCTCAAATTTTAAATGAAATAATTAAAGAGAACTAATCTGTATAAATTATTTATCTAACTTTATTTTCTTCACCTTTAATAAGTCTTGCAATATTTGAGCGATGTAAATAAATAATATAAATTGCTCCGAGAGCACAATAACCGATATAAGCAACAGGCTGATGGAATGCGTACATTAAAAATGGAGAAATCGCAAGCGCAATAATTGAGCCAAGAGAAACATATCTAGAAACAAAAGTAATAATAGCCCATATAGTTGCGATTATTAAACCAACCATCCAGTTAAGAGCAAGAATAGTTCCAACCCCTGAGGCTACAGATTTTCCGCCTGTAAATTTTAAGAAAATTGATTTGCTGTGTCCTAAGATTACAGCCACAGCCGCAAGAACCGGCAGCAGGCCGATTCCTGTAAATGTTGTTGCAAAAATTTTAGCAAGCACAACAGGCAAAGCACCTTTAAAAGCGTCTAATAGCAAAGTTATAAAAAACCATTTTTTCCCCATAACCCTTTTAACATTTGTGGCTCCGGTTGAGCCTGAACCTATAGTTCTAATATCCTGGCCGGTAAATGATTTTACGATAATATATCCTGTCGGAATTGAACCAATTAAATAAGCACTTACTACTACCGCTGCTAATTCTAAAAATTTTTCCATATCAATATTCCTTAAAAAATGAACATACTCTACTAAAACTCGTTTAATTATTATAACATTCTCAAATAAGATTGCAATAACATAAAATAATAGTTATAATCGGATTAGAATGCTAAAAAAGTTATTAATAATACTAATATGTGCACAACTTATCATAACTCCTGTATTTGCCGCAAATACAGGATACTCTGAATATGATTTCAGTGATGAAGCACAACAACGCTTTGAACAAAATAACATTATTCCAGTTCAGCAAAATACAAATTTTACAAAACAAAGACATCACAAAATAAATTCTGAAAAAGACGAAAGAAGCAATTATTTCCCTGCAGAAGAACAATTCTTTACACCGGCAAATCAGAAGCCTCTTCAAGGTTCTGTCGTAACTGTGCCACAGGGTCAAAGTTTCACGGTTAGATTTGATTCCGGAATAAATTCCGGCAGTATGGATACAAATGACCGCATAACAGCTCTTCTTGCAGATGATTGGTATTACAACGGAATATTAATCGCACCTAAAGGCAGCCTTGTATATGGAACAGCAACTTACGCCAAATCAGCAGGACTTGCATACGGCAGTGCAGAAATCGAAATTACATTTAACCAAATCTTACCGACAAATGGAAATATGATTAATTTTGTATCCGAGCCGATTAAGCTTGAAGCCAAAAGTGAACGTGCAAAAAATATGAGCCGTGATATTCTTGTTGGCACTGCAATAAGTTTGCTTGCAGGTGCAGCATTTACTGCAATCGGCGGAGGCGATGATTGGGGAAGAAATCTCGCTGTATACGGCGGAATCGGTGCTTTAGGCGGAGGAATTCGGGGCCTGATGCAAAGAGGCAACGATATTGATATTCCAAACGGCGCTGATATGCAGATAATTCTCACTCAACCGCTAAATATTTCTCCATATAATTGATTTAACATAAAATATATGGTATATTTTTAACTAAAGAAAAGGTAATGTATGAAATTGAATAAACGTTTTATAACAATAGGTCTGATATTATTAATTTTTTCGGTTGTCGGAAAATTCTTGTGGATGGGGATAAGCAATATAAAAATTGATGACTTTCACCCTGCAGCAGTAATCTTTATGATTGATGCTTCCGCATCAAATCAAAAAAATATTGAAGAACAGAAAAAAACTTTACGACAAGTATGTAACCTGCTGGATCCGGAAGATCAAATAAAAATTTTAAGGGTCTCTGAAGATTCCTATCTGATATATGAAGGCGGACCAATGAATGGTTCGGGGATTACAAAAGCAATGAATGCTTTTACTAAATATGATAAAAATGATTATGGAACAGCATACGGCGCAGGCTTAAAAAAAGCCATGGGACATGCTTTGGCAATGAAAAAAAATGGATATACTCCGGCTGTTGTCGTAATCGGCGATCTTGAAAATGAAGGAGCCATTGAAAAACAAATTAACTGGGATACTTTGGCTGCAAATGTTTCCAGTGTAAAAAAATACGCTCCAGATTTAGCAATGATGTTTTTAGGTGCACATCCTGAAAAACTTGACCAAGTTAAAGAAACTTTAAGTCCGGTACTGGGCGAGAAAAAACTTATTATCTCTCCGCAACAAACAGAAGATAAAGCTATAAGAAGATTTTTACATGCTTTAGGCAGATAAAATACAAATATTTCACTTACGAAACAATAAAATAAGAGGAAGGTTTTATGACAATAATAGTTGCAACATCTACACAAGAAAAAGTATTTCAAAATAAAGATGTTATAAATGTAGGAACAAATCCTGGATGTGATATTGTTCTTAAACTTGAATATGACGTACTTTTAACAATACAATATGACCTTTCAGAAGGCAAATGTGTTATTATGAATACTTTTCACAGTGATAGAGTTCTATTTAAAGGAAAACCTATCAAGAAAGTAGAAGTCGGCAGTGTTTGTAAACTTATGCTTGCAGGCACAGATGAATTTGTAAGTGTAAAAATTATTGCAGACGCACCTGTTCAACATCAAGCAAAAACAGTTAGCTCCATAAGTCAGGAAGATTTTACAGAAGAAGATCTTAAAGGGCTATACGGAAAAGATGTTAATACTGTTACTAAAGTAAAAATCGAAAAACAAAAAGAAGACCTGGAAGTTGAACGTGTTGCAATTATTAAACAGGTTGCATTTACAATTAATGATCTAAAATCAAAAATTTCAACTAACAATAAAACAAGCATTTTTCTTCATATAGCAATGTTTTTAAGTGCAGTAATATGCGCTTTTGGGGTATCAAATTACCTTATGGGATTGACTATTCAAGAATCTGCGAATTATTTACACCTTCCTACAAATATTAAAGTTTGGATAATATATTCTATAATAATTTATGGAATTTGTTTACTGTTAAAACAAGGTGTTTACTTATATTTGCAGAGCAATGTTCAAAAAGAGATGTCAAAAAGTTCAAAACTTGCACAAAGCTTTATGTTGATTTTCTCTTTAATATTTGTGCTTGGAATTTATGTTGTAAACCTTGTTTATTATATGAATTTGAATGATTTTATGACATTTGCAATATTTATATCATTCTTCTTTTCCGGTATAATGTCAGTGCTTGCAATAAGCTGCGGTTATTTCAAGTGTAATGGTTCTGAATGGGCTGCTTCATTAAACAAATATGAATACAGAGAAGACTTTGAAAATGTCATAAAATCTTATAGACAATGGATAGAAAGATATATCAACAGCCTAAGTAATACAAAAATTCAATATATTAAAGATAGAATGTTTAATTTACAGTTGAAATCAATTGGTGAAATAATAATCGGGATTTTGACGGCACCGTTTTTGGCTTATGGTGTATCAAACACCCTTGCAATGTGTTTTCCTGAGGCAGCAGGATGGGTTAGAATTTCAGGTTTGAGAATAAGCCCTGTATTCTTAACACTTGCAACATTCTTAATCATTTTTGCATTTTTCTCATTTGTAAATGCATTTCTATGCACAAAAAAAATTCAAGGCTCACAAGTTATAAAACAGGATGGTTTCAGTGATTACCAGCACCATGGGGTTACAATCTACGGACTCGAAGGTGTAAGAAAATTAAATTCTGAAAAAAATCGCTCGCTTGCAATTGCCTGTGCAATCATATTTATTGAATTTGCAATGAACATTTCATATTTTATGACCGAAATCGGCGGGGATTTGCAAGGTATGTTTTTAAGTTTGGTAGCAGCACTTGTACCAACAGCATTATTGATTGCAGAAACTTTAATGCTTAGCCAAACAAAATTTGATATTTATGCCTGTGATGAACTTTTGTCAAAGGTTGATAAAGATTAACCGGCAAACCGGGTTATATAATTATGACAGCTTTAAAAATTATCACAATAATTTTATTTATCTTATTAACAATCGTGACAGTTAAAATGCATCCAGAAATGCACCAGCCGATGTTAATTGAACCTGCAAATTTTAAAGTTGTTCGTGAAAGTGATTACCTTATGAATAGAGAAACCATGCCTGTTGCTAAAACAACAGCAACAAAAGATATTAAGGTAAACACAAGAGCACCTGAACCTAAAACAGAAACAAAATATGTTCAAACATATTCTACACCTGAATATGAACAAGAAAAAACTGTTTATATGCCGCAACCACAGAAAAAAGAAACAACAAAGACTGTTAATACAGCCTCCAACAATGATGCAGATATTGAAATGCTTCAAAAACTCATAGACAATCAGGCAAGAAAACTTGAACAGGTACAAACTCCTTCTCAAGAAGAAGAAATTGTTCTTGCACAGCCTCAGCCCAAACCTCAACAGGTACAAAAACCTGTTCAAAGCCAGAATAGAAATCCATATATGACAGAGGAAGAAGAAATTATTGCCTGGAACAAGTGGAGAAGTGATATTCAAAACCAAATTATGATGGATTCAAATATTGACTATGCTCCGCTTGGAACAATATTCCTATTTTCGTGTGTTGTTGATAAATACGGAAATGTTTCTAACATAAAAACATGGACGTCAAATCCTAATTATACATCAGTTGCAAAAGAAAATGTAAAACCTGCAATTGCAAACTTGCAAGGTAAACCAATATTAAAATTTCCACGAGGTACTCAAAGGACATCAACTGTCTTTACAGGCGCATTCTTGATTGGAGTAGAAGACAGATACTCAACTCCAAATGATTATGCAGATTTTGAAAAGGTAATGAGATATGTTCAACACTAAAGTTATTTCTATTTCACTTATTACAGTAATACTTTTTATTATCGCAACTTTTACGGTAATCAGCTTTAAACCGCAAATGCACAAAACTTTTATGCTGGAAAAAATTATTATAAAAAAAGAGGTTCCTAAAAAATGAAAATAGCTATTTTCTGGATTTTTTGGCTCTTAATACTTGTAATACTGGAAATTCCTCTAATACAAAGATTTATACGCTACTACAAAGAAATTGACCTATCACGACAAGTCGCTGTAATTATACTTATGATTGTTACTGCACTTATAATATTAGGAATTGCAAATTTAACTTTGTTATTAATGAAATTTGTGGTAAGATAAAATTGTTATGTATAGATGCAAAGAATGTAATGCAACATATAAAGAAAAAGTAGAATATTGTGAGTGTGGAAATAATACTTTTGAATATATAGAAGACAAACCACAACATACAGTTCACAAACAACAAACAAAAATTACGCCTGCAGATAAACTAAAAAAGAAAAGTGATATTGTTTCGTTTTCTTTTCTTGCAATATGTATAATTCTATCTATCCTAATATGGGTATTTGCAGGTAATACAACTAAGCCTACAAAAAAACAAAAGACATCTATTCCCAAACAACAAAAAGTTATAAACAAAAATATACCTAATATAAATCAAATTTGGGATGATACACCTATGTATCAACCTCAGTATAATATTCAACAAAATGGGCAGCAGCCGGAAGTTATAAACAGGGATAATCCAATTCCTTTAACGTCAACGCCTGCTGACTATCTTCGGCGTATAAGAGAGTCTGAAAAAATAATACAAAAACCAAAGCAACAAATTTATTATCCGCCAAAACAAAATCAGCAGGTAATTAATAAAAACTCTGCGACGAAAGAAAACGTTCAACAACCTAATAAACAGAAGCCTCAAACTTCTGAGCCAAAGCCAATTCAAACAATTGTAGAAACACCTAAACCTGCTCCAAAACCAAAACTTCCTGCATATGATCCTAATGATCCGGAACTTTTGAATTACAAAAGTGCTTTAAGAAATGCACTATTTTCGCGCCTTGCAGTTGGAAGCATACGAGGCAGCGGGACTTGTATTATAGAGTTTTCAATAAACAAACAAACAGGAAAACTTGAAAATAGAAGATTTGTAGAACAGTCTAATAACAAAGGCCTTAATGATTCAATTTATTATATGCTTATGAGTGTGCCAAAATTTAATACTCCGCCAGATTGTTACAACGGTGAAAAACTCCGGATGAAATTTTATTTCAATAACGGCTATTACGAAATAAGCTATATTTAACTATAATTCTATTTTACTGAAAAATTAAAGTTCAAAATAATAACCAGCTCTTCATTAAAGAAATTTTGCGGGAACGGATTAAAAGGCGCGGATGCTTTTATAGCCTGTCCTACATTGTCATCGAATTCTTTTATTTTAGACGATTCAGTAATTCTGCATCTTTTTACATGTCCGTCTTTATTCAATGTGAGAGCAACCTGAACAGGAACAGATTTTTTATCTTTCAAAAGTGCAGCAACATGTCTTTTATCAGGAGATTTCCAATTTTTTTGCACCTTTTCTCTCACTGATTTTACATAAGGCTCATAATTTACATATTTACCTTCGCTATCAAATATAAAAACTTCAGACTTTGATTCATAAACCTGCACAGCTAAAAATTTACCTGATGGGTATTCATAAATAATACGGCAATTTGGAAGTTCTGAACGTCTATATGAAATAAATTTTAATTCATTGTCGCTTTTACTAAAAATCAATTCAGCAGAACCATTCTTTACATAATAATAATTTGGATTTTGCGTATCATCAGGTTTTACTGTTGTAAAATCATGATAAAATTTCGGATACTTATCTGTCTTAATTTTAGGTTTAATTTTATTATATATAATTTCAACAGACTTATTAACTTCTTCATACTTACTCGTATCTTTTTCAGTCAACATCTGCGGCGTCAACTTTATAGAAGAAGCTCCATAACAGTTATTTGACAACATTAAAATCAGTGAAAACAATAAAATTAACTTTTTCATAAAGCCTACTCCATATATATTGGATATTATATCATAAACATTCCAAAAATCAAATTTCAAGCCTATTTTGGGATTTTAAAGAGAATTTGAATTGTTAAAAATTAGTTAATTCTGGCAATTTTATTGCAAAACAGAGTAATAATATAATTGTTGAGAGTAGGTAATAAAGAAAGATGAAAGGAGAACAAAATTATGAAATTCTTAATTAAAAAAACACCAGATAATTTTATCAAATCAGTAAATGATGAAATCAGTTCAATTTTGAACAGAAATTTTGACAGCCTTTTCCCTGAATACATTTTTACAGACGAAATGGATAAATATGCTATGCCTGTAGAAATCAAGGAAAAAGATAAAGAATATCATGTAAAAGCCGAACTTCCTGGCGTAAAGAAAGAAGATTTAGATATAGATATTGATAAAAACCATATTACAATTAATGCTATGAAACATGAAGAAAAAGAAGAAGATACAAAAGCCTTCAGAAAATCCGAATTTAAATATGGTGAATTTTCAAGAACTGTATACTTCCCTGAAGAAATCGATGTTGAAAAGACAAAAGCTAAATTGGAACATGGTATTTTAGCTATTGATGCGCCAAAAGTTTGTGCAGAAAAAGCCGACAGAAAAAAATTACAAGTTGATTAATTCTCACCCCCGAGAACTTTTCATGCTCCTTTTGAAAATCCCGTATCAAATGATACGGGATTTTTTTATATTCTTTAATCTTAACTGAGTGTGCAATGAAAAATATAGAATATATTTTGAAAATAAATTTGATAATCAGCAGGTGCAGAAGAGTTTACTGAATAATGAATTATAATAAAATTAAAATTTTAATTACACTAATAATATTACTTTGCATAAATCAACTATGTTTTGCAGCAGAAGATATAAGACCCTTTTATAAATTTCCTGATTATGCATATATGTATGTTGGCAATGATAAATTTGAAAAATTTAATAGAAAAATGTTTAGCTTCAATTCAGGGTTAAACAAATATGCCATCCGTCCAATCCATACAGTTTGGGCATCAATTCTTCCCAAATATGGAATTGAAAGAATTCAGTGTGCAACTGATAACATTGAATATCCTATAAGATTGGTTAGTACTCTTATCCAACGAGATTTTAAAGCAAGTAAATCTGAGACTTTACGATTTCTAACAAATACAACCATTGGGCTTGGCGGCTTATATGATCCAGCAAAAAGTCTTTTGAAAATAGAACCTGTTTCTGAAAATATGGATCAGGCTCTTGCGAGCTGCAAAATAAAATCCGGGCCATATCTTATGGTACCTGTTATAACATCAACCAGCCCGCGCGGCATTGCAGGAAAAATTCTTGATACTGCACTCAATCCGTCTTCATATATTGCAACACCTGTTCTTGCTGCTATTAAGGCCGGAATATTTGTTAACAAAACTTCTTCAATTCAACCGCTTGCCAAAATGATTGAATCCACTTATGCCGACCCTTATGATATCGCAAAACAACTCTATGGAATTGATTTATACATTAAATGTTCAAATCTTGATAGAAAAAAAATTATAAACAAACACTTTGATAATGCAGAAACTGTGAAAAACGAAGAAATTAAATTTGCAGAAAATGAAGTTAAAACAATAGAAGAAGTTCAAGAAACAGATGACAATTCTAATCTGGCAAAAAATAATGATGATGAAAGTAAGTTTTTATCAGTTAATGATATTCTCCAAGGCGGAACTAATATTGATCATGTAATAATGAAAAGCTATGATTTAACAAATTCAAAACTTATGGCAGATAAGCTTCTTTTTGATTATAATCCGCAGTGTCCTGTTGTAGATGCAATGCGGACTGCTCTTTTTGAATTACCTGGAATAAATGATTCAATATGGACAGAAATATCTATATGGAACAGATGTTTTGCAAAAAAAATTAAAACATCATCAGTAAATTTATTTCCGCAAAAACCGGACTACAAATTTCGATATATTCTCCAAAAAGACAAAAATTCCCCGCTGGCAATAATTTTCCCATCAATAGGAGAAAGTGCTTCATCGCATCATTCAATAGTGCTTGCTAAATTATTTTATGACTACGGATATTCAGTAATTATGCTTGGAAGTCATTTTCAATGGGAATTTGTAAACAGCATGCCGGACGATTACTATCCGGGAATACCGTCAAAAGATGTTGAACATGTCAGAAACCTTACTGCTAAAATCATAAATTCACTCCAAGACAAATACAGTCGCAAGTTTAAAGAAAAAGTCGTTATAGGAACATCTTTCGGTGCAATGATGACACTTTATCTTGCGGACAAAGAATATAAAGAAAATACTTTAAATATTACAAAATTTATTTCAATAAATCCGCCAATCAAACTTTTATATGCCATGAAACAAATCGATAAAAATAACGAAGAATGGAACAAAAATCCTGATGGATTAAAAGAAAAAGTGGGAATTACGGCAGCCAAAGTCCTTCAATTATATAATTCAAAAGATGCACTATTATCTGCACAATCAATCACCCTGCCATTTAGCGACGAAGAAGGTAAACTTATTACAGGTTTTCTACTGCATCAAAAACTATCCGATTTAATATTTACGATAGAAAAGAAAAATAATAATATTGATTACAAAGAATTATATACCCAAATTCACAACATGAACTATGAAGATTACGCGGAAAAATATCTTCTTAATGATAAATTTCAAACATTATCAGAATTAGAAGAAGCTACAAGTTTATTATCACTTGACGATTATCTGCTTAATGGTAAAAATTACAAAATCTACCATACTCTTGACGATTACCTTGTGAATGAAAATCTTCTAAAACAATTAAAACAATGCTGCGGGAAAAAGGCAGTTTTATTTGATCACGGCTCACACCTCGGGCACATGTATAGACAAGAGTTTCTAGATGAACTCAAAAAAGATATTGATATAAATCCTCTAAAACTTGCTGATCAATTAGCAGTTTCTGAATAAATTTTACAATTATAAGTTTATGCATTAAGCAGAAGTTTTTTTGCTTTTTTTAAACTCATTTCTTTCGGCTTTTTAGCGAAATACGTTTCTATGTTATTGCGCAGTTCTGCAAATGGAACTTTTTTAGTTAATTCTAATAATTCATCACAATCATTTTCACTAAATATATATAACTCATATTTATTATCTGGCTTTTTAACCTTTATAGAAAGAATATCATCAGTGCGTTCATTCAAAAGACTCTTGAAGGCTTTCAATTTATGATTAGCATCTTTAATCTTTATAAACCTTCCAAATGTAACATTTTGGTTATTATTGCGGCTGATTGCTAAATTCATCGTATTATTTCCTCCAGTTATGCTACAATTTAGAAAAAACAAACAAAAATTTTTTTGCTATTTTACAAGAGATAAATAAAATCAATAATGATACAGTATTAAAGAAGCCATATGTACCAGTTTGATTATTTTAGGTAAATTGTTTTTGTCGGTTGTGCATACTACCCAACAACACTAAATATTAGCTGTTGGGAATTGTGTGATGTGGCGTTCTTAAACTGGACATTAAAATATATAAAAACAGGTTTGATTATTTCAAACCTGCTTTGAATGGCTGGGGCGGAAGGATTCGAACCTCCGAATGCCTGGACCAAAACCAGGTGCCTTACCACTTGGCGACGCCCCATTATCGGCTACGTTTTTTATTGTATTCGCTAAATCTTGATTGTCAATATTTTTTTAACTTTCTATTTCCTTGAAAAAATCATTTATATCAACTCGTAGTATCTTAGAAAGCTTATAAATAACAAGAGCACTGGGAATTATTACACCACGCTCAAGCTTACCTACATAATTTATACTCATATCAAGAAGTTCTGCGAGGTTATCCTGAGTATAATGGCGTCGTAACCTTTCAGCCCTGATATTAGCTCCTAATATATAACCGAAATCTTTATTCATAATTATAATTTTAAATAATTTAGTTGGCACATAAAAGAGATTTTTATAAACAAAATATTTACAATAGTAATTATTTATGTTATTATTATAATTATGACGAATATCTTTATGTATAAAGAAAAAGCTTTTACTTTGGCAGAAATTTTAATTACTTTAGGCATAATTGGAATTGTTGCAGCACTTATACTTCCGACAGTAATCGCTAATTATCAAAAGAAAAAAGCTGCTACACAATTAAAAAAATCATATACAAGGCTTGCCGAAGCTATAAGATTATCTGAACTGCAGAATGGAGATAAAGAATACTGGATCTACGCATTAAATGGGGAAAACTTTTTTAACACTTATCTTTCCAAATTCATGACTATTAAAAAGGTTACCATAAAAGATTCTAATTTAACTTACTATCTGATAAACGGAAATCCTTGCACTGAAAACTATTGTACAAAACTTTCTTATATTGGAGTTTTGGCTGATGGTTCATCTGTTATAGTATCGGATACCAATTATATTAGCAACGGAAAATTTGTTGCGATAGATATAAATGGATTAAAAGGACCAAATACTTGCGGCAAAGATTACTTTCCTTTTGCAATACATTATAAATACGGATTAATTCCTTTTGGATATAAAGATTTTGGATATGGCTATCAACAATTTGGCGATTTCGACAGAAATATTATAACTGGAAATAATATCCATGCTTGCAATAAGGATCAGGGCGGCCAATGGTGTGGAGCATTAATTATGATGGATGGCTGGGAAATCAGCAGGGATTACCCATGGTAAATAAATGGGGATTTTTCATCTGCGACTTCAAAATAAATTTTTGGTAATAATTTTTTGAAAACATCAAGAATTAAAATTTCACTTTCAAAATGCCCGATATCAAAAACTACTATAGGACTTTCTAATGCGGTATGAAATTTCATATCACCTGTAACGTAAGCATCAGCACTTTTTAAATATGCATCATTTATAAATTCAGAACCGCTTCCGGCACAGAACGCTATTTTTTTAATTGTTTTCACCCCATTATTATTTACATATCGCAAATTCGGTGATATAAAATGCAGCAATTTTATAAAATCATTTATATTTAAAGTTTTTTCAAGATTTACATATCTTACAAATTCATCGGCCTCTGTTTCAAATATTGAAGGAATAGCTTCCTGATATTCACTCAAGCCAAGTTTTTCAATCAAAGTGTCTGTTGTACCGCCTATTGCTTTATCAAGATTTGTATGTGCACAAAGAATATTTATATCTTTATACTTTAAAGGCACAAAAAACAGCGGATGGTGCGAAAGAATTAAATCACAGCCGGATTTTTCTGCCTGTTCTACAATATCATCAGTCACAGTCAGACAAAGCATAACTTTCTCAACAGATTTTTTTGAGTTATCAACAATCCAGCCTGAGCAATCCCATTTTTCTGCAGTATTGTATGGCGCAAAATCGTTAATTTGCTTGTACACGTCTTGTTTGAGCATTAAGTTCCTCGATAATTCTTGTTGCTAAAAGTGATTTTTCCTGGCGGCTGATTTTTGTTACATCAAGATCTTTATTTATTATGTAAACCTCATTGTAATCACTTGAAAACCCGATATCTTTTCTTGAAATATCATTAGCAATCAAAAAATCACAACCTTTTCTTTTAATTTTGTCTTTTGCATTTTCAATTAGATTTTCACTTTCCGCGCAAAAACCAACAACTGTCTGATGTTTTTTTCTTGATGAAATTTCTTTCAAGATATCAGGATTTTTGACCAATTTTAACGTAATTTCATCATCAGAAGTTTTCTTAATCTTTTGTTTTGAAATATCTTTAACCCTATAATCAGCAACTGCTGCAGCCATAAAAATATAATCAGTATCTACAAATTCATTTTCTACAACTTTCAACATATCAATTGCAGATTTTACCTTTATAACTCTATATGGGCAATCAAAATCTTTTGTAGTAATAAGCACAACCTGTGCGCCGGAATTATAGCAGGCATTTGCAAGTGCAAGCCCCATTTTCCCTGAAGAATAATTCGAAATATATCTTACGGGATCAATATCCTCAATTGTACCTCCGGCAGTTACAATTACTTTTTTACCTGACAAAAATTTTTCTTGTACATCACTTGTTAATTTTAAAACTTCTACAGTTTTGTCAAAAATTTTGTCTAAAGCCGCAAGACGCCCTTTACCTTCTGTCCCGCAGGCAAGAAATCCGCTTTCCGGCTCAACGATGTAATAATCAGGATTTTTATGAAGTTTATTTATATTTTCTTTAATAAATACATTATTAAGCATATTTGTATTCATTGCAGGGGCAAAGATTACCGGCTTTGAAAAAGCAGCAGCAACTGATGTTAAAAGATTATCACAAATTCCATTCGTGATTTTTGAAATAGTATTTGCCGTTGCAGGACAAATCACCATAATATCAGCTTCATCAGCGTAAGAGATATGTTCCGGCTTAAAATCTTTAACATCGAATTCTTCTATGCCAACCTCGTTCTGGCTAAGGTTTTGTAAAGTAAGCTTTGTCACAAAATTCAACGCATTAGGCGTACAAATAACTCTTACATTAGCATTAGCGCGTTTGTACATTCTGATTAATTCGCAGGTTTTATAAGCCGCAATTCCACCTGTTATACAAACCAAAATATTTTTTCCGCTAAGCATTATGCCAATTCTCCTTTAATTATATCTTCAAGGTTTTGAATTGCTCTGTCTACATCATCGTTAATAACTTTATAGTCAAAATTTTCGGCTCTTTCAAGTTCCTTTTTCACAGCCTCGAGGCGTTTCTGAATAGTTTCTTCATCCTCGGTGTGTCGTCCGCGCAAACGCTTTTCTAGAATTTCAAATGACGGCGGTGCAATAAATATCAAAACAGCTTCAGGCATTTTTTGTTTAACCTGAATTGCACCTTGAGTGTCAATTTCAAGAATTAAATTTTTACCTTCTTCAAGACATTGATGAATATATTTTTGCTTTGTGCCGTAATAATTACCTGCAAACTCTGCCCATTCAAGGAATTTGTTATTTTCTATACAATCTTTAAACTCATCTTTCGAGAGAAAAAAATAGTTAACGCCGTCAACTTCTCCCGGACGCATTTTTCTTGTTGTGCAAGAAATTGACAAAGTAAATTGCGGATTTCTTTTTAAAAAGCCGCCTATAACTGTACCTTTTCCGACGCCTGATGAGCCTGATATTACAAATAATTTTTTGTTCATATTATAATTATACAATGAACAATATTAATAATATTAAACCAGTTTATAAATTTTTAAAAAAGTTACACACATTAAAGACATATAAAGATTTAAGCAAAGAAGTTATTGTAGAACTTTTGAATATAACTGATGCTCTTGCCTGCTGGATTTGTTTGGTAAATCCTGCGACAAGTAAAACAGAATTAAAAAAGTTCCACTACGCACCCTCATATGAAAAAAATTTAAGTTTAAAAGAGGAAGTTGAAAATATTCATGTTATAAGTTCAGAACTTCTCACAAGCAACTTTGAAGCTGAAGATGCTCTGGATTATTTTTATTCTACATCGAAAAATGACAGAATTATTGAACCTATAATTTACAGAGAAAATCTTCTTGGTTATATAGCTTTGATTGGGAGAAAAGATAGCTTTCATGATGAATTTAAGGACATTGTAGGTATAATTATTGAAAATATAAATTCCCGTCTTGAAATCATATCACTTTACGAAGATAAAGCAAGATCTATGAAAGAGCGGGTGGAATTTCTGGCAAGTATTTCACATGAATTCAAAACGCCTCTAAATTCGATTATTGGCTTTTCAGATATACTCAAAAGTAAATCTCTTGAAAATGAAAATTACAAATACATAGATAACATTTCAAAAAGTTCAAGATTTTTATTGAGTTTAATTCAGGACACTCTTGATTTATCAAGAGCAGAATCTGCACCTATGGAGTTAAGATATCAAAAATTCCGCCCAAAAGAAATTATCACTGATATTATTTGGAGTTTTGAGGAAATTAGATTGGAAAAGAATCTTGAATTTAATTATACATTATCTGACGTTGAAATTTCGGCGGATTTAAAACGTTTTCAACAGCTAATTTATAATCTGATTTCAAATGCAATAAAATTCAGCCATACAGGCGGGATTATAACTATAGTAACTTACATAAACGAACATAAAGAATTTGTTTTTGAAATAAAAGATAATGGTGACGGCATAAGCAAAAAAGACAGTGGGGTAATATTCAACTTCTTTTCACAGGTAAACAGAAATCAGCTTAAACGCCAGCAGGGTTCGGGTGTCGGACTTGCGATTTGCAAAACTATTGCAAAGGCTCACGGAGGTGATATTAAGTTCAAATCAAGACTGCACCATGGAAGCACATTCTGGTTTACAATTCCGCAAAAAGTATAAAAAAGCCACTTATAAATTATAAGAGGCTTTTATTTCTTCTTCAATCTCATAAATATTACTTTTGTTTTGCTTTTCTTTCATCCAGCATAATTACCGTACATATAGCTAAACACACAACAGCAGAGAATACCCAGAACACAATAGCTCCGTTCCAGCCGAATTTGTCAACCATAAAACCTGTTCCGGTTGATGAAAGGACAGCCCCGATGTAGCCGAATGTTCCCGTAAAGCCGGTTGCTGCTGATGCGACTTTTTTAGAACTTGATTCAACTGCGCACAAACCTCCTATCATCATCTGAGGACCATATGTGAATGCACCCAAAAGCCCGATTAAAATAAAATCTATATTGCTTATTGTATTAAATTTCAACAACAACAGACAAACAACAACACCTGCAAGATAAATTAAATTAACAGGCGCTCTCTGACCTTTAAAGATTTTATCAGAAATCAATCCGGCACAAATAGTACCAGCAATCCCGACTAGCGGTAATGAACTCAACTTCATAGCCGCAAGTTCTAAAGAATTGTGTTTTGCCTCGCTTAAATATTTAATCATCCAGTCTTCTGCGCCAAACCTGATAATATATACAAAAATATAAGCTATAGCCAAAAGCCAAATTGTTTTGTTATACAAAATATTTTGTTTAAAAATTTCCACATAAGACCTGTTATCTTCTTCTGAATTATCTTTCTTTGCAGAAGGTTCATTGTTGTAGGTTTCGATATCCGGAAGTCCTAAAGACTGCGGTCTGTCACGTAATCTGTCAAATAACCATATTGCAACAAGAATTGCAAGAGTTCCAGGTACAAAGAAAGCCATTTTCCAGCCCCAATGAGCAACTAAAAAACCTGAAACTATAACGCTTAAAAACGTTCCAACCTGATGAGAACAAGACCATAAAGACCATTTTGTTCCCCTCTCAGAATTAGAATACCAGTATGTTAAACTTTTAGCAACAGCCGGAAAACCTGCTGATTGAAACCATCCGCTTGCGCCCCAGAAAAACACAAACAACCAGAGTAAAATTGTATTTGTCGGTAATCCAAAGAATGAAACTTCTCCAGGAGTTATAAATACCGCGGACAAGCCAAAACACAAGTTTGCGATTGCTGTCATAATCAAAGCCGTAGGTAAAAACTTTCTGACATCTGATCCGTCTGCTAAAACTCCGTTTACAAATTTTCCAATCCCATATGTAAGGTACAAAGAACTTCCCAGCAAACCGAGTTCGGTATTTGTATAACCGTATTCCTGACTAAGACCTGGTAATGCAACAGCAATATTTTTCTTACAAAGATAAAATACTGTATAGCCTATAAAACAAGCATAAAATATTCTCAATCTCCAGTGAGAATACATAGCTTTAACCTGCTCTTTATCCTGAATTGTCTCTTTTACAGGCGGTTCTTTAAAAAATTGAGCTAATTTATTTAACATAATTTCTACTTTCCTGCTTTTATAATCTGTATATTACGTGTCTCTGTAATTTCTTGACGTGCATCTTTAATAAGTTCTCTTTTTTCTTCATCAAGTCTGCACCCGCCAACAAGTCTGTCTACAAAACCTGTATTTAATTTAACTGCTTTATCAAATGCACCAACTTCTTCTAAAACATCTTTAATCTGGTGCAAATCATATCCGAAAGTTTGTTTTGAATTATAAACAAGAGTTTCGCCAGTCTGCGATGTAATAGGTTGACCGCCCTGCTCAAAATATAGTTTAAATACAGATTTCAAATCCTGCAATTCTGATTGCAATGTCGTTATTGTATTTTGAATTCTCAAGAATCTTTCAAATAAATACTCAACATTATCAAGCTGTTTCATTTCCCAATCATATTTTTGAAGATACAATTTTTTAAGTTCCGGATAACACAATGCAAGTCCCATAGTATCAGCCATAGCGCGGTGGTGATTTTTAAGTTCAACATGGAATTTTTGCGTCAAAGCATCAAGTCCGTGAGCCGGCAAATCAGGAAAAACTTCTTTAAACATCTGCTGTGAATCTATTCTTGCATTATTAATTTCCTTGCCGCAAGTTCTCAAAGAAGCTTCATTCAAAAATGAATAGTCAAAAATACAATTGTGAGCAACTATAGGATAATCGCCGATAAATTCAAGAATTTTAGGCATTGCTTCAGCCTCCGTAGGCGCATCTGCAACCATTTCAGGTGTTATGCCATGAATTGCAATACTTGATTTTCTTATATGTTGTTCGGGATTAATCAAAGTTTGAAATTCATCTTTTATCTTGCCGTTTTCCAATCTTACAGCAGCGAATTCAACCATCTTTTCTTTTGTAAAATCTAATCCCGTTGTTTCTGTATCCAGAACAATTTCTATTATTTTTTTCCTAGCCATTTTCTTATCCTATAGAGTTCTATTAAGATGATAGCACAAAAAATTTTTCTGTGCTAAAATAAAACCGTTCTAAAAAGTTAAGGAGAAATTATGTCTAACGCAATTGATATTAATGACGCTAGTTTTGAAGCAGAAGTTCTAAATTCTGAACAGCCTGTAGTAGTAGATTTCTGGGCACCATGGTGCGGGCCTTGCAGAAAATTAGGCCCTATTTTGGATGAAGTTGCTTCTGAATTTGAAGGAAAAGTTAAATTTGTAAAAGTTAATACAGATGAAAACCTTAAAACCGCACAAAATTATGCAATTAGCGGTCTTCCAAGCCTTTTAGTTTTCAAAAACGGAAAAGCTCTTGAAAGATTAGTAGGTTTAATGCCTAAATCTACAATTGTTTCTAATATAGAAAAACATTTATAATTTATAAAATTATATTAAGTATTATTAAGCTGTGTTATCCTCTAATACCAAGAGATAACACAGTTTTTTGTATTTAATGCCTGCTGTATAACGAATTTCATTAAAGTTTTTTCCTGAATTTGCCGACTTATAAACCATAGGGACAGGTATGTCTTAGCAACAGTTACAAGGAATTTAAAAGGCTTATGGAATTTAAAAGGATTTCAGAACTAAGAAAAGAATTTTATGACGAGCAGGGTATAGCAGATCCTGGCCGTACAAATCCTAATTCCGTAACTATCCAGACTCAGGCTCAAGCTCAAGCTTACAAGAATAGAGCTAATGAACGTATTGCCATGATGGAAGGCACAGCAAAAAAATACGGTGAAATTACTGATCCAATGTGGGCACAGTATTCATATGAAGAAATTCTTCAAATGGAAGAAAATGGTGTAGAAATTCCAAAAGAAGTTTTAGAAATGGCACATGCTGCACAAGATACAGATGCTACAACTTATCAAATTGAACTAAACGAAGCAGAACAAGAACAAGCTATACAAGATGGAAATGAAGTTCAAAATACTGATGATACAGCAACTAAAAAAGCTTCATTTTTTGAACTTGTTGCTAAAGCAAGTGCCAAAATAGATTTGTGTGAAGAAAAGAAAGAACAAATTAATCAGGCAATCGGAGAATTAACTCCAATCGCTGATGAAGCAAGCAGCGCAAAAGAAACATTTCTTAACAGACAAAAAAATGGACTTGAAAAATTAAAAGAAATAGCAGAAGAATGGCAAACTCTTAAAAATAAAGTAGATAAAGGTGATAAATTAACAACAGCAGAGGCAAATAGATATGAAGAATTAAGCCAGCTTTTTGAAGAGCAGACTCAAGAAAATAAATCATTATTAAATAACTCTGCTGATGATATAGATGAGATAACAAAATCCTTAAAGGAAATTGATGCCCTTTCACAAAAAGGTGCAACAATAGGTTTTGATACAAAGGATTTAGGTAATCAGCTCGTTGATTTTACAGGTTCAAATTCCTATAAAGCAACAAGTAATATTGTTACGCAAGAAATTGGCGTTATCGGAATGATGATTGCTATGGCACTGGGTAAGAAAACAGCCCAGGAAGCCGTCAAAGTTGGTACTCAAACAGAACAATTCTCAAACGATACCCTCATTACATTGAATGAAATTGCTACTATACTTGATATTCAGCAGCCGCTTTCTATCGCGAAATCTTCTGAGGAAGAAAATACAGATTCTACAGAAGATACATCTCTTGAGGTTCAAAATCAACAAATCCAAAATGGTCAAGAACAAGAAAACAACAAACAAAAATCAGAACAAACAGATATTCAAAAGGCAAATCGCAGTTTAGACAAAGCAAATAGCGCAACAACAGAGGCTTTATCAGTTCCTTCAGACGGAACAGTTTCAGGCTCAAAAGGCACAGCTGCACCAACGAAAGGAGAAGGTGAAGTTATAACAACAGCTTCTCAAACTGACAATAAAAAGAAAAATTCTAATGATGATGAAGAAGAAACCATCAACATAAATAAAGGTAATGCCAAAGACGCCGCAAAAGACGGTCAAAAAGAAGTCGATAACATTGATGAGGAAACCAAAGAAGGCAACAAAGAAACAAAAGATGTTATAAAAGACGAACAAAAAACAGAAAAAGAACTTGAAAAAGAAGAAAAAGCCCTTCAAAAGAAAATAAAGAAGCAAGTAAAACAAATGCTTCAAATTCAAAAAGAAACAACAAAAATTGAGCAAAAACAAACAGAAATGATTGCTCAATATGACACAATTAATGCAGAAAACGATACATTAATAGAAGAAGCAAAATCCGCTCAACAACAGCAGCAAAATCAACAAATGCCAGGTGCAGCTCAAGAAGATCAAACGACAGCGCCATCAACAGCAGTTGGTGCAACCGCAAGCTTTGGTACACCTGCCGGCGGAATAACAGAAAAAATTGAAAAAATTGAAGAAAACAGCCTTAATCTTAATAACATAGGCACTCAGTTCAACATCAATAACCGAAAAGTAGACAAAAATAGAACTACTGTCACTAAATTAAATAAAGATATTAAAACAACAGACAAGAAATTCCAAAAGACAACAAAATTAAAAGAGAAGAAATCCAACGAAAGATTACAGGCAGAACAAGAAAAACAAACAAAATTACAAAAACAAGTATCCATAGTAGGGGTTTTAGAATCAGTATTCAATCTAACAACCTCTATAGGAACAGTAATGATGGCAATTCCTTGGACAGCAGCTGCAGGTGCAATACTTGTAAACATCGGCTTAAAAGGAACACTGGCCTGTGGTTTAACAAAAGCTACAATATACGCAGCACACGGCGATATAAAATCAGCATTCATAACCCTCGGCACAACAATCATGACAGCAACAACAGCCGCAATGGGTGCAGGCGGCGCTGCAAAATCAGCACTAGGCACAGCAACCGCAAGCTTGAATGTAATCAATTCAGCCGCAAAAGTCGGCGCTTCTGTAAGACAGGTTCAAGGCAAAGATGCAGGAATGTTATTAAGTTCAATTTCTGCAATCACAGGTGCAGCCGCTGCTGTTACAGGAGGTATTCAAAACTTCTCAGAAGTTGGCAACACCGCAGGAACTCTTGCTAAAACAGCTAAAATTGCAGGTGCAAGCGGAACTTTACTTGGTGCATCAAGTGAAATGATTTCAACAGGCCGCGAATGGGCAGGCAAAGACGGCGACACAGCTCTTACACAAATATTAAATTATGTCGGAATGGGCTTGTCTACAGTCGGTGCTATAGCTTCTATTGGAGATAAAATTTCAAATAAAAAAGCCGCAAAAGCAGATAACAAAACAGAAAAAACTGAAACTGAAAATAAACAAGACAACGCAGAAAATAACACTCAGGAAAACACCAAAGAACTCAACGAAATTAAAAATGCGCAAAACGAAAATACAAATTCTACAGACAATAAGAATGCCCCTGAAACAATTGCAGAAAAAACTCCACAAGCAGAAGTTGAAATAGCAAATTCCGAACAAAATACACAAGCAACCACAAATGAAGTTGAAGAAATAAAAGCAAATGCAGCAACTGAAACAAATCAAGGTCCATCACAAGATGTAAAAGATCCGTCAAGAGATATTATAAAAGCAGCGGCAGAAGCTAATAAAGCAGAAGTTTTACCTGAAACTTCTACACAAGATACATCAGCCGCACAAGAAGCTCCAACAGGAGAAGTTAAAGATCCATCAAGGGACATTATTAGAAACACTGCTGAAGCAAATAAAAATGAAGCTTTAACAAATACAGATTCTCTTGATAAAGCAATCGCAGATGCAACATCAAATAACAAATCAAATACCTGGGATACAATAGAAAAAGTTGCACAAGGTATAGGCGCAGGAATGAATGTTGCAAGCCAATTCCTACAAAACAATAACACAGAACAGCAGCAAGCACAAAGCGCTACAAATAACGTCAAAAAACATAACTATGAATTAACCAGAAAAATTATAAACAAAGTTGAGACACAACGTATAGGATTTAACAACTATTACTCAAGGAGTAATTCCGGTGGTGATTCAAACAGAAAGAAAAAACGCGGTTATTAATATCCGCGTTTTTCTAGATTTTAATTAATAATCTACTTTAATTCCAAATCATTTACAACAAGAACCTGAATTTCACCAGGCATAATTTTTTCTGTAATCTTTCCTTTGTCAATAACCGGAATACTTTTAATCTTAACTGGAATAACAATATTTTCGTTTTTAATTCCAGGAACTTTTATTGTAACATCCGAATAATCTCTATAATCAAGGTTTCCAATAACAATTATAGTTTTGCCATTATACGCCATTGCATAAGAAAAAATATTTGGCTTATCAGATTTCAAGATAATAAATTTTCCCCTTGCCATAATAGACGCAAATGTCTTTTTAAAACCGTTAGCAATAACAAAATTATCACGCAAAGACTTGTTGTTGCCTTGTAAAGAACGAGAAAAATTGAAAATATCCATTTTCCCGCGGTGAACAAAATAATAATCATCGTCAGTATAAGTTTTTATAGCTTTTTTATTAGCCCAGTTATAAATATAATTGTCGCCGGTATCAAATCCGTCAACAAAGTATGAATTAATCGGCAAAGTTGCATTGAGCCATATAATCATTTCACTGAAATTCTGACCGTTAATTAACATCGGACTTAATTCATCATGAGTTGTAAAACTTCCAATTACAGACTTAGGTGTTGCATAACTTTTCTGTAAATTAATTGCATTAGTTATACTATTATATAAATCTTTAGGAGTTTTCCAGTTTTTAAGTTCAAAAAAGTTTCCGTAATATGCATCAAACCCGGCTTCAAGAAGTTTGTTATAAGGAGTAAAAACAGCTCCTGCAGCAACCGGTTCAGTCCAGGCTTCAGATGCTTCTGCAAGCCATAAAAATTGCGGGTCTTTTTTGCGTGAGTACGAAATTAATTCCTTCCAAAACGCGGCAGGCTTTGAAGTAGCAACATCTGCACGTATACCATCAGCTCCTAAATTTATAACCATGTCAACAAATTCTTTGTATAGATTATAAACGTCTCTATTAATGCTAAATTCAGTACCTGCATTCAATAGTCTTACATCTGTCCAGTCAGAAGGTACAACAGGCTGTCCGGATCTATCTTTTACAAATAACTCAGGTCTTTGAAGATATAAATCATAAGCTCCGCAAGAAGGCAAATCTATAATAACACGCATATCACGTTTATGAGCTTCCGCAATAAATTTCATTGCCTGCTCATCTATAGTAAGCGCACTTTTTTCACTTTTCAATTGAGGATTTAAAGTATTAAAACTTGAAGCTGCATACAAAGAGCCTGCGGTTCCTAAAGCTTTTGTTTTACCAACAGGAGTAACAGGCATTACATGAATCATGTTAATACCTTTAAGCTTTAATTCATCAAGTTTTGCAACAGCATTTAAAAAAGTTCCGCTTTCCTCACCCTCGTCAAAATCTATAATTCCATTTTTATTTGCATCCTGTGCATTAAATGTTCTAAGGTTAATTTCATATATAATAGCAGCGTTGTTCTCAAAAAGTTTTCTTGAATCGTTAAGCCAAACATCAGCAGAAAAAGCAGTTTGGCAGGTCAAGACAGAACAACATAAAATCAGAAAAAGTTTGTTTAATATTTTCATAAAATTCTCCCCTTATAATAAATATGCTAGCAGATTTTTAAACAATTTGCAAATGTGAATTTGTACTGGTAAAAAAAGATTTTTTTATATATAATACTTGTATATGAAGAAGTTTTCAATCGGAATAGATTTAGGCGGGACAAAAATACTAACGGCTCTTATAAATAGAGAAACCGGAGAAGTAATTTCGCATGTAAAAAAGAAAACAAAAAAAGAAAAAGGTCCTAAAAACATTATAAAAAAAATGATTGATAGTGTGGAAGAACTTATTGCAGAAAGTGGAAAAACTCTTGATGAAATAAGTTCAATTGGGGTCGGCTCTGCGGGGCAAAACGATAGAAAAAACGGAATTCTAATCGCTGCTCCGAATTTGGATTGTTACGACTTAGATATAAAAGGACTTTTGCAAAAACACTTTGATATCCCTGTATTTTTGGGCAACGATGTAGAAATTGCAACGATTGGAGAAATGAAATTTGGTTCAGCAAAAGGCTGTAAAGATTTTGTATGTATATTTGTCGGTACAGGTGTCGGCTCCTGTATAGTTAAAGACGGTAAAATCATAACCGGTGCAACAGGAACAGCCGGCGAAATCGGGCATATGATAGTTGATTTAAACGGGCGTCAGTGTGCCTGCGGAGCTCACGGGTGTCTGGAAGCATACGCCTCACGTTCAGCTATAGAAAGAAGAATTGAAGGAGCTTTAAAAAAAGGGCGTAAATCTTGTATTCTTGAATACCTTGAACCAGGAAAATCAATTACATCAAGCATGATAAGAAAATCTATAGAGCGGGAAGATGAACTTGTAATGCAATGTGTAACAGAGGCATCAGAATATCTTTCAGGCGGAATTGCAAGTATTATAAATTTTATAAATCCTGAATTAGTTGTTCTTGGAGGCGGCTTAATCAATGCGGTAGACTATTTTTATGAAAAAACAATAAAAAAAGCCCGTGCGAAATCTTTGCCTGTTCCGGCTGAAAAAATAGAGTTCAAAAAAGCTGCATTAGGAGACTTTTCAGGCGTTATAGGCGCAGCATTTCTTGAGGACAGAGGCTGGTAAAATGACTGATAAAAAGAAAAAAGTTCTTATAATTCGTCTTTCATCTCTCGGGGATGTAATCTTTACAGTGCCAATGGCAAAGCAGTTAAAGAAAAACGGTTATGAAGTCGGCTGGATTGTTTCAGAAAAAGGAATTGATATTGTAAAAGATAATCCAAGCGTTGACCATGCTTACCTTTGTCCGCTTCAAAAATGGAAGAAAAAAGGTTTTTCAATATCAAATTTTTTGGAATTTTTATCCATTCTAAAAGAAGTTCGAAAAGAAAAATATGATATTGCAATTGATTGCCAGCAAATGTTTAAAAGCTTATACTGGATGCTAACCTGCGGCGCAAAACGAAGAATAACGATTAAAGGAGCACGAGAATTTGCAGATTTTGGCGGCAATGAACATATTCCAAATCCGTATAAATCAGACTTTTCTGTTCACGCTGTCGAAATGAATTATGCATTTTTAAGATATCTCGGTATAGAGCCTGATGGAGTGGAATTTACACTACCGCCGTCGACAAAAGAAATTGTTGAAAAAGTGGATAAACTTCTTGAAAACCTTGATAAATCAAAACCAGTCGTTGTCATATCTCCTGCAACAACGTGGAGATTAAAGCATTGGGACAAAGATAATTGGAAACAGGTTGTAAAATATCTTGAGGATAAATGTTCACTTGTATTTACCGGCACAGAAAATGATAAAGAGTTAATCTCATACATAAGCGGTGACAAACATCTTAACCTTGCAGGCAAAACAAATGTTAAAGAATTAAAAGAAGTATTTTCGCGTGCAAATTTGGTAATGGCACCGGATTCCGGAAGCGCTCATGTTGCCTGGGCAACCGGAAAACCTGCTGTAATTGCAATATTTACATGCACACCGCCAAGCCTTTTCGGCCCATATGGAAATTCTGAAAAATATTTTGCCGTAAATGGTAAGCTCGATTGCCAGCCTTGTTTTACAAGAAATTGCCCTAAGTTAAATGACAAAGATACTTGTCTTAAACACCCGACACCGCAGGAAATTATAAATATTGTAAATAAGGTATTTAAATTTAGTGAAAATGTTGTATAATAAGAACATACGCGATGTAACTGCATATAAACAGGAGTAAAAGTTGAGTTTCTTTGACAGAATAAAAGAACTAAAGATGATGATTTCCGAAGTAGAAAGCAGTATCTATGGAGGAAAACAGGATTATCTTGAAGTTTACGAAAGAAATATTCAACTAGAAAAAGAAATTCAACAAAGAACAACAGAACTTAATATCGCAAATAAACGAATGCTTACACTTCAACACATACTTGATATGATGAATGCTGCAAAACCGCTTCAAAGTGTGCTTGAAACCATAGTAAACAGTATTCAGGGTGAACTCGGGTATATGCACTGTAATATCTTGCAAAAATTTGAAGATGAAAAAGGCGAATACCTTATGGTTATTGCCCAATCCAATGATATTTCAATAAAACGCGTAAGCAAAATGATTACAAAACCAATTCAAACACGAAGGTTAGTGTATGCCCCGAATAGTATTTACGCAGAAACCTTAAAAGCAAAACAAATTTTACAGACAACAGATATCGGAGGAACTCTAAAATCTGTTGCACCTGACGTTTCGGATGAAATTATAAAAGAAATTGTTGACGGCAGCCCGAGCAAATCAATAATTACAGTTCCGCTATATTCCAGAAACAAACACTTCGGATGGTTTAATGTTTTTTCAGAAAGAAAAGAACTTACAGATGGTGAAGTAACATTTTTAACAATGTTTGCTCAACAAATAGAAATGGCAATAACAATCGCAGATCTTTTTGAAGCAGTAAAATCACAGGCAATTACAGACGGACTCACCGGATTGTACAACAGAAGATATTTTGAAGAATACCTGAAAAAAGAAGTTACCCGTGCGCAACGTCAACAACAGCCTTTCAGTATTATCGGATTAGATTTAGACTTTTTGAAACAAATTAACGACAAATATGGACACGCATACGGCGATCTTGCAATAAAAACAGTTGCAAATGTTTTGAAAAAGAATGCCCGCTCAATAGATATTGCGGCGAGAATGGGCGGTGAAGAATTTAACCTTATCTTACCCGGCGTAGATTCTGACGGCGCAATGACTGCAGCAGAAAGAATTCGAAAAACCATAGAAGAAACCGAACTTGACACAATAGGTCATGTAACGGCAAGTATAGGGGTTGCAACATTTCTTGAGCACTCCGATAACATTGAAGAAGTACTTGAACTTACCGATCAGGCAATGTATCAGTCAAAACGCGACGGCAGAAACCGTGTTACACTTGCAAAACCGATTAATGAAACAAGCTGGCAGGAAATCGCAATTAATACATTTGTTGATATTCTTTCAAAACATAATATTCCAATTTCACAGGAAATGTCACAAGATTTGTGTGATAAACTAAAAAATGCAGAAGCAAACAGCCAGATGCCAAAAGAAGCACTTTATGCGGTTGCAGATACACTCACGCAAACTTACAACCCTCTCCATTCAAAAGGCGCTATAAAATCAAAAGTTCAAATCGCCACAAGCCTTGCCAAACGCTTTGACTTACCGAAATCAGATATTGATAATCTAAGAATTGCAATGCTTCTGTATGATATCGGCAACCTGATGCTTCCGCCGGAACTTTTGCAAAAGGCAACACCGCTTACGGAAGAAGAAAAAAATCATATAAAAGAACACCCGCTAATTGCAGCAAGAGAAATCTTAAAACCAATATCCTACATTCAAGATGTAATCCCAATTGTTGAACATCACCACGAAAACTGGGACGGAACAGGATATCCAGGAAGAATTTCAAAAGAAGAAATTCCAATGACATCACAAATTGTGCTTATAGTTGATGCATATTTCGCTTTGACAGAACAAAGAACTTACCGCTCAGAACTCAGCCCGAGAGAAGCTCTTGATATTATAAAACAAGATTCAGGCAAAAAATGGAACGCCGCACTCGTTCAAGAATTCGTAACCCTAATCGAACATGATTTAGACTAATGAAAGAAAAAGAATTTTTACAAACTATCAAAAATACACTTAACTCGAAATATATCGGCGACGATTGCGCATATCTTAAAGACCTTGGAGTTGTAATTTCACAGGACAGTCTTGTTGAAGATGTTCACTTCAAACTTTCTTACACAACCCCTTTTCAACTGGGCTATAAGTCCGTAATGGTTAATATAAGCGATATTTGTGCAAGCGGCGCTAAACCTGCGTATTTAACAATTTCATTGTCATTACCTAAAAATATTGATATTAACTTTGTCAAAGATTTTTATGAAGGTGCCAAAATGGCTGCCCAAAATGTTGAAATTGTTGGCGGTGATATTACAGGAAGTGAAAAAATTTATATATCAGTAAGTGCAATAGGTTCAACTAAAAACAGAAGAATTTCCTCAAGAAGTAATGCTAAAATAGGACAAAAAATCATTGTCTCAGGCTCACACGGCTCCTCCGCTGCAGGTCTGAAGTTATTGCTTGACGGAAAGAAAGAACCGCAAACTCTTGTGAATGCGCATCTTATGCCTAAAGCACAAATTTGTTTTTCTACACAAATTGCCGAAAATGCAAAAACAAATTATGCGATGATGGACACATCAGACGGTTTTATGGATGCTCTATCGCAAATTGCAAACGCAAGTAATGTTGTCATGTCTGTAGATTTTGACAAAATTCCTTATGATCAAGAAATTAAAATTTTTGACAACTGGCAGGATTTGATTTTTTATGGCGGGGAAGACTATCAGCTTGTGGCAGCAGTCGATGAAAATTTATTGAAAAATATACACGGTTATACCATAATCGGAGAAGTACTAAAACCAAAAAATATTTCCGGTGTAAATATTAATTACTCAGACAAAAAAGAATTTTTAACCTTTGAACAAATTGAGAATAAATTATATAACCATTTTAAGGAGTAGAATATGGATTTTACAAAAAAAATCAATGCAATAATTCCATCTGGCGGAACTTCTTCCCGCTTCGGCAACAAAAATAAATTATTAGAAAAAATTCACGGGAAAGAAGTTATTAAATACACTGTAGAAGCATTTGAAAAATCCAATGTTGACGAAATAATTGTATGTGCCAATCTTAATATAATTGATGAATTAAAAGAAATATTCAAAGATTCTAAAAAAGTAAAAATTATCCAAGGCGGCAAAACGCGTCAGGAGTCAGTATATAACGGATTAAGAGAAAGTGAATGTGATTACGTATTAATCCATGATGGTGCAAGACCAATGATTTCAACAGATTTAATTAATCTTACAATCGACATGGTGAAAGATAAAAAATCGTTAACCGTTGCAACAAAAACAATTGACACAATAAAAGAAGTTGTAAACGGTAAAATTATCCGTACAATTGACCGTTCAAAACTTTATAATACACAAACGCCTCAGGCATTTGATTATAAATTAATTTTAGCAGCACACCAAAAACTAGCAGGTCAAAATTTCACCGACGATGCCGGAATGCTGGAAATTTTAGGGAAAGACGTTTATATTCTGGACGGAAGTTATAAAAACATAAAAATTACAACCCAAAACGATATCGAAATTGCAAAAATATATCTTAGCTGAAATACTGGTGCTACGCACGTAGGTACCTGTGTCAATATCCGAGAACCTTTAAAGGTTTTGGTAAAATTTCGTAGGTTGGGGTTTCTACCCCAACAAGTAAAATTAATCCCCTCTCCTAATGGGAGAGGGTGCCCGAAGGGCGGGTGAGGGGTGCTACGCACGTAGGTACCTGTGCCAATATTCGAGAAACTTCAAAGGTTTTGGTAATTGTAGGTTGGGCATACCTGCCCAACAATGAAACTTTTCAAAGAAAACTCCCGCAATGTTCTGCGGGAGAAGGAATGAAAGTATAAGCCTGAATGGCTTATATTTTTTAGTATGAAATTTATTTCAACGCTTTTTCTAAACGTTCTAGACGGGCTTTTAACTCTTTATTTTCTTGTTCAAGTTGTTTTATTTTTTGTTCATTTCTATCCATGCGAGTTGCAAGTTCCTTTATTGCATTTATTGCGGCGTAGAACATATCTTCTAGACGAATTCGCAAGAAACCGTCTTCACCTTTAGTTACGGCATCCGGAAAGACTTTCTGTAAATCTTGGGCAATGACACCAACATGTGGAGTTTTATTTTTATCTTTCTTAAAAGTATAATTAAACACTTTCAATTCGCGGATTTTATCTAAGCCGTTTTTGTTTTCACTGCCAACGTATTTCAGACGACGATCAGATGAGTTATAAAGAAGTGGGTCAAAAGACTCTGGAGAATCTTTGCTGGTATGTGGTTTTCGAGTAACTAAAAAGTGTTCTCCTACACTATTGTTTGGATCACTTCCGTAATGACCTACAATACCAAGACTAGTGTTATAAGAATGATTCCACATACCTGTATTATTGTCATGAGATGCAGTAAAAATAGGACCACGAACAATTAATGAGCCATTAATTACAACTCCACTGGCATTTATACCGCCATATATCCAAGCATTAGACTTCATTGTTTCTGATGTGTTATGAACTTCTAAAACAGCATCTCTATTATTAAATTTAGACTTACTTCCGATGAAAATACGTTCTTGAGAATCACTAGATGAAGCCCAAGAGGAGCCACTGCTTGGTCCAGATTCATTACCAATACATATCTTATTACTACCATAGACATTTGAACAAGCATTGGTACCTATGGCTATATTATGTTGACCGCGAGCTCTAGGAGAACGACCTAAAGCTACACTAAATTGACCGCTCGCATAAGCACCATCACCTATGGCGATAGCATCATAACCAGTGGCGGCTGTGTTCTGGTTTGTTTCTTGGCTTCCGATAGCGATTGCACTGTCGCCACTTGCTGTTACTGCATAACCTATAGCAATGGCCTCTTGAACGGTAGCCTCTGAATATAAGCCTATAGCGGTTGTGCCTAAAGCGCTGGACTCGGATTGATAACCCATTGCTATTGAATATTGATCATCGGCTATTGATTGATAACCAATTGCCGTTGAATAAGTACCAGTAGCTTTAGATTCATACCCCAAAGCTGTTGAATATTGACCACTAGAGATGGAGTTTGAGCCAATAGCTGTTGCATAACTGCCAAATGCACTTGAACTTGCACCGATAGCGGTCGAATAACTGCCACTATGGTAATGGTTGGCATCGTCAAAATTTGTGCGGTAACCCACTGCAGTGTTATAATCCCCGCTCATGTCACGCAAACTGTCATAACCTAAGGCTGTGTTATGACTTCCAGACGTATACAAGGATGAATAAGTGCCTACGGCTGTGTTCTCTATGCCCGTTGTATTGGCCTCTAAAGCACGTTCGCCTATGCCTATGTTGTAATATCCACTTGTATTATTTACTAAAGGATTTAAGCCGATGGCAACGTTGTTATAACCGTTATCGTTACTATACAAAGCGTGATAGCCGATTGCAGTATTACTATTACCAGTCTGGTTTAAGGTAAGAGCACTTTGACCTATAGCAACGTTATTACTACCACTCAAATTATTAAATAAGCTATCAGGACCTATTCCTACATTTTCCTGACCTGTAGTATTAAATTTCATGGAACTGTTACCAATAGCGACGTTTCTCCAACCGCTTGTATTGTTAGCTAAAGCTAATTCACCAACGGCAGTATTATAATAGCCACTAGTATTGCTTTTTAATGCTTCATAACCGATAGCGGTATTTTTATTGCCGGAATCACTCGTGGCACTCGGGCTTATGTTGGTTAAAGTATTATAGCCAAAAGCAGTATTTTGTTCGCCTTTTAATTGAGAATTACTTAAACCATAATTACCTTTGTCATCCATGTATAAACGACCTAAAATTGTGCCGGCACCAGCATTGGTTGCATGTTTGAACAAAATATGACTTTGACCGTCTTCTATGGTACTGATTAATAGCTTACTTGACGGGTCGGTAGCTTCACGCTCATTCTGACCAATCATTGCAACTTGAGTATCTGCTATCCCGTAATAAATGTCAGATCTGTTTCTTGCCCAGCGCCAACGCTCTGAATTGTCGCCGCTTTTGTTTCGCGTTGTGACTACAGGTGCAAATGCCGCCATAATGATACTCATTATAAGCATTACAACCATCATTTCAGCCAAAGTAAAGCCGAAACGTTTACTAATTGTGGAAGGAGTTAATAAAGGCGCGAAACCCTTGCTATTTAAGCCTTGAGGTTGCCCCCCCCCCCGAACTTCATATTTCTTAATATTCATGCTTCCACTCCTTTTGTTATCTATATTATCATTATAATACAT